>DATJYC010000047.1:0-48559 GCA_035499735.1 Burkholderiales bacterium
GCTTCGTCGAGGTCGGGTACTCCCACCAGTTCCAGCAGGGAAGCAGGACGAAGGTGGTCGACCTGAGAGGCCGCACCGTGGTGCCGGGCATCATCGACAACCACAACCACTTCGTGCTGATGGGCAACCGCCCCGGCTATCACACGCCGCTCGAGAACGCCTATTCCATCCCGGAACTGCAGGCGATCTACGCGGCGCGCGCTGCCGGCATCCCGGCCGGCGCCTGGATCACCACGATCGGGGGGTTCCACTCGAATCACATCTACGCCAATCCGGCGGATCCCACGAGCGGGCGCCTCCCGACGCTCGCCGAGCTCGACGCGGCCGTGCCCAACCATCCGGTGTTCATCGAGATCGGCTTCACCGGGCCCGCGGTGACTAACAGCGCCGGCAAGGCGATCTTCCAGGCGCAGGGCATCACGGTGGCCGACAACGGCTCGATGACCGGCAACAACCCGTCGCGGGCGCTGCTGTTCCTGCGCCAGACGCTGCTCAACCCGGCCGAGCGCAGGCGGGGCGTGATCGACGCGATGAACTACGCCGTCACCGTCGGGGTGACGACCCACCAGGACCAGGGCGCCTTCCAGGCGACCAATACGCCCTCGGACGGCTCCGCGCACGAGGACAATTTCACGATGCACATTCCCTTCCTCGAGGTGTACGAGCAAGGGGACGCACTCGTCCGGCTGCGCATCAACTTCCTGCACATGGAGTCCGATCCGAACACGCCCGAGCTGGTGCAGCGCCTCAAGAACGCCTTCCCGTTCTTCGGCGACGACATGGTGAGGACCGGCGCCATCGGCGAGTTCATCGCGCAAGGGACGAACGCCGCGAGCCCGTTCCAGGCGGCGGCGCTGAAGGTCGCACAGGCGGGCTGGCGCGCGGAGGTCCACTCCCTCGGCCGGCGCCAGACCCCATCGAGCAACCCCGCCGACTTCGAGCAGGAGATCATGGGGTTCGAGGTGGCCGACGCGGCGTACCCGGGCGTCGTGCGCAACACGCGCTGGGTGGTCGCCCACGTGCCCGGCATTACGCAGGAATGGATCGACCGCCTGCAGGCGATCGGCGGCAACCTCTCCCTGACCGGCTGGCAATACCTCGCGGGCAACCTGCCGACGAGCACCGTTGCTCCCTACGCCGGGCCCCCGTTCCGCATGATCGTCGACAGCGGCAACCGCCCCGACGGAATCCATTCGGGGATGAGCTCCGACGGCATGCAGATCGCGCCGATGAACCCGTGGCTCCACATGTACTACGCCACGACGGGCCTGAACACGCGCAAGGTGCTGATCAACCCGGGGCAGCAGATCACCCGGCAGGAAGTGCTCAGCCTGTATACGAGCCGCAACGGCTGGTTCCTGCACGAGGAGGACCAGCTGGGAAGCATCGAGGAAGGAAAGCTCGCCGACCTCGTCGTGCTCAATTCCGACTACTTCAGCGTAGCCGACGACGACCTGAAAAGGATCCGCTCGATCCTCACCGTCGTGGACGGCGAGGTGGTCTACAACGCCGGGGTGCTGCGAGTGCACGGCGACAGGGCTTGAGGCTTGGAACGGGCGAGCCCGCGCTCGTCGTGCGCGGGAGGAGCGGCCGGCGTCCGCCCGCTCCTCTCCGCCGGCCTGCGCGTGCTCGTGGACGGACACCCGATCTGCGCGGCGTGCGGGGGCGCCGTGCAGCCGTCCGGGCCGGATGAATGGCGACACGCGCGCCGCTCCGTGAAGCAGCCGCGCATCGCGCGCGGCGAGCTGGCGAGCCTGCCGACCTACGCGGCCTTCAGAGCCCGGTTTCCCTGGGCTTCGGCCTCGGAGGACGAGTGGCGCGAGGGCGTGGACCGTCTCGGCCGGTTCAGCGCGCGCCTGGCCGCCTCGACCCGGCGGCACCGGCTTCTTCCCGGAGAAAATCCACTTCTCGACCTGGTGAGCGAGTTGGCGGCGGCCCATCCGTGGAGACTGTCGCCGGGGCTCGCACAGGTGCTGGACCTCGGCGAGCGGCGCCGCGAGCTCGCGTCGAGGTTCTCCTGGGCCATTCCGACCGAGCAGGCCCTCGCCGTCCTCGCGAAGCGTGCTCCGCTCGTGGAGTGCGGAGCCGGCCTGGGATACTGGACGGCCCTGCTTCGGGCGCGCGGAGTCGATGCCGTAGCCTACGATCTGACCCCCCCTGGCACGGCGCGAAACGACTATCACCGGCGCCGCCAGCCCTGGAGCGAGGTGCGCCGCGCCTCAGCCGCAGCGGCGGCACGGCGAAACCGGGATCGGGCGCTGGTCCTGTGCTGGCCGCCTTATGACGATGACGCCGCCAGCTACGGAGCGCTGCGCGCCTACCGAGGCGAGATTGCAATCCACATCGGCGAGCGCGACGAAGGCACGACGGGCTCGGTCCGCTTCCACCGCGAGCTGCGCCTGAACTGGACCCTGGTCGAGGAGGTCGACCTGCCCCACTGGCCGAACCTGCGGGATCGCCTGATGGTTTATCGCCGGAATCCGCGGCGCCTGCCCCATCGCCAGCGCGACCGCTGCTTCGAGTGCGGCTGCTTCATCCCCACCGGCGCGATCGGACGCTGCGAACTATGCTTCAAGCGACGCCCTCCGGCGCTCGCGCTCCGTGTCGGCAGGCATCGAATGGAGTATCCGCAGGAAATGGTCGACGCGATGCCGGAGGCCCTGCGAAAGGCGTTCGAAGCCAGCCCCGCGCGCATCCGCTAGCCTCGCCGGCCGCGAACGCGGCATTCGCGGCGGGAGAACACCCGGGCCGCGAGCGCCGTGTCATAATTTCACGCGCTCTCGAACGCTCTCCAAAAGGACAACCATGATCACCCTCAGTATCAACGGCAAGACCCGCTCAGTCGACGTGTCGCCCGGCACGCCGCTCCTGTGGGTGCTGCGCGATTCGCTGCACATGACGGGCACGAAATTCGGCTGCGGCATAGCGCAATGCGGCGCCTGCACCGTGCACCTCAACGGGCAGCCCATCCGCTCGTGCTCGACCCCCGTGTCGGAGGCGGCGGGCAAGAGGATCACGACGATAGAAGGCGTGAGCGCGACCGCCGCGGGCAAGGCTGTCCAGGCCGCGTGGATCAGGAACGACGTGCCGCAATGCGGTTATTGCCAGTCCGGCCAGATCATGAGCGCGACCGCGCTCCTCGCGAAGAACCGCGCACCCAGCGACGCCGACATCGACGAAGCGATGAGCGGCAACGTCTGCCGCTGCGGGACCTACAACCAGATCCGCGCCGCGATCAAGGATGCGGCCGCGGGCATAAAGGGAGCCTGACCATGGGTGCCAGAGACATCAACGCATCGCGCCGCGATTTCCTCAAGACGTCCGCCGTGGCCGGCGGCGGCCTCGTGATCGGCTTCGCCCTCCCCGGGGCCGCCAGGCTCGCCGAGGCCGCGGGGAAGGAAACGAAGATCAGCGCCTATCTCCGCATTTCGGCCAACAACGACATCGTCGTGGTGTGCGGGCTATCGGAGATGGGCCAGGGCGTGCACACGGCGATCCCCATGCTGATCGCCGAGGAGCTCGACGCCGACTGGGCGCGCGTGCGCGTCGAGCAGGCGGGCGTCGACCAGGCGTTCGTCAACCCGATCTTCGGCATCCAGGCCACCGGCGGCTCGACCGCCGTGCGTGGGCACTGGGAGCCGATGCGCAAGGCCGGCGCCGCCGCGCGCGCGATGCTCATCGCCGCGGCCGCCGAGACCTGGAAGGCCGACCTCGCGGACTGCCGCACCGAGAAAGGCATGGTGATCCACAAGAGCGGCAAGAAGCTCTCGTACGGCCAGCTCGCCGCGAAGGCGGCGAAGCAGACCCCGCCGAAGGACGTGAAGCTCAAGGACCCGAGCGAGTTCACGCTGCTCGGCAAGCCGGGCACCAAGCGCCTGGACACAGCGGCCAAGTCGACTGGAAAGGCAAAATACGGGCTCGACGTCTATCTTCCGGGGATGCTCACGGCGGTGATCGCCTATCCGCCGGTGCCGGGCGGCAAGGCGGTATCGGTGAACGACGCCAAGGCCAAGGCGGTGGCCGGCGTGCGGCAGGTGGTGCAGATTCCCGCCGGCGTGGCGGTGCTCGCCGACGGCTACTGGCAGGCAAAACTCGGCCGCGACGCGCTGGAGATCCAGTGGGACCACGGCGCGAACGCTTCGCTGTCCTCCGAGGGCATCTCCAAGACTCTGTCCGCAGGCGCTGCGGCAGGCGGCGCGGTCGGCCGCAACGAGGGCGACTACAAGGCCGCCAAGCCCGCGAAGACCATCGAGGCCGAGTACGAAGCGCCTTATCTCTCGCACTCCTGCATGGAGCCGCTCAACTGCACCGCCTGGGTGAACAAGGACGGCGTCGAGATCTGGGCCGGCACCCAGTCGCAGGGACCCGCGCAAGGCATCCTCTCCCAGGTTGCCGGCGTGCAACCGGGCAAGGTCAAGGTCAACACGATGTACCTTGGCGGCGGATTCGGCCGGCGCTTCGCTCCCGACCCAGTGATCGGCGCGACGGTGCTGTCGAAGATCACCGGCAAGCCGGTGAAGCTCGTATACAGCCGGGAGGATGATACGCGGGGCTATTTCTACCGCCCCGCCTCGGTGACCCGCTTCAAGGCCGGGTTCGACGCGAACGGGACGCCGATGCTCTTCACCGCGAACGTGGCGTCGCCTTCCATCATGGAGGCGTCGCACTTCATGAAGCTGCCGCCCGACGGCGTGGACGAGTTCGGCGTCGAGGGCGTCCGCGACTGCCCTTACGATTTCCCCAACCTGCACGTCGAGTACTCGCGCCAGGAGCCGGGCAACCTGCAGGTCTGGTTCTGGCGCTCGGTCGGGCATTCGCAGAACAGCTTCTTTCTCGAAAGCTTCATCGACGAGATGGCGCATGCCGCAGGCAAAGATCCGTTCGAGTTCCGGCGCTCGCTCCTGTCCAAGCAGCCGCGCTACAAGGGCGCCCTCGAGCTCGCCGCGGAGAAGGCCGGCTGGGGCCAGCCCCTGCCAGCGGGCGTGCACCGCGGCATCGCGGTGGTGTTCTCCTTCGGCAGCTGGTGCGCCGAAGTCGCCGAGGTGTCCGTCGCGCCAGACGGAACGCCGAAGGTGCACCGCGTCGTGGCGGCGGTCGACTGCGGCATGACCGTGAACCCGGACATCGTCAAGCGGCAGATCGAGAGCGCGATCGTCTACGGCCTCACCGCCGCGCTCTACGGGAAGATCACGTTCAAGGACGGACAGGTGCAGCAGTCGAACTTCCACGACTACCGCATGCTGCGGATGAATCAGATGCCGAAGGTCGAGGTCTACATCGTGCCGAGCAAGGAAGCCCCCGGCGGGATCGGGGAGCCCGGGACGCCGGCGGTCGCACCCGCGGTGGCGAACGCGATCTTCGCGGCGACGGGCAAGCGCATACGCAAGCTGCCGATCCTCGCCTGAGCGCATCGCCGCCGCACTCCGGGGGGCGGCGGCGTGTCCTCGCCGCCCTCTTCGCTCTGGTCGCCTTCGCGCCGCGGGCGCGCGCCCAGCCGAACCTCAATCCGGCGCCGGGGATCGACGCGCGCACCATCAACACGCCCGAGGGCGCGCTGCGCTCGATCCTGAACGGGGCGACGATGCGCCGCGGCCGCGTGCAGCTCGAGCTTCCCAAGGTCGCGGAGAACGGGCACTCGGTGAGGATGGTCGTGCGCGTCGACAGCCCGATGACCGAGGCCGATCACGTGCGCGCGATCGATCTCGTCGCAGACAGGAACCCCGTCCCGCGCGTGGCGACGTTCTTCCTCGGACCCGGGAGCGGCCGCGCCGAGGTCGAGTCGCGCCTGCGCCTGAACGGGTCGCAGCGGGTGACGGCGATCGCGCAGCTCGCCGACGGTAGCTTCTGGTTCGACGCCGTAGATGTCACCGTGAACGACCTGGCGTGCATCGACGGGGGATAGATGACGGCAAGGATGCAGGTGCCGGGAGAAGCGCGGCGCGGCGAGTCCGTGGAAGTCCGCATCGTGATCCAGCATCCCATGGAGACCGGTTTCCGCTACGACGCCCTCGGGCGCCGGACGCCGCGCAACGTGATCCATACCCTGGTGTGCCGCTACGGCGGGGTCGAGGTGTTCCGCGCCGAGATGGGCGCAGGAATCGCCGCGAACCCGTTCCTGCGATTTTTCGTGCGCGCGCGTGACTCCGGCGACATCGAATGCCGCTGGGTCGACTCGGAGAACGTGTCCGGCGTCGCGAGCGCCCACCTGATCGTCACCGCCTAGGGCAGGAAGCGCACGCGCCCGGTCTCCAGCTCGTAGATCGCCCCGACGAGCTTCACGCCCCTCGCGGCACCCGCTTTGCCTTCGGGGGTCTCGAGCACCTGGTGCATGGACCAGCGCACGTTGGCTTCCACCGCCGAGCTGAGCGTGTGCGGCCCGACGCCCTCCAGCCCCGGCAGGATGTTCGCGAGCAGCGCCTCGATGTGCCGGTGCTTTTGCCGCGTCGCATTGAGCTTGGCGTCGAGCGCGGCCTGCACGGCGCCGCAGCCCTCGTGGCCGAGCACGACGAACAATGGCGTGCGCAGGACCACGCCCGCGAACTGGAGCGAGCCCATCACTTCGGGCGAGATCACGTTGCCGGCGACGCGCACGACAAACAGCTCGCCGAAGCCCGCGTCAAACAGCAGCTCCACCGGGACGCGAGAGTCGCTGCAGCCGAGTATGGTGGCGTAGGGACGCTGGCCTTTGGCCAGTTTCTTCAGGATGTCCCTACGCACGGCCGGGAAGCGAGCTTTGCCGCGGACGAAGCGCCGGTTCCCGGCTACGAGCCTCGCGAGCGCTTCCCTGGCGGTGTATTGGTGCATTCGGCGGAGAGAGTGTCGCTAGAGTTCCATCCAAGGTAGTCCAGCGAAGTCCGAAATTTGACTGCCCGCCTGCGTGACAGAAGTATAGCGGACTGTCACGCCAAGCTGGCGCAAGAGGGTCCATTGATAACGCTTTCAATGTATGGGTAGAGATACGGGTACGAGACAACTCAATGACCTCCAGCAAGAACCATAGCAACCAAGTTCCCCTGGCTGCACTTCTTCCTCGCTGCGTTCTTCATCGCAGCCATGGCGGCTAAGCTGCTAGGCCTACCGGGCGATCAATGGAGCTACCGGATCGAGTGCAGACTGGTTACGGTTTGACCGGATTAGTGCCGGGCCGGAGCTTCTGGACGGATCCTTGTACCTGGCTCAGTTCCTGAATGGCCAAGGACTCGATGTAGGCCTGGGTCTTATCCTCCGGGTGTTGTAGGTTGCGAGTCATATAGGAGTATAGGGCGCGGGCGCAATATGCCTCTATGCTTGCTAGCAGAACTTCGCTATCGTTCTCGCCGCGGCGCAGTAGGCTCTGGGCCCTGTTACGCATACACGTCCTGGTGTCCTGCGTCATTCCGACCAGCATATCGGTCTGCCAGTGCTGACGGTCATCGGCAGCCGTGGCCATTGTTGATGGGCCAAGCAGAACCAACAAAGCTGCAAGAAGACTTGGGGTGCGCACGCGGCAGATCCCTATGGAAAATGCTCTTCTAGTCAGTTATTTCGCTACCCGAATTTGGCGGTACCCAGATACAGACCTTGCATAGCCCGTGGTTTGTACCCTGCATTCCTCGGTGTCCTCAACGAACACACCCGGGGTTGCCCTAGGCTTGGTCCAAACGGAAGTCGGCGTCGCGCGCCCAACCAGGCGGGACTGGTACGACACAGGTTCCCCAGTCCTCACGCTCGTAGCTGCCGTGATCATCGAGCCTCCCGTATCCAGGCCCAGCTAGAACCCTTGTACTCCCCAAAGCTTGCGGAAAATTGACGCGGCAGCAGGTCTACTTCGATGGTGACGCACGCGCGGGTTAGCGTATTCAGAACTTACCCTTGAGAAGCTCCATTCCCTTCGACAGCAGGTTGCCCCGGGGGAAAGTGCCGTCGGGAGTGAGCTTGTGGGTGATGCGTTCGCCACGCCACAGCGGGAGACCTCCAGGAGCTCCTCTTTCATCGTGGCTCGCTGCTTGTTCTAGCCGCTTTCTAGGTATCGGACGGCGATACCAAGGCGAGGGACTGTGAGATGGCTGTAGCTTTACGTCGCGAGATGTCTATCAGCTCGATCACTCGTGGGGACAGCGGGGAGGAATAGAGAAGCGGCCCTTATCGATGCCCGACACATCGCAAGCGCGACAAGTTCAAGTTGCCCTAAGCAGCGCATCCTTGCGATGCTCGTGCCTTTCCGCCATTTTTCGTAATACGAATCGGAACCAGCGAAATTGCTCATCTGGAACTGAAAAAACGATTTCCATTAGGCTAGGATCACTGCCCTCTCGGAAGGATCGCAGCCCTGCGCGAGCATCAGCGATCTCCAGCACCTCCGCAAAACGCTGGGGCGCAATAAGCTTGAGGCACTGCATAGCTTCAAAGTAACGATCCGCCATGACATTAGCATAAGCAAGAACTATGCCCTGTCCCGCGTCCCCTGTAGGCCGGCCGAATATCCAGTAATATCAAACCTCGACCCCAAAACAAGAAGGCCGCCAATGCGCGGCCTTCTGTCCGAAACTCACCAAGATCTGTTAGCTCTATGACATGCTTTGGCTGTGCCGCTGTTGGCGAAGGGGGCCAGAGCAGCTCGGCCGGGTTGTGCAGTTCACGCACGGCTTCTTCGCCGGTGGCGCGCTCAGGATGTGCCGGTAAGTCGAGGGGTGGAAAGAGAGAACCCTCCATAGAGGTCCCGGGATATTTCTCTGATGGCATGACACGATGAGTCCTTCCGAAGAGCCGGCTCCACAAAATCCGGCCGCGCGCCGTGCTTCGCTGCACTCGGTCGCTGCGAAGATCCTCTTGCACGGTACGTTTCTGCTGATTGCTATAGGCTGCTTCGTGGCCTATGAGCACTTCAAGATTGCGGGTCACCCGGAGGCTTCACTGGCGAGCTTAGTGGTGGCCGCTGGCTTCGGTTTCGCTCCACTGCGCGACGTGGTCCGTCTCGTATTTGGGATCGAAGGCAAGGTGCTGCACCTCGTGCATGGTCTAGGCGGCTTGGCCCTCATCGCCTTGCCCCTCGCGGGCGCAGTCTCGGGGGCGCCCGTCCTTACCCATGCCGCGATGGCGCCGTTCGCCATCATGGGGGCCGCGCAGGCGGTCATGCACCAGGATCGCCCGCCTAATGCGAGACAGGCCGCCGCACTGCAAAGCTTCGCAGCCAGCCTGCCGGAAGTTGCTGTGTTCGCTAGTTCCAAGCGTCTCGCCTCGCCCGGGAACGCGCAACGGGCGGTGGCTGTGCTCTCTGACATCCTCGCGAAAGCGCAGGCTCTCGGCGAGACCGAACTGGAGTCCGATCCCAAGTTCCAGACTGCGCTCAACCGGGTCTTGACACGTTTGGGGGCGCACTTGGGCCTGGACGTGGTGGGGCTGGCGCTGGCCGAACTGGCGGCGAATCCCACGACCGCTGGCGCAGTCCCAGAACTGCGCAAACAACTTGCAGTGGCACGCACGACGATCGCGGGCGCCCACAGTCACTAGCTGGCCCCGACGCAGGAGCGTCCAGTTGGCGGAGAGAATGTCTCTCGCACAACCATCCATCCCAGTCCATTCAGCGGCGGCTCCTTGACCTCTTCAAGGGCTCTTATGACCCCGTCATTCGATGCCTCTCTGCCTGACGACGTTTGATCTTCCCTGATATGCTGCCCCCGGCCTGGACGGTCCAGGTGAATCTACGGAGGTCGCCCGATAGTCGGAGAGATCACAACCAAACCCTGAGGAGTCAACAATGAAAATGCCGCTCAGATTTGCCGCTACCTTGCTGGTCGCATTGCTCGCTCTGGCCACAGCTCAGGCAGGAACAGACAACAAGAAACCCGCGAAATCCGACCCGGTAACCGTCGTCAATACGCCCCTTCCGGTCCGCGATGCGGGAATCGCCAAACCGTTCGAAGGGCACTGCGACGGGTTCTTCACCGCCAACTTTTCAAGTTCTGAATCCTGCACAATCGCCGTGCCAGCGGGCAATCAGCTCGTCGTGCAGGCTGTTTCAGCCTTGGCGAACATAGACCCTGGCCTGGTTGCGTTGAGCTTCGACCTCCAGCAGTCGAAGAGCGGCGGTGCGTCGGGAGGCCACAGGTTCCCCATGAGATTCCTGGGGCCGGTCAACTTCACGCCCGGGGCGCACGACCTGGACGCTTTTGCCGCGGCACAATCCTTCACCTGGTATTTCGATCCCACTGCGACGGGGGTGGTTTGCTACATGAACCTGAGTGACGTGCACACAAGCAACCGAGCGAATATCTTCAGCTGCACGGTGACCGGGTATCTGGTGCCGCAATAATCAGTGTCGCCCAATCAAGACCCCGCTTCGGCGGGGTTTTGTTTTGGCGCCCGTCGAAGTCCTCGCACATTATTGGCGGAGAGAGTGGGATTCGAACCCACGATACGGTTTAAGCCGTATAACGCCTTAGCAGGGCGCCCCCTTCGGCCACTCGGGCATCTCTCCGCGTGAAGCGCATTCTACAGCCTTCTCAGGCTGGCTGATCGAGCTCGAACGCCTTGTGCAGCGCGCGCACGGCGAGCTCCATATACTTCTCGTCGATCACCACCGAGATCTTGATCTCGGAGGTCGAGATCATCTGGATGTTGATGCCCTCGTCCGCGAGGGTGCGGAACATCCGGCTGGCGATGCCCGCGTGGGTGCGCATGCCCACGCCGACCATCGAGACCTTGCAGATCTTCGGGTCGCCGCGGACGTCGGTCGCCTTGATGCTCCCTTTCACTTGCCGGTTGAGCACGTCGAGGGCCTTCTGGTACTCATTGCGGTGCACCGTGAAGGAAAAGTCTGTCATGCCGTCGACACTGGCGTTCTGGATGATCATGTCCACGTCGATGTTGGCGTCACCTATCGGCCCGAGTATGGCGTAAGCGATCCCCGGCCGGTCAGGTACGCCCATGACGGTGATCTTGGCTTCGTCCCGGTTGAAGGCGATTCCGGAAATAACGGCTTGTTCCATCTTGGCGTCGTCCTCGAATGTGATCAGAGTGCCTTCGCCCTCCTCCTGGAAACTGGAGAGCACGCGCAAGCGCACCTTGTACTTGCCCGCAAATTCCACCGAGCGGATCTGCAATACCTTCGAGCCGAGGCTGGCCATCTCGAGCATCTCCTCGAAGGTCACCGACTTGAGGCGCCGCGCCTCGGGAACGATGCGCGGATCGGTCGTGTAGACCCCGTCGACGTCGGTATATATCTGGCACTCGTCCGCGTTGAGCGCTGCGGCGAGCGCGACCGCCGTCGTATCGGACCCGCCGCGGCCGAGCGTCGTGACGTTGCCCTTCGCATCCATGCCTTGGAAGCCCGCAACCACTACCACGGTCCCGGCGGCGAGGTCCGCGCGCATGCGTTCGTCGTCGATCTTGAGGATGCGCGCCTTGGTATAGGCGCTGTCGGTGAGGATACGCACCTGCCCGCCTGTGTAGCTGCGCGCCTTGACGCCGCGCTCCATGAGCGCCATGCACACAAGGCCGATCGTCACCTGCTCGCCTGTCGCGAGCACTACGTCGAGCTCCCGCGGGTCGGGCTCGGACTGGATCTCCTTGGCGAGGGCGAGGAGTCTGTTGGTTTCCCCACTGATTGCCGACACCACGACAACGAGCCGGTGCCCCTGCGTGTGATATTTGGCAACCCGCGCAGCGACATTTCTAATGCGTTCGGTCGTTCCGACCGAGGTGCCGCCGAATTTTTGGACGATCAGGGCCATGCCGGGCTCTAAGAAGGCCTTGAATTTTATTGCAAAATTTGAGGCTTGTTAAGACCTGGCCCGGCTCCGGGCCACCGCGCTGGCCCATCCTGGCACATTCCATGCTGCTGGCATGTGCAACGGTCCTTGGAGGGTTATCGGGGTAACCAAAATGAAGCTTGTCGAACTCATCAACCCGCGGGAAATCCGCCGGCGTCTGGGCATGAACCAGGAGGAATTCTGGACCATGATCGGCGTCACGCAAAGCGGCGGCTCGCGCTACGAGAGTGGCCGGACGATGCCCAAGCCCGTGCGCCAGCTGTTGCGGCTGGTCCACGTCGAGCGCATCGACCTAAGCCGGGTGAAGAAAGAAGACTTCGAGGTTATCGACCATATGAAGCAGCACCACCCGGATCTCTATCAGAGTCTGCGCAAGGCCGCGCGGATCAAACGCAGGGGCTCCAAACACTAGCCCGAACAGTCTTCGCTGGGCCGGCGGGCAGGTGAAAAGACGCAGCGCGAGCTGCGCCTAGGGGAGCGTAGGGAGGTTTAGGCGGCGAACGAAAACGTTCCCGCCTTTTTTCTTTGCAGCCGGCCAGATAGAAGCCTCCGACCCCGACTGCGCTATCCGGAGATGATATTGCCTGTCCGCTTGCCAGCGTCATCCAGGTAGAGCTTCCATTCGCCGTCTTCCAGCTCCGGCCCGCGCACGACCAACGCTCCTCGCTCCTTGAATCCATGCGACCGTGCTATGACACCGCTCTCGGTGGGTCCTTTGATTACGATCTCGAAGCCGTTCTTCTCTATCTTGCATTTCACGGCGTCCGGGTGCTCGAAGCTCGCTATCCATCTGTGCCCCACTTTGACCGGTCTTTGGATCCCGCGCGCGCCCTCCTTCTTCATCTCTTCGACTACGTAGGCAAGCGTTGCCTCGTCATCGCTGGCCAGGATGATCTTGTCACCTGCGTCGTGAACGTCAACCTTGTCCAGAATCGAACCGGCCATAGTGACGGCGCTCGTGGAACGTGGCGCGACGAATCTACTTCACCCGACACAAGCGAGTCAAACCCTACGCTCGAACCCCTCAGATTCCCGCAAGGGTCGTTGGCTTACCGCAATGCGTGGCGGAGAGTGAGGGATTCGAACCCCCGAAGCGCTTGCGCGCTTGCTGGTTTTCAAGACCAGTGCAATCAACCGCTCTGCCAACTCTCCGATTGCGCTAAGTGCTTGTCGGCGCTTGAATTGTAGCACCCGCTCCCTCATATTCCGGTTTGCGATGGCGCCCTCGGCATGCTGTGGCTATACTGGGCGCCGATGAAACCCGGCTGATCCGACCGGGTCAAAGATGTACAAATACACGTTTCCCGGAGGAAACACGATATGCAACCCGAGCTGCAACCGATCCGGACCGGCAACGCGGTCCCCTCGCAAGACTATGCGGTGCAGCAGCACCGCGTTCTTCGCAACACGTACTGGCTGCTCGCGCTGTCGCTGGTGCCGACAATCATCGGCGCCGCGGTCGGCACGAACATCGACTTGGGCTTCATGCGGTCGAGCCCGATCCTGTCCTTCTTCGCGATCCTCACGATCTTCTACGGCTGGATCTTCGCGATCGAGCGCAACAAGAACAGCTCGCTCGGCGTGGGCCTGCTGCTCGGCTTCACGCTGTTCATGGGCCTGCTGCTCGGGCCGCTGCTCCAGCGCGTGCTCGGATTCGGCAACGGCGTGCAGCTCGTCATGATGGCCGCTGGCGGGACGGCGGCAGTGTTCTTCGTCATGGCAGGTGTCGCCACCACCACCAAGCGCAACCTCTCGGGGCTGGGCAACTTCCTGACGGTGGGCGCGATCGTGCTGATGCTCGCGGTTCTCGCGAACGTGTTCTTCATGAACATGGTCGCGCAGCTCGTGATCGTCACCGCCTTCGTGCTGTTCTCCTCGCTGCTCATCCTGTGGCAGGTAAACGCGATCGTGCGCGGCGGCGAGACCAACTACATCTCGGCGACGCTCTCGCTCTACGTGGCGGCCTACAACCTGTTCACCAGCCTGCTGCAGCTTCTCGGTGTGTTCGGCGGCAGCCGCGACTAGTCTCGCTGGATCTTGAAAAAAGGGGGCGCATCGGCGCCCTTTTTTATTGCCGCTCGAACAAGGCAATGGACTCCACGTGCGAGGTGTGGGGAAACATGTTGACCACGCCCGCCGCCGCGAGCCGGTAGCCGAGCGCGTTCGCGAGGACGCCCGAGTCGCGCGCCAGCGTCGCCGGGTCGCAGGCGACGTAGACGATGCGCAAGGGCGGCTTCGCCTCGAAGGACCTCACCAGCTCGATCGCGCCCTCGCGCGGCGGGTCGAGCAGTGCCTTGTCGCAGGCGGGGAGGCGCGCGCATTCCTCGGCCTGGAAGAGATTCACCAATGCGAAGCGGCAGCGCTCCGCGAGGCTGTTCGCCTGCGCATTCGCCTGCGCCCGCGCGAGGAGCCCCGCGCTGCCCTCGACGCCGAGCACCTGCGCGCCGCTCGTCGCGATCGGCAGCGTGAAGTTGCCCAGGCCGCAGAAGAAATCGGTGATGCGCTCGCCGGGCCGCGGGTCGAGCAGCGCGAGCGCCCGGCTCACCAGGAGCCGGTTCACCGCGTGGTTGACCTGCGTGAAGTCGGTCGGCCCGAAGGCGATGTGCACCCCGTACTGGGGAAGCGCGTAGCGCAGCTCGGGCGCCTGCGGCGGCCAGAACGGACGGGCGGAATCGGGCCCTTCCGGCTGCAGCCACAGCTGCACGGAGTGCTCGTCGGCGAAGCGCCTGAGCCGCTCGGCATCCGCCGGGCCGACCGCATCGAGCACCCGCAGCACCAGCACCGTGAGCTCGTCTCCCACCGCGACCTCGATCTGCGGGATCCGCGTCTTGATGTCCAGGACGTCGATCAGCGCGCGGAGTGGCCGGATGAGCGCGGATACCCCAAGCGGAAGGACCTCGCAGCTCGTCATGTCGGTGACGTAGGTCGACTTGCGCTCGCGAAAGCCCACCAGCGACCCGCCCTTCTTCTCCACCCACCGCGCCGACAGGCGCGCCCGGTGGCGATAACCCCAAGGGAGCCCGTGAAGCGGCCGCAGCATCGCCTCCGGCCGGACGCGGCCGATGTGCCACAGCGCATCCTCGAGCACCCTCTGCTTCGCGGCGACCTGCGTGGACACGTCGACGTGCTGCATCGAGCAGCCTCCGCAGGTGCCGAAGAAGGCGCAACGCGGAGCGGCTCGCGATGGGCCTTGCTTCAGCGTGCGCAGGACCTGCGCCGCCTCCCACGCCGGCTTCTTGCGGTACGAGGCGTACTCGACCTCCTCGCCGGTGACCGCGCCGTCGATGAAGACCGTCTTCCCTTCCACGTGCGCGACGCCGCGCCCTTCCCGGTCGAGGGACTCGATGAGCGCGCGAGGCATCACCGCCAGCGGGCGATGAACTCGCGCCAGTGTGTTTCCGGCGATTTGGCGAGGGTTTCCCGCACCAACTGGAGCTCTTTCCGGTATTGCTTCTCGTCGCACAGGCCGCGGATCAGCTGGAAGCGCTGGAACGCCAGATAGGTGTTCGCCACGTCGGTCGCGCAGTAGTTGCGGATGCTTTCGATCCCTCCGGACTGGTACGCTTCCCATACCTTGGAGCCGTCCAGGCCGAGCTTTCCTGGAAAGCCGAGCAGCCGAGCCACGTCGTCGAGCGGCGCCTGTCCGCGGTTCTGGTAGAGCGAGAGCACGTCCATCAGGTCGACGTGGCGCATGTGGAACCGGTTCAGATAGTTGTTGTACCTGAAATCCTTGTCCTCGTCGCCCATTTCCCAATAGCGCGGGGCGCTCACTCCGTGAACCAGGCTGCGGTAGTGCAGAACGGGAAGATCGAACCCGCTGCCGTTCCACGAGACGAGCTGCGGCGTGAACTTCTCGATGCCCTCGAAGAACCGGCCGATGAGCTCGGCCTCGTCCGCGTCGGAATTGCCCAGCGCCCAGCACCGGAACGACTCCTCGTCGCGCAGCGCGCAGGCGATCGCCACGACGCGGTGCTGGTGCAGCGGAAGGAAGTCGTGGCCCGTTCTCGCGCGGCGCTCGCGGAACGCGAACTCGGCGACGTCCCGGTCGGGAACGCCCGCCTCGATGCTATTGAGCAGGCGCAGGCCGGCGATGTCCGGCACCGTCTCGATGTCGAATGCGAGGATGGGCGTCATTCGGGGCGGCTTGCGCCGCGATTTTCAGTCCGGAAAGACGCCCGTGGAGAGATACCGGTCGCCGCGGTCGCAGACGATCGAGACGATGGTTGCGTTCTCGACCTCGCGCGACACGCGCAGCGCAACCGCCAGCGCGCCGCCCGAGGAGATGCCGGCGAAGATGCCTTCCTCGCGCGCCATCCGGCGGGCCGTCTCCTCGGCTTCGGCCTGGCTCACGTACTCGAGCCGGTCCACGCGCGCCTTGTCGTAGACTTTGGGCAGATAGGCCTCGGGCCATTTGCGGATGCCGGGGATCTGCGAGCCCTCCTCGGGCTGGCAGCCGACGATCTGCACCTTGGGGTTCTTCTCCTTGAAGTAGCGCGAGCAGCCCATGATCGTGCCTGTGGTGCCCATGCTGCTGACAAAGTGCGTGAGCGTGCCCCGGGTGTCGCGCCAGATCTCGGGCGCCGTTCCCTCGTAGTGAGACAGGGGATTGTCCGGATTGGCGAACTGGTCGAGGATGCGCCCCTTGCCTTCGCGCTCCATCTTCTCGGCGAGATCGCGCGCAGCCTCCATGCCTCCGGACTTGGGAGTGAGGATGATCTCCGCGCCGAAGGCACGCATCGTCTGGCGCCGCTCTGCGGAAAGATGCTCTGGCATGATCAGGATCATCCGGTAGCCCCGGATCGCCGCGGCCATCGCCAGCGCGATGCCGGTGTTGCCGCTGGTCGCCTCGATCAGCGCGTCGCCGGGCTTGATCGTCCCGCGCTTCTCGGCGCGCACGATCATCGACATCGCGGGACGGTCCTTCACGGAGCCGGCCGGGTTATTTCCCTCGAGCTTGAGCAGGACGATGTTGAGCGTCCTGCCCGGCAGGTGCCTCAGCCTCACCAGCGGCGTCTCGCCGACCGTGTCCTCTATAGTCTTGTAGGTGAGCTGGGGGTTTCTGTCCATGCGCCTATGATATCCCCTTTCCTTCCTCGATCAGCTGCCTGACGTAGTGGCCGACGCCGTCCTCGACCGTCAGAAAAGGCGTCGAGTAGCCCGCTCGGCGCAGTGCGCCGATATCCGCCTGAGTGAAGCTCTGGTACTTGCCCTTGAGCGCGTCGGGAAACGGCGCGTAATCGATCAGGCGCTGCTTCTGCGCCTCCTGCAAACCGACCGGCTGCTCGCCCTTCGCCGCGCGGCACGCGTTGATCGTCGCGAGCGCCACGTCGTTGAAGCTCTGCGCCCGCCCCGTACCGACGTTGAAGACGCCCGATATCTCGGGATGGTCGATGAAGTGCAGGTTGACGCGGGATACGTCCTCGACCGAGACGAAATCGCGGCGCTGCTCGCCGTCGGCATAGCCGCCTGATCCCGCGAACGGCCGCACGCGCCGCTCAGCCTGGTACTGGTTGAAGAAATGCCACGCGACGGAGGCCATCCGCCCCTTGTGCCATTCGTTCGGTCCGTACACGTTGAAGTAGCGGAACCCGGCAACCTGCGAGTTCGCCTCGGCGAGCCGCCTGCGCACCACCTGGTCGAACAGGAACTTGGAGTAGCCATACACGTTCAGCGGCGCCTCGAACCTGCGCTCCTCGCGGAAGGTGCTGCTCGCCCCGTAGACCGCCGCCGACGAGGCATAGATGAAGGGCACCTCGTTCTCCATGCAGAAATCGAGCAGCACGAGCGAGTAGCTGTAGTTGTTCTCCATCATGTACCGGCCGTCGCTTTCCATCGTGTCCGAGCACGCCCCCTGGTGGAAGACCGCGTCGACCGAGCCGGAGAACCCGCCCTCCTCGACGCGCCGCCGGAACTCCTCCTTGTCGAGGTAGTCGGCGATCTCGCACGCCGCGAGGTTGCGGAACTTGTCGCCGCGCTGGAGGTGGTCCACGGCGAGAATGCGAGTCTCGCCGCGCGCGTTGAGCGCGCGGACCAGGTTCGATCCGACGAAGCCCGCAGCGCCTGTCACGACGATGTACATGTCCCCCCTACGCCGCGGCGAGCGCGCCGCGCAGCTCCTCCGGCTGCACGACCGCCGTTCCGAGCTTGCCGACCACGATTCCGCCCGCCTGGTTGGCCACGCTCATCGCGTCGCGAAGGGGCATTCCGGCGCCCAGCATCACGCCCAGCGTTGCGATCACGGTGTCGCCCGCGCCGCTCACGTCGAACACCTCGCGCGCCCGCGCCGGCTCGTGGCTGCGCCGGTCCCTTTCGAACAGCGTCATTCCTTCCTCGCTCCTCGTGACGAGCAGCGCCGCCAACCCGAGCTTCTCGCGCAGCGCCTGCGCCTTGGCGGTCAGCTCGTCCTCGCTCTTCCAGCGTCCCACTACGGCCTGCAGCTCGGAGCGGTTGGGCGTCACGACGGTGGCGCCGCGATAGCGCGAGTAGTCGTCGCCCTTGGGGTCGACGAGCACGGTTTTGCCCCTGGCGCGCGCCACCTCGATCATCGACGCGATGTGGGCGAGCCCTCCCTTGCCGTAGTCGGAGAGGATGATGACGTTGCGGTCGGCGATCATGTGCCCGAAGTCGGCGAGCTTGTCGAGAAGCACCTCGTGGCTGGGCGCGGTCTCGAAGTCGACGCGCAGCATCTGCTGGTGCGCGCCGATGACCCGCAGCTTCACCGTGGTGGATATTTCAGCATCCCGGTGCAAATAGGCGTTGACGCCCGCCTTGTCGAGAAGCTCGGCGAGCCTGCGGCCCGGCTCGTCGTCGCCGACGACCGAGAGCAGCGCCACGTTCGCTCCGAGCGCCGCCGCGTTCATCGCGACGTTCGCCGCTCCGCCGGGGGTTTCCTTGCTGCGGCCGGTGTCGATCTTGACGATCGGGACCGGCGCCTCGGGCGAGATGCGGTTGACTTCGCCGTACCAGTAGCGGTCGAGCATGACGTCCCCGACCACGAGGATCTTCGCTTTGTCCAGCTCCGAGAAAATGGGATTGTCCGCCTTCACCCGCCCTACCCCGCCGCCGCCCTTCCCACCGGATGGTACTCCAGCCCCGCGCGCTTCATCTCCCCGGGATCGTAGAGATTGCGTCCGTCGAAGATCGCCGGCGTCTTCAGCCGCGAGCGGATCGCCTCGAAGTCGGGACTGCGGAACTCCTTCCACTCGGTCACCACGGCGAGCGCGTCCGCGCCCTCGAGCGCGCCCAGGGGCGACTCCGCGTAGGAAACGCCCTTGAGGCCTGCGAACTCCTTCTTCGCCGCCGGCATCGCCACGGGATCGTAGGCGGCGACGGTCGCTCCTCCCGCGAGCAGCTCCTCGATCAGGACCCGGCTCGGCGCCTCGCGCATGTCGTCGGTGTTGGGCTTGAACGCCAGGCCCCAGACGGCGATGCGGCGGCCGGAGAGCTTGCCGAAGCGCTTCAGGATTTTTCTCGCGATCACGTGCTTCTGCTCGGCGTTCACCCGCTCCACCGCGTCCAGCACGGGCAGTTCCGCGCCGGCCTCCTTCGCAGTGCGGATCAGGGCCTTCACGTCCTTGGGGAAGCACGAGCCCCCGTAGCCTATGCCCGCGTAGAGGAACTGATAGCCGATGCGCGGGTCCGACCCGATCCCCCTCCGCACCTCCTCGATGTCGGCGCCGACCCGCTCGGCGAGGTTCGCGAGCTCGTTCATGAAGGAAATGCGCGTTGCGAGCATCGCGTTCGCCGCGTACTTGGTGAGCTCGGCCGAGCGCACGTCCATCACGAGCAGCCGCTCGTGGTTGCGCTGGAAGGGGGCGTACAGCGCGCGCATCACCTGCGTCGCGCGCGGGTCGTCGGCCCCGAGCACGATCCGGTCGGGGCGCATGAAATCCTCCACCGCCGCACCCTCCTTCAGGAACTCCGGGTTCGACACCACGGCGAAGGGCACGCCGACGCGGCGCTTGGCGAGTTCGTCGGAGATCGCCGCGCGCACCTTGTCGGCCGTGCCGACCGGAACCGTCGACTTGTCGACGACGATGCGGTGCTCGGTCATGTAGCGGCCGATGTTGCGCGCCGCGGCAACCACGTGCTGCAGATCGGCGGAGCCGTCCTCGCCGGGAGGAGTTCCCACCGCGATGCACTGTACCGTCCCGAAGGCCACCGCGCGTTCGACGTCGGTCGTGAAATGCAGGCGCCCCGCAGCGACGTTGCGCTTCACGACCTCGGCGAGCCCGGGTTCGTAGATCGGGATCCCGCCCGATTCGAGCGTGCGGATCTTCTCCCGGTCCAGGTCCAGGCACAGCACGTCGTTTCCCACCTCCGCAAAGCACGCGCCCGTCACCAGGCCCACGTAACCCGTTCCCACCATCGTTATCTTCAAGTCGTCTCTCCGTTCATGGGGCCTGATCGAACTCCTCGCTCCGCTTCGGCGGATAGGTCTCCCATCCGCCGCAGGCCGGGCAGTGCCAGTAGAACTGCCGGGCCTTGAAGCCGCAATTCTCGCATCGATACCGGGCCAGGCGGCGCGTATAACTGTGCACGAGATTGCGCACGAGCTCCAGGTCCTGGCGGCCCTCGGTCGGCGTGACCAGGACCTGCGCCTCGAGCATCTTGTCCAGCCCGAGCAGCGTCTGGCTGCGACGCAGCTCGTCCTTCACGAGCTTGTAGGCTGCGTCCGCGCCCTGGGAATCGAGGGTCGACTGGAAGGCGACGTCGAGCAGGTCGAGCGAGGGGAAGCTCGAGAGGTAGCCGCGCAGGAGCGTCAGGCCCTCCGCGGTGCGGCCGAGCACCCGGTGGCTGTCGAGCAGGCGCTGGGCGACCAGGGCAAGGTAGGCCGGGTTCTGCTGCTCGATGTGCTTCCACACCTCGATCGCCCCTTCGTGGTCGCCCGAGGCGGCGAGGACGTCGCCGAGGATGATGTTGGCGCGGACGCACTTGCGATGCGCCGCCAGGGCCGACTCAAGATGGCGCTTCGCACCGTCGGGGCGCGAGTGCGTCGCCTCCGACACGGCCAGCTCGCAATAGTAGTTCGCGATCTCTTTCTGCGCCGACTGCCCCGAGTCCTTCTCCAGCTCGCGCGCGACCTCCACCGCCTTCATCCAGTCCTTCTCCTGCTGATAGATCTCTAGCAGGAACTTCATCGCCACCGCGCGATGTGGCGAGCTCTTGAGCTTCGCAAACATCTCCTCGGCACGGTCGAGCAGGCCCGCCTTGAGGTAGTCCTCACCCAACTCGACCATCGCGTGCAGCCGCTGCTCCTCGGCGAGATCCGGGCGCTCGAGCAGGTTCTTGTGCATGCGGATCGCTCGTTCGGTCTCGCCTCGGCGCCTGAAGAGGCTCCCGAGCGCGAAGTGCAGCTCGACCGTTTCGGGATCGACCTTGACAACCTCGATGAAGGCCTCGATCGCCTTGTCCGGCTGCTCGTTGAGCAGGAAATTGAGCCCCTTGAAATAGGAGCGGGGCAGCTGGCGTGACTCCGAGAGCAGCTGCTTGATGTCCACGCGTGCCGCTAGCCACCCCAGGCCGAAGAACAGGGCGAATCCGAACAGCCACCAGGGCTCGAAATCCATCGGGCTAGGCCGCCGGAGGACCGCCGCGGCCGGCGCCGGTCCGGAGCGCGCGCTGCAGCCTCTGGATCTCGCGGCGCTGTCCGAAAAGGCGCGACAGGCAGGCGAGTACTCCGATCGCGGCGCCGCAGGCGAAGAACAGGAGCAGCAAGACGATCATCGGCGTCTCCCAGGCGTGTCCCGGGAGGAAGCGCACCTCGACGGAGTCCGTGTTCATGAGCGCGAAGGCGAAAATCGCAAGAAATAACAGAACCCGCAGCAGCCAGGACAGTTGTCTGATGAATCTCATCAAAGCAAAACGGCGGCACCTTGTCGATGCCGCCGCTCAATTACCGCCGGCCCGATTTCCTTATTTTTGGTCCACCCTCTCGCGCAATTCCTTGCCCGCCTTGAAATGCGGGACGAACTTCTCCGGCACGTGCACGCGCTCGCCCGACTTCGGATTGCGGCCGACGCGAGCGGGCCGGTGGTTCAGACCGAAGCTTCCGAATCCGCGTATCTCGATGCGCTGGCCCTTCACCAAGCTCTGTGTCATCGCGTCCAGGATCATCTTCACCGTGAATTCGGCGTCCTTGGCAACCAGCTGTGAATAGCGCGCAGCAAGCCTCGCGATCAGTTCGGACTTGGTCATCCCCTTGTCCCCGGTTACTGTTGAGCGTTCTTGTTGTCCAGCTTCGCCTTCAGCAGCGCTCCCAGGTTCGTGCTCCCCGTGCTGGCGGCGCTTTCGCTCTGGAGCTTCGCCATCGCCTCGTTCTCTTCGGCGAGCTCCTTCTGCTTGATCGACAGGTTGATGGTGCGATTCTTCCGGTCGACGTTGATGACCATCGCGTTGACGCTGTCGCCTTCCTTGAGATGCGTGCGCGCATCCTCCACGCGGTCGCGCGAGATCTCGGAGGCGCGCAGGTAGCCCTCGAGCTCGCCGCCCAGCGAAACGACCGCCCCGCGCGCATCCACGGACTTGACCGTCCCCGAGACGAGCTTGCCCTTCTCGTGGCTCGCCAGGAAGTTGTTGAAAGGGTCGCCCTCGAGCTGCTTGATGCCGAGCGATATCCTTTCGCGCTCGACATCGATCGACAGCACCTGCGCCTCGACTTCCTCGCCCTTCTTGAAGTTGCGCACCGCTTCCTCGCCGGGCGTCGTCCACGATAGGTCGGACAGGTGGACCAGGCCGTCGATGCCGCCCGGCAGGCCGATGAAAATGCCGAAGTCGGTGATCGACTTGATCGGCCCCTTGACCTTGTCGCCCTTCTTGAAGTTCATGCCGAACTCCTCCCAGGGATTGGGCATGCATTGCTTCATCCCCAGGGAGATGCGGCGCCGCTCCTCGTCGATTTCGAGGATCATGACCTCGACCTCGTCCCCGAGCGCCACGACCTTCGACGGGTGCACGTTCTTGTTCGTCCAGTCCATCTCGGAAACGTGAACCAGCCCCTCGATACCCTGCTCGACTTCGACGAAAGCACCGTAATCGGTGAGGTTGGTGACCTTGCCGAAGAGACGCGTGCCGGCCGGATAGCGCCGCGACAGGCCCACCCAGGGGTCCTCGCCGAGCTGCTTCATGCCGAGCGACACGCGGTTCTTCTCAGTGTCGAACTTGAGCACCTTGGCCGTGACCTCGTCGCCCACGGAGAGCACCTCGGAGGGATGCTTCACGCGGCGCCACGCGAGGTCGGTGATATGCAGCAGGCCGTCGATGCCGCCCAGGTCCACGAACGCGCCGTAGTCGGTGATGTTCTTGACGATGCCCTTGACCACCGCGCCTTCCTGCAGGTTGGCGAGGAGCGCCTGGCGCTCCGCCCCCTGCGAGGCCTCGAGGACCGCGCGCCGCGAGACGACCACGTTGTTCCTCTTGCGGTCGAGCTTGATGACCTTGAACTCCATCTCCTTGCCCTCGTAGGGCATGGTGTCCTTGACCGGGCGGACGTCGACGAGCGATCCGGGCAGGAAGGCGCGGATACCGTTGGTCATTACGGTGAGGCCGCCTTTCACCTTGCCGGAGATCATGCCCTTCACGAGAGCGCCGGACTCGAGCGCCTTCTCGAGATCGAGCCACGCGGCGAGTCGCTTGGCCTTGTCGCGAGACAGGCGCGTCTCGCCGTAGCCGTCCTCGAGCGCCTCGATCGCGACGCTGACGAAATCGCCGGGCTTGACCTCGACTTCGCCCTTGTCGTTCTTGAACTCCTCCGCGGGGATGAAGGATTCGGACTTCAGGCCGGCGTTGACGACGACGTAGTTCACGTCGACGCGGACGACCTCGGCGGTGATGACCTCGCCGGTGCGCATTTCCTTGCGCGTGAGGCTTTCCTCGAAGAGCGCGGCAAAGGACTCCTGCGAGGCGGCGGTGGAAGATGCGGCGGGGGCTGCGTTCGGCATAGAAAAAAGTTCCTGCTTCTGCCCGGCCCGGGGGACGGGGTTCGTTGATCCACGACAAGAAGCCAGTCTTCAGGTCTGGCTAGCTGTCACCTGTTCGCCCCGCGGTACCAGCCCGCGACGAGGGCCGCAGCCTGCTCGGCGGTCATCGACGTCGTGTCGAGCGACCGCGCTCCGGGGCTTTGCTTGAGAGGCGCCGCGCTGCGCGTCGCATCGCGTGCGTCGCGCTCGCGCAAATCCTGCAAAAGGGCGGCCAGTGTAGCAGCGATTCCTTTGTCTTTCAACTGTTTATACCTGCGTTCGGCCCTGGCCTCCGGGCTCGCCGTGAGGAACACCTTGAGGGCGGCTTCGGGGAAGACCACCGACCCCATGTCGCGACCCTCGGCGACCAGCCCCGGCAGCCTGCGGAAGGCCCGCTGGCGCCAAAGCAGGGCCGCGCGCACCGCGGGGATCCGCGCCACGAACGACGCAGCGGTCGAAACCTCCTCGGTGCGGATGGCATCGCTCACGTCCCTGCCCTCGAGGATTACCGCCTCCCCGTCGAAGCGGGGGACGGCGAGCCGGCTGGCGAAGGCGATTGCCGCCGCCTCGTCCTCTCCGCCCGCCTGGAGCGCGACCAGCCGGTACAGCGCCCCGCTGTCGAGGTAGTGGAAGCCCAGCTCCCGGGCGATGAGCTTGGCGACCGTGCCCTTGCCCGAGGCGGAAGGGCCGTCGATGGCGATCACCGGCGCCGAGATGCTCTCGAGTGCGCGGAAATACCCGGGATAGGTCTTGCCCACGCAGTCCGGGTCGTTGATGCGTACCCGGACGCCGCCGAGTGCCGCCAGCGAGAACGACATCGCCATGCGGTGGTCGTCGTAGGTGTCGATGGTCGCCGGCTTCAGCGCCGCGGGCGGCACGATGCGGAGATAGTCGGCGCCTTCCTCGACCGTCGCCCCGAGCTTGCGCAGCTCCTTGGCGACGGCGGCGATGCGGTCGGTTTCCTTCACGCGCCAGCTGGCGATGTTGCGGATCGTGCTCGAGCCGTCGGAGAAGAGCGCCGCCACGGCCGCCGTCATCGCCGCGTCGGGGATGTGGTTGAGGTCGGCGTCGACGGGCTTGAGCTTCCCTTTCGCCGGGGCGGCGGCCTCGATCCAGTCCTCGCCTGCCGCGACCCTGGCGCCCATGCGCTCGAGCACCTCGGCGAAGCGGACATCGCCCTGGATGCTCGAGCGCCCGACGCCCTCGACGCGCACCGGACCGCCCCCGATCGCGCCGGCGGCGAGGAAATAGGAAGCCGAGGAGGCGTCGCCTTCGACCCGGATTTCCCCGGGGCTCCTGTAGCTGCCTGCGGGCACCGTGAATTTCCTCCATCCCTCTCGCGCCACGTCCACGCCGAAGCGGCGCATAAGATTCAGCGTGATGTCCACGTAGGGCTTCGAGATCAGCTCGCCTTCGACCTCGATCTGCGTCCGCTCTCCCCTCACCGGCAGGGCCATCAGCAGCGCCGACAGGTATTGCGAGGACGCATCGCCGCGGATCCTTGCCGATGCGCCCCGAATCCTTCCGGCGCGAATCGCGAGCGGCGGGAATCCTTCCTTCCCCATGTACTCGATCTCCGCCCCCAGGCTTCGCAGCGCGTGCACCAGGTCGCCGATCGGCCGCTCGTGCATCCGGGGCGCGCCGGAGAGCCGGTACGCTCCGCCGCAGAACGCAAGCACCGCGGTGAGCGGCCGGAACGCCGTGCCGGCGTTGCCGAGGTTCAGCTCCGCCGCCTTGACCGGGAAAGGGCCGCCTCCGCCGTGCACGGTCCCGGAGTCGACGCGCACCCCCAGTTTTCCAAGCGCATCCAGCATCACCCGCGTGTCGTCGGCGTCCAGCAGGTCCCGGATGCGCGTCTCGCCCTGCGCAAGCGCTGCGAGCAGCAGCACGCGGTTGGAGATGCTCTTCGATCCGGGCATCCTCACCGTGCCCGAGGCGCGGGGAATCGGTTCGAGGTCGAGGACCTTCATTCCCGGTTCTTCAGCCACCGCTCGCGCGCGCCGCGGGCCCCGGTGAAGAGCGCCTCGAGCGCCGGCGCGTCGCCCCGCTCGAGCATCCGCTTCACGCGCTCGAGGCCCTGCCCGTAGCGCCTGATCTCGGCGAGCAGCGCCTTCCGGTTCGCGACGCAGATGTCGCGCCACATCTCGGGATGGCTGGAGGCGATGCGGGTGAAATCGCGGAATCCGCCGGCCGCGTACGAGAACAGGCGCTTGGCTTCGCGGTGGCGGGCCACCTGGTCGACGAGCGCGAAGGCGAGCACGTGGGGGAGGTGGCTGACCGTGGCAAGCACCGCGTCGTGCTCCCGCGGCTCGAGCCGGAACACCTCGGCCCCGCACGCTTCCCAGGCCGCCCGTACCAGGGCGAGGGCGCGGCGCGCGGTCCCCTTGAGCGGCGTGAGCACGACCTTGCGGCCGCGAAAGAGCGAGGCGAACGCGGCGCCAGCGCCGCTCTTCTCGGTGCCGGCGATCGGGTGCCCGGGGACGAAGCGCGCGAGCGACCCGCGGAGGTGCTTGCGGGCGAGAGCGACCACGTCCTCTTTGGTGCTGCCGGCGTCGGTGACGACCGTTCGCTCGCCGACGAGCGGCGCAATCGCGCGCATGACGTCCTTCATCTGGCCTACCGGCATGGCGAGCAGCACCAGGTCCGCGTCGCCGAATGTCGAGCGGTCGAACCCGCCCGCCCCGTCGATGATCTTCAGCTCCTCGGCGCGATAGATGTTCGCAGCACTGCGCCCGACCCCCACGACGCGGCGCACCGCGCCGGCCTCCTTCAGCGCGAGTGCGAACGAGCCGCCGATGAGCCCCACTCCGACCACCACCAGCTTGCTTATCTGTTCCACGAATCTCCTCTAGTCAAGCGCCGCTGCTAGCGCTTCGAGGAATCTCCGGTTCTCCTTGGGCGTGCCCACAGTGACGCGCAGGTGCTCGGGCATCCGGTAGCCGCCGAGCGGCCGCACGATGACGCCCTGGCGCAGGAGCTTCTCGTAGACCGCCGCGGCGCGCGGCACGCGGAAAGTGATGAAATTCGCGCACGAAGGGATGATCTCGAGGCCGAGCCGCTTGAAGGCGCGCTCCAGCACGGCCATGCCCGCGCGGTTCATCCGGGTGCTCTTCGCGACGAACTTCGTGTCGCTGAGCGCCGCGGTCGCCGCCGCGAGCGCAAGGCTGTTGACGTTGAAGGGCTGGCGCACGCGGTTGAGAAGCTCGGCGACGTCCGGCTGCATGAACCCGAAGCCCACGCGCAGCCCCGCAAGGCCGTAGACCTTGGAGAAGGTGCGCGTGAGGATCAGGTTCGAGTATTTCTTCAGCCACGCGACGCTGTCGTAGCGCAGCTCCGGCGGCAGGTACTCCGTGTAGGCCTCGTCGACCACCACCGCGACCTGCCGCGGAACGCGCGCGATGAACGCCTCGAGCTCCGCTCCGGGAACGAAGGTGCCGGTGGGATTGTTCGGGTTGGCGACGAACACGACGCGCGCGTCGGCGGCGATCGCGGCGAGCATCGCGTCGAGATCGTGCCCGTAGGTTTTCGCGGGCACGACGATGCTGCGTGCGCCGCGCGACTGCGTGGCGAGCGGGTAGACCGCGAAGCAGTGCTCCGAGTACACCGCCGAGCGGCCCGGCGCGAGGAACACCGCCGCGGCCATCTCAAGCAGGTCGTTCGAGCCGTTGCCGACGACGATGCACTCCTCGGGGACGTTGTAACGCTTCGAGAGCGCCGCCTTGAGATCGAAGGCGTTGCCGTCGGGGTAGCGCTCCAGCTCGGCAATCGCCTTCCTGATGGCGGCCTTGGCCCGGGGCGATACCCCGAAGGGGTTCTCGTTGGAAGCGAGCTTGATGATGCTCTTTTCCTTCAGGCCCATCTCGCGGGCGAGCTCCGAGATCGGCTTGCCCGGCTGGTAGGGAGCGATGGCGCGAACGTAGGACGGGGACTGCTCGCAGAGGTCCATGGCCGACTTTTTCTACGAGAATCCTAGAGTACGGCGGCCGGGTAGCTGCCGAAGATCTTCACGAAAGGCGCCTTGTCGCGCAGCTGCGCGAGCGCCCGGGCGACCCCGGCGTCCTGCTGGTGGCCCTCGATGTCGACGTAGAAGTAGTACTCCCACTGCCCGGTGCGCGCCGGGCGCGATTCCAGGCGCGTCATGTTGACCCCGGCGCTCGAGAAGGACGCGATCAGCTCGAGCAGCGATCCGGGCCGGTTGTGCGTGGTCATGACGAGCGACGTCCGGTCCCTGCCCGAGGGTCCGGCGTCGCGCGCGCCCAGCACAAGGAAGCGCGTCCTGTTCTTCGCGTCGTCCTCGATCGAGCGCGCGAGGATCTTCAGGCCGTAGTGCGCGGCGGCGATCTCCGGGCCGATCGCCGCGGCGCCAACCTCCTTCGCGGCGAGCCGCGCTCCTTCGGCGTTGCTCGCGGCGGGCACGCGGGCCGCGCGCGGCAGATGCTGCGAGAGCCAGCCCTGGCACTGCGCGAGCGACTGCGGATGCGAATACACCTTTCTGACGGTCTTCAGCGTGGCCTTCTTCGCCATCAGGTTCTGCTGCACGCGCAGCACTACCTCCGCGCAGATCTTCAAGGGGGTCGCGAGCAGCAGGTCGAGGGTGCGCCCGATCGCCCCGTCGGTGGAGTTCTCGACCGGCACCACGGCGTAGCGCGCCGTGCCGGTCTCGGCCGAGCGGAACACCTCGTCGATGGAGGCGCAGGGCTGCGCCTCGACGCTCGAGCCGAACTGCTTGTCGAGCGCCATTTCGCTGAAAGTCCCCTGGGGCCCGAGATAGGCGACCGTGAGCGGCTCCTCGAGCGCGCGGCACGCCGACATGATCTCGGTGAACAGCGTGGCGAGCGCGGCATCGGGGAGCGGCCCGCGGTTCTTCTCCGTCACGCGGCGCAGCACCTCGGCTTCGCGCTCGGGGCGGTAGCTCGCGCCGTTACCCTTGAGCTTGCCGATGTCGGCGGCGTGCCTCGCTCGCGCGCTGAGCAGTTCGACGATCTTCTCGTCGAGCGCGTCGATGTCGGCGCGGTGCCTGGCGATGTCGTCGGCCATGATCAGGACGCGGGCAGGTAGCGCACCGCGAGCACGCCCTTGATCTTTGCGAGGTCGTCGATGAGGGTTTTCGCGACCGGGCTGTCGACGTCGACGAGCGTATACGCCATCTCGCCCTTGGAGCGGTTGATCATGTTGTGGATGTTGAGGCCCGCTTTGGCCATCGCGCCCGAGATCTGCCCGACCATGTTGGGCACGTTAGCGTTCGCCACACCCACGCGGTACGGCGCTTCCCGGCCCATCACCACGTCGGGAAAGTTCACCGCGTTCTGGATGTTGCCGTGCTCGAGGTAGTCGCGGACCTGGTCGACGACCATCACCGCGGAGTTGTCCTCGGCCTCGCGGGTGGAGGCGCCCAGATGCGGGAGCGCGATGACCGACGGATTTCCGGAAAGAGCGGCCGCGGGAAAATCCGTGACATACCTCCCGAGCTTCTTGTCCTTCAATGCGGAAGCGACCGCTTTCGCGTCCACTACCTCCTCGCGCGAGAAATTGAGGAGGATCGCCCCGGCGTGAATCAGCTCGAGGCGCTTGCCGTCGATCAGATGCCGCGTCTTCGGCAGCAGCGGCACGTGCAGAGTCACGAAGTGGCTCGCCTTCAGGACTTCCTCGATCGAGTGCGCCTTCTTCACCTGCGAAGGCAGGCTCCAGGCGGCGTCGACCGTGATCTCGGGATCGTAGCCGAGCACGTTCATGCCGAGCTTGATCGCCGCGTCGGCGACGAGGCTGCCGATCTTGCCCAGCCCGATCACGCCGAGCGTGTGCCCCGGCAGCTCCATCCCGGCGAACTGCTTCTTCTCCGCCTCGACCTTCTCCGAGAGCGTCTTGTCGTCCCCGGTCAGGGACGACACGAATCCCAGCGCCGGTGCGAGGTTGCGAGCCGCGATCAGCATCCCGGCGAGCACCAGCTCCTTGACCGCGTTCGCGTTCGCGCCCGGCGCGTTGAACACCGGCACGCCGCGCTCGCTCATCGCCTTCACCGGGATATTGTTCGTTCCGGCGCCCGCGCGCCCGATCGCGCGCACGCTCTCGGCGATCGGCATCGAGTGCATGTCGGCCGAGCGCACGAGGATGGCGTCGGGATGGGCCGATTCCTTGGAGACCTTGTAGGACTTCTCGGGGAGGCGCTTCAGGCCGACCTGCGAGATCTGGTTCAGGACGAGGATTTCGTATTTTTTTGCGGACATGCCCGAATCATAAACCACCGGCCGCGCCCGCGGCGGTGCTATCCTCTCTCCCGACCAAGGGAGACGACCCATGAAGACCGGAACACGACTTTCGATGCGCCGCCTCGCGGGCGCGGCGCTCCTCGCCGCCGCCCTGCCCTGCGCAGGACAGACCTACCCCGCCAAGCCGATCCTGATCGTGATGCCGCTCCAGGCGGGGAGCGCGGTCGACGTGATGATCCGCATCGTCGCGCAGAGGATGGGCGAGGACATGGGCCAGCAGATCGTGATCGAGAACCAGCCCGGCGCCGCCGGCTCGATCGGCGCCGAGCGCGTGAAGCGCGCGGCCGCGGACGGCTACACGGTCGGCGCGCTGAACGACAGCATCCTCACGATGATTCCCAACATCCGCCAGATCGCGTACGACCCCGTGAAGGACTTCGTCCCGGTGGGGGTGGTGGCGGCGATCACCTGGGTGATGGTGGTAAACAACGATCTCCCTGCGAAGACCGTCTCCGAGTTCATCGCGCTCGCGAAGAGCCGGCCCGGTAAGCTGGACTACTCCTCCGGCGGCAACGGCAGCCCGCAGCACGTCGCGATGGAGGCGTTCAAGGCGGCGACGGGGATCGACCTCGTGCACATCCCCTACCGCGGGGCGACGCAGGCGGCGGTCGACGTGATGTCGAACCGGGTTCAAGCGCACTTCAGCGCGGTGTCGATCGTGCAGCCCTACATCAAGGACGGCCGCATGCGCGCGCTCGCCGTTCCGAGCGCCGCGCGCTCGCCGCTCCTGCCCGACGTGCCGACGATGGCCGAGGCGGGCGTTCCGGGGTTCGAGTGGCGCACCTGGGCGTCCTTCGTCGTCCCGCTCGGCACGCCGGCTCCCATCGTCGAGCGGCTGAACGCCGAGCTGGTGAAGGCGGTGAGGACACCCGAGGTGCGCGACAAGCTGATCGCGCAGGGGCTGGAGCCCGTCGGCTCGAACCCCGCGACGGTCACGCAGTGGACGCAGGACGGCTTGAAGCGCATGCACGACATCGTGCAGCGCGCGAAGATCCAAGCGGAATAGAGCCCGTCCCGAGGCCCCATGCCACGGCTGCTGCGCGCGATCGGCACTCTGGCCCTGGCGCCGCCCGCGATCCTGCTTTCGGGCTGTGCCGGCACCGGCTGCGAGGAATGGGGCACGCGAATGGAAGCAGTAACGGCATGCGGCCCCAAGGGTACGAATTGCACCGTCAGGGATCAGCCGGTGCAATATTGCGTGCGAAGAACCGGGGAGCCCGCAGCACCGGCGCTCGCGTCCGGCGGAAAGGGACCCGTCGCCGCCGCGCCCAGACCGAAAGAAGGCGCGGAAGCCCGCGCCTCGGGGAAGACGGGCAAGGCGGATACGCTCCCTAGCCGCCCGGAAAGCGGGCAGAAGGCCCGGACGAAAACCGGCGCGCCGGATCTGACGGCGTTCTGGCGGGCGCTCTTTTCCGCGTCGAGATATCCGGGGCTTCGCTACGACAAGGTGAAGAGGGTCACCACGGGCCCGAAGACCACTCCCGCCTCAAGCGCCCAGGTCGAGGCGGCGATCAAGACGCACGTTCGTGCCGTGGTCAGCATGCACGTCGCCTCGGACAGCAAGTCCACGCCGATGGAGCACCAGCTGGGCGCGGTGGTGTACCGCGCTCACAACCGCGACGCGGCGGCCGCGCTGTATAGCGCGATCCTGCGTGACGAATGGAGGGAGAAGAAAGCCCAGTCGAAGCCCGGTGTAAGCCTGGTCGTCGTCAACACGGGCGACAGGAAAAAGCCCGAAGCCAGCGGGCAGCGGACCTATCTTCAACGCGGGTCGTACGTTGTCGAAGTCAACGAATGGAAATCCATCTACACGGACGCGGCGGGCAAGCCGGTGCCGGGGAAGCAATTTCCCCATTCGGGCCCGATGAGCCCCGACGTCGTAGCCAAGGCGGTCGTCGGCACGTTTCCGGCGGAATGATCCGGGCGGAGCAGCGGCCATCCTCGCGCGCATCGACCACGTGATGATCTGCGTCCCGGATCTCGACCGGGGCGTAGACGCGTACGCGCGGATCGGATTCGACGTCCATCCCGGGGGCGCGCACACGGGGAAAGGCACGCACAACGCGATCGCGTTTCTCGAGGACGACTACCTCGAGCTCCTCGCCATCCGTGACAGGAGCGAGTACGTGTCGCACAGCCCGTTCGGCGGGCTCGTCGAATTCCTGGAGCGGGGCGGCGGATTGCGCTACGTCGTCGTGCAAAGCGACGATCTGGCGGCCGACGTGGTCGCGATGCGAGCGCGCGGCATCGAGGTGAGCGATCCGGCCGACGGCTCCCGGCGCACGCCGGCGGGCCTGGAGCTGCGCTGGCGCGCCGCAATGCTCGGGGAGCGCAATCCCCTGCCCCTGTTTTTTATCCAGCACGTCACGCCCGTCAGGGAGCGGCGGCGCCAGGTCCCCGCGGCCGGGCGCCACCCTAACGGCGTGCAGCGTATCGAGCGCGTGTACATCGCCGTGCCCGACCTCGCCGTCGCCGTGGAGCGCTACAGCAAGGTGCTTGGCGTCGCGCCGAAGATGGAGCGCGGCACCGTCATCACCGCTGACATGGCGATCTTCCAGATCGGGCCCACGGGCCTGGGCCTCGCGCATCCCGTCGGGGGCGGCATCTGCGCGGACGCCCTCTCCCGCCGCGGCCCGGGACCGTTCCAGATCCTGTATCGCACGAACAGCACTGACGCGGCCGAGAGATGGATCGCCGCGCATGGCCTGCCGCCGCCCCTGCGCGGAATCAGGAACACCGGCGAGCACGCCATGCTCGTCAGCCCGGAGCATGCCTGCGGCGTGTACATCGGCTTCGTCGGAGTGCCGTAGCGGCTGGAAGCGATAGGCCCCGCCAAGGCCGATAAAGGGCCGGCGCAAACGACCCAAGGCGCCGGGTGGCGCCCCGGGTGTGGCAGCCACTTTTAGTAGCTCGACGAAGTCTTGCCTGCCTTGTACTGCGCGATCGCCTTCTTGAGATCGCTGTATTCCGAGCAACCGAAGAAGCACGCCTTGTCGAGCGCGGCCAGGCGCTGCTCGGCCCGGGCGAGGTCGCCGGTCTGCAGGTAGAGCTCGCCCGAGTATTCGAGCGCGCCCAGGTGCCTGGGGTCGATGCGCAGGGCTTTGTCGTAGAACTTCTCGGCGCCCGCGAAGTCCGGGTTCGGGCTCTTGCGCAGGCTGTAGCCCATCAGGTTGTTCCAGTCGGCGCTGCCGGTGTCGTCAGGCGCTTGAGCTCGTCGATCGCGCCGGGAAAGCTCTTGGCGGCGATCTGCGCGCGCACGGTCCGCGGGCAGGCGGGCGGTGACGTCGGGGGCCACGCCGGGCGAAAACCCGACGAGGATGTGTACGGTCTGCTCGGGGTAGCTCGCCTGCGCGGGCGCGTTTCCCGCCGCCGGCAAGAGCGGCAGCGCGCACAGAACGCCGACGATGCCTTTCTTCAGCATTCGCGACAAGGTACTATGATTCACCTATCCCGGGGGGGAGGTCCATCATGTCGTGCAAACTTCAACGCATCGTCTTGGTGTGCGGGCTCGCCTCGCTCGCTCTTTACGCGGCCGGTGCCACGGCGCAGGTTCGCTTCATCGACGCCGTCCGCGCTCGCGTAGCCGACGCTCAGGCAGGCGACGATCTCCAGGCGCGCAAGGACAGGATCCGGCACGACCTCGCGAACGGCACCCTGAGGTCGGGGAAGGGAGCGAACCACAGGAAGCACCACCGGCCGGGCGACCCGAGGCTGCTCGCGCTGCCGCACTGGTCGGGCTCGTTCCGCAGCGAAGGCGTCGACTATCCGTTCACCGTGATCGGCCGCGATCCGGCCGACAGGCAGACGACTGTCGTTCCGACGGTCATCGTCCCGTACCGCTTCGTGTTCGCCGACGGCGGCGTCGTCGATGCCAGCTCCGACGTGATCGACGGCACGACGCAGGTCCAGGGCATGCTAGCGTCGCCGCTCTTCGATGATTTTCCGTTCGCTGCGGGCGCGACGCCGCTCGGCGCCACGCAGTTCGGCGATGCGTACATGCGCGGCAACTTCTGGTCGCGTCACGGGGGAGAGGGCTCGGGGTATCACATGCGGCTCCAGGTCGCCAGGGTGGTTTCGCCGGCGCTCGAGATCGACGTTCCCGCCGATATCGGGTTCTCCATTCCGCTCGGCAACGGCGAGACGCTCGGCGTCATCGACGAGCTGACGCTCGACGGCATTCTCCGGTCGGTGATGGTCGGCCTGGGCATTCCGCCGTCGGCCCTGACGATCCATGCGGTCGCGCAGCTGATCACCGTGGGCGGTGGCTTCGAATCCTTCGGCTATCACCGCTGGGCGGATCTGCGCGCGGAGACGCAATCCGCCGGCCTCCACACCTACATCCTCTCGTCGTGGTTCTCGCAGACGGCCGCTCCCTTCTCGGCGAACGCCGAGGTGCTCGGGCACGAAATCACCGAATGGCTGATGGATCCGCTGATTGCGAACGTCGTGCCAACGTGGAACGACCCGGGCACGCCTTCTCTCTGCTGGAACCCGACGCTCGAGGTCGCGGACCCGCTGGAGCTATTCCCCGGCCAGACGGTCGCCCTGAACGGCCGCGACTGGCTGCTGCCCGATGTGATGTTTCTCCCGTGGTTCGAGCGCGTCGCTTCCCGGTCGGTCAACGGCTGGTTCAGCATGCTGAACAACGTGACGCGCTTCACGGACAAGTGCCCGTTCGCCGAGTATGTCGGCGTGACCGTCTATCCCAACGACCCGGGGGTCACTCAGACGCAATTCACGAGCGTCAACAACCGCAAGCAGGGCACCGGGTTCTCCGTGCAGTCGTCGGGTCAGACCGTGGGCTTCGCCCTCGACAATCTCGACCCGGCCTCGCCCGATCCGCTGGTGCGCACCCCGCTCAGCGTTCCGGGCTCGGTCACGACCGTGCCGATGAAAATCAACGACTCGGGACAGATCGTCGGGATCTATTTCGACGCGCCGGGCAACGAGCACGGTTTCCTCCTGAGCAACGGCCGCTACACCACGATCGACTTCCCCGGCTCCTTCGGGACCGAGGTGCTCGCCCTCAACAACAAGCACGACCTCACCATCGCCGGCGATTACACCGACGCGGCCGGCGCATTCCACGGCTTTACCTTTGAAGTCAACGGGGGCGTCTTCAAGAGCTTCGACGTGCCGAACGCCGCTGGCACGGCGATTTGGGGGATCAACGACTCGAACAGGATCGTCGGCAGGTTCCACCAGGATGTCGGCCACTTTCGCGGATTCGTGGGCACGCTCGGGAAGACGCAGATCGTGGACTACGTCAACGACCCGCAGAACATCACCTCGCTCGGCGGGATCAACAATGCCGGCGTGATCGCGGGGCAAGTCGTCGGCGACGGCTTTGGAGGCGGCTTCCTCGCAGGCGGGGGCGACTTCGTCCCTGCCAACATGGACCTGACCTACGACGTCAACGACCAGGGCTGGGTTGCCGGCGGCTTCGTGTTTTCGGGCAGCCTGGTCGGCGCTGTCGGCGTTCCGCTCGACCCGCACTCGTTCGGTCCGGCGGGCGCCGGAAGCGCGGGAGCGATTCAAGGTCAGCCGGTGTCGCGGCAGCCCTGAAGCCGGCGCCCGTCGAGCGCCGACTCATCGCGCGGGGGACGGAGCGAGCTACTCCGCCTTGATCCCGGCGGCCTTTGCGATCTTCGTGAAGCGCGCGATCTCGCTCTGGATGTGCGCGCCGAACTGCTCGGGCGTGCTCGATGCGACCTCGAGCCCCTGCTGGGCAAGCGTCGCCTTTACGTCGGCCCTTCCGAGCACCTTGACCGTCTCGGCGTTCAGGCGCGCGACGATCGGCGCCGGCGTACCCGCGGGCACGAGCAGCCCGAACCACGACGTGACCACGAAATCCGGCAGCCCCGCCTCGGCCATCGTCGGGACCTCGGGCAGCGTGGCCGCGCGCCTTGGCGCGGTCACGGCGAGCGCCCTCACCTTCCCGGCCTTGATCTGCGAGCCGATGTCGGCGACGTTGGCGAACATCATCGACACCTCGCCGCCGAGCAGGCCCGCGATCCCCGGGCCCGAGCCCTTGTAGGGGATGTGCTGCATGTCGACGCCGGTCATCGACTTGAACAGCTCCCCGCAGAAATGGTGCGTGCTGCCGTTGCCCGCCGAGGCGTAGTTCAGCTTCCCGGGCCTGGCCTTCGCGTAAGCAACGAACTCCTGCACCGACCTCACCGGCAGCGCCGGATCGACCACCAGCACATACGGCACCGAAGCGACGAACGACACCGGCGCGAAATCCTTCACCGCGTCGTAGGGCAGCTTCGCGTACACCGCGGGATTCGAGCCGTGCGTCGAATTGTTCCCCATGAACAGCGTGTAGCCGTCGGGCGCCGAGCGCGCGGCAACCTCAGTGCCCAGCACCCCGCCGGCGCCGGGACGCGCATCGATCACGATCGGCTGCCCGAGCGCCTCCGACAGCGGATTCGCGACCACGCGGCTGATCACGTCCGTCGCGCTGCCGGGCGCCTGCGCGATCACGATGCGCATGGGCTTGGTTGGCCAGGTTTGGGCAAGTGCGGAGTTGCCCCCCGCCATGAGAATAGGGATAAAAATGCGGAGAACGAATCCAACCGATCGCGTTTTCATGTGTACTTTCCCCCGCAACTCTGCAAAGCTCAATACAGCGTCAAGAAACTGGAATATGAGGTAGACAACGACCGCGCCACCGCCGCTAACTAGAACATCTGGCCCAGAGCACTAAGAAACGTGTTCATAGAGCGCCCGAAATCGTACACCCTCCCAACCTCTTGCGCGGCTTACCGAACGTCCGGTAAATCCCGCCTAACGCATTAAGCACTCCCACAGGTTGACCCGCCCACCTACCGGACGTAGATTCTCTAAAGACAGGTCCAACCCTTCCTCGTACATGCCCCCGCAAACATACAAGCTCGAAAGCGTGTTCAACGAAGCGGCAGTGCCGGAGATAACATTCGTCGAGCCGAAGGATTTCGGCTTCGTCCGCGCCTCCATACGAACTCCCGGGAAGCACGTAACGATCGTAGGCCCCTCGGGCTCTGGGAAATCCACCCTTGCATGGAAAGCGTTCGCTGCAGAGCACGTCCGCCGTGATGACATCTTGTTCATTAACGGCCGACATCATTCCGCAACACCGTCGTTTGTCGAGGCGATCGAGCGTGAATTCGGGATTGCCGGAGTTGGGCGCAAAGGCGTTGCCGACCTCTTGAGCGGAACCCCGTTTGTCTTTGTAGACGATTTTCACCACATGTCCCCTGGCTGCAGGGCTGAACTTGGACATCTACTCAAACCATGGGGCGAGGAAAGGATACGAATACTTCTCGTCGGTATTGCTGCATCTGCCGAGGAACTTCTCGGTGTCGACCCCGAGCTTGGGATTCGAAACGATCCCTACGAAGTCAAACAGCAGGATGATGCCTTCATCTCAAAGGTCATCGCGAAGGGCGAAGATGCGCTGAACTTCGAGTTCGCAGCGAACTCTCGAGTCGACATCATTCGCGCATCTCGTGGTGTTCCCAGTGTGGTCCAAGCTATTTGTCGCGTTTCCTGCATCGAACACAAGATCGTCGAGACGCGACTGGCGAAGGAAACAATCTCGGTCGATCTCGCTGCCTTGCGTGAGGCTGTCTTGCGCAGCTTTCACCCGAAGTACTTTAGTCGGGTCGTCGGCCTATGCAAAGGAAAGCAGCAAGCGCGGTCGGTCCACAATACGTATTTCGAGATCGTCAGCGCTATCGCCTCTTCCGGACAAGCGGAGGTTCCACTAGAGTACCTGCGCGAAAGGATCGTCGGTCCCATCGCCGATCCGGCCGAGCGCAACCGAAAGTCGACTTCATACTACAACTGCCTAAAGAATCTGAAGGAAGTCATCGTTGCCCAAGAGATGGAGGACGTTCTCTTGTTCAATGATCGGCAAAACGTAATTTCGATCGAGGATCCCTCGTTTTGGTTCTATCTCGGGCTCCTCGATCTAAATCAGGTGAGGAAGCGCATACACGTTCGCGGCACTGCGTACCCGTACGATGTAGCCATCTCCTTTGCGGGCGAGAATCGATCCGACGCGCAGGCGCTTGCACGTGCCTGCCAAACCGTGGGTCTTGAGGTTTTTTACGACTTTGATCAACAGCACATTCTGTGGGGGAAAACTTGCGACAACGGCTCGCCGAAGTGTATTCGCTGGAGGCTCTATACATGGTGGTTCTTATATCGAGCCACTACCCTGAGAAGGACTGGTCTGCCTTTGAACTCGACGTTGGCAAGGGCGCGGCGAAGAAGCGGACCCAGGAATACCTCCTTCCGATAAGGCTTGACGATACGGATCTTGTTGGTTTGTCGAAGGACGTGATGTGGATGGATCTTCGGCGCGCAGCTCCAGACCAAGTGGCGCAGGCGCTCGTCGATAAGATCGAAGCGCAGGAGCAACTCGCGGAAGGTGGCGGATCACAACGTTGAGAGAACAGCGTGAAGCCAACGCTAGTCATTGCGATTTCAAGTTTGGTCTTCGCGGCGGGTGTTGCCGGCGCACAGGAGTATTCGGCTATAAAGGGCAACTTAGAGTTCTTTAAGACTATGCGTACGAAGATGCACAATCACGCAGAGAACTTGAACGCGTTTTCGCGAACATCTTCTGAACTCGACCGATCGGTGGCGAGGGAATTATATTGGAACGCAGCCTCGCTGGCCGATAGTTTAGATTCCGTGGCTGATCTGTATTCCCTATACACCGTGATGGAAACTAAGAACGACAAGGCGGAGGCGCGAAAGTCTCTAGATAGCAGCATCAAGCATCTCTTGAGTGTGTCCAACCTTGAGATACGGATCGTTAATGGCGAGATTTCGGATGCCCGAAGCCCAGCAATAGGTTCTGAAGGCGAACATCTGCGGGATGACATCCGGGTCCTCCAGGAAAGATTGCATAGATTGAGGTACTGAGCACTCGTCGAGTGAGATCGTGAACGGGCGCTAACGCGGCAAGGTGTCGGATGAGAATACAAAGTCCAGAAACACGGAGCACGGCACCCGGCCGGCACTAGAAGTCTTCAGGGAGGCGGCGCTATACTAGTACCAATTCCTCGCACCATGGAGAGAGGACACCTTCGTAACCGGCTGACCTCCTCGCCAAACTCGACGCAGAGAGCACTCCCAGGATTAAGAGGAGATCATCCCCGCGCAGCGTGGGCCGAATTCGCGCCAGGAAGGTGCGAGGCCGCGCGTTCGCCCTGCTTGGCCGTATGTTATCCCTTCGACCGGGCGAGAAGTCTCCTCTGTCTGGCGGGATACACGGCGGAGATACGGAGATTGAGCCCAGATCGCAAAACTCCGTAACTGTATGGGCGTGTAGGGATCGAACCTACCTCCAACGGATTAAGAGTCCGTGGACTAATCACCCCCGCTTCGCCTCAAACTCCCCCATATACTCCACCAACCGCTTCACCCCCTCGATCGGCATGGCGTTGTATATAGACGCGCGCATGCCGCCGACGGAGCGGTGGCCTTTGAGTTGCACCATGCCGCGCGCTTCGGCGCCTTTCAGGAACTCGCCGTCGAGCTTGGGGTCGGCGAGGGTGAACGGGACGTTCATGCGCGAGCGGTCGGATTTCCGCACGGGGTTCTTGAAGAACGAGCTTGAGTCGAGGAAGTCGTAGAGCAGTTTCGACTTCTCGATGTTTTTCCTTTCGATGGCCTCGAGGCCGCCCTGCTTTTTCAGCCACTGGAACACGAGTCCCGAGATGTACCAGGAGTAGCTCGCGGGCGTGTTCGACATGGAGTCGGCCTCGGCCTGGACTTTGTAGTCGAGGACGGTGGGCGTGCCTTCCATGGCGTGGCCCAGGAGGTCTTCCCGCACGATGACGATGACGAGTCCCGCCGGGCCGGCGTTCTTCTGCGCGCCGGCGTAGATCAGGCCGAACTTGGAGACGTCGAGCGGCCTCGATAGGAAGTGCGACGAGGCGTCCGCGACGAGCGGCACCTTCCCCGTGTCCGGGATCCAGTGGAACTCCACCCCGCCGATGGTCTCGTTCGAGACGTAGTGCACGTACGCCGCCTTCGGGTCGAGCTGCCAGCTCGCCTGCTCGGGCGCGAAGGTGAAGTTCTTGCCTTCGGAGCTCGCCGCGACGTTCACCTCGCAGAAGCGGTTTGCCTCCTTGATCGCGAGCTTCGACCACTCGCCCGTATAGATATAGTCGGCGGCCTTCTTCCCGCCGAGGAGGTTCATGGGCACCGCCGCGAAGTGCAGCCTCGCCCCGCCCTGGAGGAAGAGCACCTTGTAGTTCGAAGGCACCTTCAGCAGCCCGCGGAGGTCCTTTTCCGCCTGCGCCGCGATCCCGATGAACTCCTTGCCGCGGTGGCTCATCTCCATCACCGACATGCCCGAGCCGTGCCAGTCGAGCATCTCGGCCGCGGCCTGCTCGAGCACCTCCTCGGGGAGAACCGCCGGACCCGCGCTGAAGTTGAAGACGCGGGCCACGGTCAGAACGTCCAGCGCGCGCCGAGCATCAACATGCTGCTGTTGTATTCGACGGTGTGTCCCTGGACCTTGGCATCGTGGGCGCTCTGGTACCGGTATTCGAGGAACAGGCGGAACGGGTTGAACAGCTTCACGCGCGCGCCGCCGATGAGCTGCCAGCCGAACACGCTGTCGCTGCCGGAATACGTGTTGCCGGCGGAAAAAGTCGGGTCCGAGTGATCGACGTCGACCTTCACCATTCCAGCGCCGGCGCCGACATAGGCCTCGAAGCGATCCTGCGAGAAAGGGATGTTGTACAGCGCGCTCAGCATGGCGCTGCTGGAGGTGACGCCCACGCTCGAGAAGAGGCCGGTGGTCCGGTCGGTGGTGGTGTAGTCGAGCCGCAGATCCACCGAACCGATGAAATTGGCGAAACCCGCGCCGATGCTGCCGGCGGGACCCGAGTCCAGCGACGCCTTGACCCCATCGAAGGCGAGGCTCGAGCCCGGCGCCGCGCCCAGGCCCAGCTCGACGTACGGATGCGAGAAGCTCACGGGATCCGCCCATGCCGATTCGCACAGCGCCCAGGCCGCCGCGACCGCAAACGATCGCCACGCTTTCCTCATGGCTGCCCGTTGACCTCATCTTCTTCCTTCTCGGCGACGCGCTCGATGCTGGAGAGCTTGGTGCCCTCGTCGAGGTCGATGAGGCGCACGCCCTGCGTCGAGCGGCCCTGCTCGCGGATCTGCTTGACGCGCGTCCTGATCAGGACGCCGCCCGTGGAGATCAGCATCACCTCGTCCTCGTCGCCCACCAGCACCGCGCCGACGAGCTTGCCGTTTCTCTCCGTGGTCTGGATGCCGATCATCCCCTGAGTGCCGCGCCCGTGGCGCGTGTACTCCGAGATCGCGGTGCGCTTGCCGAACCCGTTCTCCGTGGCTGTCAATACCGTCTGGCTCTCGCTGTCGGCGACCAGCATCGACACCACCTTCTGGTCCTTGCCGAGCTTCATTCCGCGCACGCCGTGCGCCTGCCGGCCCATGGGACGCACGTCCACTTCCTCGAAGCGCACCGCCTTGCCCGCGTCGGAGAACAGCATCACGTCGTGCTTGCCGTCGGTAATCGCCGCGCCGATGAGATGGTCGCCGTCGTCGAGCTCCACCGCGATGATGCCCTTTTCGCGCGGGTTGGAGAACTGCTCGAGCGCCGTCTTCTTCACCGTTCCCAGCGAGGTGGCCATGAACACGAAATGCTTGTCGTCGTACTCCTTGACTGGCAGCACGGCGTTGATGCGCTCGCCCTCGGTCAGCGGGAAGAGGTTCACGATCGGCTTGCCGCGGCTGGTGCGCGTCCCCTGCGGCACGTTGTAAACCTTGAGCCAGTACACGCGTCCGCGCGAGGAGAAGCAGAGCAGCGTATCGTGGGTGTTCGCGATGAACAGGCGCTCTATGAAATCGTCTTCTTTCGTCGTCGCCGCCTGCTTGCCGCGCCCGCCGCGTCGCTGCAGCCGGTAGTCGCCGAGCGGCTGCGACTTGATATAGCCGGCGTGCGAGAAGGTGACCACCACGTCCTCGGCGGCGATCAGATCCTCCATCTGCAGGTCCTCGGCCTGCTCGACGATCTCGCTCTTGCGCTTGTCGCCGTACTGGGCCTTGATGGCCTTCAGCTCGTCCGCAATGATCGCGGTGATTCGCTCGGGCTTCGCGAGGATGTCCATCAGGTCGGCGATGGTGTCGATCAGCTCCCTGTACTCGGCGACGATCTTGTCCTGCTCGAGGCCGGTGAGGCGCGCGAGGCGCATATCCAGGATCGCCTGCGCCTGGGCGTCGGAGAGCCGGTAGCCGCTCTGCTGCAGCCCGAGCTCGGGCCCGACCCCTTCGGGCTTGGAGGCGTCGGAGGCGGCGCGCTTGAGCATCTCCTCGACCACGGGTGATTTCCAGGCCTTCGCCATCAGCGCGGACTTGGCCTCCGCTGGGGTCTGCGACTTCTTGATCAGCTCGATGATCTCGTCGACGTTCGACAGCGCGACCGCCAGGCCCTCCTGGATGTGCGCCTTTTTTCTCGCCTCTCGCAGGTCGAACGCCGTGCGCCGCGTTACCACCTCGCGCCGGTGCGCGAGGAAGGCCTCGAGCATCTGCTTGAGGCTCAGGACCCGCGGCTGTCCGTCGATCAGGGCCACCATGTTGACGCCGAAGGTGTCCTGCAGCTGCGTTTGCTTGAACAGGTTGTTGAGGATCACCTCGGGCAGCTCGCCGCGCTTGAGCTCGATCACCACGCGCATCCCGGACTTGTCCGACTCGTCCTGGATGTGCGCGATGCCCTCGATCTTCTTGTCGTTCACCAGCTCGGCGATGCGCTCGAGCAGGTTCTTCTTGTTGACCTGGTACGGCAGCTCGTCGACGATGATCGCCTGCCGGTTGCCCTTCTCGAGGTCCTCGAAGTGGGTGCGCGCGCGGATCAGGATGCGGCCGCGCCCGGTCTTGTAGGCTTCGCGCACCCCCGAGACGCCGTAGATGATCCCGGCGGTGGGGAAATCCGGCGCCGGCACGTGCTTGATCAGCTCTTCGACGCTCGACTCGGGCTTCTTCAGCAGGGCCTGGCACGCGTCGACCACCTCCGAGAGGTTGTGCGGCGGGATGTTGGTCGCCATACCCACGGCGATACCCGAGGAGCCGTTGACGAGCAGGTTCGGGACCTTGGTCGGCAGCGCCGAGGGCTCCTGCTCCTTGCCGTCATAGTTCGGCGTGAAGTCGACGGTTTCCTTCTCGATGTCGGCGAGCAACTCGCCGGCGATGCGGTCCAGGCGGCACTCGGTATACCGGTAGGCCGCGGCCGCGTCGCCGTCGATCGAGCCGAAGTTGCCCTGCCCGTCGATCAGCGTGTAGCGCATCGAGAAGTCCTGCGCCATGCGCACCAGCGCCTCGTAGGTGGCGTTGTCGCCGTGGGGGTGGTACTTGCCGAGGACGTCGCCGACCACGCGCGCGCACTTCACGTAGGGACGGTTCCACACGTTGTTCGTCTCGAACATTGCGTACAGCACCCGGCGGTGCACCGGCTTCAGGCCGTCGCGCACGTCGGGAAGCGCGCGGCCGACGATCACGCTCATGGCGTAATCGAGGTAGGAGCGGCGCATCTCCTCCTCGAGGCTGACCGGAAGAGTTTCCTTCGCGAATTGGTCCATGAGGATCTTGAATCCGGCCGCGGAACAGCCGGGAAAAGGATCAAATTTTATCATCTTTGGTGTATGATTTCCGCAGCGAAAAACCCGCGGGAGGACAGGTGAACAGGCTAACGCTCGCAGTGGGAACCGCCGTCGTATTCGTCGCAGCCTGCGCCTCCTCGCCCGAGCCCGCTCCCGCACCGGCTCCGGCGCCTCAGGCGTCGCCTGCGCCTCCCCCGCCGCCGAAGCCCGCGGCCGCTGCGGCGCCCGCCCCTGCGGCGCCCAAGCGCTGCGACGCGTCGGTCACCTTCCAGAAGGACGAAACCTTCGCCTTCGATCGCTACGCACTCGCGCCGGCGGCGCGCGCGCGGCTCGATCAGGACGTGATCGGCAGGCTCGCCACCTGCGCGAGCATCGAGGCGGTGGTCATCGAGGGGCACGCCGACCGGATCGGCAGCCAGCAGTACAACCAGAAGCTCTCCGAGCGGCGCGCCGAGAGCGTCAAGTCCTATCTCGTGTCCAAGGGCGTCGACCGCAACAAGGTGGAGACGATCGGCATGGGCAAGACGGTGCCGGCGAAGTTCTGCCCCGACATCAAGAACCGCAAGGAGCTGATCGCCTGCCTCGCCCCGAACCGGCGCGCGATCACCTCCATCAAGGGCGTCGCAAGATAAGGGTCGATCTACTCGTCAGCGCGCGCTGGGTCGTCCCGGTCGAGCCGCCGGGAGCCGCGCTCCCCGATCACAGCGTCGCGGTCTCCGGCGGCCGCATCGTCGCGGTTCTCCCCGCCGCGGAAGCGGCTCGCGCCTACGAGGCGGCGGAGCGCGTCGAGCTGCCGGACCACGCGCTGATTCCCGGCCTCGTCAACCTGCACACCCACGCGTCGATGACGCTCATGCGGGGCCTCGCCGACGACCTCCCGCTGATGGAATGGCTGAAGGACCACGTCTGGCCAGCGGAGGTCAAGCACGTGTCGCCGGAATTCGTCTACGACGGGACGCTGCTCGCCTGCGCCGAGATGCTGAAGGGAGGCGTGACCTGCTTCAACGAGATGTACTTCTTCCCCGAGTCGGCGGCGCGGGCGGCGCTGGATGCCGGCATGCGGGCGGCTCTCGGCATCATCGCTTTCGAGTTCCCCACCTCCTACGCTGCGGACGCGAACGACTACATCGCCAAGGGGCTCGCGACGCGCGACGAGTTCAGGGAGCAGCCGCTGCTGTCCTTCTGCATGGCTCCGCACGCACCCTACACCGTGAGCGACAAGACCTTCACGAAGATCGTCACCATCGCCGAAGAGCTCGATCTGCCCATCCATACCCACCTGCACGAGACGCAGCACGAGGTCGAGGACAGCCTCGCCCAGCACAGGGCGCGGCCCCTGGAGCGCCTGCGCGCACTGGGCGTGCTGGGTCCGCGGCTGATCGCCGCGCACGCCGTGCACGTGACCGGGCAGGAGATCGACGCGCTGGCCAGGCATGGCGCATCGGTGGCGCACTGCCCCTCCTCCAACCTCAAGCTCGCGAGCGGCCTCGCGCCCGTGGCAGCGCTGCTGGAGCGCGGCGTCAACCTCGGCATAGGGACCGACGGTGCCGCGAGCAACAACCGGCTGGACGTGCTCGAGGAAACCCGCCTCGCGGCCCTCCTCGCCAAGGCCGTGGCGGGCGACGCGCGGGCAATGCCCGCGCACCAGGCCCTCGCCGCCGCGACGCTGAACGGCGCGCGGGCCCTGGGGCTGGACGCCTCGACCGGGTCGCTCGTTCCGGGAAAATATGCGGACCTGTGCGCGATCTCCTTCGCGGACCCGGAGCTCTCGCCCTGCTACGATCCCGCGTCCCACCTCGTATATTCGGCCGGAAGAGGGCAGGTCTCGCACGTCTGGGTCGCGGGCCAGGCCCGCGTCGAGCAGGGACGGCTCGTCGGTTTCGAAAATCGCAGCTTGAACAATCGCATTCTTCTGTGGCAGAATAAGTTAGGAACAGAAACAAAAGCTTAAGCTGGGACCTTTGCGGAAGTTCGAAGTCCTGTAACGGCGCACGCACTGCACTCCTACTACGAGAGGAAAGCATGACCAATAAACTGAGCATCACGCTATCGGCGATCGCATTGCTCGCGTTCGCAGGCTGTGCCAGCACGCCCGAGCAGGCCCCTGCGCCCGCTCCCGCGCCGGCTCCCGCAAGCGCGCCAACCCCGCCGCCTCCGCCGCCCGCCGCCAAGCAGGCCGCGCCGAAGCCCGAGAAGGTCACGAATGCGTCGACCGTCAACTTCGACTTCGACCGGTACGTCATCCGGCCTGACGCGCGCGGCAAGCTCGACGACCTGGTCGGCAGGCTGCGCAACGTCACCCTCGAGGTCGTGATCGCCGTCGGACACGCCGACCGCATCGGCAGCGACGCCTACAACATGAAGCTTTCGGTGCGCCGCGCCGATTCGGTGAAGGCCTACCTCGTCAGCAAGGGCATCACCGCGAGCCGCGTGTACACCGAAGGCAAGGGCAAGCGTCAGCCCGTCAAGGAGTGCAAGGGCGACAAGAAGACCAAGGAGCTGATCGCGTGCCTGGAGCCGAACCGCCGCGTCGAGCTCGAAGCCGTGGGCTCGGTTACGAAGTAGGTTCACCGCGCTCCAAGAAAGCCCTGCCCCGGCAGGGCTTTTTTGTTTGTGCGCGGGGCTAGAATGAATCTCATGAACGCCGACCCCAGCGAGCTCGCGAAATTCAGCGCGCTCGCTCACCGCTGGTGGGATCCGGAGAGCGAGTTCAAGCCGCTGCACCAGATCAACCCGCTGCGTCTTTCCTGGATCGACGGGGTAGCGAAGCTCGCCGGGAAGTCGGCGCTCGACGTCGGCTGCGGCGGAGGCATCCTCGCCGAGGCGATGGCGCGGCGCGGCGCCCGGGTGAAGGGCATCGACCTCTCGGACAAGGCGCTCAAGGTCGCACAGCTGCACCTGCACGAGAGCGCGCTCGCGGTCGACTACGAGGCGATCTCGGCCGAGGACCTCGCGAAGCGCTCGCCCTCTTCCTTCGACGTCGTCACCTGCATGGAGCTGCTCGAGCACGTGCCGGACCCGGCGAGCACCGTGCTCGCCTGTGCCGGGCTCGCGCGCCCCGGGGCCGACGTGTTCTTCTCGACCATCAACCGCAATCCGAAGTCGTATCTCTTCGCCGTGATCGGCGCGGAGTACGTGCTGAAGCTCCTGCCCAAGGGAACGCACGACTACATGAAGTTCATCAAGCCCTCGGAGCTCGCGCGCCACTGCCGCGCCGCCGGGCTCGAGGTGCGCGAGATCATCGGCATGAGCTACAACCCGCTGACGAAGGTCTATTCGCTCGGAACCGACACCGGCGTCAACTACCTCGTCCACTGCGTGCGCCGGTGAAGCTGGACGTGCGCGCGGTCCTGTTCGACCTCGACGGCACGTTCGCCGACACAGCCCCCGACCTCGCGCGCGCCTTGAACCGCGTGCGCACCGGACGCGGGCTACCTCCCCTGCCGTCCGAGGTCGCGCGACCCTGGACCTCGAGCGGCGCGCGCGGACTGCTCAAGGCGGGATTCAACGTCACCCCGAAGGACGAGGAATACGGGACATTGCGCGAGCAATTCCTGGATTTCTACGAGGAGGAGCTGTGCGTCGAAACGCGCATCTTCGACGGCATCCCCGAGGTGATCGCGAAGATGCGCGCGCGCAAGCTTCCCTGGGGCATCGTGACCAACAAGGGCAAGCGTTTCACCGAGCCGCTGCTGCGCCTGCTCGCCGTGGACCACCTCGCCGCCTGCGCCGTGAGCGGCGACTCGACTCCGCACACCAAGCCGCACCCCGCTCCGCTGCTCCTCGCGGCGGAGCTCATGTCGCTGGCGCCCGCCGCGTGTCTGTACGTGGGCGACGATTTGCGCGATGTGCAGGCGGCGCGCGCCGCCGGCATGGCCTTCGCCGCCGCAGGCTGGGGCTACCTCGGAGAAGGCGGCGATCCCGGAGCGTGGAACGCGGACGCGGTGCTCGCCCACCCGCGCCAGATTCTCGACCTGCTTCCCTAAGGAGGAATCCATGCCCGCCTACTGGCTCGCCCGCGCAAGGATCAACGACCCCGTTGAGTACAAGAAGTACACCGACCGCGTGCCCGCGATCCTCGCCAAGTTCGGAGCGAAGGTGCTGACGCGCGGCGGGCGCTATCAGACGCTCGAGGGACCCGAGAAATTCAACCGCTTCGTCGTGATCGAATTTCCGACACTCGAGCAGGGGGTCGCCTGCTTCAATTCGAAGGAATATCAGGAAGCCGCCGCGTTCCGGCGGCGAAACAAGGCCGGCGAGAACGAACTGGTCATGGTCGAGGCGGGGGAAGGGCCGCCCTCGGCGGCGGCTTGACCGGCTGGTGCCGCCTTTCGGAGCTGGCCTGCATATTGCTAATCCCGGGGTGTACGGGCAAGGAAGTCTTTGCAAGCCCGGTAAAAAGTCTCACTCAGGAGGTCAGCATGCGTGGCTATATCGTTCTGGCGGGCGTGGTTCTGGTGGCTGCGGGTCAATCGGCTTTTTCGGCCGACACGACCGGTAAGCCGGTGATGGTGGCGGCGGTGACCGCGAAGAGCGCGGCGAAGGCCAGCGCTTCCAGGGTTACCCGTGAAGCCTCGATTCCGGAAGGCAGCCTCGAGGCGTTCGGCTCGGTCGGGCTTCCGCAGTAGTCGTCGCAGCATCTCGTGCTGGAGGCGCGTATGACGCGGACCCTATTGGGTGCTGTCGCGATGTCGCTCGCAGCGTCTGCCCTTGCGCAGGCGCCGGGAGTGACATCGCATTCCATCCTCCTCGGACAGTCGGCCGCCTTCTCCGGGCCCGCGGCGCAGCTGGGGATCCAGCTGAACATCGGGACCAAGGCCTACTTCGACCACGTCAACGCGCAGGGCGGCGTATTCGGCAGGAAGATCGAGCTCAAGACGCTCGACGACCGGTACGAAGGGAATCTGTGCGCCGAGAACACCAAGAAGCTCATCAACGAGGACAAGGTCTTCGCG
>DATJYC010000048.1:0-25208 GCA_035499735.1 Burkholderiales bacterium
AACGGCGGGGCTACCACCGCGAGCGCGGGGTTCGGCGGCAGCGGCGGTAACGGCGGCAGCGGCGGCGGCGTCGCGCTCACGGCGACGACGACCGTTTCCGTGGGCGGAGCCATCGATGCCTCAGGCGGGCGCGGCGGCAACGGCGGTGCCGCGCCTGGCGGCTACGGTGGCTTCGGGGGAAGCGGCGGAGTGGGCGGAAGCGTCGGCATCGATCCGGCCACCATCACGGTGGGAACCATACTCGCGGGCGGTGGCGCGGGCGGCGCAGGCGGGTATGGCGGAATACAGGGCGGATCGGGCGGCGCCGGCGGAGTGGGTGGAGACGTGGTGCTCACCGACAACCTCTACGGCGGCGTCGCGGTCGGAAACATCGACGTCTCGGGCGGCGCCGGGGGCGCGGGCGGCGGCAGCGGCACGACCGGCATTTACGGCGGAGCCGGCGGCGCAGGCGGCGTGGGCGGAGTCGTCGAAATTTTCAGCGCCGGGCTCGATCTCACCTCGGGCGGTTCGATTGTGGCGGCCGGCGGCAGCGGCGGCGCCGGCGGGTCCGGCGTCTCGGGGTACGGCGGAAACGGCGGCATCGGCGGCGCCGGCGGCATCGCCGACGTGCTCATCCAGACCCAGGCCGGAGGCTACGGGAACATTCAGGTTCTCGATCCTGCCGCCTTCGGAATATCGGTCGCCGGCGGCTCGGGCGGAGCGGGCGGCGCGACCGGAGGAGCCGCAGGCGCGGACGGCGTCATCGGAGCCGCCGTGCTGATCTACGGCGACATTCTCGGGTTCATCGGCAACGCCAGCGGCAACCTCCTCCTCGAAGGCAACACGGTCATCCAGGGAACGAACCAGCTGGTTCTCGTGAACAACGCCCCGTCGACCGACGATCTCCTCAAGAAGAACGAGGAGAACAAGAAGAAGAACCAGGCGGCCGCATGCAAGTGAGCCGATCGATCGTCGCGCGGGCACTCGCGGCTGCGGCGCTGCTCGCGCCGCTCGCCGCGCTCGCTCAGGGCACGGTGCAGTATCTTTCCGGAACGCTCTCGGTGCAGCGGGCGAACGGCCAGGTGGGCGTGCTCGCCGAGCGCTCGAGCGTCTCCGTCGGCGACGTGATCACGACGCAGCGCGACAGCTACGCGCAGCTGCGCTTCTCCGACGGCGGCCAGGTGACGCTGCGCCCCGAGACGCAGGTCAAGGTCGAGTCCTACGCTTACGACGAGGGCCGTCCCGAGCGCGACAGCTTCGCGATGCAGCTCTTCAAGGGCGGCCTGCGCTCGCTCACCGGCTTGATCGGCAAGCGCACCGCCAACCGCAGCGCCTACCGCATGGTCACGTCGACGGCCACGATCGGCATCCGCGGGACCGACTACTCCGCCTTCTTCCAGCCACCCGGCCCGCCCCAAACTCCTCCCGGCCCGCCCCAGCTTGCGCCCGGCACCTACGTGAGCGTGCACGACGGCGAAGTCGCGCTCATCTCGGGCGGCGTGACGCTGCCCCTGCTCGTCGGGCAGACCGGCTTCTCGAGCGGCTTCAACATCGCGCCCAAGCTGATCCCGCCGCCGCCAAACCTGCCGCAGGTGGTGCCGCCGCCGAGCTTCGGACAGGGCTTCAAGCCGACCTCGATCAATGCGGGCGGCAGCATGGAGTGCATAGTGCAGTAGCGCCGCCGGCGGCTACACTGGAGGCCCGCCTTACGGCGGGCTTCTCATTTCCGGAGCGGGAATCGCGATGGCGAAGATCGAGTTCGCCTGGGAGCTGGGCGCGGGCACGGGTCACGTGACCACGCTGCTCCCGGTCGCGGCGGCGATGAAGGCGCGCGGACACGAGGTGCGCTTCTTCCTGCGCGACCTCTCGGCCGGCGCCGACCTCGAAGGCGCGAAGGACATCCCGCGCGAGGGCGCGCCCATCTGGACCGGGCCGCCTACGGTCGAGGCGCCGCTCAACTTCGGCGAGATCCTGCTCAACTTCGGCTACCACCACGCGCCCCAGCATAGGGCGCTCGTCGACGCCTGGCGCGAGCGCCTCAAGAACTCGCAGGCGGTGGTGGCGAACGTCGCGCCCGCGGCGCACCTCGCGGCGCTCACGCTCGGCATCCCGAGCTTCGAGATCTCGCAAGGCTTCCACGCGCCGCCCCCGGGCATGCCCTCGCCGCCGCTGCGCCACTGGGAGCCCGCGCCGCGCGCGCGCCTGGAGGCCTCAGACCGGCGCGTGCTGGAGGTGATGAACACGGTGCTCTCGCACTACGGCGCGCCGCCGCTGCCCACGCTCGGGGACCTGTTCGCGGGCCGGCTGATGCTGCTCACCTATCCCGAGCTCGACATCTACCCGGAGCGCGGGCCGTCCGACTACTACGGCATCACCGATTCCGGCGAAGGCAGCGCCGCGCCCGACTGGCCCGAGGGACCGGGGCCGCGGCTCTTCGCCTATCTCTACTCCTACTTCAAGGGGCTCGACCCGCTGCTCGCCGCGATCGCCGCGCGCAAGCTGCCGGCGCTCGTCTTCTGCCGCGGCATCGATCCGAAGCTGAAGGAGAAGTACGCGGGGTCGTCGATCTTTTTCTCCGCCGACGCGATGGCCGTATCGCGGGTGCTTCCGCAGTCGGACATGGTGGTGTGCCACGCGAGCCACCAGATGACCGCGCAGGCGCTGCTTGCGGGCAAGCCCGTTCTGCTTCTGCCGACGCAGCTCGAGCAGTTCCTCATCATGCGGCGGCTGGTGCGCTACGGCGCGGGCCTGGGCATCGCGCCCGAGGTGCCGAACGCCGACTACGCCGCGGCGCTGGCGGCGCTCGAGGCCAACCGCGGGTACGCGGAGAGGGCTCGGGATTTCGCGCGGCGCTACACCGGCCACAGCCGCGAGGCGGCGCTCGCCACCATGATCGCGCGCGTCGAGGCCGCGCTACGGTAATATTGCGGGGTGTCGAAGCTCCCCGAGAACAAGGAACCGGTGCTGCGCGTCGTGCCCATGCCCGCCGACGCCAACCAGCACGGCGACATCTTCGGCGGCTGGATCATGTCGCAGGTCGACGTCGCGGGCGGCGTGCTCGCCGCGCGCCGCGCTCAGGGGCGCGTCGCCACGGTCGCGGTGAACGCCTTCCAGTTCAAGCAACCGGTGTTCATCGGCGACGTGCTGTCCTTCTACGGCGACATCGTGCGCGTCGGCAACACCTCGATCACCGTCTACGTCGAGGTCTACGCGCAGCGCAACCCGCGCGACATCGAGACCGTGAAGGTGACCGAGGCGACGCTCACCTACGTCGCGACCGGCCCGGATCGCAGGCCTCGCGCCGTAACCGCTGCGCAGGACTGATGGCCGAGCCGCCCCAGGCCGCCGCAAGGCCGGTCGCCTTCGCGGCGCTGCGCCACGGGAGCTTCCGCGCCTACTTCTTCACCATGGCCGCGGCGATGATGGCCGACAACATCGAGCACGTCATCAGCTACTGGGTGATGTTCCAGAAGTTCCACTCGCCCGCGCTCGCCGGCTTCGCCGTGCTCAGCCACTGGCTGCCCTTCCTGCTGTTCTCGGTCACCTTCGGTGCGCTCGCCGACCGCCACGACTGCCGGCGCATCATCCAGCTCGCGCTCGCGCTCTTCATGGGCGTGTCGCTCGCGTGGGGCCTCCTGTTCCTCACCGACACCATCGAGCTGTGGCACGCCGTGGTCCTGCTCACCGTCCACGGCATGGCGGGCGTCATCTGGGGGCCGGCGAGCCAGCTGCTGATCCACGATATCGTCGGGCCCGAGCAGCTGCAGAGCGCGGTGCGCCTCTCGGCGACCAGCCGCTACCTCGGGCTGCTCATGGGGCCCGCCGTCGGCGGCGGGCTGATGCTGCTCCTCGGTCCGCCAGCGGGCCTGCTGGTCAACGTCCTCATCTACGCGCCGCTGCTCGTGTGGCTGTGGAGGGTGCCCTACGACGGCCACCGGCGCCACGCGCCGGGAACAGGACTGCGCGCGGGCGGGCTGTCCGACATGCTCGCGATCCTGCGCCAGGTCTCCGGCAACCGCACCATCTTCTCGATGATCCTGCTCGCCGCGGTGTCCTCGCTCTTCGTCGGCAACGCCTTCCAGGCGCAGATGCCCGAATACGCGCACGATCTGGGCACCGACGACGCGGGCGCACGCTACAGCATCCTGCTCGGCGCCAACGCCGCCGGAGCGCTCGTCGGCGGCCTCGTCCTCGAGAGCCGGGGATTGCTTGCGGCGCGTCCGCAGACGGCGATCGCGTTCACCCTGCTGTGGTGCGTGGTGATCGCGGGCTTCGCCGCGGCGAAGAGCTACCCGCTCGCGGTCGCGCTCATGTTCGTCGCCGGATTCCTCAACCTCGCCTACAGCTCGATGTCGCAGACGCTGGTGCAGATCCACGCTCCCGCGCAGCTGCGCGGCCGCCTCATCGGCCTGTACAACACGGCGAACAACGGCATGCGCGCCTTCTCCGGCGTGACCGTGGGCATCGCCGGCAGCCTCATCGGCATCCACTGGTCGCTCGCGCTCTCGGCGATGGCGCTGCTCGCGGCGACCCTGGTGCTGCGGGCGTTCGCGATGCGACCGGCGCGCTAGCGCTTCAGGTGCTTCGACAGCTCGAGCTTCGCGATCGCGTTGCGGTGCACCTCGTCCGGACCGTCGGCGAAGCGCAGGGTGCGCGACTGGGCGTACATGTAGGCGAGCGGGAAGTCGTCGGACATGCCGCCGCCGCCGTGCGCCTGGATCGCCCAGTCGAGGACCTTGCAGGCGACGTTCGGCGCGAGCACCTTGATCATCGCGATCTCGCCGCGCGCCGCCTTGTTGCCGACCGTGTCCATCCTGTACGCCGCGTTGAGGACGAGGAGCCGCGCCGAGTCGATCATGATGCGCGCCTCGGCGATGCGCTCCTGCGTCACCGTTCGCTCGGCGACCGGCTTGCCGAAGGTCACGCGCGAAAGGCTGCGCCGGCACATGTGCTCGAGCGCGCGCTCGGCGACGCCGATGAGCCGCATGCAGTGGTGGATGCGCCCGGGGCCGAGGCGCCCCTGCGCGATCTCGAAGCCATGCCCCTCGCCCAGTAGCATGTTCGAGGCCGGCACGCGCGCGCCCGAGAGCTCGATGTCCATGTGACCGTGCGGCGCGTCGTCGTAGCCGAATATGTTGAGCGGCCGCACGATCTTCACGCCGGGAGCGTCGCGCGGCACCAGGATCATCGACTGCTGCGCGTGCTTCGCCGCCCCCGGATCGGTCTTCCCCATGACGATGAAGAGGCGGCAGCGCGGGTCGCCCGCGCCCGATGACCACCACTTGCGGCCGTTGATGACGTAGTCGTTTCCAACGCGCTCGATGCGGCACTGGATGTTGGTCGCGTCCGACGACGCCACGTCGGGCTCGGTCATGAGGAAAGCCGAGCGGATCTCGCCGCGGAGCAGCGGATCGAGCCACTGCTTCTTCTGCTCCTCGCTGCCGTAGCGCTCGAGCGTCTCCATGTTGCCGGTGTCGGGCGCCGAGCAGTTGAACACCTCGGGCGCCCAGTGCACGCGCCCCATGATCTCGCACAGCGGCGCGTATTCCAGGTTGGACAGGCCCTCGGACGCCCGGGGCGAACGCGGCAGGAAGAGGTTCCACAGGCCCTCCGCCCTTGCCTTCGGCTTCAGCTCCTCGATGAGCTTCGTCGGCACCCAGGCGTCGCCGCGGGCGCGGTTCGCCTCGACCTCCTCGCGATAGCGCCGCTCGTTGGGATAGACGTTCGCGTCCATGAAGCGCGCGAGCCTGTCCTGGAGCGACTTCACCTTGTCGGAGTACGCAAAGTCCATGGGCTAACCCTTCATCGCCTTCTCGGCGTATTTCCATCCCAGCTCGGCGAGCGGCCGCGCGCGGCTCCCTGCGTCCTGCGCCTGCGCGCTCGAGGCCGTGCCTTCGAGGGCGCGCTTGGCCACGCCCTGGAGGATCGCCGCGATCCGGAACAGGTTGTACGCGAGGTAGAAATTCCAGTTGCCGATTTCCTCCCTCCCGGTGCGCGCGCAGTATGACGCAATGTAGTCGGACTCGCGCGGGATGCCGAGCGACTCCAGGTCCAGCCCCGCGATGCCGCGGAACTTCCCCGGCGGAATGTGCCAGCTCATGCAGTGGTAGGAGAAGTCGGCGAGCGGGTGGCCGAGCGTCGAGAGCTCCCAGTCGAGCACGGCGAGTATGCGCGGCTCGGTCGGATGGAAGATCAGGTTGTCCATGCGGAAATCCCCGTGGACGATCGCCGTCTCGTCGCCTTCGGGGACATGCTCGGGCAGCCAGGCGATCAGCCTGTCCATCTCGTCGATGCGCGCCGTTTCCGAGGCGCGGTACTGCCGGCTCCAGCGCCCGATCTGCCGCGCGAAATAGTTGCCGGGCCTGCCGAAATCCGCGAGCCCCAGACCGGCGTAGTCGACGCGGTGGAGCGCCGCGATGACGCGGTTCATCTCGTCGTAGACGGCGCCGCGCTCGGCGCGGCCCAGGCCGGGCAGCGACTGCTCCCAGAGCACGCGCCCTTCGACGTAGTCCATCACGTAGAACGCGCGGCCGATGACGCTCTCGTCCTCGCACAGGAACCGGGTCCGCGGGACGGGAAACCCGGCCCGCGAGAGCGCGGTGATCACGCGAAACTCGCGCTCGATCGCGTGCGCCGACGGCAGCAGCTTCGCCGCGGGGCCGGGCTTCGCGCGCAGCACCAGCCGCCCGCCTCTGCCTGTGAGCAAATAGGTCGGGTTCGACTGGCCGCCCTTGAACTGCTCGGCGGTGACCGGCCCGGGAAAGCCGTGCTCGCGCAGCAGCGGCTGCAGAGCTTTCGTGTCGAGGCGATGGCGTTCGCTCAAGGGGTGGGCGGCTGAGGGCAAGGGGCGGTGTCGAATATTATATTCGAATAATCAATGTATTAGAGTAAAACTCGGCCACCGGGCCGGACCTGGCCTGCTTCCTGCTCTAGCAAGGACAAGCACCCCGGAATCAGGGGAAAGCAGGAGGGAACGAACATGATGGACATGCTGGTCACCGCAATTCAAAGCCTGTGCGGAGCGGGCCTGATCCTCGGCATCGTGCTGTCCGTGTACAGCGGCGCGCGTCCGACCAGGGAAACCAAGCGCTTCGACTACGCCACCGCCAACGATTTCGAAACCGGCCATCGCCGCTGGGGCCGCCGCCGGTAAGCACCGGTCTCCTCCGTAGCACCTTCTCGGCGCTTTCGAGCGCCGATTTTTTTGCCGGCCTCAGTAGGCCGGCTTCTCCCTGAAATACTGGAAGCGGTCGATCGAGCGCACCTTGAGCTCGCGCATGTCGACCCCCTGCAGGACCTTGAGCGGCACGTCCACTCCGGCGGCTCCCAGCCCCCACACCTTCATGTAGAGATCCTCGTGGGTCTTCACCGGATCCTTGCCGACTCCGACGACGATGTCCCCGTTCCGGATCCCCGCCCTGTCCGCGGGGCCGTCGGGCGAGACGCGCGTCACCAGCAGATGCCCGTGCAGCTCCTCGGTCGCGAGCCCCAGCCACGGACGCGCCGGCCCGCTCCGCCTCCCCTTTTCGATCAGATCGGCGAGGATGGGCTTGAGCAGATCGATGGGCACGAACATGTTGCCCGGCGACTGCGAGCCGTCCCCCGCCTCGCGCACCAGCAGCGATCCCACGCCGACGAGCTTGCCTTCGCGGCTCACCAGCGCCGCGCCCGCCCACTGCATGGCCGGCGGCGAGGTGAAGATCGCGGTGTCGAGCAGATACTCCCAGCTCGCGGCGAACTTGCGCTTGGCGACCACGTAGGCGAGGCTCGCCGCGTCCCGCCCTCCCGCCGGCAGGACCATCACGGGCTCGCGCTGCGCGACGTCCGCGGCCTGCCCCATGGGCATGGGCTTGATCCCGAGCGGCGCGCCCGAGCGCAGCAGCGCGAGGCCGCTCGCGTGGTCGTAGCCCACCAGCGTCGCCGCGAAGGTCCTGTCGTCCTGCGTGGTGATCTCGATGGAGTCGGCCTCGATGACGATGTAGCCGATCGTCACGATATAGCCGCGCTCGTCGATCACGACGCCGGTGCCCTCGCGGCTCGCTCCCAGCGTGGCGCTGCTCCGCGCGCCGGCGATCGCGTTCATCTTGATCCGCACCACCGCGGCGAGAACGTCCTCGGCTTCGCGGTCGGCCTGGTTCTGCGGCGTCTGCGCCGCGGCGGCGCAGCACGCGAGCGCCGCGGCGAGACCTGCGACGAGCTGCACGGCTTTCTGCACCTGCCCCCCTCGACTCGCGCCTTCCCGCCCATTGTTATACTAAATGCCACCCATTTCCAGCGGCCACCTTGCACAGGGCGAGACGATGACGCTTCTCCTCAACGTAGGGCATGCGCTCGATCATCTGCTCATGCTCATTTTCCCGACCGTCGTGCTCGCGATGAGCGCCGAGCTGGGACGCGGCTACGCCGACCTCCTGCCGCTCTCGCTCGGCGGCTTCATCGCGTTCGGCGCCTGCTCGATCCCGGCGGGCTGGCTCGCCGACCGCTGGAGCCGGACCGGCATGATGACCGTGTTCTTCTTCGGCATCGGCGCCGCGAGCATCCTCACGGGCCTTGCGAGCGGTCCGGCGCAGATCGCCGCCGGTCTCACGCTGATCGGGGTGTTCGCGGCGATCTACCACCCGGTCGGCATCGCGATGCTGGTCGCGAACCGCGACAACGTGGGACGCGTTCTCGGCGTGAACGGCGTGTTCGGCAACGTCGGCGTCGCCTTCTCCGCGCTGCTCGCTGGCGCGCTTGCGCAGGAGGCGGGCTGGCGCGCCGCCTTCGTCCTCCCCGGGGCGATCGCGATCGGCGTGGGCGTGGTGTTCGCGCTCACGGTGCGCGGCGCGCAGGGCGGGACGCCGGCGCGCAAAGCGGCCGGCGCCGCGCGGCTCTCGCGCGCCGATCTCGCGCGCGTGTTCGGCGTGCTCACTGTCGCCACCGCGTGCGGGGGCGTGATCTTCAACGCCACGACGATCTCCATGCCCAAGGTGTTCGACGAGCGGCTGTCCTCGCTTACGCATTCCACCCTCGGCATCGGGATGCTGGTGTGCGGCGTCTACCTGATCGCCGCGATGGCGCAGCTCTGCGTCGGCTGGTGGCTCGACCGGCGCTCGCTGAAGTCGGTGTTCGTGCCGGTGGTCGCGCTGCAGGTGCCGCTGCTCGCGCTCGCGGGGACCATGGACAGCTACCTGATGCTCGCGACGGCGGTGGCGATGATGTTCTTCGTGTTCGGACAGATCCCGATCAACGACGCCATGATCGCGCGCTACACCGCCGAGGAATGGCGCGCGCGCGCCTACGCGGTGCGCTACGTGGTCTCGTTCGGGGCGAGCGCGCTCGCGGTGCCGCTCGTCGCGTGGATCTACAAGGCGAGCGGCGACTTCAGGGCCCTGTACTACGTGCTCGGGGCGCTCGCGTTCCTCACGTTCAGCGCCGCGCTGCTGTTCCCGGGCGAGGGGAAGAAGATGGCCGCCGGGGAAGCGGCGGCCTGACCGGAAAGACCCGCGGCTACGCCGCGTCGAGCACCGGGAGGACCAGCCGCGACGGATGCGCGGCGTCGTGGTGGACGGTGTCGCTGCCGATCTTGTCCGGGCGGTACACGTGGAAGAACAGGCCGTCCGTGATCGGCGAGTCTCCGCACGCGATCTCCACCCGCACGCGGCTGCCCTTCTGGAAGCGCCAGGCGATCGCCATGAGCGCGATCTCGAGCTCGTAGATCTTCCCCGGAGTCAGCGGCTTCGGGCTCGCGTGCGTGTAGTGGGGAACGTCCTCGGTGCTCCTCGCCGCGTCGCGGTCCATGGCGTGCGAGGCGCGCAGCCAGCCCTTGGTGACGATGACGTACCGCGGCTGCACGCCCTTCGCGCGCTCCTCCGCCGGCTGCGGGAATTGCTCCGACACCTTGACGTGGAAGTCCATGTCGTCGCGCGTCGACGACGCGTGCAGCACGACCTTGCCGTGGCCGGCGACCTCCATGTCGGCCTCCAGCGGCGCGCTGGTGTAGGTGAGGACGGCGGCCGCGGGATCCGGGCCCTGCGGACCGACCGCGACCACGCCCAGCACCCAGCGCGGATGCGGATAGGCGTAGCCCGTGCTTCCGCCGTCGGCCGGCGGGGCCGAATCCAGCAGCGAGCCGTCGTTGATCGAGGCCACGGTGCCCGTGGGTCCTTTCGCGAGGTGGAAGGTCCGCTTGCGCGTGCCTGGAGGCGGCCAGGAATCGAAGGAGCGGCTGACGCCCGTGTTCTTCACGACGTACCCGACGTTCGGCCGGCCGTCGTGGCCCGTTTTCGCGCCCTTCAGGTACTTGTCGTAGAAGGGAAGAAGGTGGTTCTTGTGGAAATCGACGGTGTTGAAATCGATCTGCGAGGTCACCGCGGTCGCGGTCCCCGTGATGTAGAGCTTCTTCTCTCCCCTCGCCTTCTGGTAGCCGAGGATGTTGCCGGCGAGGTGCAGCTCCATTTTCGCCCACACGCCGATCGAGAAGATGGGCACCGTGATCTTGTCGAGATGCTCGGCCGCCGTGCGCTCCCTCCAGTAAGTGTCGTAGTTCGGGTGGTTCTGCACGTCGAGGTAGAAGTCGCGCTCGAGCATTCGCGGGTGGTCGCCGTTCGCCGGATACAGGTTGGGCACGCGCACGCTGGCGTTGAACCAGTACAGGGGAAAGTTGCTCTCGATGCCGCCGCGGAACGCCAGGTAGCGGTAAGGGTCGTTCATGCCGTCGTACAGCCCGAGGCAGGCGAGGTGCGGCGGGTTCTGCACGCCCATGAACCACTGCGACATGCAGTAGTAGGACTGGCCGATGCCGCCGACCTTGCCGTTCGACCACTTCTGCCCGGCGATCCACTCGATCACGTCGTAGAGGTCCTGCTGCTCGGCGCGCGACAGGAAGCCGAACTCGCCTCCCGAGATGCCGGTGCCGCGCACGTCGGCGTGCACGTAGGCGTAGCCCTGCCCGACGTACCACTCGATGGGTCCGGTCTCGCGCCACAGGAACATGGGCCGCGGCGGCAGCTCGTTGTTGTCGTAGCGGTAGGGCGAGGCGGCGAAAAGCGCCGGAAAGGGTCCGGTCCCCTCGGGCCGATAGACGCGGACCCCGATCTTCACCCCGTCCCTCGCCGGGACCTGGATGTCCTTCTCCTGGATCATGTTCCCTCTGCGATCGGAAGCTCGTCTCCGCACCACTCTAATCGAGAGGGACGCGGGCGGGCAATCTCCGCGTGCTTGCCCGGGGTGTCGGCGGCGTGGCAAGCTACGCGCGGGAGGAGAATCCATGAGACTGCGAACAGCGTTGCCGCTCGCCTGGCTCGCCTGCGGGCTTTCCGCGCCGGGCGTCGCGCAGGAGGGTTTCCCGAGCAAGCCGGTCCACATCATCGTCGGCTTCGCCGCCGGCGGCGGCAACGACATCATCGTGCGCGTGCTCGCGCCGAAGATGAGCGAGGGCCTGGGCCAGCCGATCGTCATCGAGAACCGGCCGGGCGCGCAGAACATCATCGCCGCCGAGTACGTCGCCAAGGCGGCGCCCGACGGGTACACGCTGCTCATGGGGCCGAGCGGCGCGATGACCATGAACCCGGCGATCTACTCCAGGCTCCCCTACTCGCCGCTCAAGGATTTCATCCCGATCTCGATGATCGGCGATTTCCCGCTGATCCTCGTCGTCAGCGCGTCGCTCCCCGTGAAGTCGGTGAAGGAGCTGATCGACTACGCGAAAGCGAACCCCGCGGCGGTGAACTATTCGGCGAGCGCCGCGCCCTTCCAGCTCGCCGCCGAGCTCTTCAACCAGAAGACCGGAACGAAGTTCGCCTACATCCCCTACAAGAGCAGCGGCGACTCGGTGAACGCGGTGATGTCGGGACAGGTGACCATCACCATCACCGATCCGCCGCCCGCCATCGGGCCGCTGAAGGGAGGCAGGGTAAAGGCGCTGGCGGTGACCTCGGCGAAGCGCGATCCCGCATGGCCCGAGGTGCCGACGCTCGCCGAGGCCGGCGGGCCCGACGTCGAGATCCGCCTGTTCACCGGCTTCCACGCGCCCGCGGGCACGCCGCGCGCGATCGTCGACCGGCTGCAGCGCGAGGTGGCGCGCGTCGTGAGGATCCCCGAGATCCGGGAGCGGCTCGACCAGATGTCGATCGTGCCTTCGGGCAACACGCCCGAGGAATTCCGCGCGATCATCGCGCGTGACATCGAGAAGTGGACCGCGGTCGCGAAAGCCGCGAACATCAAGGCGGATTAGCGCCGCTTCGGCTTTTTCCTTCTCGAAGCTTTCGCCCACAGCCGCCGGCTAGCGATCCGCGCGCCCTTCGCGAGCGCCTCGAGCTTCGCCCACGCGATCTCGGGGCTGCCCACGCGCGGTCCCAGTCCGCAGTCGGTGCCGCCCATGACGTTGTCGCGGCCGACGAGCTTCGCGTACCTGACGAGGCGCTCGGCGACCAGCTCCGGGTGCTCGATGAAGTCGGTGGCGTGGCCGACGACACCGGGAATGAGCACCGCGCCCTCGGGCAGCTTCGCCGTCTCGAACACGCGCCACTCGTGCTCGTGCATGGGATTGGACGCCTCGATCGAATAGCTCGACGCGCGCACGCGGAAGATGATGTCGATGATGTCATCGAGCGGGATGTCGTTCCGGTGCGGGCCGTGGAAGCTGCCCCAGCACACGTGCAGCCGCACCTTCTCGCGCGGAATGCCGGAGAGCGCGTGGTTGATCGCGTCCACGCGCAGCGTCGCGTACTTGCGGTAGTCGCGCACGCTCATGTCCGGGTACATCTGCCAGCCGTCGGGCAGGTCCGGGTCGTCGATCTGCAGGAGAAAGCCCGCGCCGACGATCGCCTGGTACTCCTCGCGCATCGCCCCGGCGATCGCCTCGACGAAGGCTTCCTCGGTCGGGTAGTGCTCGTTTCTCAGCCAGTGCTCTATCGTTCCGGGCGTGTTCGCGGGAAGGAAGGCCTCCGCGACCCTGACGCCCGCGAGCGCCGACCTGAAGTTCTGCAGGTCCTCCTCGAGGGCCGCGCGCCCGACGTACTTCAGCGGAGCGACGCACACCGCGAGCTGCCGCCGCTGCGCCGCGCCGGTGAGCGAGCCCTTGCCCGCGGCGAAGTACTGGGGGAAGTCCCTCGCGTCGCGCGCGGTGATGTTGAGCGGCGCGGGATCGACGCCGGGCCGGTAGTCGCGCATCTCGAAGCCGGCGAGCCGCTCGCGCACGTAGTTGGTGAAGTTGGTCTTGCCGACCTCGCCGTCGTTGACGCTGTCGATGCCGCAAGCCGCCTGCCTGCGCACGACCTCGGCGACCTCGCCCTTCAGCCGCGCGGACAGGGCGTTGCGGTCGTAGGGCTTGCCCTCCGCGCGGGCGAAGATCATTTCTCGGAGCTCGGGCGCGCGCGGCAGCGCTCCGGCATGCGTCGTCAGGATTCGATTGACTGCCAAGGCTGGTCTCCCCGTTCGAGCACGGGTATTGTAGTCCGGCGGAACGGGAACGCGTCCCACTTTCGAAGTGGGACGGATGTGGGTTGACACGGGGCGGAGCTTCGCCTGAAATATTCGGTTCGATCAGGAGAAGTCCGATGAGCCACCGCAACCTGGAAGAAGTCCTGAAGGCCGCCGGCAACACCGTGGCGATGCTGCGCAATTCCCAGATAGGCGCCTACGTCTATCCCGTGGTGCCCTCGGAATTCTCGAACTGGCGCGACGAGCAGGCCGCCTGGCAGAAGACCGCCGTGCTCTTCGACCAGTCGCACCACATGGTCGAGCAGTACGTGCAGGGGCCGGACACGCTGAAGCTCTTCACCCATCTCGGGATGAACAGCTTCGCCAATTTCCCGGTCGACCGCGCGAAGCAGCTCGCGCCGACCAGCTACGACGGCTACATCATCGGCGACGGCATCCTGTTCCACCTCGAGAAGGACCACATGGTGTTCGTCGGCCGCGCGCCCGCGGCGAGCTGGATCGAGTTCCACGCCACGACCGGCGGCTTCAACGTCAAGACGAGGAAGGACGACCGCTCGCCCGGCAACACCCGGGGCCTGGCGATCAACCGCACCAACTACCGCTTCCAGATCCAGGGCCCGAACGCCTGGAAGGTGATCGAGAAGCTGAACGGCGGCCCGCTGCCCGAGGTCAAGTTCTTCCACATGGCGACGATGAAGATCGCCGGCCGCGCCGTGCGCACGCTGCGCCACGGCATGGCGGGGGCGCCCGGCCTGGAGGTCTGGGGCCCCTACGCCGAGCGCGAGGAGATCCGCGCCGCCATCGTCGCCGCCGGCAGGGAGTTCGGCCTGAAGGAAGTCGGCTCGCGCGCCTACGCGACCAACACCTGCGAGTCCGGCTGGATCCCCTCGCCGCTGCCCGCGGTCTACACCGGCGAGAAGATGAGGAAGTACCGCGAGTGGCTGCCCGCGACGAGCTACGAGGCGACCGGCTCGATCGGCGGCAGCTTCGCCTCGAGCAACATCGAGGACTACTACGTCACGCCCTACGAGATGGGCTACGGCGCGTTCATCAAGTTCGACCACGACTTCATCGGCAAGGAAGCGCTCCAGAAGATGGCGGGCAGGCCTCACCGCAGGAAGGTCACGTTCGCCTGGAACGCCGACGACGTCGTGAAGGTGTGGCGCTCGATGCTCGAGCAGGGCGATCCGTACAAGTTCCTCGACCTGCCGCTGTCGAACTACACCTCCGCCACGTACGACAAGGTGACGAGGAACGGCAAGCAGGTCGGCCTCAACATGTTCTCGGGCTACAGCTACAACGAGCGCTCGATGCTGTCTCTCGGCATCGTCGATCCCGACGTCGAGCTCGGAGCCGAGGTGAAGATCCTCTGGGGCGAGGAAGGCGGCGGGACGAAGAAGACCACCGTCGAGCGCCACCGGCAGATCGAGATCCGCGCCGTCGTCAGCCCGGCGCCCTACGCCAGGCAGGCGCAGACGACCTACCACGAGGGCTGGCGCAGCAAAGCCACGGTGTAAGCCATGAGGACGCTCGAGGACGTCCTCAAGGCGGCGGGAAATCCAGTCGACCTGCTACGCAACGCGCAAGCCGGTCCCAACGTCTATCCGGGCGTGCCGCCCGAGTACACGAACTGGCGCGACGAGACGCAGGCCTGGCAGAAGGCCTGCGTGCTGTTCAACCTGTCGTTTCACATGGCCGACCTGTACGTCGAGGGGCCGGACGCGACGAAGCTGCTGGCTTCCCTCGCCATCAACACGTTCAAGAATGTCTCGCCGGGCCGCGCCAAGCAGTTCGTGCCGGTGAGCTACGACGGCCACGTCATCGGCGACGTGATCCTGTTCAACTCGGCGCCCAACAAGTACATCCTCGTCGGCCGCATCCCGGCGCTGAACTGGATCACCTACCACGCGCAGGCCGGCAAGCACGACGTGAAGCTCGAGCTCGACGAGCGCTCCGCCGCGCGCAAGGACCCCTTCAACCGCAAGCAGTACCGCTTCCAGATCCAGGGTCCGAACGCGATGAAGACCATGGAGAAGGTGCTGGGCGCCAGGCCGCCGGAAGTGAAGTTCTTCCACGTCACCACGCTGACCATCGCAGGGAAGAAAGTCACGGCGCTGCGTCATGGCATGGCCGGTCAGCCCGGCTTCGAGCTGGTCGGCCCGATGGCCGAGGGCGACGCGGTGCGCGACGCCGTCGTCAAGGCGGGCGAGGAGTTCGGCCTGCGCCTGGTCGGCGGCCGCGCCTACTCCGCGAACACGCTGGAGTCGGGCTGGATCCCCTCGCCGCTGCCCGCCGTGTACTCGGGCGAGAAGATGAAGCCGTACCGGCAATGGCTGAGCGCCGACAGCTACGAGGCGAAGGCCTCGATCGGCGGCAGCTTCGTCTCGAAGAAGATCGAGGACTACTACCTTACGCCCTGGGACATGGGCTACGGCTCGTTCATCGATTTCGAGCACGACTTCACCGGCCGCGAAGCGCTGCAGAAAATGACCAAGGGTCCGCACCGGAAGAAAGTGACCCTCGCGCTCGAGAACGAAGACGTCCTTAAGGTGATCGGCAGCCAGCTGCAGAAGTCCGGCCGCGGAAAGTTCTGGGAGTTTCCGTCGGCGGTGTACTCGATGCATCCCTACGACAAGGTCGTCGCCGACGGCAAGACCGTCGGCATCTCGACCTGGGTCGGCTACAGCGCCAACGAGGGCCGGATGCTGACCATCGCCGTCCTCGACGCGGAGCACGCCGAGCCCGGCACCGAGGTGACCTTCGTCTGGGGCGAGGAGAACGGCGGCACGAAGAAGCCCACGGTCGAGCGCCACGAGCAGATGGACATCCGCGCGATCGTCAGCCCCGTCCCCTACGCCGAGGCGGTGCGCAAGACCTATACCGACCGCGGCTGGCGCACGCAAACCACGGTCTGAACCTCGGGGGCGCTTGCGGTCCGCGCATCTTGAACCGCGGAGTGGTATCCATTATCCTTCGGGCCCTTTCCCGAGAGGAGCCTCCGTGTCCGCAAGAACCGCTCCGCCCTATCGCGCCGACCACGTCGGCAGCCTGCTGCGCCCGGCCGAGCTGCACGACGCGCGCGAGAAGGCGCGCCGCGGCGGGATGAGCGCCGAGCAGCTCCGCGCCGTCCAGGACAGGCACATCCGCGAGGCGGTCGCCAGGCAGGAGTCGGCGGGAATGCAGGTCGTCACCGACGGCGAGTTCCGCCGCGACTGGTGGCACATCGATTTCCTCGCCGGCTTCGACGGCGTGACGCTCTCGACCGGCGACGCCTACGGCGAGGCGCGGTTCAAGGCCACCGCGGAGCAGCCGCCGTTCATGCAGGTGACGAGCAGGATCCGGCGCACCCGGCCCTCGATGCTCGAGCACTTCAGGTTCCTGAAGTCGGTCGCGAGGAAGACGCCCAAGTTCACCCTGCCGTCCCCGGCGATGCTGCACGCGCGGGCCGACCGCGCGTCGATCAGGAAGACCTACCCCGACCTCGACGAGTTCTGGGACGATCTCACGCGCGCCTACCGCGAGGAGATCGCCGACCTGTACGAGGCCGGCTGCCGCTACCTGCAGATCGACGACACCACCATCGCGATGATGGGCGATCCGAAGGTGCAGGAGCAGTTCAGGAAGCTCGGCGACGATCCGAGGAGGGACAACGCGATGTACGCCGAGGCGGTCAACGCGGCGATCCGCGACGTGCCCGAGGACATGACGGTCGCGATCCATACCTGCCGCGGCAACTTCAAGAGCACCTGGCTCGCGAGCGGCGGCTACGACTACGTCGCCGAGACCGTGTTCCAGAAGCTCGACGTCGACGCCTTCTTCCTCGAGTACGATACCGACCGCGCCGGCGGCTTCGAGCCGCTCCGCTTCGTGCCCAAGGGCAAGATCGTCGTGCTCGGCCTCGTCAGCTCCAAAGTGCCGCAGCTCGAGAGCAAGGACGACCTCAGGCGCCGCATCGACGCCGCAGCGAAGGTCGTGCCGCTGGAAAATCTTTGCCTGTCGCCGCAGTGCGGGTTCTCGAGCACCCACCACGGCAACGCGCTCACCGAGGACGACCAGTGGAAGAAGCTCGGCCTCGTCCTCGACGTGGCGAAATCGGTCTGGGGCTAGCGCAGTCGATCAGAATCTATTCCGGCTTGATCCCGGCCGCCTTCACGAGCGGCCACCATTTCTCGGCTTCCGCCTTGTGGAAGGCGGCGAGCGCCTCGGGCGTCTGCTGCTCGCGCGGGAAGATCTCCTGTCCCAGGTCGGCGAGCCGCTGGCGCACCGCGGGGTCGGCGAGCGAGGACTGCATGGCGGCGTTCAGCTTCGCGATGATTTCGCGCGGCGTGCCTTTCGGCGCCCAGATGCCGAACCAGACCGAGACGTAGAGCCCGGGCAGCCCGGCTTCGTCCACGGTCGGGATCTCCGGCGCCGCCGCGAGCCGGCTCTTCGCCGTGACCGCGTACGCCTTGATTTTCCCCGCGCGCACCTGGGGCAGCGAGTTCGACGCCTGGTCGACGATCATGTCGATGCGCCCGGCGAGCAGGTCCTGCATCGCCGGCCCCGTGCCCTTGTAGGGGATGTACTGGACTTTCGTTCCCGTGGCGCTCTGGAAATAGATGCCGCCCATGTGCGTCCCCGATCCCACGCCGGCAGTGCCGACCGAGGCCTTGTCCGGGTTCGCCTTCAGCCAGGCGATCAGCTCTTTCAGGTTCGCCGCGGGAAACGAGCTTCTCGCCACGATCATCAGGGGATTCGCGCAGATCATGCCGACCGGCTCGAGGTCCTTGAGCACGTCGTACTGCAGCGGATAGATCGCGGCGTTGATGACGTGCGTCGCCCAGTGGCCAATGCTGAGCGTGTAGCCGTCGGGCGCGGCGCGCGCGACGCGGCCCACGCCGATCGTGCCGGCCGCGCCGACGGTGTAGTCGACGAGCACCGGCTGTCCCAGCGCCCTGCTCATCGGAGCGGACATGATGCGCGCGACCGCGTCGACCGGTCCGCCGGCGGCGAAGGGGTTGACGAGCGTGATCGGCCGGGACGGATACGTCTGCGCCGCCGCCGAGGAGGCGGCGACGAACACCAGAGCGAGTGCGCGGTTCAGCAACATGATCCTCCCCTTTCAGTAAAGCGCGCCCCGCGCCGTGACCGGCCAGAGCGCCTCCACTCTACCCTTGCGCACGCATACCAGCCAGTCGTAGAGGTTCACCGTCGGGTCGCAGTGGCCCGGCACGAGCAGCAGCTTCTCCCCTAGCCTCGGCGCCTTCGCTCCCGCGGCGATCCTCAGCACGCCGTGCTCGTCCGACGCCTTGGCGTATTCCACGCCCGGGCGCTCGTGCACGAGCGGCATGCCCGAATCCACGCTCGAGGCCTTCAGGCCGGCGTCGACCACGGCGCGGTCGGGCGCCGGCGCGCTCATCGCCGTCGTGAGGATGAAGAGGCTCTGCGCGAAGCGCGGCCAGCCCTCTTCCCAGGCGTTGCGGTTGTAGTCGGCGTCCATGAAGACATACGACCCGGGCTGGATCTCGTTGAAGACGCGGCTCTCGCCCTCGAGCAGGAAGGTGCCGGTTCCCGCCCCGGTGACCGTGTCGCAAGCGAGGCCGGCCTTCTCGATCATTTCCTTCGTCAGCGAGGCTTTCTCGCACGCAGCGGCGATCGCGGCGCGCCGCTCTGCCGCCGAGCGCAGGTGCTGTGCGGCGCCGTGGTAGGCGTGCAGGCCCGCGAAGCGCAGGTTCCTGCAGCCGGCGATCGCCCTGGCGAGCGCGAGCGCCGGAGCGCCGGGCTCGACCCCGCAGCGCAGCGCGCCGACGTCGATCTCGACGAGCACGTCCAGGCGCACGCGCTCGGCGCCCGCCGCCACGTCGAGCTCGGCGACGTTGCCGGCGGCGTCGGCGAGCACGGCGACCTTCGCCTCGCGCGCGAGGCGGGCGAGGCGCTCGACCTTGTGCTTGCCGACGATCTCATTGGTCACGAGCACGTCGGCGACGCCGCCCGCGACCAGCGCCTCGGCCTCGCTCGCCTTCTGCGCGCATACGCCGACCGCGCCCGCGGCGATCTGGGCCCGCGCGATCTGCGCGCATTTGTGGCTCTTCGCGTGGGGACGCAGGCGCACCGAGCGCCCCTGTAGCGCCTTCGCCATGCGCGCGATGTTGCCCTCGAGCGCGTCCAGGTCGACGATCAGGGCCGGCGTGTCGACTTCTTCGAGACGAATTCCGACGGAAGCGGGGGCAGCCGGCATGGCGCGTCATTCTAGTAGAATCGCCGTCATCCCTTCAGCGAGATCCCGATGTCCCTCCCGAACACCATGCGCGCGGTCGAGATCACCCAGCCCGGCGGTCCCGAGGTGCTGAAGCTCGGCTCGCGACCCGTTCCGCAGCCGAAAGCCGGCGAGGTGCTCATCAAGGTCGCCGCGGCCGGCGTGAACCGCCCCGACACCATGCAGCGCGCCGGCAACTACCCGGTGCCGCCCGGCGCCTCGGACATCCCGGGCCTGGAGCTCGCCGGCAGCGTCGCCGCGGTCGGCGAAGGCGTGAAGGAGTGGCGCGCCGGCGACGCCGTGACCGCGCTCGTCGCAGGCGGCGGCTACGCCGAGTACTGCACCGCGCCCGCGCCGCAGTGCCTGCCGATCCCCAGGGGCATGACCCCGGTCGAGGCGGCGTCCCTCCCCGAGACCTTCTTCACCGTCTGGAGCAACGTGTTCGACCGCGCGGCGCTGAAACCCGGCGAGTCCTTCCTCGTCCAGGGAGGCACCTCGGGCATCGGCGTCACAGCGATCCAGATGGTCAGGGCCTTCGGCAACCGCGTATTCGCGACCGCGGGCAGCGCCGAGAAGTGCGCCGCCTGCGTCAAGCTCGGCGCCGAGCGCGCCATCAACTACAGGACCGAGGACTTCGCCGCCGTCGTGAAGGAAGCGACCGGGGGCAAGGGCGTTAACGTCATCCTCGACATGGTCGCCGGCGACTACCTCGACCGCGAGCTGAAATGCGCCGCCGACGACGGCCGCATCGTCATCATCGCCTTCCTCGGCGGCGCGAAGGCGACGGTCTTCCTGAGCGAGATCCTGCGCCGGCGGATCACGGTGACGGGCTCGGCGCTGCGGCCGCGCCCCGTCGAGTTCAAGGGCGCGATCGCGAGGAGCCTGCGCGAGCGCGTGTGGCCGCTGATCGAGTCGGGAAAGATCAGGGCGGTGATCCACAAGACCTTCCCGCTCGAGCAGGCCGCGCAGGCGCACGCGCTGATGGAATCGAGCGCGCACATCGGCAAGATCGTCCTCACGGTGTAGCCGTGCTCGCAAAAGACCTCCTCAAGGGCAAGCGCATCCTGGTCACGGGCGGCGGCACGGGACTCGGCCGCGAGATGGCGGCGAAATACGCCGAGCTCGGCGCCGGCCTCGTCCTCTGCGGGCGGCGCAGGGAGCCGCTCGAGAAGACCGCGGCCGAGCTGAAGTCGAGGTTCGGCGCCTCCGTGAAGTGCCACACGGCGGACATCCGCGACGCGGCGAGCGTCGAGGCCATGGTGCAGGCGATCTGGGACGACGGCGGGCCGCTCACCGGGCTGCTCAACAACGCGGCCGGCAACTTCATCTCGCGCACCGAGGACCTCTCCTCGCGCGGCTTCGACGCCATCGCCAACACCGTCTTTCACGGCACCTTCTACACGACGCACGCGGTCGGCAAGCGCTGGATCGCGGGCGGCAACAAGGGCTCGGTCGTCTCCATCGTCGTCACCTGGGTGTGGGCGGGCTCCCCCTTCGTCGTGCCCTCGGCGATGTCCAAGGCGGGCGTGCACATCATGACGAAATCGCTCGCCGTGGAATGGGGGCGCTACGGCATACGCCTGAACGCCATCGCGCCGGGGATCTTCCCGACCGAGGGCGCGGGCAAGCGCCTCGCGCCCGGGCGAGACTTCCGCGACGAGGCGCTAGCCGTGAACCCGATGCACCGCACCGGAGTCATGTCCGAGCTGCAGAACCTCGCCGCCTTCCTCATGGCCGACGGCTGCGACTTCCTCACCGGCCAGACCATCGCGCTCGACGGCGGCGCCAACCTCGTGAACGGCGGCTCGTTCAACGAGCTGTTCAAGTGGGGCGACGCCGAGTGGAAGGCGGCGCGCGACGCGATCAAGGCGCAGAACGAGAAGGACAAGCAGCAGCGCACCGCCTGATGCGGCCGCGCGCGCTCGCCGCCCTCGCGCTCGCCTTCGCCCTCGCCTGGGCGGCGCCGCTCGCCGGGCTCGTCCTCGCGGGCAGACCGCTCGCCGCTTACCTGGGCTTCCCGCCGCGCACGGCGCAACTCGTCCACGCGCCTTTCTCCTGGGCGGCATTCGCCATCTTCGCGCTTCCGGTCCTCGCGGCGCTCGCGCTCTACGCCGCGGCGCTCGCGCGCTCGGAGCCCGCGGCGTCCGCTCCGCCCGCGGCGCGCTTTCCCTGGTGGGGCTGGCTCGGCATCGCGCTCGCCGCCGCCTGCTGGGCCGCGGCGTGGACCGAAGGCCTTGTGCCCGTCGCCTGGCGCGCGCTCGTCTTCACCCTGCTCTGGCTCGGCTACATCGTCGCGATGAACGCGCTCGCCTTCCGGCGCGCGGGCTCCTGCCCGCTCACCCGGCGCACCGCCTGGTTCCTCTGCCTCTTCCCTGTGAGCGCGGCGTTCTGGTGGCTGTTCGAATACCTGAACCAGTTCGTGAGCAACTGGACCTACGCGGGCGCGGGCGGCGACACAGACTGGGACTACTTCCTGCGCGCAAACCTGCCCTTCTCCACCGTTCTTCCCGCGGTCGCGAGCACCTGGGCGTGGCTCGCGACGCTGCCGCGCCTCGACGCGCTCGCGCTCCCCGCCGTGCGCGGAAGCGCGGCGCTCGCCTGGATCGCGCTCGGAACAGGCCTCGCCGCGCTCGCCGCGATCGGCCTGCAACCCGACCTGCTCTTCCCCATGCTGTGGGTCGCGCCCCTCCTCGTCCTCGCGGGCCTCTCGCACCTGCTCCTGCGCGACTCGGTCTTTTCCTTCGTCGCGCGCGGCGACTGGCGTCCGGTGCTCCAGAGCGCGCTCGCCGCGCTCGTCTGCGGATTCTTCTGGGAGCTGTGGAACTGGGGCAGCGCGGCGAAGTGGCACTACAGCATCCCCTACGTCCAGCGCTTCCACCTCTTCGAGATGCCGCTCCTCGGCTACGCGGGCTACCTGCCTTTCGGCATCGAGTGCGCGCTCGCCGTCGACCTCGCCGCGCGCATCATCGAGCGGCGGCCGGCGTGGCCGCTCTCACGCAGAGCTCCCGAACCGGCAGCTCAGAATCAAGAGCGCACGGCGCGGTAGACCGCACGCCGCTGCTCGAGCCGGTCGAGCGGGCTCTTCACCCCGCGACCGCCTTTGTTCAGGACGTGCGTGTAGATCATCGTGGTCGACACGTCGGAATGCCCGAGCAGCTCCTGCACGGTGCGGATGTCGTATCCGCCCTCGAGCAGATGCGTAGCGAAGGAATGGCGCAAGGTGTGGCAGCTTGCGTGCTTGGCGATGCCGGCCGCGCGCAGCGCGTCCTTCACCGCGCGCTGCGGCACCGACTCGTCCAGATGGTGGCGTCTCACGACGCCATCCTCGGGATCCGGCGATCGGTTCTTGGAGGGGAAGACGTACTGCCACGCCCACTCCCGGCACGCCCTCGGGTACTTGCGCGCAAGGGCGTATGGCAAATGTACCTCTCCGTAGCCCTCGAGCATGTCGCGCGCATGCAGCGCACGCACGCGTACGAGGTGAGCGCGCACCGGCTCGATGAGCTTTTCGGGGAGCATCGTCACACGGTCCTTCTCGCCCTTGCCGTCGCGCACCAGAATCTGCTGATAGTCGAGATCCACGTCCTTCACGCGCAAGCGCAGGCACTCCATCACGCGAAGCCCGGACCCGTACATGAGACTCGCTAGCAGCCAGCGCGTCCCGGTAAGCTGCGCGAGCAGGCGCTCCGCCTCGGCGCGCGTGAGAACGACAGGCAGCCGAGGCGGGCGCCTTGCGCGCACCAGCCCGTCGAGCCACGCGAGCTTCCCGCCCGAGCACCTCCTTATAGAGGAACAGCAGCGCCGAGAGCGCCTGATTCTGCGTGCCAGCCGCGACACCGCGCGCGACCGACAGGTCGTTCAGGAAGGCCGTCACCTCCGCCTCGCCCAGCTCGCGCGGATGGCGCTTGCCGTGAAAGAAAATGAAGCGCCGGATCCAGTGCACGTAGGCCTGCTCCGTGCGGCGGCTGAAATACTTGCGTCGTATCGCCTCGTGGACTCGATCAAGAAGTCGCGGCGCGGCCGAGGCAGAACGACCAGCGCTTGATTCTTCCGACATTTCTTCCCCCTTCGCAGCCTATCTCCATATACGCCCGCGTGAAAATCGGACGTCTCTCTGCGACACAAGGGCTAAACGCTTGATTCAGGAGATCAGATGACAGGGGTGAGGAAGAGGAGTTTAATACACCGCATTTACGCAGTTCACTATACGTTAGGCCGCAGTATGAAAAGCCATTGCGACCACCGCTTCTCCTATTGGTACTCATTCCGAGTGTTTAACCCCTGGAAGCACAAATGCCCAAAGTGTGGGGTAGCTCTTACGGGAGGTAAGCGCGCTGGAATTACGGTTGCAATCGCACTCCTCATCGGCGCCGCTGTTGCGGCCGTTGCGATCACAATGGAGCACAGTCATCGATGGGTTGTAAGGGATAGTCTTGTCTGGTTTGCGTTCGCCATTCCGGCAGTGACGCTTCCATATCAATATTGGTGTTGGAAGTGGGTCCATTTCATCGAGAGGAAGGATGCGGCCTAACCACGCGCCCCACCGCGACGGGCGAGAAGCAACGCGCCTTGGTCAACCGTCTTTCGCGCCCGCGCGTGGGCGCGAACGTTAGTGCGCAAGATGGCAGCTATTACGATTGCAGGTCGAGCATGGCACCTGTGCTGCCAGATCCTCTGTTTTTTCAAGGGGCCACCGGGCGTAAGCGTGACAGGTTCAGCCAAGCGCGAACTCCTGTCGCACATGTCGAAGATCAGGGAATTCGAGCCCGCAGCTTCAATAGTGTGGGGCTCCAACGTTGCTGATGGTGTTACGCATCCACCTCGATGGGGAGTTGCGTTCTACGACATCGGCAAGCGTCCGTACGGTAAGGTCACAACTATTGATGGTGTGCGCTTCGTGTTCACTCAGGAGCGTGCATACACGCACCTCAACGGGGCAACGCTTGACTATCGCGATGGTCGCTTCGTGGTCAACGAGGCCAAAGGCGCATGATTGCCTTGCGCACTAACAGCACGCTCCACCGGACGCGCGTGGAGCGGCACACTTCGGCTCACCGCCCGCAGTCGCGCGCCGGTGAGCGTGGACGTTAGCCGGCACAGAACACTCTGCCATGGACATTTCAACGCTGACGAGCGCGGTGAAGCCCAGAGAGCGCACCGACCAATATGTTGTCTTGTCAGCCCTTTTTGCGCTGAATGCTCACGTGCAGTCGGTAACCGCGAAACAGGTCGCCGATCTACTCAAGCTTCATATGGGGGCTCGAGCGCCAGGAAACGTAAACGCGAGCCTAAGAGCCTATACCGCGTACGTCAGCCCCAAGGAAAAGGGGCCACCGCTTCGTTGGCTACTCACCGACAAGGGAGTCGAACGCCTTCGCGCGCTTAGTGGCTTGTCGTTGTCAATCGCTGCAGATAGCGACGCCTACAAATCAGACGTAGCAATTGTCTGCGCCCTCGAACACCCAGAGCTTGCGGCCGTAGTCACCGCAACAGGCGGCTCGGCCATGTGGCGAGAAGTTGGGGACGCGCGACATGCCCACCTCTATCGCGAAACCACGCTGAAGACAACGGC
>DATJYC010000049.1:0-216885 GCA_035499735.1 Burkholderiales bacterium
CGCGCCCTGATGACGAACCCCCACCTGCTCCTGCTCGACGAGGCAACCGAGGGCCTGGCGCCGCTCGTGCGCGAGGAGATCTGGACGTGCCTTGTCGCGCTGAAAGGCGCGGGCCAGACGATCCTCGTCATCGACAAGTACGTCGAGCGCCTGGTCGACATCGCCGACCGGCACACGATCCTCTCGCGCGGGCGCGTGGCGTGGAGCGGCACCTCGCGCGAGCTCGCCGGCGACCGCGCCCTGTGGCACCGCCACCTTGGCGTGTGATGAGGCCCGAAGATGCCTTCGTCTCGAGGGTGAGGTCCTCGCGCGTCGGCGCGCGCCTTCCTAGTGTCGTCGATACTGTGGCCGGCGCGCCGGCAGTCGCACTGCCGGGTTCAGATCCTTGTGACGGAAATTGATCCGCCCTTTCGTCAGATCGTAGGGCGTCAGCTCTAGGCTGACCCTGTCCCCGGCGAGAATCGTGATCCGGTGCTTTCTCATCTTGCCCGCCACATAGGCAACCACCACGTGCCCATTCTCCAGGGTTACGCGGTAGCGTGTGTCGGGAAGCACTTCGCTGACGGTGCCTTCCATTTCAATCAACGCTTCTTTCGTCACTTTTTTGCTCTCCCGCCAAAGACGATCAGACAGCTTTCAGATCGACTGCGGACGTCTTGCCGTTCTGCCCTTGCTCCAGTTCGTACGAGATCTGTTGATTCTCGCTGAGGCTTCCGAGGCCGGAACGTTCGACCGCCGAGACGTGCACGAATACATCCTTGGACTTGTCTTCGGGCTGGATGAACCCGTATCCCTTGGAGGCATTGAAGAACTTTACGGTACCGATAGGCATGGAATCTCTCCATAGATCGCGTCGCCGTGCACGATAGTGTGCAAGGCATCAAATTGTCCCGTGGGAGAAAACCAGTAGCGGTACCCGGGGGTACTGCGGACCGACCCATTGAATTCGACACTGCCTATATTGGGGCAATGGCGTCGTTAGCAAGGGCCTGGTCAAGGTCTGGAACGCCACTCCCGGTACGCGTGTGATAGGCTTTTCCTCCATGTAGAGTCCTGCTTCAAGGAGTCCGCAATGCTGCACGAGCGCATCCCCAACCTTTCCGGCTTCGTCGAGCCCGACCGGGTGCGGCGCGAGGTCTACACCGATCCCGCGATCTTCGACATGGAGATGGAGCGCATCCACGAGCGCGTGTGGATCTACTGCGGCCACGAGACCCAGGTGCCGAAGGCCGGCGACTACTACACGGTGCAGATCGGCCGCCAGCCGATGCTCATGGTGCGCGGCGCCGACGGCAAGGTGAACGTGCTCTACAACCGCTGTCCGCACCGCGGCAACATGATGTGCGGCGACCGCAGCGGCAACGCCGGCGAGTTCTTCCGCTGCTCCTACCACTCCTGGACCTTCCATCACGACGGCAAGCTCCGGAGCATTCCGATGATGGAGTCGGGCTACGCCGGCACGCGCTTCGGCAAGGACAGCCCGGACTGCAACATGAAGAAAGCGGCGCGCGTGGAGAGCTACCGCGGCTTCGTGTTCGCGAGCCTCGCAGCCGACGGGCCGACGCTCAAGGAATTCCTCGGGGAGTCGCGCATCGCCTTCGACGACATGTGCGACCGCGCACCCGAAGGCGAGGTCGAGATTGTGCCGAACTGCTTCCGCGTGATCCAGCACTCGAACTGGAAGATCTTCCTGGAGAACCAGCTCGACGCCCTGCATCCGTCGGTGACGCACCAGTCGACCGGCCGCGCCGCGCACGAGGTGGAGAAGGTGCTCGAGAAGAACGCGAAGAAAGGCCAGGTTCCGCTCAAGTACCACATGCTCTCGGCGTTCGCCACGGTCACGATCGACAAGTGGGACAACTTCCAGACGCTCAACTACCCGCACGGGCACTGCATCCTCACCGGCTACATGGGGCTTCGTCCCCAGGATCCCGACACGCTCGCCTACGACAAGGTCATGATCAAGGCCTACGGACAGAAGCGCTTCGAGGAGATCGTCGGGGTGAACATCCACCACGTACTCATCTACCCGGGCCTGTCGGTGCAGTCGCCGCTGCAGCAGCTGCGGGCGGTGCGCCCGCTCGGCGTGGACAAGACGCTCACCGAGATCTGGCACTTCCGCCTGAAAGGCGCGCCCGAGCCGATCTACCGGCGCTCGCTCGCGTACTACAACCTGGTCAACTCGCCCTCGACCATGATCAACGCCGACGACCTGGAGAACTTCTGGAAATGCCACCAGGGCCTGTCCTCCGACGGCGGCGACTGGGTGACCTTCGGGCGGCACTTCGGGCGCGACATCGAGAAGGACGGGCGCGTCGAGACCGGCCCGAACATGGGCACCTCCGAAGCGCCGATGCGCAACCAGATGAAGGCGTGGTCGCAGTACATGACGGCAGGGCGGTGATGGCGAAGAAGAAGGCCCCGAGAAAACCCGCGCGCCGCGCGAGCGGCGGCGACACCCAGCACGCGGTCGAGCAGTTCCTGTACCGGCAGGCCGACATCCTCGACGGCAAGCGCTGGCAGGACTACATCGACCTCTTCGCCGACGACGGCGTCTACTGGATGCCGCCCGAGCCCTCGCACACCACCTGGGACGGCATGCCCGCCATCTTCGCCGAGGACAAGAACCTCATGACCGTGCGCATGGGGCGCGTGCTGCACCCCGACGCCTGGTCGCAGCGCCCGCTGTGGGGCACCAACCACGTCGTCGGCAACGTCGTCATCGAGAAGGAATCGCCGAACGGCGACGTGGTCGCGCGCTCGCGCTTCCACATGATGGAACTGCGCCGCGACGACGTGCGGCACTTCGCCGGCTCGTACACCCACCACCTGAAGAAGACCAAGGACGGCTACCGCATCAAGCTCCAGCGCGTCGACATGACCAACGCGCAGGCGGCGTACGACTACGTGCTGCAGGTGTGGGTCTAACGCGCTTGTCGAGGCGCGGTCCTCGAAGGAGTTTCGTCCTCTCGTAGATGGTCCGGGTTTCCTCGTTGGTTTTCGGCGCCTGACTCGCGATCCGCCCGCAGCTCTTCCCGGTACCGTTTCTGCTCCTGTTGGAACAGCGCGCGTATCTCTTCCTGCGTCGCCTTTTGCTCGTTTTGCAGATCGCTGCGCTTGTTTTCCATCTCGCGGTGCTTGGCGCGCAGCAGGTCGATCTGCTGCAGCGCATCGTCCTGCCGCTGCCCGGCCGCGGCCAGGTTGCGTGCCTCCAGAGCGCGGCGCGCGGCCGCGAGGTCGACGCGTTTGGCGCGAATCGCCTGGACCGCGTCGTGAATGTCGCGCAATTGCGCGCTTAGTCCCTTGTCGCCGCCCAGTTTCTCGATGGCCTGCGCCTGCAGCATTTCGAGCTTGTCTTCGTTGATGCGCTGGCGTTCCTGCACTGCGTCCTCGCGGCCGTTGAAGGCGCGGGCCTGCTCGACGTTTTGTGTGCGCTGCGCGCGCGCGTCTTCCACGCGCGATTGCGCCGCGCCGATGTTGCTGTAAAAGAGCGCATCGAAGCCGGCGGCCAACCGCTTCTGTTGTTCCTGCAGCGCGTCGTTGCGCGTGTTCAGTTCCTTGCGCCGGCGCGCCAGCTCGGGAGGGGCCATCAGGCCCGCCCGCTTTTCGAGCGCCTCGCGCGCCGCGGCCAAGTCCACCCATTTTTGCTTGAGCGCGTCGGCCGTCGGGTTCAGTTGAGCCAGCCGCGCCTCGCTCTGCTTGCGCTGCTCCTCGGCGGCGTTCTTTCTCGCTTCGTTCGCCGCGACGCTTCTTTCGGTGATCGCCTGCCGGCCTTCCCTGATCGCCTGGTATTCCTGGCGGATCGTTTCGCCGGTTTCCCGCACCGCCCTGAATTGCTCGCGCAAGCCGGCGTTCGCGCGCAAGGCCGGGATCAGCCGCTGTTGCAGCGCCTTGCGCTTCTCCTGCAGCGCCGCCGCGTCCTTCTGCAAGGCTTCGCCGCGGCTGCGGAGTGCCGCTCGCTCCCGCTCGGTGTCTTGCTTCTGTTCCGCTTCGGCCGCGAGTCGCGCCTCTCCGGCCGCCTTGTTCGCCGCCGCCTGTTGCTGAGTCTCGCGCTGCGCCGCCCGGAATTGCGCGCGCTTTTGCTCGACGATCTTGCGCCGCTCGTCACGGCGCTGGATGATCATTTTCTGGATTTCTTCGTGCTTCTTGTTGATCAGGTCTTCGTGCGGGCCCGGCTTGAAGAAGCCGGGAATGCGCGGCAGCACACGGGGCTGCTGGCTGCCCTGGTTTGGCGCATAGCCGGCGTGGTCGGCCGAGACGACCGTCTGCCCGGTGTCGCTTTCTATCGTCGTTTCGCCGGTGAAGACCTTGTCGTAGGTCCCCGGCTCGCCTTCGCTCGAACCGGGCGGGACATAGCGCGTTTCATGGTCGGTGCCGCGTATGCCGATGGTCGCGGTGGGCGTGCGCAGCTTGTAGGACGGCCGGTTGAATTTGCCGATCCAGCCGGAGATCGATCGCAAGGCGCCTGAGAACAAGTTCAGCACGCCATGGTCGTCGTCCCCGCCGTCGGCCTTGAAACTGACAATCTGGATCCGCGTATTGGCGCGCAGCGCGAGAAAACCCGTATCGCTCATGGTCAGATGCGCTTCGGCATCCTTGCCGGTCACGAGGGTGTCGCCTTCCATGACCGCGTCCCCCTGGTGCGCCGCGCGGGCGGGCTTGCCCGGCTGCAGGATTTGCACGTCTCTGACGACGAGGTCGAACTTGCCGGCCGGGATCGGATCGGGGTTGGCCAGGCTGGGCGCCGCGGCCTGCGCCGGAATGCTGCAGATCAGGAACAGGAATGCGCCTGCCCACGCGAGGGCAAACGCGCGCCGCATGCCGTCGCGGGCCATGATCGCTTCGCTTCCCGAGATAGTTCGGCGAGGGACTACTTGAATTTCGCCGCGAGCGCCTCGCTGCCGCGCGCGAGAACGCCGGTATCCGCGCCGACCGCGACGAAGAGGCCGCCGCATTCGATCCAGCGCCTCGCGTCGGCCTCGACGCCGGTGAGGATGCCCGGCGCCTTGCCGGCCTTGCGGATGCGCCGGATCGCGTCGTCGATGACCGGCATTACCTTGGGGTTGTTCGTCTCGCCGGCGTAGCCGAGCGAGGCGTGCAGGTCGGCCGGGCCGATGAAGACGCCGTCGACGCCGTCGACCGCCGCGATTTTCTCCAGGCTGTCGAGCGCGGTCTGGGTCTCGACCTGCACCAGCACGCAGATCTCCTCGTGGGCGCGCTTCGCGTAGTCCTTCACGCGCCCGAAGCGCGTCGCGCGCGTGGCGCCCGCGACCCCGCGCACGCCGGCAGGCGGGTAGCGCGTGTAGGCGACCGCGGCCTTCGCCTCTTCCGCGTTCTGCACGTAGGGGATGAGCAGCGACTGCGCCCCGATGTCGAGGTAGCGCTTGATCGTCACCATGTCGTTCCAGGGCACGCGCACGACCGGATGCGTCGGGTAGGGCGCCGCGGCCTGCAGCTGCTGCAGCACCGACTCGAGGTCGTTCGGCGAGTGCTCGGTGTCGAGGAGGATCCAGTCGAATCCCGATCCCGCGACGAGCTCGACGGCGTAGTGCGAAGACAGGCTGGACCACAGCCCGATCTGGAGCTTGTTCGCCCTGAGGGCGCGCTTGAAGGTGTTCGCGGGGAGATCCATCAGACCTGGTATCCCTTTTCCTTGAGCGCCTTGTCGACCCAGCCGCGGTCGACGGTGCCCGCCTTGATCTGCTTCATCGAGTTCGTCTCCTTGGCGAGGATCGCCTTCGCCGAGGCGAGGATGGCCTCGGCGAACTCCAGCGGCACCGAGACCAGGCCGTCGGCGTCGCCCACGATGATGTCGCCGGGGTTTACCGTCATGCCGCCCATGTTGATCGGCACGTTGATCTCGCCCGGTCCGTTCTTGTAGGGACCGCGGTGCGTGACGCCGCTCGCGAAGACGGGAAAGCTTCCCTCGCGCAGCTCGGCCGAGTCGCGGATCGCGCCCCAGATCACCATGCCGCCGACGCCGCGCTGCTCGGCGCGCGCGCTCATCAGCTCGCCGATGATGGCGTGGTCGTTGAAGCCGCCCGCGTCGACGACGATCACGTCGCCCGGAGCCGCGGTGTCGATCGCCTTGTGCACCAGCAGGTTGTCGCCGGGCGCCGTGCGCACGGTGAACGCCGGGCCGCAGAGCTTAGCGCCGTTGTGCATCGGGCGAAGCTGCGGGCCGCCCGCGTACAGGCGCTCCATGCTGTCGGAGAGGTGCGGCGTCACCATCTTCGAGAGCTCCTCGACCAGCTTCTTGTCGGGGCGTTTGGGGATGGGGAGGATGCGGAAGCCGATGGCGGTCATTGCTCTTGCTCCTAGACGAACTGTACGGCGACGCCGCCGAGCGGGCCGAAGTCGCCGTGCAGCGTGTCGCCCTTGTTGGCGAACACTACGCGCGTGAACGAGCCGGCGAGCACCAGGTGGCCGGCCTCGAGCGTGACGCCGCTCTTGCCGAGGCGGTTCGCGAGCCAGGCCACGCCGAGCGCCGGGTGGCCGAGCACGCCCGCGGCGAGGCCGGTCTCCTCGATCTCGGAGTTGCGGTACATGATGCCGCCGACCCAGCGCAGGTCGACGTCCATCGGGCCGATCGGGCGCCCGCCGACGACGATGCCGGCCGCGGCGCCGTTGTCGGCGACGGTATCGAAGATCTTGCGCGGGTTCTGCAGGCGCGCGTCGACGATCTCGATCGCCGGCACGACGTACTCGGTCGCGCGCAGCACGTCGAGCAGCCCTACCCCGGGACCCTTGAGCGGCTTGCCCAGGACGAACGCCAGCTCGATCTCCACCCGCGGCAGGCAGTAGCTCGCGTGCACCACTTTCGCCCCGTCGGGGATCATCATGGTGTCGAGCAGGTGTCCGTAGTCGGGCTCGTTGATCTGCGAGGAGGCCTGCATCGCCTTGGAGGTCAGGCCGACCTTGTGCCCGATGAGCTTCGCGCCCGCCTTGATCCAGTGCTGCGCGACGGCGGTGGAGATCGCGTAGGAATCCTCGATGGTGATGTGGGGGTAGGTGGTCGAGAGCTGCACCGCCTGTTTCTTTGTCCTGTCGGCGTTCAGCAGCGTCTCGACGCAGGTCTTGCGCTCGGCTTCGGACAGCGGCATGGGAAATATGTCTCCTTTGCGGAGAGCGGATTCTACACTGACGACCGCCGGGGCTAGAATGGCTGAAACAATGAACGCGCAGACTCGGACGTCTGTCTGACTTCGATGAACTCACCCGCGAAGACATCCTTTTTCCGCCGCCTGTTCGGCGCGATCGCGCGGCGGCCCGGAACGGTGCCGCGCGCCGCGGTGCGCCGTGCGCGTCACGCCATCTCGCTGTGCCACGCGCTGATGTCGGAACGGGGAGAGGTGTCGGGCGCGCGCATCGCGCGCGAGGCGCTCGCCGCCTACCTGGAGCTCGACGAGGCGGCGCTGGGCATCTACTTCGATCTGCTGGTGAAGGAGTTCTCGCCCGATCCCGAGCAGGTTGGCCGCATCGCCGACGCCTACCGCCAGGATCCTTCGCCGGCCAACCTGATCCAGCTGCAGCGGGTGGTCGAGCCGCCGCGCCAGGAGCTGTTCCGGCGGCTCAACATGGCCGACGGGGGCACCGCGGTGCTGGTCGAGATGCGGCGCCGGCTGATCAAGCTGCTCGCCGAGCGTCCCTACTACGCCGGCATCGACGCCGACCTCGCGCACCTGTTCGCTTCCTGGTTCAACCGCGGCTTTCTCGTCCTCCAGCGCATCGACTGGCGCACCCCGGCGCTCGTGCTCGAGAAGCTGATCCGCTACGAAGCGGTGCACGAGATCCAGGGCTGGCCCGACCTGCACCGGCGGCTCGAGGCCGACCGGCGCTGCTACGCGTTCTTCCACCCGGCGCTCCCCGACGAGCCGCTGATCTTCATCGAGGTCGCGCTGACGCGCGGCCTGGCCTCGCGCGTGCAGCCCCTGCTCGAACTGGAGTCCCCGGTGGCCGACCCGTCGTCGGCCAATTGCGCGATCTTCTATTCGATCACCAACTGCCAGGAAGGCCTGAGAGGTGTGTCCTTCGGCAACCTGCTTATCAAGCAGGTGGCCGAGGATCTGGGCCGCGAGTTTCCCAAGGTGAAGACCTTCTCCACCCTCTCGCCGATCCCGGGTTTCCGCAGGTGGCTCGCGGGAATCGCGAAAGAGCGTCCCGCGGTCGCAGCGCTCCTTGCGCAGATCGATACGGGACGGTGGCTCGATGACCACGCGGTCGCCGCCGATATTCGCCGCGATCTCGTCCGTCTGTGCTCGTTCTACCTGGTGCACGCGAAGCAGGGGCGCGACCCGCTGGACCCGGTTGCGCGGTTTCACCTCGGCAACGGCGCGCGGCTTGAACGGCTCAACTGGCTGGGCGACATCTCCGAGATGGGCATGCGCCGCTCCGTCGGCATGATGGTGAACTACGTCTACCGGCTCGACGACGTCGAGCGCAACCACGAGACCTATGCGCGCGACCACCACATCGTGGCAACGCGGCGCTTCGAGGTGCTGGCGCGCGAATCGCTCGCCGCGCCCAAAGAGAAATCGCCGCCGGTCCCGGCCTAGTCCGTCGCGGCGGTGCCGCGGGTCTCTCTTAAGCTGGCCTTAAGCTCCGTAGCTCACCCTGCGGACGGTAACGACCTCACTCTTTTCGCGTGCCGCATGAAACCGACCCATCGCGTATACAAGGACGCTTACGACGTTACGGTATTGGTATTGCAAGGCGGCGGAGCGCTGGGGGCCTACCAGGCCGGCGTGTTCGAAGGACTTGCGGAGGCCGGAATCTCGCCCGACTGGGTCACGGGTGTCTCGATCGGCGGCATCAATGCCGCTCTCATCGCCGGGAACGCGCCGGACCGGCGCGTCGAGCGCCTGCGCGATTTCTGGGACCTCGTGTCCTCCGGAGCATTCGGAAATTTTCCCCGGAAGCAAGATCCCTCGCAAGATCCGCTGCGGCGGGTCTTCAAGCGCATGAACGCGACCGCGAGCGCAGCTTTCGGCGTCCCGGGCTTCTATACCCCGCGCGTGCCTCCAGCGGCATTGATGCCGGCCGGAAACGAAGGGGCGCTGAGTATCTACGATGTCGCACCGCTCGGGTCCACGCTCGAGCAATTCGTCGATTTCGATCTGATCAACCGGGGCGCCATCAGGCTCAGTCTCGGCGCCGCGAACGTCGAGACGGGGAATTCGACGTACTTCGACAGCCTTAACACGCGAATCCGCCCCGAGCACGTCCTGGCAAGCGGCGCGCTGCCGCCCGCGTTTGCGCCGGTCGAGATCGACGGCCAATGCTACTGGGACGGCGGCATCGTTTCCAACACGCCTCTGTGGTACGTGCTCGACAATCAGCTCCCGGGGAGAGCGCTCATCGTCCAGGTCGATTTGTTCAGCGCGGCGGGCGAGCGGCCGCTGGACCTCGATCAGGTCATGGAACGCCACAAGGACATCATGTATTCGAGCAAGACGCGCTTCAACACGACGCGCGTGCGCGAGCTGCAGCAAATACGCACTCCCTTGCATCGTCTGCTGCGCAAGCTGCCGGAAAGCTTGCAGTCCGATCCCGACGTGCAAATTCTCGAGAAACTGTGCAGCGAAACGCACATCGACATAGTCCACTTCATCAACCGGCACCGCGCCTATTCCTCGTTCTCGAAGGACTACGAATTCTCCCGCTCCAGCATGCTGGATCGCTGGCAGGCCGGGCTGGAGGACGTGCGGCGCTCGGTCGCGCATCCGGAATGGCTCAAGAAATTGCAGCTGGCAGACGGCATCCGGATGTACGACCTCACGCGCAGGACCGTTCGCGCGGAGGCGGCGTAAATGAACCGACGCGAGGTCAAGTCGCGCGCATTTGCGATGCCGCTGACCAGTCCGGCCTTCCCGCCCGGACCGTATCGCTTCGTCGATCGCGAGTTCTTCGTCATTACGTATCGCACTGACATGGATGCACTCAGATCCGTCGTGCCGGAGCCGCTCGAAGTGGTTCAGCCGATCGTCAAGTTCGAGTTCATCCGCATGCCTGATTCGACGGGGTTCGGCGACTACACGGAATCCGGGCAGGTGATTCCGGTGCGTTTCAACGGCGAGGAGGGCGCGTACGTTCACGCCATGTTTCTCAACGACCATCCGCCCATCGCGGGCGGGCGCGAGCTGTGGGGTTTTCCGAAGAAGCTCGCTTCACCCAGTCTCGGGGTGGAAAAGGACACCTTGCTCGGCGTGCTCGAGTACGGACCGGTGACGGTGGCGGTCGGCACCATGGGATACAAGCACCGGATCCTGGCGCACGATAAGATCGCCCGAGGGCTTGCGGCGCCGAATTTCCTCCTCAAGATCATCCCTCACGTCGACGGCACGCCGCGAATCTGCGAACTGGTGCGCTACTGCTGCGAGGGCATCGCGGTCAAGGGAGCCTGGGAAGGGCCGGCCGCCTTGGAGCTCTTCGAGCACGCCCTGGCGCCGGTGGCCGGACTTCCCGTCCGCGAGGTGATTTCCGGAACGCACATATTGAGCGACCTGACGCTCGGGCTCGGCACGGTCGTGCACGACTATCTGGCTTCCTGAAAAGGGGCACTCATGAAACTCCAGGGCAAATCGGCGATGATCACGGGCGCGGCGAGCGGCATCGGCAAGGAGATCGCGCTGGTCTACGCACGCGAGGGCGCGAAGGTCGCGATCGCGGACATCAACGGGCGGTCGGCCGACGCCACGGCGGAGGAAATCCGTGCCGCCGGAGGCGAAGCGATGGGGGTCGCGATGGACGTCACCAGCGAGTCGGCCGTCAAGGCCGGGACCGCCGCGGTCGTGTCGGCCTTCGGCGGGATCGACATCCTGGTGAGCAACGCCGGTATCCAGACGGTGCACCCGCTCGAGCAGTTCCCTTTCGACGAATGGAAGAAGCTGCTCGCGATCCACCTGGACGGCGCGTTCCTCACCACACACGAGTGCCTGCCGCACATGTACGCATCGGGGCGCGGCGGCAGCGTGATCTACATGGGATCGGTGCATTCCAAGGAGGCCTCGCCGCTCAAGGCGCCTTACGTCGCCGCCAAGCACGGCCTCATCGGGCTCGCCAAGGTCGTCGCGAAGGAAGGCGCGAGGCACGGCGTGCGCGCCAACGTGATCTGCCCGGGGTTCGTGCGGACGCCGCTCGTCGACAAGCAGATCCCCGAGCAGGCGCGCGACCTGGGCATCTCCGAGGAGCAGGTGGTGAAGGACGTGATGCTCAAGGAGACGGTGGACGGCGAGTTCACCACCGTTCAGGACGTGGCGGAAGCGGCGCTCTTCTTCGCTTCCTTTCCCTCCAACGCGCTGACGGGCCAGTCGATCGTCGTCAGCCATGGGTGGTACATGCAGTAGCGCTAGTGGATCTCCGGGTCCGGGGTCGGCGCCGTGCCCTCGAGGAAGTCGAAGTCGCAGCCCTCGTTCGCCTGCCTGATGTGCTGCGAGAAGAGCGCGCCGTAGCCGCGCTCGAAGCGCTTCGCCGGGGCCTTCCAGGCGCGCCTGCGCTTCATCATCTCGGCGTCGTCGATGAGGAGCTGCAGGCGTCGGCGCTCGATGTCGAGCTCGATCGTGTCGCCGTCCTTCACCAGCGCGAGCGGCCCGCCGATGTAGGATTCGGGCGCGACGTGCAGCACGCAGCAGCCGAACGCGGTGCCGCTCATGCGCGCGTCCGAAATCCTCACCATGTCGCGTACGCCCTGCTGCAGCAGCTTCTTCGGGATCGGCACCTCCCACTCGGGCATGCCGGGCGCGCCCACCGGGCCGGCATTCTTGAGCACGATCACGCAGTCGGCGTCGACGTCGAGCTTCGGGTCGTCGAGCCGCGCCTGCAGGTCGTTGTAGTCCTCGAACACCACCGCGCGGCCCTTGTGCTTCCACAGCCGCTTCTCGGTCGCCGCCGGTTTTACGACCGCGCCGTCGGGGGCGAGGTTGCCGCGGAGGATCGCGAGGCCGCCCGAGGGCAGCACGGGCCTGTCGCGCGGGAGGATCACCTCGGGGTTGTAGACCTTCGCGCCCTCGATGTCCTCGCCGAGCGTCTTGCCGCTCACGGTCTTCGCGTTCAGGTCGAGCAGATCCTTGATCGAAGCCAATAGCGCGCGCAGACCGCCCGCGTAGTAGAAATCCTCCATCAGGTACTTGCCCGAGGGCCGGAGGTTCGCGATCACCGGCGTCTTCTTCGAGATCGCCTCGAAGCGGTCGAGGTCGAGCGGCACGCCCGCGCGCCGCGCCATGGCGATCAGGTGGATCACCGAGTTGGTCGAGCCGCCGCAGGCCACCACGCAAGTGACCGCGTTGTCGAAGGAGGAGGGCGTGAGCAGCTTCGCCGGCGTCGCGTCCTCCCATACCAGCTCGACAGCGCGCTTGCCGGTCGCGGTCGCCATCTTGGCGTGGTGCGAGTCCGCCGCGGGAATCGACGCGGCGCCGGGGAGCGTGAGCCCGAGCGCTTCCACCGACGAGGTCATGGTGGAGGCCGTGCCCATGGTCATGCAGTGGCCGAAGGAGCGCGCGATGCCTTCCTCGATCTCCTCCCAGTCGTTTTCGGTGATGGTCCCGGCGCGCAGCTCGGCCCAGTACTTGCGCGAGTCGCTCCCCGAGCCGAGCACCTGCCCGTGCCAGTTGCCGCGCAGCATCGGCCCGGCGGGCATGTAGATCGCCGGCAGGCCCATCGACAGCGCGCCCATTACGAGCGCGGGCGTCGTCTTGTCGCAGCCGCCCATGAGCACGCAGCCGTCGGCAGGGTAGGAGCGCAGCAGCTCCTCGGTCTCCATCGCGAGGAAGTTGCGGTACATCATGGTCGAGGGCTTCTGGAAGGGCTCGGCGAGCGCGATCGCCGGCATCTCCACCGGGAATCCGCCCGCCTGCCACACGCCGCGCTTCACCTCCTCGGCGCGCGCGCGAAAGTGGGCGTGGCAGGGATTGATGTCGCTCCAGGTGTTGATGATCGCGATGACCGGCTTGCCGGCGTAGTCGCTCCTGTCGTAGCCCATCTGCGCGGTGCGCGAGCGATGGTCGAACGTCTTGCGGTCGCCTGCTCCGTACCAGCGGTGGCTGCGCAGCTCTTCGGGGCGTTTTCTTGCAGGCATGCTGGCGAACTCCGTCTCGGGCGAAAGATCCTATGCGAGAGGATACGCCCTCCCGGGCAATGTGGATCATGAGACCTGACAAGCGCATGCGGCGGGATCTTCACAAACCGACTTCGCCCGCCGACTCCGCCTCCGAGGCACGATGTTAAATCGCAGGTTCGCTAAGCAAGAAAATATGCTGCGGTGCTCCCGGAAATATAGTGCAAGGTTTCTTCGCAGACGCGGAAGCCGATTTGCGCAGCCCAGTTTGACTTGCGGACATCTGAACTCGGTGGGAGCATTGCATGCTCGCTTTGGTCCGCTGACCGAACGCGCTCCCCGCGCTGCAAGGCGCACTCAGGCCCTGCGGAGAGGGATGGCAGCGGGGATCGACTTACCAACTTTTCAAAATAGCCTGGGAGGCATTCATGTTCGGTTTCCCCCTCATGAAGCGCTGGCAGGGTTTCGCCTTGCTGCTGTCGACGATACAGGTTCCGGCATTCGCGCAAGGAATTGACTTCAACACCCGCAGTTTCCAAGGCGGGCCGATCAATGACGACACCGTCGGTCGGCTCACGGTCAAGTGGGTCTACCAGACGGTACCCGACACTGGGACGGTGAATGCTGCCCAGGGCAGCGTCTCGTCCACTCCGGCGGTGGACGGTCGGTATCTCTACTTCAACGACATGTCGGGCTTCCTCACGAAACTGGACCGCTTCACTGGGAAGCCGGTATGGAGAAGGAACTACGTGAGCGATCTCTCGGCGCCGGGTTTCGTCGTCAAGGAATCGCGCAATACGCCGTACGTCAAAGGAGACCTGCTCGTCGTTGGCAGCAACATGGGGCTGACTGACCGCCTTTGCCGGTTGACCGGCGGCACGCCGAGCGCGCTGGGTTGCGCTTCGGGAGACGGCGCTATCGTTCTCGCGATCAATAAGCACAGCGGCCAGGTCGTCTGGAGAGCCAAAGCCGAGACGCATCCTTCATCGAAAGTCACCGGATCGATCAGCGGCCACGGCGACACGATCTTCGTGCCAGTCGGCAACTGGGAGGAAGACTGGGCCCGGGCCTATCCGAACATCTTCGTCGAGCCGATCGACCCGACCTCGCACTATCCGTGCTGCTCCGCGCGCGGCAGCCTGGTGGCGATGGATGTCAACACCGGGAAGATTCTCTGGAAGCGGTACACCAACATCGGCAACGACGCCGATCACGAGTTGTCGCCGACGCTGAGAGCGCTGCTCAGGCCGAAGGGATCCTTCGGCACTTCGACCTACGGCCACAATCCGACGATCGATGTGCAAAGGCGCCAGGTCTATATCGCCATGGCGCAGACGACGACGGCGCCTCAAGTCGCGCAGGACTGCGAGCAGGCCCGGCGCAGTAGCGGCGATCCCAACGCCAACATTCCCGGCTTGCCCGCGGGCGTGACCTGCAACAACCTGAACGAGAAGCTGCATATCTACGCGAACGCGATGATCGCGATCGACATGGATTCCGGGCGCGTCAACTGGGCTTTTTACGCGCACAAGTACGACGCCTGGAATCACGCGTGCGGTGCGCCGGACCTGTATGGCTGGTCGACGGTGGTGCCGGCGCTCTTCCCGGTGCCGCTCGCGAATGGAATATTCAATTGCACCCAGACTCCGATCGGCCCTGATATGGGGTTCGGCCAGCAACCGAAGCTCGTGAAGAACGTCAAGCTCGGCCACGGCAAACGCGGCGACGTCGTGGTCGGCGGTAACAAGGACGGCAGGCTGTTCGGGCTCGATCCGGGGACAGGGAAAAAGATCTGGGAGACCGACGTCGACCCCGGTGGCGTTTACGGCGGATTGCAGTTCGGGCTTGCCACCGACGATGGCATAGTCTTCTTTGGCACGACCAACTCGCGGAACAATGGCAGGGACAGCAGAACGCGTTACGTGCCCGTCACGGATTTCCTCGACATCAACGGCTTCACGGCGCTCGGCCTGAAGACCGGGCCGTTCGTGAAGCGCGATGCGGCGCTACCGTCCGAGTACCCGTCTCCGTCGAATATAGATTTGCCGTTCCCGGGCCCGAATCTCATTTACGGGATCAGCGACTACCCGACTGCCTTTCCGGACCCCGACGGCATCGGCGGCCCGCCGGGCTTCATGAAAGGTCCCGCGAGCGGCCCGGTCGAGCTGTGGACGCTGGTGAATCCGCCCTCCGATGTGAGCGCCGATGGCGTCAGCGTTTTCAACGATCACGGCAGGCTCCAGACCATCAACGGCATGGTGAGCGCCGTGAATGCCGGCACGGGAAGGATCCTGTGGCAGCGGCCCGCGTACGACGGCATCAAGGGCACTATCGGCACCGGCCAGGCCTTCGGCACGCTCACCGTTGGCAACGGCGTCGTGTTCATCGGTTACCAGGACGGCAAGGGAACCATGGTCGCCCTGGATGCCCAGTCTGGAAGGAAGCTCTTCGAGTTTCATAACCAGATCGAGCTCACCAATGGCAGCCTGATGCGCTCGGGCGCGATCGAAAGCGGACCCCAGATCGTCGGTAACATGGTCTATTGGGGCGTTGGCGCGGAGAGCGGAGGCTTGTTTACGAATAGGGACGGGGTCAACGTCAACGCGGGAAGCCGCCTGTTCGGATTCGAATTGAAGCATGATCACGACGAAGGGTCTGAAGATCGCGACATAAGGTCTGAATGACTCGTGCGACCGCCGAACTTAGATGAACAGATGCGACGCCGCGAATCCGTCGACAAGGACGGGATAGCAATATTGGCTGAATGATCTAGGTCAACCGCCGCGTGCGTGGGTCCTAGCCGTCCGGACCGGCGCTCGTCTCCGTGGCGGAGATGGAGGGCCTTGCCAACGCGGCGCGCAAGCTCGGCGTCGCCAAGTCGGTGGTGTCGACGCGGGTCAAGGCGATCGCTGCCGCCGCTGGAAACGCCGTTGGGCGAGGAACCGTAGAATAGGCCCATGGTGAACAAGATCGCGGACGGCCCCGAGGCCGCCCTCGCCGACGTGCGCGACGGCGCGACCGTTCTCGTCAGCGGCTTCGGCGGCGCGGGCGTGCCCGAGGAGCTGATCGACGCGCTCATCGCGCAGGGAGCGCGCGACCTGACCATCGTCAACAACAACGCCGGCAACGGCGAGGCCGGGATCGCGGCGCTGTTCAAGGCGAGGCGTATCCGGAAGCTGATCTGCTCGTACCCGCGCCAGGTCGACTCGCACCATTTCCAGGAGGCGTACCGCAGCGGCAAGGTCGAGCTCGAGATCGTCCCGCAGGGGACCCTGTCGGAGCGACTGCGCGCCGCGGGCGCGGGCATCGGAGCGTTCTACACGCCCACCGGCTTCGGAACCAACCTCGCGAACGGGAAGGAGACGCGGATCATCGGCGGCAAGGGCCACGTGCTCGAGTACCCGCTTCACGGCGATTTCGCCCTGGTGAAGGCCGAGCGCGGCGATCGGTGGGGCAACCTCGTCTATAGGAAGAGCGCGCGCAACTACGGCCCAACGATGGCGAGCGCTGCGAAGGTCACCGTCGCGCAGGTATACGAAACAGTCGAGCTGGGGAAGCTCGATCCGGAATGCATCGTGACCCCCGGCATCTTCGTGACGCGCGTGGTGAAAGTACCGCGCAAGGCGCGCAAGATTCCCGCGGGCGGCGTGACGCAGGGCATATCGGGACGGGCGGCGGCGTGAGCTACGCGAAGCTAACCCGCGAGGAGATCGCGAAGCGCATCGCGCTCGACATTCCCGAGGGCGCGTACGTCAACCTCGGCATCGGCATGCCGACGCTCGTCGGCAACCACCTGCCGAAGGAGCGCGAGGTCTTCCTCCACAGCGAGAACGGCATTCTCGGCATGGGGCCGGCGCCAGCGAAGGGCGAGGAGGACGCCGACCTCATCAACGCCGGCAAGGAGCCGGTGACCCTGCTCACCGGCGGCGCTTTCTTCCATCACACCGATTCCTTCGCGATGATGCGCGGCGGCCACCTCGACATCGCGGTGCTCGGCGCGTTCCAGGTCTCCGTCTCCGGCGACCTTGCGAACTGGCACTCGGGCGGCGACGCGATTCCCGCGGTCGGCGGCGCGATGGACCTCGCCGTGGGAGCGAAGAGCGTGTGGGTGATGATGGAGCACCTCACCAAGGAAGGCCGCTCCAAGATCGTCGAGCGCTGCACGTATCCGTTGACCGGAATCGGCGTGGTGAAGCGCATCTACACCGACCTCGCGGTGGTCGACGTCACGCCGCGCGGGCTCGTGGCGGGCCGGCTGGTGCAGGGACTTTCGTTCGACGAGCTTCAGCGGGTCACCGGGATCCCCCTGGTGCAATCGGGCAATAGGGCGGCGGCCTAGAGCGGAATAGTCGTCGGCCGCGGCGTGTTCGCCGATCTGCAGGTCCAACAACACCAGGGAGGACGAATGGGCTTTTCCAGAATGGCGGCGGTAGTAGCGGTGGCGGCGGGCATAAGCGTTCCGGCGCTCGCCCAGCAGGCGAGCATGACTTTCTTCGTGACCAGCGTCGGCTCGGGCAAGGGAGGCGACCTCGGCGGCCTCGAAGGCGCCGACGCGCACTGCGCGGCGCTCGCCAAGGCCGCCGGCGCCAGGGCGACGAACTGGCACGCGTACCTGAGCACGACCCTTCCCGGAGGCGACCAGGGTGTCGACGCGCGCAGCCGCATCGGCAAGGGTCCGTGGCAGAACGCCAAGGGCGTCGTCATCGCGAAGAGCGTCGACAACCTGCACTCCGACCACAACAACCTCAACAAGCAGACCGCGCTCACGGAAAAGGGCGAGATGGTCAAGGGTCGCGGCGACAAGCCCAACGAGCACGACATGCTGACCGGCTCGGATCCGGACGGGCGCTTCTCGACCGCGGGCGGCGACACCACCTGCGGGAACTGGACGAAAAGCGGCGAGGGCTCGGCGATCGTCGGGCATTCCGACCTGCAGGGTCTGAAGGACACGCGGCACATGAAGTCGTGGAACTCCTCGCACGGCTCGCGCGGGTGCAGCCAGGAGAACCTGGTATCCACAGGCGGCGCGGGGCTGTACTACTGCTTCGCGGCGAACTGAGCGTTCCGTCGCTCCGGAAAACCCCTCTCCGGAGGGGTTTTTCTTTTTGTAAAATCCGGCCATGAGCGAGGTCAAGACGAAACCCACCGACCCGCGCGTCGCCGCGGCGATCGCCTACTGGGCGCCGCGCTTCGTATCGAACGGGGTGCTGCTCGCCGATTTCGAGGAAGTCACCGCCGGGATCGAGCGCTGGGAAAACTGGTGCGCTGCATGGTGCGAACGAGCCAAGGTTCACGAGGCGCTGGGGCGCGAAGCCCTGAGGGAAGGCTTCAAGCTCACCGCCGGCGAGCACCTGGTGCGTGCCTCGATGTATTACCACTTCGGAAAATTCCTCTTCGTTCACGACCCGAAGCAGATGCGCGACGCGCACATGCGCTCGGTCGCCTGCTACTGCGACGCGCTGCCGCACATGCGCCCTCCGGGCGAGCGCGTCGCGATTCCGTTCGAAGGAAAGACGCTGTACGGGGTGCTGCGCAAGCCCGCGGGTGAGAGCGGGCGACTGCCCATCCTCATCATGGCGCCGGGCCTGGACTCGACCAAGGAGGAGCTGCACGCCTACGAGGAGCCCTTCCTCGCCCGCGGCATCGCGATCCTCGCGATCGACGGCCCCGGCCAGGGCGAGGCCGAGTACGACATCCCCATCTGCGGCGACTACGAGCGCGCCGCGCGCGCGGCGTGCGACTGGATCGAGAAGCGCGCCGATCTCGATGCTTCGAGGATCGCGATGTGGGGCGTGAGCCTGGGCGGCTACTATGCGCCGCGCGCCACCGCCTACGAGAAACGCATCAAGGCGTGCATCGCGCTGTCGGGTCCCTTCGAGTGGAGTGAAATCTGGGCGGCGCTGCCGGTGCTGACCCGCGAGGCCTTCCGGGTGCGCAGTCACTGCGCGACCGAGGCCGAGGCTCTGAAGAACGCGGCGACGCTTTCGATGAAGGACGCCGCGCCGAAGATCGCGTGCCCGATTTTCATCGTCACCGGGCGCCAGGACCGCATCGTGCCGGCCTCCCACGCGGAACAGCTGGCGAAGAGCGTCTCGGGACCGGTGGAATTGCTGATCGTCGAGGACGGCGGGCACAACGCCAACAACCGTCCCTACCGCTACCGCAGCCTCACGGCGGACTGGCTCGCGGGGAAGCTCGGCTTGCCGAAGGTCTGACGCGTTCCCGCGGGCCGTCGCCGCACGAACTGCGTGCCAACCGCGCCGTTCGCGTGGCATACTTCACCCCCTGCAGGAATCGTCCGAGGGAACGATCGATGGCGAAGTCCAACAAATCCGTGGAACCGAAAATCATCCGGCCGGACGACGTTAATCCGCACCATAACTGGAAGCGGCCGCTGCAGGCGCCGGGCCACACCCAGGTCGACTTCGAGGAGCGGGTCAACTTCCGTCGCCTGCACGAGTACCGAATCGCACGCGTTCGCGCCGCGCTCGCCGAATCCGGGCTGGGCGCGCTGCTGTGCTTCGATCAGCACAATATCCGCTACACCACAAGCACGGTCATCGGAGAGTGGGCGCGCGACAAGCTCACGCGGTACTCGCTCCTGACTGGCAACGGCGACCCCTACATCTGGGACTTCGGCAGCGCCGCAAAGCATCACCGGCTGTACGCGCCCTGGCTGCACACCGACCACTGCAAAGCGGGAATGCTCGGCATGCGCGGCGCGACCGGCGCGGACATCACCTACTTCCGCGACGGGGCGAAGGAGATCAAGGCGATCCTCGACGCCGAGGGCGTCGGCGACATGCCGCTCGGGGTGGACGTGGTCGAGCCGCCGATGCTGTTCGAGCTGCAGAAGGCCGGCATCGAGGTGCGCGACGGCCAGCAGGTGATGCTGATGGCGCGGGAAGTGAAGAACATCGACGAGCTGACACTCCTCAACATGGCTTCCGCCATGGTCGACGGCGTATACCAGGACATCGCCGAGGCGCTGAAGCCGGGCGTGAAGGAGTCGCAGATCGTCGCGCTCGCCACCGCCCGGCTCTACGAGATGGGCTCGGACTGCGTCGAGGCGATCAACTCGATCTCGGGCGAGCGCTGCTCGCCCCACCCGCACAACTTCACCGACCGTCTGATCCGCCCGGGCGACCAGGCGTTCTTCGACGTCATCCAGTCGTTCATGGGCTACCGCACCTGCTACTACCGCACCTTCAGCGTCGGGCGCGCCACCGCGCCGCAGCGCACCGCTTACCGCAAGGCGCGGGAGTGGATGGACCGCGCGATCGAGCTGATCAAGCCCGGCATGTCGAGCGACAAGATCGCGCGCGCATTTCCCGAGGCGAAGGAAATCGGCTTCTCGAGCGAGATGGAGGCGTTCGGCCTCAACTTCTGCCACGGGCTGGGGCTGGGCCTGCATGAGCGGCCGCTGATCTCTCGCGTCAACTCGCTCAAGGAGCCGATCGAGCTCAAGACCGGAATGGTGTTCGCCGTGGAGACCTATTGTCCGGCGACCGACGGGATCTCCGCCGCCCGGATCGAGGAGGAGGTGGTCCTCACGCCCGAGGGCGCGAAGATCATTTCGCTGTATCCGGCCGAAGAGCTGCCGGTCGCTAATCCGTACTGAATCCCGTAGGAGGAGGTAGAAGACAATGAGCGTCACCCGACAGGCTCACCCGGCGCAGCGCCCGGGGGCGATCCCCGAGGCGACCCGGCTGCAGCTCTTCCGCATGCAGGTCGAGATCCGTCATTGCGAGAAGCGCGCCTACGACCTGTTCCTGCAGAACCTCGTGAAGGGAACGACCCACCTCGCGCTGGGCCAGGAGGCGGTCGCCGCCGGTTTCGCCGCGGCGATGAACAAGGACGACTACACCTTCTGCACCTACCGCGGCCACCACCATACGCTCGCCCGCGGCGCCTCGATGACGGCGGTGCTGGGCGAGCTGATGGGAAGGCAATGCGGCCTCATGAAAGGCAAGGGCGGGTCGATGCACCTGACGAGCGTCGAGCACGGCGTCATGGGCTCGTACGCCATCGTCGGGGCGCACCTGTCGATCGCGGCCGGCGCCGCCTGGTCGGCGCAGTACCGCGGCACCAAGCAGGTCGCGGTGGCGTTCTTCGGCGACGGCGCGACCAACATCGGCGCCTTCCATGAGGCGCTGAACCTCGCCGCGGTGTGGAAGCTGCCCGTGATCTTCTGCTGCGAGAACAATCTCTACATGGAATACACGCCCATCTCGCAGGTCACCGCCGTGAAGCATCCAGCGGCCGACCGAGCCGCGAGCTACGGCCTGGAGGGCCAGGTCATCGACGGGAACGACGCCGACGTCGTATACAGCGTCGCGCGCGCCGCCGTCGCCAAGGCGCGCGAGGGGCGTGGCCCCTCGCTCATCGAGTGCCTCACTTACCGCCACAGCGGGCATTCGCGCGCCGACCCGGCGAAATACCGGCCCAAGGAGGAGCTCGAAGAGTGGCTCAAGCGCGACCCGGTGGCGCTGTACCGCAGCCGGCTGATCGCCTCGGGGATCCCCGAGGCGAAGGTGGCGCAGATCGAGGCCGAGTCGATGGCGAAGCTCGAGCAGGCGACCGAGACCGCGAAGGCGTCGCCCGCGCCCGCGATCGAGTCCGCGATGACGGATGTCTGGGCCGACGGGGGCAATGCATGGCGCAACTGAGCTACAGGGACGCGGTTGCCGCGGGCATCGCGCAGGAGATGAAGCGCGACGAGCGCGTCGTGCTGTTCGGCGAGGACACGGCCGCCGCGGGCGGCGTGTTCAAGACCACGGTGGGCCTGTTCGAGCAGTTCGGGCCGAAGCGGGTCAAGGATACGCCGATCTCGGAGCTCGCGATCCTGGGCGCGGCGATGGGCGCGGCGATGACCGGCCTGCGGCCGGTCGCCGAGATCATGTTCTCGGATTTCCTCGCCTGCTGCTGGGACTACGTCGCCAACGAGATCGCGAAGACGCGCTACATGAGCGACGGGCAGATCACGTTGCCGCTCGTCATCCGCACGGCGAACGGCGGGGGCGCGCGCTTCGGCGCCCAGCACTCGCAGAGCGTCGAGAACTGGGCGATGGCGATCCCGGGCATCAAGGTGGTCGCGCCCTCCACTCCCGCCGACGCGAAGGGGCTGCTCGCCGCCGCGATCCGCGACCCGGACCCGGTCGTCTTCTTCGAGCACAAGAGCCTGCTCGCCGACAAGGGCGAGGTACCCGAAGGCGAGCACGTCGAGCCGCTCGGCAAGGCGAAGGTGCTGCGCGAGGGCAAGGACGCCACGATCATCGCGCTCGCCCTGATGGTGCCGCGGGCGCTCAAGGCGGCCGAGACGCTCGCCGCCGAGCACGGCATACAGGCGACGGTAATCGACGTGCGCTCGCTCGTGCCCTTGGACGCCCGGACGCTGCTCGAGCACTCGGCGCGCACCGGGCGCGTTTTCACCGTCGAGGAGAACCCGCGCCTGTGCGGCTGGGGCGCCGAGATCGCCTCGATCATCCAGGAGGAGGCGTTCGCCTCGCTGAAGGGACCCGTCGTGCGCATCACCACCCCGCACGTGCCGCTGCCCGCGGCCGACCGGCTCGAGGACTCCGTCATTCCTTCGGCGGCGCGCATCGCAGACGAGGTCAAGCGCGCGCTCGAAACGAAGCGCGCGGCGTAGCAAAACCGAGAGGCAAAGATGGACGTGATCATGCCCCAGCTGGGCGAGACCGTGACCGAGGGAACGGTCGCGAACTGGTACAAGAAGGTCGGCGATACCGTCAAGGCGGACGAGCCGCTCTTCGACGTCGAGACCGACAAGGTGACCACCGAGGTTCCGTCGATCGCCGCCGGCGTGGTGAAGGCCATCCTGGTCGAGGCCGGCCAGACCGTGCCCGTCGGGACCGTGCTCGCGGTCATCGAGCCGGCGCCGAAGTAGGCGACGCAGTACACGAAGGAGAATCGAGATTGAGCAGCGCGAAAGACAGGAAGATCGGCTGGATCGGCGCCGGCCGCATGGGATTCGAGATGGCGCGGCGGCTCGCGAAAGGCGGCTGCGACCTCGCGGTGTGGAACCGCACGCGTGCCAAGGCGGAGCCGCTGGCTGCGGACGGCGCCAGGATAGCCGGCTCTCTCTCCGAGCTGTCTGCGTGCGACATCGTGTTCTGCATGGTGTCGACCTACGATGACGTCAAGGAGGTGATTTCGGGGTCCAAGGGCCTGCTTTCCGGATCCGCCAAGCCGCGCATGGTGGTCGAGTGCTCCTCCATCTCCCTGGACGGATCGGCCGAGCTGCGAAAGACCCTCGCCGCGCGCGGCGTCGAGCTCCTGTCCGCGCCGGTGTCGGGCAACGCCAAGGTGATCAAGGCGGGCAGGCTGGTTTTCGTCGTGTCGGGCCCCAAGGCGGCGTACGACGACGCCGCGCCCTACCTCGCGATGATGGGACAGGGCTCCTCGTACGTGGGCGAAGGCGAGCTTTCGCGCATCGTGAAGATCTGCCACAACGTGATGCTCGGCGTGGTCACCCAGTCGATGGCTGAGATCACCGTTCTCGCGGAGAAGGCGGGCGTGCCGCGCCACGCCTTCCTCGATTTCCTGAACAAGAGCGTCATGGGCTCGACCTTCACGCGCTACAAGACCCCGGCATTCGTCAACCTCGACTTCCACGTCACCTTCACCCCGTATCTGCTGCGCAAGGACCTCGACCTGGGCCTCGAGGCGGGGCGCAAGTTCGAGGTGCCCATGCCGCTCGCGTCGGTGACGCGCGACCTCATCCAGTCCATGATGGGCAAGGGCATGACCGAGGAGGATTTCTCGACGCTCCTGGTGCAGCAGGCGCAGGCGTCGGGCCTGACGCTCAAGCCCGAGAACGTCGCGGTGGGAGACGGTCTCGCGTAGGTTTTTTCACAGAGGAGCTCCAATGAAGACCATTACAAGAATATTCGCCGTAATCGCCATGGCGGGCGCGACCCAGGCGTTCGCGCAAGGCTACCCGAACAAGGCAGTGCACATGATCATTTCCTTCACGCCGGGCAGCTCGACCGACATCGTCGGCAGGATCGTGGCGGCGAAGCTGTCGGAGATGTGGCACCAGCCGGTCGTGGCCGAGAATCGGGCCGGAGCCGGCGGCTCCATCGGGTCCGCCGCGGTCGCCAAGGCCGACCCGGACGGCTACACGCTGCTCGTCAACTCGAACGCACATTGCGTCAACCCGGCGATCTACGCCAAGCTGCCCTACGACACGCTCAAGGACTTCAGCGACATCGCGCCGCTTGCGATCCAGCCCAACGTCCTTACCGTGAGGCCGGACGGGCCCTACAAGACCGTGATGGATCTGGTCAACGCCGCCAAGGCCAAGCCGGGCGTGCTCAACATCGGCCACGCGGGCGTGGGCAGCGGTACGCACCTCACGACCGAGAAGTTCATCGCCGCCACCGGCATCAAGATCGTGCAGATCCCCTTCAAGGGAACGCCGGAAGTCATCACCGCGATGTTCAGCGGCAGCGTCGACGCGTACTGGGCCCCGATCTCGGCGGCGATGGGCAGCATCAAGGGCGGCAAGCTGCGTCCGCTGGCGGTCAGCACGCCGAAGCGCAATCAGCAGCTGCCGGACGTCCCGACGCCGGCCGAGGCCGGAATCAAGGGCACGGAATCGCCGCTTTGGTTCGGACTGTGGGGGCCTGCGAGGCTGTCTTCCGAGCTCGTGAACAAGATCAACGCCGACACGCGCAAGGCGCTCGTCGATCCGGCGGTCAAGGAGCGGCTGGTGAACGGAGGCAACGAGACCATGGACATGTCGCCGCAGGAGTTCTCGCGCCTGATCCGCTCGGAGATCGAAGAGTACGGCCGGGTGCTGAGGGCCGCGGGCATCAAGCCGCAGTGAACGAAAGCCCGCCCGGGACGTCATAGCACGACGACGTCCCGCCGGCGGCGCTGTCTTCGGACGTCCGAACGCGGAGGGGGCATGAGGAATTTCACGCACGCCGTAGCAGTGATTCTCGCGGCGGGTGCCGCGCAGGCATTTGCGGCCTATCCGGACAGGCCGGTGAAGGTGGTGATCACGTTTCCGCCCGGAAGCGGAGCCGACATCACGGGGCGGGTGGCGACCCAGAAGCTGTCGGAGATCTGGGGCCAGCCGGTCGTCGTCGAGAACCGCGGCGGCGCAGGTGGCTCGATCGCCAATGCGGTGGTGGCCAAGGCCGCGCCCGACGGCTACACGCTGCTCGTGGACGCGTCGGCGCACGTCACCACGCCATGGATGTACAAGGCGCTCCCGTACGACGCGCTCAAGGATTTCGTCGAGATCGCGCCGATCGCCGGGCAGCCCGATTTGCTCGTGGTCAATCCGCATTCGAGCTTCAGGTCGCTTAAGGATCTCCTCGACCAGGCAAAGGCGAATCCGGGCAAGATCAACTTCGCCTCGGCCGGCGTCGGCAGCGGGACTCACCTGAATCTGGAGAAATTCAAGCTGGCCTCGGGCATCAACGTCACCCACATCCCGTACAAGGGTTCCCCGGAAGTCGTGACGGACCTCATCGGTGGCCGGGTCGATGCCTACTGGATCCCGATCTCGGTCGGGGAGTCTTTCATCAAGGACGGGAAGCTGAGGGCCCTCGCGATCAGCAGCACGCAGCGCGCGCCGCAATTGCCGGACGTGCCTACCGCCGCGGAGGCGGGTGTTCCCGGCTTCGAGTTCACGCTCTGGTTCGGGCTCTGGGGCCCGGCGGGGATGTCCCCGGAGCTGGTGAGCAAGATCAACAAGGACATGGAGACCGCGCTTTCCAGCGCGGATGTGAAGGAACGCATGGCGAAGCTCGGGAACGAGATCATGCACATGACGCCCTCGCAGTTCAGCGAGTTCGTGCGCAGCGAGATGGCCGACTACGGCCGCATGCTGAAGACCGCGGGGGTCAAGCCACAGTGACCGCGTCGGCACGCGCGGCCGGGGCGCCGGGCGACCGGACGCGCCCGCGCATCTCGGTCTCGGGAGCCGGCAAGCGCTTCGGCGACCTCGCGGTGTTTAGCGATGTCGAACTTCAGGTGGGAGATCGGGAGGTGCTCGCGATCATCGGACCCTCCGGATGCGGAAAGACGACGCTGCTGCGATGCATGAACGGGCTGCTCCCCTTGAGCGCGGGCGAAGTGCGCATCGACGGGGAGCCGGTCGCGGGTCCGCGCGAGGGCGTGGCGATGGTGTTCCAGCATTTCGGCCTGTTCCCATGGAAGACCGTATTCCAGAACGTCGCCTACGGGCTCAAGCTCGCCGGTGCCTCGCGCGCCGAAATCGAGGACAGGGTTCCGCGATTCATCAAGCTGGTTGGTCTGGAGGGGTTCGAGGCTTATTATCCCTACCAGATCTCGGGCGGAATGCAGCAGCGCTGCGGGCTCGCCCGCGCGCTCTCGGTAGAGCCCAGGGTTCTCCTGATGGACGAGCCCTTCGGAGCGGTCGACGCTCAGACGCGGGAGATACTGCAGCTCGAGCTGCTGCGCATATGGGAACAGAGCCAGACTACGATGGTGTTCGTGACGCACGCCATCGACGAGGCCGTTCTCATGGGGGACCGGGTGCTGGTGCTCAAGGGCCGGCCGAGCAGGGTCCACGAGATCGTCGCAGTGGACCTGCCGCGCCCGCGCAACCGCGAAACACTGCTCCTGCCGCGCTTCGCCGAGCTGCGCGAGCACGTCTGGAGTACCCTGATGATCGATGCGCGCCAAGCGGAATTCGAAGTGAGGAGATAGACTGTTGTTCATAAACAGAACGAGGAGGAATGCCGATGACGAACTCAAGCGGTAGATCGGCCGTGGCGATGCGCGCCGCGTGGTTTGCAGTGGCTCTGATGTGCGCGCCGGCGCTGCGCGCGGAACAGCCGAAGCTGACGATCGGAACCCCGGGAGTCCCGCCGATCTTCGGCGTAACGATCGTTCTGGTCGCTGACCACGAGGGCTTCTTCAAGAAGAACGGAGTCGACGTTACCGTGCGCCCCTTCGACAACGGCACCTTCGCCGCGCGCGCGGTCGTGGCCGGCGACATCGACGCCGCCATGTCGGTGACGGCCTTGCTCATCAGCCAGATCTCGAACGCGGACGTACCCCTGGTGGGCATCTGGGGCATGGAGCATCCTGACTGGCTCCTCGCCTCGACCGACCCGGGTGCGAGCTGCGCGACGATCAAGGGCCAGGCGGTGGGCGTGGACACGCCCGGCGGCGCTCGCTCGATCGCGCTCAAGACGCTCCTCATCGGCGGCTGCCACATGAAGCTGGAGGACGTCCAGCAGGTGGCGCTTGGCTCGAACACGTCGGCGGCGATGATCGCTGGGCAGCTGAAGTATGGCGCGCTGCACATCGACGACGTTCCCGCAATCGAGGCGCAGGGCAAGACTGTCAAGTCGATCGTCACGCAGCGTCAGGTGCGTCCGAACGATCATTACCTGATGATCGTTGCGCGCCGCGACAATCTGGAGAAGAAGCGAGACGCCTTTGTGCGCATGCTCGCCGGGCTGATCGACGCCGAGCGTTTCATGCGCGACCCGGCGAACCAGTCCAAGTTCGCCCAGATCGCGGCGCCGACCGGCCGCGCCCCGGACCTTGCCGTCAAGGCGCTGAAGGCCTACCTCGACATGGAATTCTGGCCGCACGAGAAGGACGGCCTGACGCGCGCCTACATCGAAGCCGTGGGCAAGACCCAGGTGGCCGTGGGCAACATCAAGGCGGGCAAGACCGTGGCCCCGTACGAGCGCCTGGTCGATCCGAGCGTGTGGCGGGACGCCTACGCGCTCGTGAACAAGCGCTGATCGTGAACAGCGGGGTCGCCCCCATGGTCCGAGAGAGCAGCGGATTGCGCTATGCGACCGTCGCCGCGAGCCTTCTCGCGGGTGCGGCGGCATGGGAGATCGCGGGCCGCACGATCTCGGGCGCTTTCTGGGCACCGCTCTCGGCGACCCTCGCCAGCGTCGCAGGATTTGCGCGCGGCGGCACGCTGATGCACGCGGGGCTCGAGTCGCTCCGCCTCTACGTCACGGGAACGCTGCTGGGGATCGCGATCGGAGCGCCGATAGGCGTGCTGCTCGCGCGGGTCGCCTGGCTGCGCGTCGCGCTCGAGGACTACATCATGGTGCTCTACGCCACGCCGATGGTGGCATTGATCCCGTTCATTCTCTCGATCATGGGATTCGGCTTCGCGCCAAAGGTGCTGGTGGTCTTCCTGTTCGCGGTGTTCCCGGTGCTCTACAACACGGTCGAGGGGGCGCGCAGCGTCCGCCCCGAACTCGTCGAGGTGGCGCGTTCATTCCGCTCGGGTGAATGGCAGCTGTGGCGGGACGTGATGATCCCGTACACGCTGCCCTACACCATGACGGGCATTCGCCAGGCGATCGCCCGTGGCCTTGTCGGTATGGTGGCCGCGGAGTTCTTCTTGAGCCCTTCGGGCCTCGGGGAGCTGATCGTGACGGGGTCGCAAAGCTTCGACACAGCGCGGATGCTTGGTGCAATCCTGACTATAGTGCTCGTCGGCGTGGCCCTGATGGACGTCGGCCGGTACCTCGAAAGACGCCTCGCTGCCTGGAAGGAGTACGGCACGTGAGCAGCGTCATCGCCGTCCGGCAGGACGTCGCCCCGGAGCGTTCGGCGACGAAGCCGCCTTCGCCCCTGGCGCTCAAGCTGGCGGCCGGGGTGATCCTGCTCCTGATGTGGGAGATCGTCGTGCGAGCGTTCGCGCCCGAATACGTGGCGCGTCCCACCGGCATCGTCAGAGTCTTCTCCGGCGTGATCACCGACGCGCAGTTCCTCGCCGCGGCGGGCGCTACCCTGTCGGCCGTGGCTGGAGGGCTCGTCGTGTCGCTTTTCGCCGGAACCCTCGTCGGGCTCGCCATGGGGCGAGTTGCTGCCGTCGAACATGGCCTGCGCTACTACGTCAACAGCCTGTTCGCTACTCCGATGGTAGCGATCGTACCCCTGGTGACGCTGTGGTTCGGCTACAGCGGGGAAGCGCGGCTCGCGGTGGTGGTGTTCGCCTCGTTCTTTTCCATCGCGATCAACGTCTGCGACGGTGCCCGCTCGGTACCGATGGACTACCTCGAAGTGGCGCGCTCCTTTCGGGCGCGGCCCTGGGGAACGGTGTTCGACGTGATCCTGCCTTCGTCGCTCCCTTATCTCCTCGCCGGGGTGCGGCTCGCGGCCGGGCGTGCCCTCATCGGCGCAGTGGTGGCCGAATTTTTCATCTCGGTTCCGGGGCTCGGGTACTACATTCTCTACCACTCGCGGGTGTTCCAGCACAACGAGGCCTTCGTCGCGGTGATCGTTCTGGTTGCGACTGGAGTCGGCTTTGATGTCTTCGTCAGCTGGCTCACGCGCCGCTACATGCCCTGGGGCCGGCGAGGCTGAAGCGGAGCGAGCGGCTCGACAATCGAGGAGGTGCAATGGCCAAGCAGCGGATCAGCTACGTCGACATCGGCCGGATGGACGCCGACATGCGCCGGGAAATGGAGCGGTGCCAGCGCGAGGGCACGCCCCGGCCGGAAAGCTCGGCTATCCGCGCCCACGTTCCGGCCTGCTTCTGGTTCTTCGCCAACTCGTGGCGCGACATCTTCAGGAACGGCGTGCTCGACCACGCGATCAAGGAGCTGTGCCGCCTCTACGTGTCGCGCTCGGTCGAATGCGAGTACTGCGGCAACCAGCGCTCGGTCAGGGCGACGAACAGCGGAGCCCTGGTCGAGGGCCAGGTCAGGGATCTGCTCGACTTCGAGAAGTCGACGCGGTACAACGAGCGCCAGAAGGCGGCCCTTGCCTACGCCGAAGCGATCACCTGGCACACGCCTACCGACGACGCTTTCTGGGACCGTATGTACAGGCATTTCAACGAGGCGGAGCTGGTCGAGCTCGGATGCATGATCGGGCTGACCTTGGGCCAGCAGAGCTGGCTGCGCCTGCTCAACATCGATCATCATCAGGTTCTTGCCGGCACCTCGGCGTCCATGGCACCAGGCTTCGAGGACGCGAGCAAGCTTGCCGACAGCAAGGCCTCGACCGAGTACTGGGCGAAGAAAGCCCGCTCGGCCGCCTAGTCCTCGAGCGGGTCGTGCGCTTCGGCGGCAAGACCTGCCTCATCACGGGCGCGGCGGGCAACCTCGGCCGCGCGGTCGCGAAGGCGTTCGCCGCGGAAGGCGCGGCGCTCGTCCTCGCGGACCATTCCGCGGATCACCTGCGCGCGGCGTATGGCGCCGAGGCGCAAGGCACGCGCTTCGCCGTCGCCGACCTGCGCGACGCGCAGTCGGTGGCGCGCGCGATCCACGCCGGCGCCCGCATCGACGTCCTCTGCAACATCGCCGGCGGCTTCCGCATGGGGGAGCCGGTGCACGAGACGAGCGACGACACCTGGGATCTGATGCTCGGGCTTAACGCGAGGTCCGTAGTCAACTGCGCCCGCGCCGTCGTTCCCGGCATGCTCGCGGCAGGCGGCGGGAAGATCATCAACGTCGGCGCCATCGCGGCGCTTTCGGGCAAGGCGAACATGGGCGCTTACATCGCGTCGAAGAGCGCGGTGATTCGCCTCACGGAGAGCATGTCGGCGGAGCTGCGGGAAAAGGGCATCAACGTCAACTGCATCCTTCCCAGCACCATAGACACGCCGCAGAACCGCAAGGACATGCCCAAGGCCGATCCGCGGCGCTGGGTGGCGCCCGAGGCGCTTGCCGAGGTGGTGCTGTTTCTCGCGTCCGACGCGGCCAGAGCGATACACGGAGCCTCGATTCCGGTCTCCGGCTTGGTCTGAGGCCGAATTAGAATAGACGGCTCCGCGAAAACCGGGAACCACGATGACCGAAGTGTTCATATGCGACGCCGTTCGCACGCCTTTCGGACGCTACGGGGGCGCTCTGTCCTCCATCCGCACCGACGATCTCGCCACGCTGCCGATCAAGGCGCTGATGGAGCGTAACCCCTCGGTCGACTGGGCCGCGATCGACGACGTGATCTACGGATGCGTCAACCAGGCGGGCGAGGACAACCGCAACGTGGCGCGCATGGCCCTGCTGCTGGCCGGGCTGCCGCAGACGGTTCCGGGCGCGACCGTGAACCGCCTCTGCGGCTCCAGCCTGGACGCGGTGGGCACGGCCGCGCGGGCCATCCGGAGCGGCGAGACGCAGCTCATGATCGCAGGCGGGGTGGAGAGCATGTCGCGCGCGCCCTTCGTCATGCCCAAGGCGGACAGCGCGTTCTCGCGCGCCGCGAAGATCGAGGACACGACCATCGGCTGGCGCTTCGTCAACCCGGCCATGAAGGCGAAGTACGGAATCGACTCGATGCCCGAGACTGCAGAGAACGTCGCCGGCGAGTTCAAGGTGACGCGCGCCGACCAGGACGCATTCGCGCTGCGCAGCCAGCAGCGCTGGGCGGCGGCTCACGCAAGGGGCTTCTACCGCGGCGAGATCATCCCGGTGTCGGTTCCCGGAAAGAAGGGAGCGGCGACCACGGTCGACACCGACGAGCACCCGCGGCCAGACGCCACGCTCGAGGGGCTCGCGAAGCTGAAAGGCGTGGTCAGGCCCGATGGCACGGTCACCGCCGGCAACGCTTCCGGAGTGAACGACGGAGCCTGCGCGATGGTTCTCGCCTCGGAGTCCGCGGCGAAGAAACACGGGTGTGCGCCCCGCGCGCGCGTGCTCGGCATGGCCACGGCGGGCGTCGCGCCGCGCATTATGGGCGTGGGGCCGGCGCCCGCGACCCGCAAGGTGCTCGAGAAGACCGGCCTCAAGCTCTCGCAGATGGACGTGATCGAGCTCAACGAGGCGTTCGCCGCGCAGGCGCTGGCGGTGACGCGCGAGCTCGGGTTGTCCGACGACGCTGCACACGTGAACCCGAATGGCGGCGCAATCGCCATCGGCCATCCCCTGGGGGCCTCCGGAGCGCGTCTCGTCGCGACTGCGACGAGCCAGCTGCACGCGATCAAGGGCCGTTACGCGCTGTGCACGATGTGCATCGGCGTGGGGCAGGGGATCGCCCTCGCGATCGAGCGCGTCTAGTGCGCGACGCTCTTGACGATATACCCGCCGGACTTCTCGTCGTGCTCCAGCTGCAGCATGTTGCGCGACGCCGCTTCGTCGAGCAGCTTGGAGAATGACGAGAAACCGTAGTAAGACTCGTTGAAGCCTGGATTGCGCCGCTTCAGCGCCTGCTTCACCATCGAACCCCAGATCTTTTCCTCGGCGCCGCGCTCGGCGATCAGCGCCTCGACGGTCTGCATGACGAGGTCGAGGGCTTCGTCGGTCCTGTCATCTCCGTCCTTGGGCGTTCCCTCCGACGACGCCGGCTTGCCTTGCGGCTTCTTCTTCGGCGGGCGCCGCGAGGCCTTCTCGCGCACCAGATCGTCGTAAAAGATGAACTCGTCGCAGTTCGCAACCAGAAGGTCCGAGCTCGAGTTCTTCACGCCGACCCCGATCACGGTCTTGTCGTTCTCGCGAAGCTTGGAAACGAGAGGAGAGAAGTCGGAGTCCCCGCTGATGATCACGAAGGTATCGACGTGGGACTTCGTGTAGCAGAGATCCAGCGCATCCACGACCATGCGGATGTCCGCGGAGTTCTTGCCCGACATGCGCACGTGCGGGATCTCGATCAGCTCGAAGGACGCCTCGTGCATGTCGGCCTTGAAATCCTTGTACCGCTCCCAGTCGCAATAGGCCTTCTTTACGACGATGCTGCCCTTGAGCAGCAGGCGCTCGAGTACCTTGGTGATGTCGAACTTGGCATACTTGGCGTCGCGCACGCCCAGGGCGACGTTCTCGAAATCGCAGAACAGGGCCATGTTGACGGTATCGCCAGGGGTGGGCATCGGTAGACCTCTCGCAGCGATTATCCCATTGTCGCGGGCAACGCAGGGTTGAAGTCGGGCCGTTCTCGGCATAGCATCGACGTTTCCCGGGATCCAGAAGCATGCATACCGAAGTCCACGTCCACGGCACCGTCCTCCTGAGGAGCGGAGTGAGTCAGACCGAGATCGAGGTCGCCCTGCGACCCTGGTTCGACTACGTCGACGTGGACGGGCTCGCGGACGCGCGCAGCGCTCACCAGGACGAGCCCGGTATCGTGTTCGACAGGCGAAGGCGCGCCCTGGACATCTGCTGGACCGGGTACGTCGGCCGCAATTTTCAGCAGTCGCTGGAGGGTGCCTTTGCCTCCCTCTCGCCCTATTCCGAGGAGGCGGCTGCCGTCGAGGTGAGCTACTACCAGGAGGACGGTCAGGACGAGCACAGCTGGGTGTTCGTCGGCCCGACAGCGGACGCGATCCGCGAGATGCAGCGGCGGCGCATGATCGACGACCTTACCGCGCTGCTCTCTCGCCACTTCGGTGACGCCGAGATCGGTGAGGTCCACGCACTCGTCAATCAGCTTTTCACCCGCAAGGCGTCCGAAGCGCCGCAGGATCGCAGCCAGCCGCGCGTCGGCGCCACTTCTGGAAAGAAGCACCTCCACTAGACCCGCCCCGACAGGACCGGTCTGCAGTCGATTCATCGGAAGTCCTTGATTTCCTAATGTATTACATTCACTTCATGCTATAACACATTAATTTATTTGTGCTTATTTGACATTAAGCTTCTTCTAAGGAACCCGCCTTAAGTCCCTGTTGTAGTTAAAAATTTCGACAATTTCAGGCTTGACCGTCCCTGCAGTTTCCTCTAGAGTGGTAAGAAGTAGGGTTTCGTGGGGAACCGTGGCGCTTCGCTTCGCCACCACAAGGGGGACTGTTGTTTCAAGGGGCGACAGAGCTGAGTCTCGACGCCAAGGGAAGGCTTGCCGTGCCGACCCGGCATCGCGACGCCTTGCTTTCGGGAGGCCGTGCGGTAGTGCTCACCGCCCACCCGGATAGCTGCCTGCTTCTCTACCCGCGCCTCGCCTGGGAGCCCATCGGCGCCAAAGTCCAGGCGCTTTCGAGCTTCAACGAAGAGGCGCGCTGGTGGCAGCGCCTCCTGGTCGGCTTCGCCGAGGAGCTCGAGCTCGACGCGCAAGGACGAATCCTCATCTCGCCCGCCCTGCGCAAGTTTGCCGCCCTGAAAAAAGACGTCATGCTGGTCGGACAGGGGAGCCATTTCGAAATCTGGGACATCGCTGCCTGGGACGAAAGACTGGCGCGAGGCCTCACGCAAGTGGGCACTAACCCGCCTCCGGGGACCGAGAACTTCTCGCTGTGAGCGCCGATGCGCACGTTCCCGTCCTCCTCCACCCGGCAGTCGATGCGCTCGCCATCGACTCTCGACCCGACGGCACCTTCGTGGACGCGACCTTCGGAAGAGGCGGCCACACCCGCCTGATTCTGGAACGGCTCGGCCCGAGCGGCCGGCTCTTCGCTATCGATCGCGATCCGGACGCCTTCGCGGCTGCGAAGGAAGTGAGGGATCCGCGGTTTACCCCGGCCCATGCGCAGTTTAGCGAGCTGCAGGCCACGCTCGACGCCTTGCACGCCGGAGAAGTCGACGGAGTGCTATTCGACCTGGGCATGTCGACTCCGCAGCTCGAAGACCCGCGGCGCGGCTTTGCCTTTCGCGGCGACGGGCCACTGGACATGCGCATGGACCCGACGCGTGGCGCCGGGGCGGCGGATTGGCTGGAACGCGCGGACGAGGCCGAGATCAGGGAGGTGATCCGCAACTATGGCGAAGAACGGTTTGCTAAACAGATTGCAAAGGCGATTGTTGCTGCTCGGGGAAGAGGGCCTATACGGCGAACCGGGGAACTTGCCGCTGTCGTGGCTGCGGCCGTCCGGACGCGTGAACCGGGTCAGAACCCGGCGACGCGGACGTTTCAGGCTATACGGATTCACGTCAATCAGGAGCTTGAGGAGCTGTCGCTAGCTCTGCCGCAGGCCCTCGCCGTGCTCAGGGCCAGCGGGCGTCTGGCAGTGATCAGCTTCCATTCGCTCGAAGACCGGATCGTCAAGAACTTCATGCGCGCGCAGGCGCGTCCCTCGCTCCCGGAGCGCCTCCCGGTCAGGGCGCGGGATCTGCCGCCGCCCCGGCTGCGCATCGTTGGCGCTCCGCAGCGGCCCCGCCCTGCGGAAATCGCTGCGAATCCTCGCGCGCGAAGCGCCGTGCTACGAGTCGCGGAGAAAGTCGCCTGAGGCCGCCATGGTCCGCCTGAACCTTCTGCTCCTCGTCGTGCTGGCGGCGTGCGCTCTGGGTCTGGTGACCTCGCAGCACCAGGCGCGCAGATTTTTCGGAGAGCTCGAGCAGGAGCAGGAACGTTCGCGTCAGCTGGGAGTCGAATACGGTCAGCTGCAGCTCGAGGCCAGCACGTGGGCGGTGCACGCACGCGTCGAACGCATCGCCAGCCGCCAGCTGCACATGCGTGTTCCCGAAGCGAAGCGCCTCCAGATAGCACGACCGCAGGAGGCGGCGAAGTGAACTTTGCCGCCAGCCCCGTTCTCGAGCTGACGCTGCCGGTGTGGCGCTCGCGCTTCCTGCTCTGCGTCTTCGTCGCGGGCTTCGCCCTGCTGATCGGCCGCGCGGTCTACCTGCAAGGTCTCAACAACGATTTCCTCCAGGCCAAGGGCGAATCGCGCTACAGCCGCGTGATGGAGATTCCCGCGAACCGGGGACGCATCCTCGACCGCAACGGCGAAGCCCTGGCGATCAGTACCCCGGTGAAGTCGATCTGGGCGATCCCGGGCGAGGCGCAACCCAGCAGGCGGCAGCTCGCGCGGCTTGCGTCTCTCCTCGAGATGCCTCAAGGCGAGATCGAGAAGCGCCTCGTCGACACCGGCCGCGACTTCGCGTTCGTCAAGAGGCAGATCTCCCCGGAGACCGCCGAGCGCGTCGCGGGCCTGCACATCCCGGGCATATTCGAGAGTCGCGAGTACCGGCGCTACTACCCGAGCGGCGACGTCACAGCGCACGTGCTCGGCTTCACCGGCGCGGACGACGTCGGGCAGGAAGGCGTCGAGCTCGCGTTCCAGGACCGGCTGGCCGGCAAACCGGGTAGCCGCCGCGTCATCAAGGACAGGCTCGGCCAGACCGTCGAGGACGTCGAGTCGATCAAGGCCGCGCAAGATGGGAACGACCTCACTCTTGCGCTCGATGCGCGCATCCAGAACCTCGCGTTCAGCCAGCTGAAGGCCGCCGTCGTCCAGAACCGGGCCAAGGCAGGCGGGGTTGTCGTGCTCGACGTAGACACCGGCGAGCTGCTCGCCCTCGCCAATTTCCCCACCTACAACCCGAACAACCGCAGCAAGCTCGCCGGCGCGCAGCTCCGCAACCGGGCCATGACCGACACCTTCGAACCGGGCTCGACGCTCAAGCCCTTCACCATCGCGCTCGCCCTGGAGGCCGGGCGGGTCAGGCCCGAATCGGTGATCCAGACCGCGCCGGGGACACTCAGCATCGGCGGCGCCACGATACGAGACGCGCACGTCGAGCGCTCCCTTACCGTCGCGCAGGTCATCCAGAAGTCCTCGAACGTCGGCGCAGCCAAGATCGCCTTGGGGCTTTCTCCGGAGTCCATGTGGGAGATGTTTCGCGACGTCGGCTTCGGCAGCCCGCCCGGCCTGGGATTTCCCGGAGAGGCGGCGGGGAAGGTGAGGCCGTACCGGAGCTGGAAGCCGATCGAGCAGGCGACGATGTCCTACGGGCACGGCATCGCGGTTTCCCTCGTTCAGCTCGCGCGCGCCTATAGCGTGTTCGCGCGCGACGGGGAGCTGGTGCCGCTATCGCTCTTGCGCGTGGACGCACCGCCGGTCGGCCGGCGCGTCATGGCTCCGAAGACAGCGCTGGCGGTCCGCGCAATGCTGGAGATGGCCGTCAACCGCAACGGCACCGCGCCCCGCGCCCAGATCATGGGGTACCGCGTGGCGGGCAAGACAGGCACCGCGCACAAGGAGGAAAACGGCGCTTACTCCCCAGACAAGTACGTCTCCTCTTTCGTCGGATTCGCGCCCGCGTCGCACCCGCGCCTGGTCGTCGCCGTGATGATCGACGAGCCGTCCGCCGGCCGCTACTACGGCGGCATCGTCGCCGCGCCTGTGTTCGCCCAGATCATGGCGGGCGCGCTGCGTACGCTGGACGTCGCACCCGACGGGCCGATGCAGCCGATCGAGCTGCCGCCCGAGGGCCAGGAAGTGAAAGAAAGCGTCTAGGTGTGCGGAACGAGGCCGAACATGTCCTCGGACTTCTCGCGGCGCAGGGGGCGCGCGTGACGGGTCTCGACGCCGACAGCCGGAGCGTGGCTTCCGGCGATGCCTTCGTCGCCTATCCCGGCGCGCGAAGCGACGGGCGCGATTTCATTCCGGGCGCGCTCGCGCGGGGAGCTTCCGCCGTGCTATGGGAGCGCCGCGGCTTCCGCTGGGATCCGCGGTGGCGCGTCCCGAACCTTCCGGTAGACGACCTGCGCGGGCTCGCCGGCCATCTCGCCCACGAGGTATACGGCCGGCCCTCGGAAGCGCTCTGGACGATGGGCGTCACCGGCACGAACGGCAAGACCTCGTGCAGCCACTGGCTCGCGCAGGCGTGCGGCGCCAGCGGGGCGCGCACGGCGGTGATCGGCACGCTGGGCATCGGATTTCCCGGACGGCTCGAGACCAGCGTCAACTCCACGCCCGATCCGATCGTGCTGCACCGCGCGCTTGCGCGCTTGCGCCGCGAAGGCGCGCAGGGCGTGGCGATGGAAGTGACCTCGATCGGCCTCGATCAAGGCCGGGTCAACGGCGTGGCCTTCGGGGCGGCGCTGTATACCAACCTTTCGCGCGACCACCTCGACTATCACTGCGACATGGAAGGCTACGCTCGCGCGAAGCAGCGCCTGTTCGAGGCTCCGACGCTGAAGCACGCCGTGCTCAACCTCGACGACGTGCAGGGAGCGCGCCTCGCGCGCCTGCTCGTGGGGCGGGTCAACCGGGCCGGTTACAGCTGCTCCGCGGAAGTTGCCGCGCGTGCCGGGCTCGAAGGGTACGCCGAGGCCCACGCGATCGACGTGTCACCCGCGGGGGTCGCCTTCGACGCGAAGACCTCCTGGGGCGAGGCGCGGATCGTCAGCCCGCTGCTCGGGCGCTTCAACGTATCCAACCTGCTCGGAGTTCTGACGACCATGCTGGTGTCGGGCGTTCCCTTCGGGCGCGCGACCGCCGCTCTCGCCAACCTGAAGCCGGTAGCCGGGCGCATGCAGCGCCTCGGGGGAAACGGCAGACCCCTGGTGGTCGTCGACTACGCCCACTCGCCGGACGCGCTCGAAAAGACCCTGACCACGCTGAAGGATGTCGCCCGCGCGAGCGGCGGGCGCCTCGTCGCGGTATTCGGCTGCGGCGGCGATCGCGACCGGGGCAAGCGTCCGCTGATGGGCGCGGTCGCCTCGCGGCACGCCGACGCCCTCATCCTCACGAGCGACAACCCGCGCGGCGAAGACCCCGCGGCGATCATCGCCGAAATCGAGAAGGGCGTGACCCTTGCCCACGAAACCGTCGAGGACCGGCGCGAAGCGATCGAGCGGGCGATCGCGCAGGCGGGCCCGTCGGACGTCGTGCTCCTCGCCGGCAAGGGACACGAGACCTACCAGGAGGTCGCCGGTCGCAGGCTTCCCTTCTCGGACACACAGGAAGCCGAGCGGGCACTCGCGGGATGGAGCCGATGATGAGCCTGCGCGAAGCCTCCGCAGCGGTGGGCGCGAGGGCGACAGCCGACGATACGCGCTTCTCGGCGGTGTCGACCGACAGCCGCACGCTCGCCCCCGGAGCGCTGTTCGTGGCCCTGCGGGGCGAACGTTTCGACGGGCATCGCTTTCTCGATGTCGCAAGGGAGCGTGGCGCTGCCGCAGCCATGGTCGACTTGGACTCGAGCACCACGGCGGAAACCGCGCGCCTGCCGCTGCTCGTCGTCGGCGACACGCGGCTGGCGCTTGGCCGGCTGGCGGCGCAGTGGCGCGCCCGCTTCGACATCCCGCTGATCGCCGTGACCGGGTCCAACGGCAAGACCACGGTGAAGGAGATGATTGCCGCGATCCTGCGGACGCACTTCGGCGAGGCGCAGTTGCTCGCGACCGAAGGAAACGAGAACAACGACATCGGCCTGCCGCTCACGCTGCTCAGGCTGCGTGCGATGCACCGCGTCGCCGTCATCGAGATCGGAATGAACCATCCGGGCGAAACCGCCGCTCTCGCCGCGATCGCCGCCCCGACAGTGGCCCTGGTCAACAACGCGCAGCGCGAGCACCAGGAGTTCCTGAACGGAGTCGCCGAGGTCGCGCGCGAGCACGCGGCGGTGTTCGGCGCGCTGCGGAGCGGGGGCGTCGCGGTGATCAACGCCGACGACGGATTCGCGGGCTATTGGCGCAGCTTGCTCGCGGGGCGGCGCGTTCGCGACTTCGGCATCGAGCGGCGCGCGCAAGTGAGCGGCCGCCACGAACCGGCACCCTTCGGCAGCCGTATCGAGCTGCGCACCCTGGAAGGCGCTGCCCGGATCGAACTGCACGCGAGCGGCCGTCACAACGTGCTGAACGCCTGCGCCGCCGCGGCGTGCGCGCTCGAGGCGGGTGCAAGCCTGGCTTCGGTCGAAAAAGGCCTGGCGGCGTTCCGCCCGGTGGGGGGACGCATGGCGAGGCTGGCGGCGCGCTCGGGAGCGAGACTGATCGATGACAGCTACAACGCCAACCCGGACTCGGTGCGTGCCGCAATCGACGTCCTCGCAGCCGAGCCGGGCACGAAGCTCCTGCTGCTCGGAGACATGGGAGAAGTCGGCGAGCGCGGCCTCGACTTCCATGAGGAGATCGGGCGATACGCGCGTGAGCGCGGCATCGACCGCCTGTACGCGACCGGCGAGCTGTGCCGCGCCGCGGTCGCCGCCTTCGGCAAGGGCGCAAGGCACTTCACGACGGCCGACGCTCTCGTCGCGGCGGCAAAGGAAGAGGTTGTCTCGACCGCGGCCGCGCTGGTGAAGGGCTCGCGCTTCATGCGCATGGAGCGCGTGGTGCAGGCACTCGCGGCGGAACCCGGGAAGGCGCGCTGATGCTCCTCTCTCTCGCACAATGGCTCGCGCAGGATGTGCGCGCGTTCAACGTATTCCAGTACATCACGCTGCGCGCGGTGCTCGCGACGCTCACCGCGCTCGCCATCTCGCTTCTCGCCGGGCCGCTCGTGATCCGTAAGCTCACGGCCTACAAGATCGGCCAGGCGGTTCGCAACGACGGCCCCCAGACGCACCTCACCAAGGCCGGCACGCCGACCATGGGCGGGGCGCTGGTGCTGCTCTCCATCCTCACGGCGACGCTGCTCTGGGCGGATCTGTCGAATCGCTTCGTCTGGGCGGTGCTCGTCGTGACTTTCGGCTTCGGCGCGATCGGCTGGGTCGACGACTACCGCAAGGTCGTGAAGAACAACCCCAAGGGCCTTTCGCCGAAGGCGAAGTTCCTCTGGCAATCCCTGATCGGTCTGATCGCGGCCGTCTACCTCGCGTTCGCCGTGTCCGCTGCGGGCAGCGGCCAGATCCCCGATCTGTTCGCATCCTGGGTCGCGAGCGGCTTCTCGATGACGCTTCCCGCCAAGGCCGACCTGATCGTGCCCTTCTTCAAGAACATCGCGTATCCGCTCGGCGCGTTCGGCTTCATCCTGCTCAGCTACTTCGTCATCGTCGGCTCTTCGAACGCGGTCAACCTCACAGACGGGCTCGACGGCTTGGCGATCATGCCGGCGGTGATGGTCGCGGGCGGGCTCGCGGTGTTCGCCATGGTCACCGGGCGCGTGGACTACTCCCGCTACCTGCTCTTTCCCTACATACCGGGGGCGGCCGAGCTCACCGTGTTCTGCGGCGCGCTCGTCGGCGCGGGCCTGGGCTTCCTGTGGTTCAACGCCTATCCGGCGGACGTCTTCATGGGCGACGTCGGCGCGCTCGCCCTCGGCGCCGCGCTCGGCACGGTCGCGGTCATCGTCCGCCAGGAAATCGTGCTCTTCATCATGGGCGGAGTCTTCGTCGCGGAAACGGCCTCCGTGATGATCCAGGTCCTCTATTTCAAGTGGAGCGGCGGCAAGCGCGTCTTCCGAATGGCGCCGCTTCACCATCACTACGAGCTGTCGGGATGGAAGGAGTCTCAGGTGGTGGTCCGCTTCTGGATCATCACCATGATGCTGGTGCTCTTCGGTCTCTCCACGTTGAAGCTGCGGTGAGTTTCGCGGGCAGAAAGGCGCTGGTGCTGGGCTTGGGTGACACGGGATTGTCGATGGCGAAATGGCTGACGCGCGCCGGGGCGAGCGTGCGCGTCGCCGACACGCGTGCCGATCCGCCGCAGCTCTCCGTCCTGAAGTCGGTCCTGCCCGGGGTCCCCGCACTCTGCGGGCCGTTTCGCGAGGAAAGCTTCGCGGGCGTCGATCTCGTGGCGATGAGCCCTGGCGTGCCGCTCGCCGAGCCGCTCGTGCGGCAGGCCCTGGCCGCCGGGGCGCGTGTGCTCGGCGACGTCGAGCTGTTCGCGATCGCGGCAAAGGGAGGGAGTGCCCGCATCGTCGCGATAACGGGCACCAACGGCAAGACCACCGTGACCTCGCTTGTCGGCGCGATGGCGCGGGCCGCGGGCTACGACTGCGAGGTCGGGGGGAACATCGGCCCCACGGTGCTGGACGCGCTGATGCGCCGCGAGGAATCGGGGAAAAGCCCCGACCTCTGGGTGCTCGAGCTCTCCAGCTTCCAGCTCGAGACCACCGATTCGCTCGACGCCACCGCCGCGACGGTGCTCAACATCAGCGAAGACCACCTCGATCGCTACCGCGGCATCGAGGACTACGCGGCCGCGAAGGCGCGCATATTTGCCGGAGGCGGCCTCCAGATCCTCAACCGCGACGACGCCCGCACTCTGGCGATGGCGCTGCCCGGGCGCAGGACGATCACCTTCGGCCTCGGCGCCCCGCGCCGCGAAGAGGACTGGGGGCTGCTCGAGCGCGACGGCCAGCCCTGGCTCGCACAGGGCGCAAGCGCGCTCCTTTCCGTGCGAGAGATGAAGCTCGCCGGGTTGCACAACGCCGCCAACGCGCTCGCCGCGCTCGCGCTCTGCCGGGCCTTGAGCCTGCCGCTCGCGCCGCTGCTCGACGCGTTGCGCGCATTCAAGGGACTGCCGCACCGCGTCGAGCCGGTCGGCGAAGCGCGGGGCGTGCGCTGGTACGACGACTCCAAGGGCACCAACGTCGGCTCGACCGTCGCCGCGCTCGCCGGCCTCGCGCGGGGCGACTCGAAGGTGGTCCTGATCGCCGGAGGCGAGGGCAAGGGACAGGATTTCTCGCCGCTGAAGCCCGCCGTAGGCCGGTCGGCGCGAGCGCTCGTCCTGATCGGGCGCGACGCCGCGCTCATCGAGAGCGCCATCGCGGGCTCGGGCGTTCCGATCCGGCGCGCGCAGTCTATGGAGGAAGCGGTGGCGCTCGCGGGCGAGGCGGCGCGGCCGGGCGATGCGGTGCTGCTGTCGCCCGCTTGCGCGAGCTTCGACATGTTCCGCAACTACAAGCACCGCGGCGACGTTTTCCGCCTCGCGGTCGAAAGGATACTCGGTGCTGAGAAGCATTAGCCCCGGCCGCGCGCCCCTCGCCGAGTACGACAGCGGCGTGCTCTGGGCGGCGCTGCTGCTGCTCACCTTCGGCACCGTCATGGTGTATTCGTCGTCGATCGCCATCGCCGAGGCGAGCCACTTCACCGGCGGCAGCCCGACCTATTTTCTCCAGCGGCACGTGCTCTTCCTCGCCGCCGGAGGCCTCGCCGGCATGCTCGCCTTCCAGGTTCCGGTGCGGACGTGGCAGCAGGCCGCGCCGTGGCTTTTCATGCTGGGCGTCGCGCTGCTCGCGCTGCTGCTCGTTCCGGGGCTGGGGCGCGAGGTGAACGGAGCGCGCCGCTGGCTTTCGCTAGGCATCGGAGGCCTGCAGCCCTCCGAATTCATGAAGCTGTTCGTCGTTCTCTACGCCGCCGACTACACGGTGCGCAAGCTCGCGCTGATGCACAGCCTCAAGCGCGGCCTGCTCCCCATGTTCGCCGTGATGCTGGTCGTGGGCTGGCTGCTGCTCCGGGAGCCCGATTTCGGCGCCTTCGTGGTCGTCGCGTCGATCGCTACCGGAATCCTGTTCCTGGGCGGCATGAACGGCACCTGGTTCGCGGGGCTGCTCGTGATGATGGGTGTGGGCTTCGTGGGCCTGGTCCTGTCCTCGCCGTACCGCATGCAGCGCATCTTCGGGTTCATGGATCCCTGGTCGGACCCCTTCGGCCGCGGCTACCAGTTGTCGCACGCGCTCATCGCCTTCGGCCGCGGCGAATGGTTCGGCGTGGGCCTGGGCGCGAGCGTCGAGAAGCTGCTCTATCTGCCCGAGGCCCACACCGATTTCCTTCTCGCCGTGATCGGCGAGGAGCTGGGCTTCGCGGGAGTCCTTGCGGTGATCGCGCTGTTCTCCTGGCTCGTGCTCCGCGCGTTTGCCATCGGGCGCCAGGCGGTGGCACTGGAGCGCCCTTACGCGGCGCTCCTCGCTCAAGGGGTGGGCGTGTGGCTCGGCGTGCAGGTGTTCATCAACATGGGCGTGAACATGGGAGTGCTGCCGACCAAGGGTCTCACGCTGCCGCTCATGAGCTTCGGCGGCAGCGGGCTGGTCGCGAACTGCGTGGCCCTCGCGATCCTCCTGAGGATCGACTGGGAGAACCGCCAGATCATGCGCGGGGTGCGGGCATGATCGCTCTCGACGCGAATCCGCCGTGCCAAGAACCGTCATGATCGCCGCAGGCGGAACGGGCGGCCACGTGTTTCCGGGTCTCGCCGTCGCCGACTTCATGCGCGCGTGCGGCTGGCGCGTCGTATGGCTGGGGTCCGCCACCGGAATGGAAGCGGGGCTCGTCGCGGGCCGCGGCTACGAAATGGTGGCGGTGAGGTTCTCGGGCGTGCGAGGCAAGGGTCCGCTCGCCCTCGCGCTCCTGCCGCTCAAGCTGCTGCTCGCCTTCTGGCAGAGCGCGCGCGCGATCCTCGCGAAGCGTCCCGACGTGATCCTCGGCATGGGCGGCTACATGTCGTTTCCCGGAGGCATGATGGCGGCGCTCCTCGGCCGGCCGCTCGTAATCCACGAGCAGAATTCCGTGGCGGGCCTTGCGAACCGTGTTCTTGCCGGCGTGGCCGACCGGGTGCTGTGCGCCTTTCCCGGCGCGCTCCGCGGTGCGACGCAAGCGGGCAATCCGGTGCGCCCCGAGATCGCCGCGATCCCTCCGCCGGAGGCGCGCTACGCGAAGCGCTCGGGCCCGCTCCGCCTCCTGGTGGTGGGCGGAAGCCTCGGCGCGAGGGCGTTGAACGAGGTCGTCCCGCGGGCGCTCGCGCTACTGTCTGCGGCGAAGCGACCCGTCGTGACCCATCAATCGGGCGCGCAGCACCTCCAGTCGCTCGAGGCGGCGTACGCGGCAGCGGGAGTGCAGGCGAGCACGCTGGCGTTCATCGGCGACATGGCCGGCGCCTACGCCGAAGCCGACCTCGCGCTATGCCGCGCCGGAGCGACCACGGTCGCGGAGCTTGCGGCAGCCGGTGTCGCTAGCTTTCTCGTTCCCTTTCCCCACGCGGTGGACGACCACCAGACCACCAACGCGCGCTTCCTCGCCGACGCCGGGGCGGCCGTGCTCCTGCCCCAGGGCGAGCTCACCGCCGAGCGCCTCGCGGAGCTGATCGCCGAATGCGACCGCGGGCGCCTCGCCGCCATGGCCGTGCGTGCCCGCTCGCTCGGCCGGCCGGACGCGACCGCCGCCGTGGCACGCGCGTGCATGGAGCTCGCCCCGTGAAGCACAAGGTCAAGCGCATTCATTTCGTCGGGATCGGCGGCTCGGGGATGAGCGGCATTGCGGAAGTGCTGCTGAATCTCGGCTACCAGGTCAGCGGATCCGATCTCGCGGCGAACGCCGCGACCGAGCGCCTCGCATCGCTAGGGGCGAAGGTCACGCTGGGGCACAGCGCCGACAGCGTCGCATCGGCGGACGCCGTGGTGGTTTCCACCGCGGTGCCGCCGCACAACGTCGAAGTCGTCGCGGCGAAGGCGAAGCGCATCCCGGTGGTGCCCCGCGCGCTGATGCTCGCGGAGCTCATGCGCCTGAAGCAGGGGATCGCGGTCGCGGGGACACACGGCAAGACGACGACGACGAGCCTCGTCGCGAGCGTGCTCGCCGAGGGCGGCCTCGACCCGACCTTCGTGATCGGCGGGCGTCTGGTGAGCGCGGCGTCAAACGCGCGCCTCGGCGCGGGCGAGTTCATCGTCGTGGAGGCCGACGAATCCGACGGCTCCTTTCTCCAGCTGCAGCCCGTGGCGGCGGTCGTGACCAACATCGACGCCGACCACATGGAGACCTACCAGCACGACCTGGTGCGGCTGAAGCAGGCGTTCATCGGATTTCTGCAGAACCTGCCTTTCTACGGGAGCGCGATCCTCTGCGCCGACGACGTCGGAGTGCGCGAGATCATGCCCCTGGTCGCCAAGCCGATCGTCACCTACGGCCTGCGCGACGACGCGATGGTCCGGGGCGTCGACATCGCCGCCGGGGAGCGCATGCGTTTCAAGGCGCTGCGCGAAGGTGCGGCGCCCCTGGAGATCACCCTCAATCTCCCCGGCCGACACAACGTCCAGAACGCGCTTGCCGCGATCGCCGTGGCCACGGAGCTCGGTGTTCCGGACGCCGCGATCCGCAAGGCGCTCGCCGAATTCCGCGGCGTCGGGCGGCGATTCCAGCGCTACGGCGAAGTGCCGCTTGTCACTGACGGCAAGGCGCCCGGGAGCTTCACCCTGATAGACGACTACGGGCATCACCCCGCCGAGATGCGCGCGACGCTCGACGCCGCACGCGGCGCCTTTCCTGGCCGGCGCATCGTGCTCGCGTTCCAGCCGCATCGATACACCCGCACGCGCGATCTCTTCGAGGATTTCGTCAAGGAGCTGTCCGGGGTGGATGCCCTGCTGCTCGCGGACGTCTACCCCGCGGGCGAGGCGCCCATCGCCGCCGCGGACGGCCGCTCGCTCGCCCACGCGATCCGGATCGCGGGGAAGGTCGAGCCGGTGTTCGTCGAGAAGATCTCCGACATGCCCGCGGCGATACGCAAGCTCGCCAGGCCCGGCGACGTCGTGCTCACGATGGGCGCGGGCTCGATCGGGAGCGTGCCGGCGGCGCTTCTCAAGGGCGGCGAATGAAAATGACCGAGCCGATCGCCAAGCCCGCCGCCTCCTTGCGCGGCGTCCTGCGGCTGAACGAGCCGATGGCGAAGCACGTCAGCTGGCGCACCGGCGGCGTCGCGGCGCGCGCGTATTCCCCCGCGGACGCCGCGGATCTCGCGGTTTTCCTCGCGACGCTGCCCGGGGGCGAGCCCGTGTGCTTCGTCGGCCTGGGAAGCAATCTGCTGGTGCGCGACGGCGGCTACCGCGGCACCGTGGTGCTGATGCATGACCCCGGCGGTGCCATGCGCCTCGAGGGCGATCTGGTTTTCGCGGAGGCCGGCACGGCGTCTCCCAAGGTGGCGCGTTTCGCCGCAACGCACGGGCTCGAAGGCGCGGAGTTCCTGGCGGGCGTTCCGGGGACCGTGGGCGGCGCGCTCGCGATGAACGCCGGCTGCTACGGCTCTGAGACCTGGGACGTCGTCGCGAGGGTGCTCACGGTATCGCGCGCGGGCAGCCTCACCGAGCGCAAGCCGGAGGAGTTCGAGACGGGCTATCGGCGCGTCGGGCTGCCTCGCGCGAAGCTCGGCGAGGACGAGTGGTTCCTCGCCGCCTGGTTCCGCTTCCGGCCCGGGGACGAGAAGGCGGCGCGGCGCCGCATCAAGGAGCTGCTGGCGCGGCGCCTCGCCACGCAGCCGCTCGAGCTCCCCAACGCCGGCTCGGTGTTCCGCAACCCCCCAGGAGACCACGCCGCGCGCCTGATCGAGGCGGCGGGGCTGAAGGGCCGCGAGATCGGCGGCGCCCGGATCTCGGAAAAGCACGCAAATTTCATCGTCAACCCCAAGGGCAGGGCGCGCGCCTCCGACATCGAGGCGCTGATCGCGCTGGCCCGCACGACGGTGCATCAGCGCTTCCGGATCGACCTGATCCCCGAAGTCCGCATCGTCGGGGAGGCCGCGTGAAGCCTGCAGACTTCGGAAAGGTCGCGGTGCTGATGGGCGGCGTCTCCGCCGAGCGCGCCGTCTCGCTCAGGAGCGGAGGGCGGGTGCTCGCGGCGCTGAAGGCGAAGGGAGTAGACGCCCACGCCTTCGACCCCAAGGAGCGGGGCATCGGCGCGCTAGCGGATGGGGGCTTCGACCGGGCGTTTGTCATCCTCCATGGCCGCTACGGCGAGGACGGCACGATCCAGGGCGCGCTCGAGCTCCTTGGGATCCCCTACACGGGGTCGGGCGTGCTCGCGAGTGCGCTCGCCATGGACAAGTGGCACGCGAAGCTCGTGTGGCAGTCGTGCGGGATACCGACGCCGCGCGGCGAGCTTCTCGCGCACGGCGCAGACATGCAGGCGGTCGCGACGCGCCTCGGCCTCCCGCTGATGGTAAAGCCGGCGAACGAAGGCTCGTCGATCGGCATGACCAAGGTGAAGAGCGCGCGCGACCTTCCCGAGGCGTACGCCCTCGCGGCGAACTACGACCGCGTCGTGATCGCCGAAGCCTTCGTGGACGGCGTGGAACTCACCGCGGGAATCCTCGCGGACAAGCCGCTGCCCCTCATCAAGCTGGAGACCCCGCGCGAGTTCTACGACTACGAGGCGAAATACAGCGCGGAAGACACCCGCTATCTCATTCCCTGCGGGCTGCCTCCGGACGCAGAGCGCATCGTCCAGGACGAGGCCCTGTTCGCCTTCAAGGCTCTGGGCTGCAGCGGATGGGGCCGCGTCGACCTGATGCTCGATCGCACCGGCAAACCGTACTTCCTCGAGGTGAACACCTCGCCCGGGATGACCGACCATTCGCTGGTACCCATGGCGGCGCGCCACGCCGGGCTGTCGTTCGAGGACTTGTGCATCCGCATCCTCGAATCCGCGCGGCTGGAGAAAGGAAGCGCGCGTGTGGGATAACCCCCGCCTCGCCAATGCCGCGGCCGGCGCCTTCGCCGCGCTCGCGCTCGCTCTGCTCGCGTATGCCGGCGTGCGCGTTCTCCTCGACTCGCCCGAGTTCCTTCTCAAGAGCATCGTGGTCGAGGGCAGCGTGCAACGGGTGGAGCGGGGTGAGATCGTCCATGCGTTGCAGGGACGCCTTCGCGGCACATTCTTCACCGTGGACCTGGAGTCGGTCCGGTCGCTGTTCGAAGGCATCCCCTGGGTGAGGCGCGCCGAGCTGCGGCGCGTATGGCCGGACTCCATCGAGGTGCGCGTCGAGGAGCAGGTTGCCCTTGCGCGCTGGGGCCAGGGCAAGAAGGCGCAGCTTGTCAATGCGCAGGGCGAGCTCTTCCACGGGCAGAGCGATGAGCCGCTCCCGGTTCTCGCCGGTCCCGCGGGTACCGAGGGGGAGGTCGCGCGGCGCTTCATCGGGTTCCGGGACCTGCTTGCTCCGCTCGGCCTCGAGCCCAGGCAGGTGCTGTTGTCGCCGCGCCTGGCGTGGCAGCTCAGGCTCTCGAACGGCCTCACGGTCCAGCTCGGGCGGGACACCGACAAAGACCGGGTCGAGGATCGGCTCGCACGCTTCGCTTCGGTGTTTCCCCAGACCCCGGCCGACGTGCGCGAGCGCGTCGACTACGTCGACCTGCGCTATCCCAACGGATTTGCGGTTCACGTGGATGAGCGGATCACGGAGAAGCCGCGGTCCGGGCCCGGCCCGCACAGGCGAGTCTGACATGGCGAGAGACAACAAGAACCTCATCGTCGCGCTCGACATCGGCACCTCCAAGGTCGTGGCGGTCGTCGCCGAGCTCTTCCCTGACGGCCGCATGGACATCATCGGCATGGGCGGGCACGACTCCAAGGGCCTGAAGAAGGGCGTGGTCGTGAATATCGAGTCCACGGTGAACGCCATCCAACGCACCCTCGAGGAAGCCGAGCTGATGGCCGACTGCAAGATCGAGCGCGTCTTCACCGGCATCGCGGGAAGCCACATCAAGAGCTTCAACTCCACCGGAATGGTGGCGATCAAGGACAAAGAGGTCACCCAGACCGACGTCGAGCGCGCAATCGAGACGGCCCGTGCGATGCCGATCCCCACCGATCAGCAGGTACTGCACATCCTCACTCAGGAATTCATCATCGACGGCCAGGATGGCGTCCGCGAGCCGCTCGGCATGAGCGGCGTGCGCCTCGAGGTGAAGGTCCACATCGTGACCGGCGCGGTGTCAGCCGCGCAGAACATCGTGAAATGCGTCCGCCGCTGCGGCCTCGAGGTCAACGACCTGATCCTGCAGCCGCTCGCCTCCTCGCTCGCGGTGCTGACCGAGGACGAGAAGGAGCTCGGCGTGTGCCTGGTAGACATCGGGGGCGGCACGAGCGACATCGCGGTATTCCGCGAGGGCGCGATCCGCCACACCGCGGTGGTGCCGATCGCGGGCGACCAGATCACGAACGACATCGCCATGGCCCTGCGCACGCCCACCTCCGAGGCGGAGGAGCTCAAGGTGCGCCACGGCTGCGCGCTCAGGCAGCTTGCCGAGGCGGGCCAGATGATCGAGGTCGCCGGCGTGGGCGACCGGCCGCCGCGGATGCTCTCGCGCCAGACGCTGGCCGAGGTCATCGAGCCGCGGGTCGAGGAGCTCTACTCCCTCATCCAGCAGGTGCTGCGCGACTCGGGCTACGAGGAGCTGCTGTCCTCGGGGATCGTTCTCACCGGCGGTTCCGCCGTGATGCAGGGCATGGCGGAGCTCGGCGAGGAGATCTTTCACATGCCGGTGCGCCTCGGAATCCCGCGTTACACCGGCTCACTCGCCGATGTGGTCCGCAGCCCGCGCTACGCCACCGCCGTGGGGCTTCTGCTCGAGGGCGTGGTGCAGACGCAGCGAGGCCTCGTCGCGCGGCAGGGCGGATCGCTCAAGCAGATCGGAAGAAGGATGCGCGAATGGTTCCAGCGGAATTTCTAGAGTTGTACGCAGGCAGGTGTTCTTTACTTCACCCGGAAGGAGGTCAGCATGTTTGAAGTCGTTGAGATTCCAGTAAGCGGCACCGTGATCAAGGTCATCGGTGTCGGTGGCGCCGGAGGCAACGCCGTCGACCACATGATCCGAAACGGCGTGGCCGGGGTCGAGTTTGTCACCGCGAACACCGACGCCCAGGCGCTGTCGCGGACCCTGGCCAAGAACCAGATCCAGCTTGGATCGACCGGGCTGGGCGCTGGGGCGAAGCCCGAGGCCGGACGGTCGGCGGCGATGGAGGCGCGCGACCAGATCGCCGACGCCCTGCACGGCTCGCACATGGTCTTCATCACCGCGGGGATGGGCGGCGGCACGGGCACCGGAGCGGCGCCCATTGTCGCGGAAGTCGCCAAGGAGATGGGCATCCTCACCGTCGCGGTGGTGACCAAGCCCTTCTCTTTCGAGGGCGCCCGGCGACTTCAATCGGCAGAACTGGGCATCGAGGAGCTGTCCCAGCACGTCGACTCGGTCATCGTGATCCTCAACGAGAAGCTCGAGGAAGTCCTGGGCGACGACGTGTCGATGGAGGAGGCGTTCTCCGCAGCCGACAGCGTGCTCAAGAACGCGGTCGCGGGGATCTCCGAGATCATCAACGTGCCAGGCCTCATCAACGTCGACTTCCAGGACGTGCGCACCGTCATGGCCGAGCAGGGAATGGCGATGATGGGCTCGGCCGCCTCCTCGGGGGTCGACCGTGCGCGCATCGCCGCGGAGCAGGCCGTCGCCTGCCCGCTGCTCGAGGGCGTGAACCTCTCCGGAGCGCGCGGTGTGGTCGTGAACATCACCGCGAACAAGTCGAGCCTCAAGCTGCGCGAGACCAAGGAGGTGATGAACACCATCCGCGGCTTCGCGGCGGACGACGCGACCATCATCTTCGGCGCGGTCTACGACGACCCCATCGGCGAGGAGCTGCGCGTCACGGTGATCGCCACGGGTCTGGGCCAGCCGCAGGCCGCGCGGGCGATGAAGCCCAAGCTGGTACAGAAGACTGGCACCGACAACATGCCGGTGGCGAGCGGCGTGGACTACCGCGTGCTCGACGAGATGCCCGCGGTGATCCGCAAGAACCGCGCCTCGACTATCGAGGCGCTGCAGGCGAACGGAGTGGACAAGTACGACATCCCCGCATTTCTTCGCAAGCAAGCCGACTAGGGAGAGTTCATGAGCACAGCAAAACGCATTGGCATGCCCCGCTACCTGCGCAAGCCCGTCGTCGCCCGCGCCGCCGCGCCCCGGCTTCCCGCGCGGCCCGCGCCGGTCCTCATCCGTACCGTGGCCTTTGTGCCAGGCTATCTGCGCAAGCGCGCGCACTAGGGCTGCGTGCATAGTGCGTGCCTCGCCGGAAATTCCGGGCCGGTGGGGCCGCACTCTGTGCTAAAATCCAATACTTTCAATCGGCTGCGGCGGGCCTTGATCGAGTGCCGTGGCGACGCAAATGTTCAGGCAGCGCACCCTCAAATCCACGATCCGCGCCACCGGCGTTGGCCTTCACACTGGCGAGAAGGTAGCCATGACTCTGCGCCCGGCCGCGCCTGATACGGGGATCGTATTCCGGCGCATCGATCTGGCCAGGCCGGTCGATATCGCCGCCGACGCGTTCAAGGTTACCGACACGCGGCTGTCCAGCGCGCTCGAATCAGACGGCGCCAAGGTCGCCACGGTCGAGCATCTCATGTCGGCGTTCGCCGGCCTGGGGATCGACAACGCCTACGTCGACCTGACCGGGTCCGAGGTGCCCATCATGGACGGGAGCGCGGCGCCCTTCGTGTTTCTGATCCAGTCCGCGGGGATCGAGCAGCAGGCCGCGCCAAAGCGCTTCATCCGCATCAAGAAGACCATCGAGGTGAAAGACGGCGACAAGTGGGCGCGCTTCGATCCGTTCGAGGGTTTCAAGCTCTCCTTCTCCATCGAGTTCGACCATCCGGCGATCGAGCATTCGGCGCAGACCGCACAGGTCGACTTCGCCGACACCTCCTACGTCAAGGAAGTCGCCCGGGCGCGCACCTTCGGTTTCATCCAGGAGGTCGAAGCGCTGCGCGATTCCGGCCTCGCCCGGGGTGGCAGCCTGGACAACGCCATCGTCGTCGATGAATACCGCGTGCTGAACGCCGAGGGGCTTCGGTATGCCGACGAGTTCGTGAAGCACAAGCTGCTGGATGCGATCGGCGACCTCTACCTGATCGGGCACCCGCTGATCGCGTCGTTCTCGGCCCACAAATCGGGCCACGCGCTCAATAATCGCCTAGCGCGGGCGGCCCTCGCCGCCCAGGACTCCTGGGAATGGGCGACCTTCGAGCGGGAAGAAGACGCCCCGGCCGCGCTGTCCCGTCTGTTCGCCCTGCCTGCCGCCTGAGGGCAGGCTAAAGCACGCGTGCTCGCCCTGCGCATCGCGGGGGTCCTCGTCCTGCTGGTCACGGCGGCAGGGATCGTCCTGTACCTCGTCACCCACGACAGGAAGTACCTGCGTTTTGCGTTCCGGGTATTCAAGTACGCCGTGGTTTTCGCGCTGCTGGTATTCGGGTTGTTGATCCTTGAACGAGCATTTATGCTCGTCTAGGCAGATACTTAGCGGCGATGTTGAAAGACGATTCGCAACATGACTTTTTTCAATTCCGAATCAGGGAGTTGCTCGCACAACGCGGCCAGCCCGGACGCCGCGTCGGAAGTGATTTTTGAAGATTTTTCAACGGGTTGAGGCTTCGCCCGGGGGGCTTGCACCGCCACCTCCAATCCGGTAACCTCCGTCGCTCGCCCCGAAAATTGCTCCAATAATACCGGGAGCATAAGTTTCAGTTTCGCGGCGGTTGCGCCGTTAGACGCAAGAATAATCACCCGTCCCTGCCTGAAGTTCGCGACCGAACAGTGTCGCGCCAGGGATTCCGGCAGCAGCGAGGCGAGGATCTCGCGCAGTTCGATCAGGCGCTCGGCTTGGGGCATGAGCGCAGAGATGGCGTCGGCTTGGTTCAGGAAGGCGTAGGGGTTTCTCATATGCAGGGTTCGGCGATAAGTGGAATGCGTGCCTAGGCGACGGTGGCCCCATGCATATTATTCTTGTTTCGAGCAGAACGGCCGGGGCGAAGTCCCTGACCCTGACCCACCGCCACATGGTCGCGGGCGTGGTGCTGATAGGCGCGCTCGTAGTCTGTCTCACGCTGGGCCTGTTCTGGATCACCGTCAGGCATGCCGACCAGCTCAAGCTTCCGCTGCTCGAGTCCCTGGTGAAGTCGGCGCAGGAGGCGCAGCAGCGCAAGACCGAAGAGTTCCTGCGGGAGAACCTCAACGCAATGGCCGTGAAGCTGGGCGAGATGCAGGCCCAGCTGATGCGTCTCGACGCCCTCGGGGAGCGGCTGTCGGCACTGGCCGGCCTCAAGCCCGGGGAGTTCCGCTTCACCGATGTCCCTGGCCGCGGGGGAGCCGTGTCGAGCGTGAAGGACCTGTCGATGGCCGAGTTCGGCCGGCAGCTGGACCAGGCCTCCCGCCAGATGGAGAACCGCTCGGACTCCCTGGGCGTCCTCGAGTCTCAGCTGTTCGACGCCAAAGTCAAGAAGAAGCTGATGCCGACGATCCCTCCGGTAGACGGCAGCTGGAGCGCTTCGAGCTTCGGCTGGCGCATCGATCCCTTCAACGGCATGCTGGCGATGCACGAGGGCGTTGATTTCGTAGTCGACGTGGGCACGCCGGTGTTCGCCGCCGCCGGCGGTGTCGTGCGATTTGCAGGAATGCATCCCCAGTACGGCTATATGGTCGAGATCGACCACGGCAACGACTTCACCACCCGCTACGCGCACAACTCGAGGCTCCTGGTGAAGGAAGGCGATGTCGTCCAGCGGGGCGCCAAGATCGCCGAATCGGGGGCGACAGGGCGGGCCACCGGCCCGCATTTGCACTTCGAAGTTCGCTACCGGGGCGTCGCGCAGAACCCGGCCCGCTTCCTCCAGGCAGCCTCCCGCTAGCTACCCGCTAGGCCTGGGCGCTTCCGGCCCGCGTCGGGCGGTCCGAAGCGCATGGTAGACTTCGAACTTTTTCACGCATCGACCGTCATTCCTCGATGATTTCCCGCGTCCTGAAGGCGGTCTTCGGCAGCCGCAACGACCGGCTGCTCAAGCAGTACGGCAAGACGGTCAGAGCGATCAATGCGTTCGAGCCTGCGATTGCCGCCCTCTCCGACCAGGCGCTAGCGGCGAAGACCCGCGAGCTGAAGGAGCGCTTCGCAAAGCGTGTCGAGGGTGTGCCCGCCGAGGAGCGCGACGCGGCGGAAAAAGCCGCGCTCGTCGAGCTCCTGCCCGAGGCTTTCGCCGTCGTGCGCGAGGCCGCTAAGCGCGTGCTCAGCATGCGTCATTTCGACGTGCAGCTGATCGGCGGCATGGTTCTGCACGACGGCAAGATCTCGGAGATGCGGACGGGGGAGGGCAAGACCCTGGTCGCGACCTTGCCGGCGTACCTCAACGCCCTTTCCGGGCGCGGCGTGCACATCGTGACCGTCAACGACTACCTCGCGCGGCGCGACGCGGAATGGATGGGCAAGGTCTACAGGTTCCTGGGCCTCTCCGTCGGGGTGATTCTCACCCAGATGCCGCACGACGAGAAGCAGACGGCCTACGCCGCCGACATCACCTACGGCACCAACAACGAGTTCGGCTTCGATTACCTGCGCGACAACATGGCGATGCAGGTCGGCGACCGCTTCCAGCGCGGGCTGAACTACGCCATCGTCGACGAGGTGGACTCGATTCTCATCGACGAGGCGCGCACGCCGCTCATCATCTCGGGGCAGGCCGAGGACCGCACCGAGATCTACCACCGCATCAACGAGGTCGCGCCGCTCCTGAAGCGCCAGGAAAAGGACGGCGCGCCGGGAGACTTTTTCGTCGACGAGAAGAACCACACAGTGCTGCTCTCCGAGGATGGCCACGAGCACGCGGAGAAGCTCCTCGCGCGCGCGCAGCTCCTTCCGGAGGGCCGGAGCCTGTACGAGCCCGCGTACGTGAACCTGATGCATCATCTGAACGCGGCGCTACGGGCGCACAACCTGTTCTTCCGGGATCGGCACTACGTCGTCCAGGAGGGCGACGTAGTGATCGTCGACGAGTTCACGGGGCGGCTCATGCCCGGGAGGCGCTGGTCCGACGGGCTCCACCAGGCAATCGAGGCGAAGGAGAACGTGTCCATCCAGAGCGAGAACCAGACGCTCGCTTCGATCACGTTCCAGAACTACTTCCGCATGTACCGCAAGCTCGCCGGCATGACCGGCACGGCCGATACGGAGGCGTACGAGTTCCAGGAGATCTACGGGCTGGAGGTGGTGGTCATACCCACCCACATGCCGATGATCCGCGCCGACCGGAACGACCAGGTGTTCCGCACCACGAACGAGAAATACAAGGCGATCATCGACGACATCAAGGACTGCCATGAGCGTGGCCAGCCGGTGCTCGTCGGCACGACCTCGATAGAGAACTCCGAGCTCATTTCAGGCATGCTGCAGAAGGAAAAGCTGCCGCACCAGGTGCTGAACGCGAAGCAGCACGCGCGCGAAGCCGAGATCGTGGCGCAAGCCGGGCGCCCCAAGGTGATCACGATCGCGACCAACATGGCGGGCCGCGGGACGGACATCGTGCTCGGCGGGAACGTCGAAAAGCAGGTCGACCTGCTCCAGGAGAAGGAGGACGTGGGCGACGCAGAGAAGGACGGGCGCATCGCGACGCTGCGGCGCGAGTGGCAGGACCTCCACAACCAGGTCATCGCTGCCGGAGGGCTCCACATCATCGGCACCGAGCGCCACGAAGCTCGGCGCATAGACAACCAGCTGCGCGGCCGCTCCGGCCGGCAGGGCGACCCGGGCTCGTCCCGTTTCTATCTGTCACTCGAAGACCCGCTGCTGCGGATCTTCGCCGGCGAGCGCGTGAACGCCATCATGCAGCGCCTGGGAATGCCCGAGGGCGAGCCGATCGAGCACGGCCTGGTGACCCGGTCCATCGAGAGCGCGCAGCGCAAGGTCGAGGCACACAACTTCGACATCCGGAAGCAATTGCTCGAGTACGACAACGTCGCCAACGACCAGCGTCGCGAGATCTACCACCTGAGAAACACCATCCTCGAGTCGCGGGACGTGTCGGACCAGATCGAGTCGCTGCGCGAGGGCGTAGTCACCGACCTGTTCCGTGCCCACGTGCCCGAAGAGAGCATGGAAGAGCAATGGGACATCCCGGGGCTGGAAAAGGTGTGCACGGCGGAGCTGCGCCTCGAGCTGCCGCTTTCCAGGTGGCTCGCCGCGGACCCGGGCCTTGACGACGAGGCGCTGCTCAAGCGCGCGATCGGGGAGGCGAACGAGGCCTACCGCCGCAAGATGGCGGCCTACCCGGCGGAGGGCGTCCACTTGGTCGAGCGGCACGTGCTGCTATCCACGCTCGACAACCACTGGCGCGAGCACCTCGCCGCCCTGGATCACCTCCGCCAGGGCATACATCTGCGCGGCTACGCGCAGAAGAACCCCAAGCAGGAGTACAAGCGCGAAGCCTTCGAGCTTTTCGGCAGTCTGGTCGAGGCGGTCAAGCTCGAGGTGACCCGCACGCTGATGACGGTGGAGCTGCAGCTTCGCGGGCAGGCCGAGGAGACGGAACAGCTGCAGGCGCCGGCGGTCGAGAATGTCCAGTACCAGCACGCGGGCTACGAGGAGGCCCTCGCCGGCCCCGAGGGCGGTACCGCGACGGCCGCGAAGGCCGCGCCTTTCGTGAGGCACGTCGGCAAGATCGGCCGCAACGACCCCTGCCCCTGCGGATCGGGCAAGAAATACAAGCACTGCCACGGCAAGCTCGCCTGACCCGGTTTCCGGGCGCAGTGCACGAATATGGCTGTCAATCTGAGGCCCCCGCGGCCTGAAGACCTGATGTCCGTGAAGGGCGTGCGCCTCGGCATTGCCGAGGCGGGGATCCGCAGGTCCGGACGCAAGGACCTGCTGCTGGTCGCGCTCGCCGAGGGCACGAAGGTGGCCGGCGTGTTCACGCGGAACCGCTTCTGGGCGGCGCCGGTTCAGGTCGCGAAAGAGCACCTCGCCTCGGGCAGGCCGACCCGCGCGCTGCTCGTGAACACCGGCAACGCCAACGCCGGAACAGGGGAAACCGGGATCGCCGATGCACGGGCGACCTGCGAGCGGGCGGCGAGCCTGCTCGGCTGCGATCCGCGCGAAGTGCTGCCGTTCTCCACCGGAGTGATCATGGAGCCGCTTCCGCTTTCGCGCATCGTCGCGGGGCTGCCGGCGTGCGTCGCGGATCTGCGCGAGGACAACTGGGCGCGCGCCGCCGAGGCGATCATGACGACCGATACGGTGCCGAAAGCCCGGTCGCGGCGGGCGGGCGGCGCAACCGTGACCGGGATCGCCAAGGGCGCGGGCATGATCCGCCCCGACATGGCGACCATGCTAGGCTTCGTTGCCACCGACGCGGCGCTTTCGCAGGCGGCGCTCGAGGGCGTGGTGGCCGAGGCGGCCGCGGGCTCGTTCAACCGGATCAGCGTCGACGGCGACACGTCGACCAACGATTCCTTCATCCTCCTCGCGACCGGGGCCGCCGGGCGCTGCGACCGCGCGCTCCTGCGCGAGGCCGTGCTGGAAGTGTCCCAGGGGCTCGCGCAGGCCATCGTGCGCGACGGCGAGGGCGCGACCAAGTTCATCACCGTCCGGGTCGAGAAAGGGCGCAACGAGTCGGAGTGCGCGAGCGTCGCCTACGCGATCGCGCACTCGCCCCTCGTCAAGACCGCCTTCTTCGCCTCGGACCCCAACCTGGGCCGGCTGCTCGCGGCCATAGGCAACTCCGGCGTGCGCGGCCTCGACGTGACGCGGGTGGCGCTCCACCTCGACGACGTGCTGGTGGCGGCGGACGGAGGGCGCGCTCCCGGATACCGCGAGGAGGACGGCAAGCGGATCATGGGAAGGAGCGACATCACCGTGCGCGTGGTGCTCAACCGCGGACGGGCGGCGACCACGGTGTGGACCTGCGACCTGTCGCACGAATACGTTACCATCAACGCCGAGTACAGGACCTAGAGCTCACATGTCCGAGCTGAAGAAGCTGGTCAAGCGCGGCGAGGCTCTCCTCGAGCGGATCGAGACGCTGCTTCCGCCCGCGTCGCAAGCGGTGGACTGGAGCGCGAGCATCGCGTTCCGCTGGCGCAAGACCCCGCGCGGCGGTTACATCCGGCCGGTCGCGAACGTGCACCGCATCCGCCTCTCCGATCTCCACGGCGTCGACAACCAGAAGGCCCTGATCGAGCAGAACACGCGCCAGTTCGTCGAGGGGCGCACCGCCAACAACGCGCTCATGACGGGTGCGCGCGGCACCGGAAAATCGTCGCTGGTGAAGGCGGTGCTGAACAAGTACCACCGCCAGGGGCTGCGCGTCATCGAGGTGGAGAAGCACGATCTCATCGATCTGCCCGAGATCGTCGACCAGGTGGCCGCGCGCCCCGAGCGCTTCATCCTGTTCTGCGACGACCTGTCCTTCGAGATCGCCGAGGCCGCGGGCTACAAGGCGCTCAAGTCGGTGCTCGACGGCTCCGTCGCCGCGACATCGGAGAACCTGCTTATCTACGCGACCTCCAACCGGCGCCACCTCATGCCCGAGTACATGCAGGAGAACCTCGAGACCAAGCACCTCGGCGAGGAGATCCACCCCGGCGAGTCGGTCGAGGAGAAGATCTCGCTGTCGGAGCGCTTCGGGCTGTGGGTGTCCTTCTACCCGTTCGACCAGGACGAGTTTCTCGCGATCGTGGCGCACTGGCTGCGCGAGCTCGGCTGCAGCGACGCGGCGATCGCGAAGGCGAGGCAGGAGGCTATCCAGTGGGCGCTGCAGCGCGGCTCGCGCTCGGGCCGCGTTGCCTGGCAGTTCGCGCGCGACTTCGCCGGCCGCCACGCCGGCGACGGCAGGTCCAGGCGCTGAAGCGGAAGGCCATGTCGGCCCCGGTGGACGTGGCCGTGGCGGTGCTCATCCGTTCCGACGGCCGCGCGCTCCTGGCGCGGCGTCCCGCGAGCAAAGTCTACGCCGGCTACTGGGAGTTCCCCGGCGGCAAGGTCGAGCCGGGCGAACCCGTCATCGACGCCCTGAATCGTGAAATCCGCGAGGAGCTCGGCGTGGACATCGAGCGCGCGCATCCCTGGATCACCCGGGTGTTCACCTACCCGCACGCCACGGTGCGCCTGCATTTTCACAGAGTGGTCGCATGGCGCGGCGAGCCGCGCGCGCTCGAGCACGACGCGATCGCGTGGCAGCGCCCGGAGGGGACCGACGTCACGCCCATGCTCCCGGCGAACGGGCCGGTGCTGCGCGCTCTGTCGCTGCCGGACGAATACGCGATCACGCGCGTCGCCGAGCTGGGCGAAGCGGCGTTCTTCTCCCGGCTCGAAGCGCGGCTGCGGACCGGTCTGCGGCTCGTCCAGGTCAGGGAGAAGAGCCTCGCGCGAACCGAACTCGAGCGGCTCGCGCGGCGGGTGGTCGCGCTCGCCCGGGCTCACGGCGCGAAGGTGCTCCTGAATGCGGACGCCGAGCTCGCCCGCGAGGTCGGCGCGGACGGCGTCCATCTCACGGCTGCCCAGCTCGGCGGCGCGCGTCCCGGCCTGCCCTGGTGTGGCGCGTCGTGCCACTCGGCGGAGGAGCTGAGACGCGCCGAGGCGCTCGGGGCGGACTTCGCGGTGCTCGGGCCGGTGCGCGCCACGCCCTCGCACGCCGGCATCGTTCCGCTCGGCTGGGAGCGCTTCCGGGAGACCGCCGCCGGGGCTTCGATCCCCGTGTACGCGCTCGGCGGCCTCGCGCCGGCCGACATGCAGCAGGCGAAGAGCCGCGGCGCGCACGGCCTCGCGATGGTGCGCGGCGCCTGGGAGGTCTAGTCCGGCGCCTTCGACTCCGGCGTTTCCTGGTCCTCCTCGACCGGGGCGCGGTGCTTCTCCATCGCCCAATCGCCGAGGTCTAAGAGCTTGCAGCGCTCCGAGCAGAAGGGACGGTAGCGGTTCTGCGATTGCCACGCCACTTGGGTCCCGCAGCGCGGGCAGTTGACGAAACGGATTTGGGCCACGGCCCTAGTCTAGCCCAGCCCGGGCCTCTAGGGCTTCGACTCGAAATTGAAAGGCGCGCCCACCAGCAGGAACAGGCTCCTGATCCCGCCCGGCGCGAAGCCGGCGCCGATCCACGCCGGTCCGAGAAACGTGTCCGCTCCGAGGAAGATCGAGCCCGATTCGAGGTTGCCCGTCGTATCCCTCGCGTCGTCGAGCTTGTTGACCCGCCCGAGCTCGAGCGAAGCGCCCGCGTATACACCCGAGCCCAGCGGCGAGGGGAGCCGCTTCACCTGGTTGAAATAGCGCAGCGACCCGAACGCGGCCTGCTGCCCGGAGAACTGATTGATGGCGTACGCCGACAGGCGAAACGGGCCGCCCAGGGCGAAGGAGTCGTAAGCGGGAAGGCTCGTGCCGAAGTTGGTGCCGCCGTAGACCCCTAGCTGGAACGTGTGCTCGCCGTAGCTCCAGGGCCTGATGTAGGAAAGCTCCCCGCGAGAGTAGTCGACATCCGCCCCCATGGTCTCGTAGGACCTGAACCCGTTTAGGACCAGCCGGTGTCCGTCGCGCGAAAACCACACCTGGTCGAGGCGGTCGGCGAACAGCCTGACCCGCGCGCCGCTCGCGTTGGTATCGACCGGGGGCAAGATCGGGGAGCCCGTCTGAACATCGGCTTTCACGGTGCGCCACAGCGGGCCCAGGCGCAGCTCTCCCCACTGGCCGAAGTTCGTGCCCGCGTCGAGCCCGGCGCGGTTCTCACGCACAACGTATTCGGCGACGCGATCGTCGCCGCTGTATACGCCGCGGTAGGACTGGCCTGCCTGCGCGTACGGTGCGATGAAGAAATCGCCGTACCGGGTCAGGGGCTGATAGAACTCGGTGAAGGCGTACGAATTCTGGCCGACCTGCGTCTCGAGCTTCCATTCCGCGCCGAACCGGTTCACCCAGGTGGCGCGATAGCTCGCGATCAGGTTGAAATAGCTGTCGCCCTTGCCCTCGGTCGCCAGCGTCAGCCCGAAGCGGATGTAGTCGGGGCCGGTCTCCTTCTCTCGCACCCGGATGACCAGCGCGCGACCGGTCTGGCTTTCGTCGATGCGGTAATCCACCGATTCGAAGTCGCCGCGTCCGTAGATTCGGCGCAGGTCCTGCGTGAGCGAGGCTTCCGTGACTTCGTCGCCGGGCTTGGTCTTCATCAACTGACGCAGCACGGCGGAATTGGTGCGCTCGATTCCCTCGAAACGGATCTCATCGATGCGACCCAGGCTCTCCCTGCGCGCGACGATCTGGCGCTTGCGCAGCGCCTCGTACTCGGCTTTGGGCAGGCTGTAGCGGCGCAGCTCGTCCGCCTGGCTGCGCGCGGCGGCCTCCCCGATCTTGATGGCCTCGGTCATGCGCTCGAACGATCCTGAGCTGATGTCCCCGAGCTCGGGCGAGATCAGGACATCGCGCTTGGAAAGGCTCGCGAGCTGCTTGTCGACGCGCTCCTTGCCCAGGAAGTTGATCAGCTGCCCGACGATGCTGAGCGCCGAGGTGATCTGCTCGCGCTCGAGCGGGGGCGTGGAGATGTTCACGGCGATGATCACGTCCCCGCAGATCCTGCGCGCGACGTCGATCGGCAGGTTGTTCGCGATGCCCCCGTCCACCAGCAGGCGGCCGTCGATCTCGACGGGAGCCACCGCGCCGGGGATGGCCATGCTCGCGCGCATCGCCCGGTAGAGGCTGCCGTGGTCGAGGATCACGGCCTCGCCAGTCTCGATGTCGGTGGCCACCGCGCGGAAAGGAACGGGCAGCCTGCGGAAGTCGGCGACGTTACCGGATTGCTGAGTCAAGTACCGCAGGAAGCTCTCGATGTTGACGCCCGACACGATGCCCTTCTGGACCACGAGCGAGCCGCGGCGAACGCCGAACTCCGGAGCGAACAAACCCTTGTAGTCATCCTGCTTGAGGCGCGGTGATATCTCCGCGCGCGGCGGGCGGTCGGTGAAAACCTCGCTCCAGTCCGTTTGCGTGACGATCCGCTCCATATCCGCGGGTGTCGTCCCCGCGGCGAAGGATCCACCGACGACCGAACCCATGCTCGTGCCGGTAACGCAGTCGACCGGGACCCGCAGCTCCTCCAGAACCTTCAGGACACCGATGTGCGCGGCGCCGCGCGCGCCTCCGCCCGACAGCGCCAGACCGATCCTGGGGCGCCCCGTTCCAGTCGCGCCCGGGTCGCCCGATGCGGCCTGCGCCAAAGCGACGCCGGAAGCAAGAGCGAGCCCTATCCCCGCAGCGATGACGCACAACCTTGGCAAGGCGGTTGCCCCGGGAAAGTCTTCTGAAACGAATTATGTTGCATCGAGAGCGGGAAGTCAGATTGACGCAGATCAAACATCACACCGACCAAACAGACGAACATCGTGGGGCCAAAATGAGAATCCAAGATGCACTTTTCCGCGCGGCAACCCCGGCGTTCGTCCTGGCCGTCCTGGGACCCGTCCCTGCCGCGCAAGCCGCCCCGGACGCGTGGCAGTTCGAGATCACTCCCTACATTTTCGGAGCCGGCCTTCGCGGGACGACCGGCATTGGCCAGGTCAAGGCGGACATCGACTCCAGCTTCGGCGACATCATGAAGCACTTCGACAGCGGCTTCATGGCCGCCGCGGAGGCGCGCAAGGGCCCGTGGGGCCTTGCCTTCGACGGCGTGTATTTCCGCCTGAAGGACCAGGGCACCCGGTCCTGGGAGGGCCCGGCGGGGATCGGGAGCGCCACGGGCGACCTCGAGGCGACCGTGAGCCAGCTCGTCTACCAGCTGGCCGTCGCTTACCGGGTGCGGGATGATTCCACCAAGCTCGATGTCTTCGGCGCGGGGCGCTATACCCGCCTCGACACCGACCTCAACCTGACGACCACGACCGGTCCTCTTCTGCCCGGAGGCACGCGCAGCCTGAGCGGCAGCGCCGACTGGTGGGACCCGGTGATCGGCGCGCGCGTCCTGCTCCCGTTCGCCGAGCACTGGACGTTCATGGGCTACGCCGACGTCGGCGGCTTCGGCGTCGGCTCGAAGATCACCTACCAGCTCATAGCGGGCGCGAACTGGCAGTTCGCCAAGTCGTTCGCCGCAAAGTTCGGCTATCGTTACATGTACCAGGACTACGACAAGAACAATTTCCTCTGGGACATGGCTGCGCATGGGGCCTACGTCGGCTTGGGGATCGGGTTCTGAACGATGACAGCCCGCTCGATCCTCGCCTCGATCCTCGCCTGCACCGCTGCCGGCTGCGCCCACTGGCCCGCGACGCCCCGCCTTGAGCAGGTCGGAGCGCCCGGCTACCGCATAGACGAGTCGCCCCGCCCCGGCCAATCCGACGACATGCTGGTGATTCTCGCCATGTCCGGCGGCGGGACGCGCGCCGCTGCGCTGGGCTACGGAGTGCTCGAGGAGCTGCGCCGGACGGAAGTGATGGTGAACGGCACAAAGCGTCGTCTCCTCGACGAGGTCGACGTGATCTCGGCCGTATCGGGCGGGACCTTCCCCGCTACGTACTACGCCCTGCGCGGCGAGAAGACTTTCGACGAGTTCGAGACGAAGGTGCTGTCTCGCAATTTCGAGAGCGAGCTGGTCTGGCGCATTCTGACCCCGACCAACTGGTTCCGGCTTCCGTCGGGCACCTTCGGCAAGTCGGATCTTTTCGCCGAGCTCTACGACGAGACGGTGTTCGACCACGCCACTTTCGCCGACTTGAAGAAGGCAGGCGGACCCTTCGTGATCATCAACGGCACGGACGTCACTTCCGGCGCGCGGTTCAGCTTCACGCAGGACCAGTTCGACGCCATCTGCGCCGATCTCATGCAGGTGCCGCTGGCACGCGCGGTCGCGACGTCGACGGCGCTCCCTCCACTGCTCACCCCTGTCACGTTCGAGAACCGCGGAGGGACCTGCGGCATGAAGATTCCGACCTGGCAGACTGTGGCCGAGGCCACGGCCCGCGACTCCGAGACGCCGGGACGCGCGCTGCTCCGCGCCCGCGCTCTCCAGGCCTACGCCAATCCCTCCCGCCCCTATGTCCACGTTTTCGACGGAGGCCTCTCGGAGAATCTCGGGCTCGCCGAGGTGATCAGGGCCTTCGAGATCCTCAAGGTGGCACCGGACGAGAGCGTTCTGCCCGCGCTCCGCCGGGCCCGCAAGATAGTCGTCATCGCGGTGAACGCGCTGCGCTTTCCCGAAGTCGACTGGGACAAGCAAGACGCCCCGCCGGACACGGACATCCTGACCGACCAGATGTGGTCGATCCCGGTCGACCGGATCACCCTGGACGGCGTCGAGCAGGTGCGCGACAAGCTCGCCGCCTGGGAGGCCGGGAGTCCGGAACGGCGCTCCTACCTCGCGCAAGTGAGTTTCGAGAACCTGAGGGATCCTGCAGAGCGCATGTACTTCAAGCAGATCAAGACCCGATTGCAGCTGCCCAAGGATCAGGTCGACAGGGTGCGCGAGGTCGCCGGCCGGCTGCTGCGCGAGGCGCCGGCCTTCCAGAGGCTGCTCACCGATCTGAAATCGGGACGCTGAGGAGCTCCGCTCCGGACCTCACAGATTGCAGAACGTGAGCTCGAACTCGACGTCGGCCTCGCACACCTTTGTGGCGAAAGTGCCAAAGCGCACGTTGAGCGCGTAGCGATTCGCGCTGATCTCGGGTATGAACGCCGACTCCAGCGGGAGGCGGATGCGCACCATCTGCGAGGCCTTGCCTCCCAGCATCTGCGAGAAGGCGGCGCGGTGGGCGACATGCTTGACCGGTCTGCCGCCTTCGCGCAGGAGCTTGAGCACAATCGCCGAGGCTTCCTTGATCGGAAGCATGGGCGCGAACCACGACTGCAGGTCGGCGCTGCGCGTGGCTGCGTCGCGGTTGAGCCAGAAATGATATGAGGGCAGGTCGAACTCGCAGGCCCCGCCGGGAATCCCGGTGCGTTGCTTGACGGACATCAGCCACTCGTTCTCGCGGAGATGCTGGCCGATCTTGCCCGTCATGGCGAACAAGGCGGCGCTGGTGCGCTCGATGTCCGAGATCACCTGCTTGAGCACGTTCTCGGCGATCTGGGGGTTGTTGCGGAAGCCGAGCAGCACCTGCTTCTGGCGCTCCAGCTCCTGAAGGAGATCCGACTTCAGCTCGGCGCGGGTCGCCACCTCGAGTATCTCGAACAGCGTCAACAGCGCCGCGTGGTGATCGCGTGAATCCTCCTGCCTGACCAGGAAGTGATTGGCGCGTTCGAACAGGTTCTCGAGCCGCAGCAGGGTGCGGATACGCTCGTTGAGCGGATACTCGTAGGTGATCACGTCACATCCGAGGCTCGAGAGGCAGGGGCTTGATTAGAGTGAGTTTTGGCCGATTCTCCCCGATCCTCCGTGAATTGACAACGTCCCATCCGCTATGACGCTGTTCCGGAGCGGGACAGCGTGAGGTATTTCTCGTGCAGGCGGGCCACCTGTTCCGCGAGCGCGTCCTGCGACCCGCTGTTGTCGATGACGTCGTCGGCGGCCGCCAGGCGCTGCTCGCGAGTCGCCTGCGAGGACAGGATCGCGCGGACCTCGGCCTCGGCGAGGCCGCTGCGCCGCCTCACGCGCTCGATCTGGCTCGCCTCGGGGCAGTCGACCACCAGCACCCGCCCGGTGCGCGACCGGTCCACGCCGCCCTCGACCAGCAGCGGAATAACGAGGATCGCGTACGGTCCCGCGCCGCGCTCGACGCGCCGGGCGCTTTCGGCCCGTATCAGCGGATGCAGTATGGCCTCGAGGCGCTTCCTCGCCCGGGCGTCGCCGAATACGAGCCGGCGCATCGCGGTTCGATCGAGCGATCCGTCCGCCGCGATCGCGTCGGCTCCGAAGGCCGCGCGTATCGCCGCGATCGCCTCGCCCCCCGGCCGCGTGAGCTCGTGGGCGATTTCGTCGGTGTCGACCACTTGCGCGCCGAGCCTCGCGAACAGCGCCGCGACCGCGCTCTTCCCGCTGCCGATGCCGCCCGTGAGGCCCACGGTGTACGGCTTCACATGAACTGGCTGAGGTACTGCCGCGTGAGCTGGGGGCCCCAGAACAGGGCGACGACGCCCGCGGCGCTCAGGTAGGGGCCGAAGGGCATGGGCACGTTGCGGCCGTGCCGCGCGAAGATCATGAGCGCGATTCCGACCGCGGCGCCGATGAACGAGGAGAGGATGATGGTGATGGGCAGCATCTGCCAGCCGCACCAGGCACCGACGGCGGCGAGCAGCTTGAAGTCGCCGTAGCCCATGCCTTCCTTCCCCGTGACGAGCTTGAAGAGCCAATACACGCTCCACAGCACGAGGTATCCCGCGGCCGCGCCGATGACGGCTGAATGCAGGTCGGTGAATACGCTCCCCGCGTTGAGCAGCAGGCCCAGCCACAGCAGCGGCAGCGTGATCGAATCGGGGAGGAGCTGGGTGTCGAAATCGATGACGCTCGCCGCGATCATGCACCACAGGAATATCATGGCGCCGAAGGCGGCCGGCGTGACGCCGAAGCGCACCGCCGACCAGGCTGCCGCCGCGCCCCCGAGCAACTCGACCACCGGGTAGCGCGGGCTGATTCGCGCCTTGCAAGCGGAGCATCGCCCCCGAAGCAGCGCCCAGGACACGACCGGGATGTTCTCGATCGCCGTGATGCCGTGCCCGCAGGCGGGGCAGGCCGAGCGGGGGACGAAGAGGTTGTACTTCTCCGCGGGCTTGGGCCGGGGAGCGGGGTTCTCCAGCTCCGCGCATTCCTCCTTCCAGGCGCGCTCCATCATCTTGGGCAGACGGTGGATGACGACGTTGAGGAAGGACCCGACCACCAGCCCGACCAGGAAACACACCCAGGGAAACACGGCGGGGTGGGCGACCGCCTTGAGAGTGTCGCTCATCCGCGCGGGAGCGCGACGCTAGACCGCTTGGCCGATCTTGAATATCGGCAGGTACATAGCGATGACCATGCCGCCGATCACCACACCGAGCACGACCATGATCATCGGCTCCATGAGACTGGAGAGCGCGTCGACGGCGTCATCGACTTCGGCTTCGAAGAAGTCCGCGACCTTGCTGAGCATCCCGTCGAGGGCGCCCGATTCCTCGCCGATCGACACCATCTGCACGACCATGTTCGGAAACACGTTCGCTTCCTGCATCGAGGTCGTGAGGCTGGTGCCGGTGCTCACCTTTCTCTGGATCTCCTTGGTGGCCTGCAGGTACACGTAGTTGCCGGAGGCGCCGCCGACCGAGTCGAGGGCCTCGACCAGAGGCACGCCCGCGGCGAACATCGTTGACAGCGTACGCGTCCAGCGCGCGATCGTCGATTTCCTGATGAGGTCGCCGAATATCGGCACCCTGAGGCTGAGGCGGTCCATGAATACCTGCACCGGCACCGAGCGTTTCCACAGCTCGAGGAACCCCCAGGTGCCGCCGCCGACAACCGCGAAGATCAGGTACCAGTACTTCACGAAGAAATCGGACACGCCCATCACGAACAGCGTGGGAGCGGGCAGGTCCGCGCCGAAGTTCGTGAACACCTGCTTGAACGCCGGGATCACGAAGATCATGATCACCGCCGTGATGATGAACGCGACCACGACGATCGCGATCGGGTAGAAAAGCGCCGATTTGATCTTCGACTTGATGGCGAGGATCTTTTCCTTGTACGTCGCCAGGCGATCGAGCAGCGACTCCAAGATGCCGGCCTGCTCGCCGGCGGCGACGAGGTTGCAGAACAGCGCGTCGAAGTGCAGCGGGAACTTGCGGAACGCCGCGGCGAGCGACGAGCCGGTCTCGACGTCGGTCTTGATGCTCATCAGCAGCCGCGCCACTGCCGGGTTGGCGTGCCCCTTACCCACGATGTCGAAGGACTGCAGCAGCGGCACGCCGGCCTTCATCATGGTCGCCATCTGCCGGGTGAACAGGGTCACGTCCTTGTCGCTGACCTTGCCGCCGCGGCCGATGCGCTGCTTGGCGACCTTGGTGACGATGATGCCCTGGCGGCGCAGCGTGACGTTGACGAGCGCCGTGCCGCCGGCGCGCATCTGGCCCTTGATGATCCTGCCGGACTTGTCCTTGCCTTCCCAGAGGTAAGTGGCTTCCTTGACCTGAACCTTTGCGGCAGGGGCTGCTGCGGTGGCCATGCAGACCTCGATCCCTCCGGAGAATCCCGCGATGATGCATGCGGGGCGGTCTTTTGTAAAGTCTCAAGACCCCGTCGCAACGCCTTGAAGAAAAGGTGCAATCAGTGCTTCAGCGTGATTATTCCTCGGCGCCGCTCACGCCGCCCGGGCAAGCCCGGATGCAGGCGGCCTGAACAGCCGCACGGTGCGGATCACCCGGTCCTGAGTCTGGACGATCTCCATCCTCACTTCGCCGATCCTTAAGGCGACCCCCGCGTCGGGGATGTCCCGCAGGTGCTCCAGAATAAGGCCGTTCAGGGTCTTCGGGCCGTCGAGCGGCAGAGTCAGCCCGAGTTTGCGGTTCAGCTCGCGCAGCACGCTCGAGCCTTCGACCAGGGCGCTGCCGTCCTTGTCCCAGGCGTAGGTTTCCGACTTCACCGGGGCCGTGGTGGTGAATTCGCCGATGATCTCCTCGATGATGTCCTCGAGCGTGACCAGCCCCTGGAGCTCGCCGTACTCGTCGACCACCAGCGCGATGCGCTGGCGGTTCTCCTGAAAGTACTGCAGCTGGGCGAATACCGGCGTGCCGGCCGGGACGTAGTACGGCTCCATCAGGAGCGCGGCGAGCGCTTCGCGGTCGAGCTCCTCGGAGCGAAGCAGGTGCATGACCTTGCGCAGATGAAGGATGCCCGCGAGGTTGCCGAGCTCGCCGCGGTAGGCGACCAGCCGCGTGTGGTACGCGGTGGTCATCTGCGCGAGCAGGTTCTCGGCCGGCGCATCGAGGTCGACCGCCTCGATCTGCGCCCGGGGCGTCATCACGTCCTCGACCGTGATCGCCTCGAGATCGAACAGGTTGACGAGGATGCTCTGGTGCTTCTTCGGCATGAACTGCCCCGATTCGAGGACCAGCGCGCGCAACTCCTCGATCGACAGCCGCTGCGGCGCGCTCTGCCCGGTCGGGACGCGCAGAATCCACAGGAGGCAGCGCACGAAGAGATTGGCGATCCACAGCATCCAGGCGAAGCCCTTGACGAGGGGCTTCAGCACATAGCTCGCGGCGAGCGCCGTCTGCTCCGGGTAGCGCGCGCCGATCACCTTGGGCGTGATCTCGGCGAACACCAGGATGAGGAAGGCCACCACGATGGTCGCTGCGCCCAGGAACACCTTGTCGTGGCCGAACAGGTCGATGGTCATCACGCCGACGATCATCGTGATCCCGGCGTTGACCAGGGTGTTGCCCGCGAGCAGGACCGAGAGCAGCTTGTCGGTCTCGCGCAGCAGGTCGGAGGCGATGCGTGCGCCGCGGTGCCCGGTGCGCTCGAGCGCCCGCAGCCGGTAGCGGTTGACCGCCATCATCCCGGTCTCGGCGATGGAAAAGAACGCCGAGACCAGGAGCAGAAGGCCTAGCGCCGCCAGGAGCGCGAGGAAGGGGATCTTTTCCAAGTCAGGCCAGGCCGCGGCGCAGGATGACCTCGAGCACGAAGCGGCTGCCGACGTAGGCGAGCAGCAGCGCGACGAATCCCGCGAGGGTCCAGCGCAGCGCGATGCGACCGCGCCAGCCGTACAGGGTGCGCCCCGCGAGGAGCGCGGCGAAAATGACCCACGAGGCGATTGCGAAGACGGTCTTGTGGTCGAATTTCATCGCGCGGCCGAAGAGCGTCTCGGAGAACACGATCCCGGTGAGGAGCGTGAGGGTGAGGAAGGCGAAGCCGGCGAATATCACGCGGAACAGCAGCCGTTCCATCACCAGCAGCGGCGGCAGCGCCGCGAGCGGCCCGACCAGTGCGCCGCCGTGCAGGCGCCGCTCCATCAGCGTCATGAGCAGCGCGTGAAGCGCCGCGATGGTGAACAGTCCGTAGGCGATCATCGCGAGCGCGAGGTGCAGGCGCAGCTCGGTGGTGTGCTCCGACGCCGAAGGAGCGGAGGCGAGACCGGGAAAGAGCGCGGGCAGCGGCACGCACACCGCCGCGAGCGCGAGCACCGGCGCCTGCATGCCCTCGAGGCCGAGGAAGCGGCTCTGGATCCAGTAGAGGATCACCGCGAGCCAAAGCATTATCGAGAGCGCCTGCCCGAACCCGAAGCGCAGCTCGGGAGTCCACAGCATGTCGTAGACGAGCCAGGTGTGCAGCGCGAGGGGAGCGAGGATCGCGCCGCGCTCCCAGCGCGCGAAAGCGGGAGCGCTGTCGCCGCGCCAGCGCGTACGCCAGAAATGGAACGCGAGCGCCGCGTAGAGCAAAAACGCCGCGCCGTAGAGTAGAATCGCCGGCATCCTCGAAGTGTACACCGGCGCAGCGCCTCCTCGTTCCAGTGCTCGACAACCTCACCCAGCGTTTCGCGCGCGTCGTCAAGACGCTGCGCGGCGAGGCGCGCCTGACCGAGACGAACATCCAGGAGGCCTTGCGCGAAGTGCGCATGGCGTTGCTCGAGGCCGACGTCGCGCTGCCGGTGGTCAAGACGTTCGTCGAGCGCGTGCGCGAGGCGGCGCTGGGACAGGAAGTCGCCGGGAGCCTGACTCCGGGTCAGGCGCTCGTCGGCGTGGTCCACCGCGAGCTCGCCGCGCTCATGGGCGGCGAGAATGCCGAGCTCGATCTCGCGGTCGCTCCGCCCGCGATCGTCCTGCTCGCGGGCCTGCAGGGCACGGGGAAGACGACCACGGCGGCGAAGCTCGCCAAGCTCCTCAAGGACGAGCGCGGCAGGAAGCCGCTGCTGGTCTCCTGCGACGTCTACCGGCCCGCGGCGATCGAGCAGCTCGCGACGCTCGCAGTACAGATCGGCGCCGACGTGTTCCCTTCGCACGCAGGCGAGAAGCCGCTTGCGATCGCGCTCGCCGCGCTCGACCACGCCAGGAAGCACTACCACGACGTGCTCATCGTCGACACGGCGGGGCGGCTCGCGATCGACGAGCCGATGATGAGGGAGATCGCCGAGCTGCGCGCGGAGCTGTCGCCCGTGGAGACGCTGTTCGTCGTCGACTCGATGCAGGGCCAGGACGCCGTGAACGTCGCCAAGGCCTTCGGCGAGGCGCTGCCGCTAACGGGAATCGTGCTCACCAAGCTCGACGGCGACGCCCGCGGCGGCGCGGCGCTGTCGGTGCGGCAGGTCACCGGCAAGCCGATCAAGTTTGCCGGCACGAGCGAGAAGCCCGAGGGCCTGGAGCCCTTCCACCCCGAGCGGATGGCCTCGCGCATCCTCGGGATGGGCGACGTGCTGTCGCTCGTGGAAGAGGCGCGCAGGAGCGTCGATCTCGAGGAGGCGAAGAAGCTCGCCGAGAAGGTGAAAAAGGGCAAGGGCTTCGACCTCGAGGACTTCAAGCAGCAGATCGGACAGATGCGCAAGATGGGCGGCATCGCGTCGATGCTCGACAAGCTGCCGGCGCAGTTCGCGCAGGCGGCGCGGGCGCCGGGCATGGACGAGAAGCACCTGCGCCGCGTCGAGGGCATCATCAACTCGATGACGCCCGCCGAGCGTACTCACCCCGAAATCATCAAGGCGTCGAGGAAAAGACGCGTAGCGGCCGGGGCCGGGGTGCCGGTTCAGGAGGTCAACCGGCTGCTCAACCAGTTCGAGCAGATGCAGAAGATGATGAAGATGATGAAGGGCGGGAACCTCCAGCGGATGATGCGGGGGATGAAGGGATTCCTGCCGGGGATCTAGTTCCTCAGGAGACGACACGCAGCGAAGGGTCGACCGCGCGCGCCGCCGGTCTGGGCAGTCTTCAGGCTCCTCGCCGGCTGATACGGTGAATCCGAGTCGGGCTCGGCTGCGGCGACGCGATCGTACGCCGGTTTTCCCTTGCCATCCCCCTCTAACCTCGCGTAAAATCACGGCCTTTTCGACCGGCGGACTTCCCAATATGGTGGTGATTCGACTGGCGCGCGGCGGAGCCAAGAAGCGGCCGTTTTTCAACGTGGTGGTCGCCGATTCGCACAAGGCCGCGAACAAGCGCTTCATCGAGCGCGTCGGTTTTTACGACCCGAAGGCGCCCGAGGGCCGCGAGTCGCTGCGCTTCGCGACCGATCGTCTCGTTTTCTGGCGCGGCAAGGGCGCGAAGCTGTCGCCCACGGTGGCGCGTCTGCTGAAGGGCTACAAGGCGCCGGCCGAGGCCGCGGCGAAGTAGGCGGCGGGGCCGCTTGGCCGCCCCGACCAGGCTGGTGGTGATGGGTCGGGTGCTCGCGCCCTGGGGCGTGAAGGGCGCGGTGAAGATCGAGCGCTTCGGCGCCAACCTCTGGAAGTACTCGCATTGGTGGGTCGGCCGGCCGGGTAAGCACGAGAGAATTGCGGTGGCGGAGTGCCGCGAGCAGAGCGGATACCTGATCGCGCGCTTCGAGGGCTGCACGAGCCCGGAGCAGGCGAAGGAGTACGGCGGGTTCGAGGTGGCGCTGGAGCGGGACGAGCTGCCCCAGACCGGCGAGCACGAGTTCTACCAGGCCGACGTGATCGGCTTCGAGGTGGTGAACCAGAAGGGCGAGCACCTCGGACGGGTGAAGGAGTTCTTCAGTGCCGGCGCGCACGACGTGATGCGCGTCGAGCACCAAGGCGGCGAGCGGCTCCTGCCGGTGGCGGGGGACGTGATCCGCAAGGTTGATCTGAGGGCCGGCAGGGTCGAGGTGGAGTGGGGAGCGGACTGGTGATCCGCTTCGATTGCGTGACGCTCTTCCCAGAGGCGTTCGCCGCGGTCGCCGACTTCGGCATCACGCGGCGGGCGAGGGAAGAAGGGTTGTGGAGCCTCGCGCTGTGGAATCCGCGGGATTTCACGACCGACAACTACCGCACGGTCGACGACCGGCCGTACGGGGGCGGTCCCGGCATGGTGATGCTGGCCGAGCCGCTCGCAAGAGCGATCGCCGCGGCGAAAACCGCGGAGCAGGGCGCGGCAAGAGTGATCCATCTGTCGCCTCAAGGGGCGGTGCTGGACCACGGCAAGGTGATGGAGCTGTCCGCGGAGAAGCGACTGGTGCTCCTGTGCGGACGCTACGAGGGCGTGGACGAGCGCCTGATCGAGAGCGCAGTGGACGAGGAGCTGTCGATCGGCGATTACGTGCTCTCGGGCGGCGAGCTCGCGGCGATGGTGCTGATCGACGCGGTGGTGCGGCAGCTGCCCGGCGCGCTCGGCGACGAGCATTCGGCCGCGCAGGAGTCGTTCGTGGACGGCCTGCTCGAAGCCCCCCAGTACACGCGGCCGGAGGTGTACCAGGGAAACGCGGTGCCCGCGATGCTGATGTCGGGGCACCATGCGCAGATCGAGCGTTGGCGGCTGAAGCAGTCGCTGGGGCGCACGTGGATGAGAAGGCCCGAGCTGCTCGAGCGGCGCGGGATGAGCGAGGCGGAGCGGAAGCTGCTCGAGGAATTCAAGCGGGAAACGAAGACGAAGGCATAGTTGACAAGGAACATGCGATGAACGTCATCCAGCAGATCGAAGCCGAAGAAATCAAGCGCATGGGGAAGAAGCTTCCCGAGTTCTCCCCCGGCGATACCGTGATCGTCAACGTGAGCGTCGTCGAAGGCGAGCGCAAGCGCGTACAGGCCTACGAGGGCGTGGTCATCGCCAAGCGCAACCGCGGCATCAACTCCTCCTTCACCGTGCGCAAGGTGTCCTCGGGAGAGGGCGTCGAGCGCACTTTCCAGACCTACTCTCCGTCGATCGCATCGGTGGAGCTCAAGCGCAAGGGCGACGTGCGCCGCGCCAAGCTCTATTACATGCGCAAGCTCTCGGGCAAGGGCGCGCGCATCCGCGAGAAGATCGAGGGCGAGGAGCAGGGCGGCGCGGAGTAGGCGTAAAATTCCCGCTCGGAATCTCCGCGCGGGTATGAGTCTCAATTCGATCCAGGAAATCGTCGCCGAGCTGAAGGCCGGCCGCATGGCCGTGCTCGTCGACGACGAGAACCGGGAAAACGAGGGCGACCTCATCTTCGCGGCGGAATTCGCGACGCCCGAGAAGATCAACTTCATGGCCAGGTTCGGCCGCGGCCTGATCTGCATGCCGATCACCGAGGCGCACGCCGAGCGGCTGAACCTCCTCCCAATGGTCGCGCGCAACCGCTCGGTGCACGGCACCAACTTCACCGTGTCGATCGAAGCCGCCTCGGGCGTGACCACCGGGATCTCGGCGGCCGACCGCGCGCACACCATCAAGGTGGCCGCTTCCCCGAAGGCGACGCCGCGCGACATCGTCCAGCCGGGCCACGTCTTCCCGCTGATCGCGCAGGCGGGCGGCGTGCTCGCGCGCGCGGGCCACACCGAGGCCTGCTGCGATCTCGCCCAGCTCGCGGGGCTGCACCCCGCCGCGGTGCTGTGCGAGATCATGAAGGACGACGGGACCATGGCGCGCCTGCCCGACCTCCTCGAGTTCAGCGTCCGGCACGGCCTCAAGATCGGCTCGATCGCCGACCTCATCCGCCACCGCAGCCAGAACGAATCGCTCATCAGGCGAGTGACCGAGCGCACGATCGAGACGCGCTTCGGGCCCTTCCGCCTCGTCGCCTACCTGGAGAAGCTCTCCGGGGAGACCCAGCTCGCGCTCGTGCGCGGGGAGATCTCGCCCGACCGCGAGACCCTGGTGCGCGTGCACGCGCCGCTGTCCCTGCTCGACCTGCTCGAGGCCGGCCCCGGCACGCACTCCTGGGCGGTCGACGACGCGCTCGAGCGCATCGCGGCCGAAGGCCGGGGAGTGATGGTGCTGCTCAACTGCGCCGAGAGCGGGGCCCAGCTCATCGAGCGCGTCTCCTCGCCCGAGCGTCCTGAGACTCCCTCGCGGATGGATTTCCTCACCTACGGCATCGGCGCGCAGATCCTGCGCGATCTCAGGGTGGGCAAGATGCGTCTTCTCGCCTCGCCCCGCAAGATGCCGAGCATGGCCGGATGGGAGCTCGAGGTCACCGGCTACGTCGAGAAGGCCGCCCGGACGCGCGACGGATGAGCGAGATCAAGCCCGACTTGAGCGGGCAGGGCTTGCGGGTCGGGATCGCGCGCTCGCGCTTCAACGAGGACATAGGCTCGGCGCTGCTCGAAGCCTGCCGGAAGCGCCTCGCCGAGCTGCGCGTCACCGACGCCACCGTCGTGAGCGTGCCGGGCGCGCTCGAGGCGCCGCTCGCGCTGCAGAAGCTCGCCGCGACGGAGAAGTACGACGCGCTGATCGCGCTCGGCGCGGTCATCCGCGGCGAGACCTATCACTTCGAGATCGTCGCCAACGAGTCCGCGTCGGGGCTGATGCAGGTGCAGCTCGACAGCGGCATCCCGGTCGCGAACGGCATCCTTACCGCCGATACCGAAGAGCAGGCGCAAGAGCGTGCCGCGCAGAAAGGACGTGACTGCGCCGAGGTCGCGGTGGAAATGGCGAACCTCGCCAGGAACATCGCGAAGAGCCACCGATGAAGTCGGCGCGGCGGCGCTCGCGCGAGCTCGCGCTGCAGGGTCTGTACGCCTGGCAGATCTCGGGCGAAAGCGCCGCGGGGCTGCAGACCCAGCTCGCCCAATCGAAGGACTTCGGCAAGGCCGACTCGAAGTACTTCTCGCGCCTCCTCGAGGGAACGATCGGAGACGCGGGCGCGCTCGAGAGCCTGATCGCTCCCGCGCTCGACCGCAAGCCCAAGGAGCTGTCCCCGGTGGAGCGCGGCATCCTGCTCCTCGCGGCCTTCGAGCTGAAGAACGCCCCCGACGTGCCCTACAAGGTGGTGATCAACGAGGCGGTCGAGCTCGCCAAAGAGTTCGGCGGCACCGACGGCCACAAGTACGTGAACGGCGTGCTCGACAAGCTGGTCGCCCGCCTGCGCCCGGACGAGCGCGCGCGCGCAAAGTCGCGCAACTGAGGCCCGGTGACCGAGTTCGAGATCGTCGGAAGGTACTTCACGCGGCGGTCGCGGACCGCCGTGCTCGGTGTCGGCGACGATTGCGCCCTGGTGAAGGCGCGCAAGGGCATGGTCCTCGCGCTGTCCACGGACATGCTGCTCGCCGGGCGGCACTTTCTCCACGACGCGGATCCCGAGCTGCTCGGCAGCAAGTCGCTCGCGGTCAATCTCTCGGATCTCGCCGCCATGGGGGCCGAGCCGCGCTGGGCGCTGCTCGCGATCGCGCTGCCGAAGGCCGACGGAAAGTGGATCGGGGCGTTCGCCAGGGGCTTCTTCCGCCTCGCCGGCCGCTTTGGCACCGAGCTGATCGGCGGCGATACGACCAAGGGACCGCTCACGATCTCGATCACCGTCATCGGCGAGGTGCCGCAGAGGCTCGCGTTGCGGCGCGACGCGGCGCGCGCGGGCGACGACGTCTGGCTCTCCGGCGCGACGGGGGAAGCGGCGCTCGGTCTCGCGCACCTCGAGGGGCGCGTCCGATTGAGCGGCGCCGCGCGCAAGGCCTGCCTCGAGCGCCTGCACGCTCCGGAGCCGCGGGTGAAGCTTGGGCTCGCCCTGCGCGGCGTCGCGCGCAGCGCGATCGATGTCTCCGACGGGCTGCTCGCCGATCTCGGCCATATCGCGCAAGCGTCGCGCGTCGCCGCCGAGCTGCGCTGGGAGGACATTCCGCGCGCCAAGGCGATCGCCGAATGCGAGAACACGGCGCTCGCGAAAGAGTGCCTCCTCGCGGGCGGAGACGACTATGAGCTCGTGTTCACCGCGCCGCGGTCGAATCGCTCGCGGATCGAGGCGCTCGGGGCGAGCAGGATCGGAACGATCGTCGCAGGCCGGCCCGCGGTGCGCGTGCGCGACGCCGCAGGCCGGACCGTTTCCACCCCGCGCGCGGGATTCGACCACTTCGCATGATCGCGCACCCCACAGCGCGCTTCGCCTTCGCGCATCCCGCCCGCATCATCGCGCTCGGCTTCGGCACCGGGCTCGCGCCCGTCGCGCCGGGCACGTTCGGGACTGCGCTCGCGTACCCGATCTACATCCTGCTCGACCGCTGGCTCGACGCACCGGCGATCTTCGCGGTGATCGTCGCGTTCTTCGCCATCGGCGTCTGGGCCTGCGGGCGCACTGGGCGCGACCTCGGCGTCGCCGACCACAGCGCGATGAACTGGGACGAGGTCGTCGCGATGCTGCTCATCCTGCTGATCGTCCCCGGCGGCTGGGAGTGGTGGCTTTTCGCGTTCTTCGCGTTCCGCTTCTTCGACGTGGTCAAGCCCCCGCCGATCCGCCACATCGACAGCACCATGAAGGGAGGCCTGGGCGTGATGTTCGACGATATCGTCGCGGCCTTCTACACGCTGCTCGTCGTCGCCGCCGTGAAGCGGCTCTTTTTCTGATGGGAATCGAACGGCTGGCGAAACGCCTGGGCGCTCGCCTGAAAAAGCGCAAGCTCTTGCTCGCCACGGCCGAATCCTGCACCGGCGGCTGGATCGCTCAGGCGGTCACGTCGGTCCCGGGCAGCTCCGGCTGGTTCGAGCGCGGCTTCGTCACCTACTCGAACGAGGCGAAGAAGGGCATGCTCGGCGTGCGCGCGTCCACCCTCGCGCGGCACGGCGCGGTCAGCGAGGAGACGGCAAGGGAGATGGCGCGAGGCGCCCTTAAGCGCAGCCGGGCGCAGATCGCCGTTGCGGTGACCGGCGTCGCCGGGCCCGGCGGCGGAACGCGCGCGAAGCCCGTCGGCATGGTGTGCTTCGCCTGGGCGCTGAAGAAGGGCGACACGCAGAGCACGGTGCGCCGATTCCACGGCGGACGCGAACGCGTAAGGCGGCAGTCGGTGGCCGCAGCGCTGCGGGGCTTGCTCGAGCGGATCTAGTCGACGTCTCCAGGCCGGGGCGCTTGCTTGCGGCCGGTGAGCATGGCGCGCACGAGGTTCTCGCGATGCCGCCAGCTGGTGAATGCGACGCCGGCGAGGTGCAGGCCGACGAGGAAGTAGAGCGCGTTGCCGAGCGCCTCGTGCAGCTCCTGCACCCATGTCACGCCCCAGAAGCGGTCGGTTACGGAAAGCCAGCCGCTCAGCCCCGCGGCGGCCACCATCGCAATCAGCGCCACCACCGCCCATCCGCCGAGCGGGTTGTGCCCGATGTAGCGCGCCTCCGCGTGGGCGAGCACCGCGCGCGCGTAGGAAAGCGTCGCGGCGGGCGAGCGCACGAACTGGCGAAAGCGCGCGTAGCGCGGGCCGATCCATCCCCAGGCGAGGCGCAGCGCGATCACGGCGAGGGCGGCGTAGCCGACCCATTCGTGCGCGCGTTTGGCGGCATCGAGCTTCAGCTCGGCCGTGATCCAGGCCGCGAGGATGCTCGCGACCAGCGTCCAGTGCGCGATCCGCAGCAGCGGATCCCAGACGCGGACTCCTGCGCTCAACCCTTGTGGTCCTTCGAGCCGGTCGGGACCGGGGCGAGGGTGCGCGGATGGAAATACGCCTCCACCCGCTCGCCCTTCTCGTTCAACGCGTAGACTTCGTAGCAGCCGCCGTCCTCCTTGATCCGCCGCACCTGCCAGCCCCTGTCCTTCAGTATGGCGCTTAGCTTCGCCTGCGGCTGCCAGCTCTCGCGGCTGCCGGAGTCGCAGGTGGCAAGCCCGGTCGCGCGCGCGGCCGAGAACGGAGCGAGGGCACCGCACAAGGCCAGCGCGACGAGGAAAAAGCGAGGTTTCATGGGTAGACTCCCCAGTGGAATGCACGGGATGTTAGACGGAATGACATTGTTTCGCATCATCGCCCTTGCCTGGCCGCTGGTCGCCGCGCAGGCGGCCGCTGCGCAAGGCCCGGAGAGCAAGGACAACATCGCCGGCCCCTACGTGCCGACGCCCTGGGTGATCGTCGACCGGATGCTCGCTCTCGCCGACATCCGCGCCGACGACGTGGTCTACGACCTGGGCTCGGGCGACGGGCGCCTGGTGATCACGGCGGCGAGGCGCTTCGGCGCGCGCGGGGTCGGCGTCGAGCTGCAGCCCGAGCTGGTCGCGCTGGCGAACGAGGGCGCGAAGAAAGAGGGCGTCGCCGACCGCGTGAAGTTCATCCAGGGCGACCTGTTCGAGACCGACATCCGCGAGGCGACCGTGGTCACGCTGTACCTGCTGCCCGGGTCCGTCACGCGCCTGGTGCCGCGCTTTCTCGCGGAGCTGCGCCCCGGCACGCGCATCGTGTCGCACGACTATCCCCTTTCTCCCTGGAAGCCGGACAAGGACGTGTCGATGGACGTGCCCGAGAAGGAATTCATCAGCGGCACGACGTGGACTAGGCTCTACTACTACGTCGTCCCGGCGAGGATCCGCGGAGAATGGGAGCTGACCCTGCCGAAGCGGCTCGCCCGCACGCCGCTCTCGCTCGAGGTGAACCAGGAGCCGCACATGGTCGGCGGCCTGGTGAGCGACGGAAAGTCGGAGGACTACCTCCGCGACATGCGGGTCCTGGGCGAGAACGTCAGCTTCGGCCTTCTCTACAACGGCACCATGATGACGTTCGAGGGCAAGGCCGCCGGCGACCTCATGTCGGGCGAGGTGACCTCCAAAGAGGTCCACGGGCCCTGGACGGCGCGACTGAAGCGATCATCTCCGAAGTGAGGCCAGGCCCCTTGGGAACGGGGGGAGCGAGCACTATATTGTGGGGGTATGAGCCTGTTCGGAGACCCCCTGGTGCGTCCCGCCGCCGTGGCCGGCATGTTCTATCCCGGCGAGGCGCGCGAGCTCGCCGAGACGGTCGCAGCGCACCTCGACTCGGCGGACGAGACCCCTCAGCGACCCGGGTTCCCGAAGGCCCTGATCGTCCCCCACGCCGGGTACGTCTACTCCGGTCCGGTCGCGGCGAGCGCCTACGACCTGCTGCGCCCCGCGCGCGGCGTGGTGAAGCGGGTCGTGATCCTCGGCCCCTGCCACCGCGTTCCGGTGCGCGGCCTTGCGCTGCCGCGCGCGAAGGCGTTCGCCACGCCGCTCGGGCGCATCCCGGTGGATGCGGAGGGGGTGCAGGCGATCGGCGACCTGCCGCAAGTCGTGGAATCTGCGGCGACGCACGCCGAAGAGCACGCGCTCGAGGTGCAGCTGCCCTTTCTCCAGCGCGTGCTGGGGGATTTCTCGCTGGTCCCGCTCGTTGTCGGCGACGCCCCTCCGGCGGCAGTCGCCGAGGTGCTGGATCGCCTGTGGGGCGGCCCCGAGACGCTCATCGTCATCAGCTCCGACCTGTCGCACTACCACGGCTACCACGCCGCGCGCGAGATCGACGCCGCCACCGTGCGCGCAATCCTGGACTTCGACGCGGAGATCTCGCACGACCAGGCCTGCGGCGCGACGCCGGTCGCGGGAATGCTGATCGCCGCGAAGCGCAGAGGGCTCGTTCCCAGGCTCCTCGACTGCCGCAACTCGGGCGACACCGCGGGCGACAAGAGGCGCGTCGTCGGCTACGCCTCGTTCGCGCTCGGCGGCGAGGGCGCAGGCTACGGGACGGAGCACGGAAGGGAGCTGCTGCGGATCGCGCGCGCGTCGATCGCCGAGGCATTGGGCGCCGCGGCCGCATCGCCGGCGGCGGACGAGACCTGGCTTCGCGAGACGCGCGCCACGTTCGTCACCCTCACCCAGGGCGAGGCGCTGCGCGGCTGCGTGGGGGCGCTCGAGGCGCAGCGGTCGCTTGGCGAGGACGTCGCCGCGAACGCGCGCGCCGCGGCGTTCGAGGACACCCGCTTCAGGCCGCTCACGCTCGAGGAGTTCGGCCGCACGGCGATCGAGGTGTCGCTGCTCTCGACCCTCAAGACGCTGGCGTTCCGCGACCATGACGAGCTGCTCGCCAAGCTTCGTCCCGGCGTGGACGGCGTGGTCCTCGAGCACGAGGGCAGGCGGGGCACTTTTCTTCCGCAAGTCTGGGACGATCTCGCCGATCCGGAGCGGTTCATCGCGCGCCTCAAGCAGAAGGCCGGCATTCCGCGGGACGCCGACGTGCGGCGCTGTCGGGTCAGGCGCTACAGAGTGCTCAAGTGGCGCGAAGCGGACCTATTGCCATGAGCGAGGTTCTCGATCGTCCCTACGTCGGCCGCTGGTGGCACCTGCTGGAGGACGGCAGGCTGCAGTGCGACCTGTGCCCGCGCGACTGCCGGCTGCACGAGGGGCAGCGCGGCGCGTGTTTCGTGCGGATGCGAGAGAGAGACCGGATGGTGCTCACCACCTACGGCCGCTCCTCGGGCTTCTGCATCGACCCGGTGGAGAAGAAGCCGCTCAACCATTTCTACCCGGGATCGAGCATCCTCTCGTTCGGCACGGCGGGGTGCAACCTCGCGTGCAAGTTCTGCCAGAACTGGGACATCTCGAAATCCCGCGACATCGACACGCTCGCCGACTCGGCGAGCCCCGAGCGCCTCGCGCAAGCCGCGCTCGACCACGGCTGCCGGAGCGTCGCGTTCACCTATAACGACCCGGTGATCTTCGCCGAGTACGCGATGGACATCGCCGACCGCTGCCGCGAGCTGGGCGTCAAGTCGGTCGCGGTGACGGCGGGCTACATGCACGCCGCCCCGCGGCGCGAGTTCTACGCAAAGATGGACGCGGCGAACGTCGACCTGAAGGCGTTCACCGAGGACTTCTACTTCCGCGAGTGCGCCGCGCACCTGAAGGATGTTCTCGAGACGCTCGTTTACCTCAGGCACGAGACCAGGGTCTGGCTCGAGATCACCACGCTCCTCATCCCGGGAAAGAACGACTCGAGCGCCGAGATCGACGCCGAGTGCCGCTGGATCGCGAAAGAGCTGGGTCCCGACGTCCCGCTGCACTTCACCGCTTTTCACCCGGACTACAAGATGACCGACGTGCCGCCGACCCCGGCGGCGACCCTGACGCGCGCGCGGGAGATCGCCCGGGGGCACGGGCTGCGCTACGTGTATACAGGCAACGTCCACGACGCCGAGGGCGGCAGCACGTATTGTCCCGGGTGCGGCGAGGTCGTGATCGGGCGCGACTGGTACAACATCCTCGACTACAGCGTCACTGCCGAGGGGAAGTGTCAGGCCTGCGGCCACGAAATTCCCGGCCGCTTCGAGGAGTTCAGGAAGCCCTTCGGGCCGAGGCGGATACCGGTGAGGCTGGGATCGGCCTGATCGCGGGTCCGGTCAGGCGCAGCAGCTCGCCGAGGACCCGGTCGGGACCGATCTCCTCCAGACACGGATTGTCTCCGGAGCTGTAGCGGCAGGTCTTCGACTGGCAGGGCGAGCAAAACCGCTCGGACTTGATGTGCACCTGCGAGGCGCCCGAGGCCCCGATCAGTCCCGAGTCGGTCGAACCGTAGAGGGTGATCGCCGGCACGTCGAGCGCCGCAGCGAGGTGGGAGAGCCCCGTATCCATGCACACGCACGCCCTCGCGTGCGCGAGCACGTGGCCGATCTCGGAGAGGCTCAGCCGCGGCAGCACCTGGACCTCGTGGCGCGTCGCGAGACGCTTCGCGCGCGCTTCCTCCTGCGCGTTGCCCCAGGGCAGCAGGATTCGAAACCCGGCATCGGCACATTTTCCGATGAGATCGATCCAGTGGCGCTCGGGCCACAACTTCGTCTTCCAGCTCGCGTTGTGGATGAACACGAGGTAGCCGCCCGGCAGCTCGGCCTTGGGTTTCGCCAAGCGTTCGCGCTGGATGCGGAAATCGGCCGCCGAGGAGGGCAGCGGGTAGCCGAGCGCCGCGGAGAACAGGCGCCGCAGCCGGTCGATGGCGTGTGCGTTCTTCGGCGCGGCGTAGCGCCGCTGATAGGCGAAGTGGGCGACCCATTCGCGAACCGACGGGGCGTCGAACCCTGCGCGCGGGCCCCTGGAGAACAGCGAGAGCAGCGCGGTCTTGAAGTTGCCCTGCCCGTCGACCACGAGGTCGTATTGCCTCGACCGCATCTGCCCGATGGTCTTCGAGATGGATCCGTGCGTTTCGGCGCTCGTCATGGCACCGCGCCACTCCCGGTGGTTGGTGGTGATGACGTTCTTGACCGCCGGGTGCCAGGTCGCGATCTCCTGGAAGTTCTCGTCGACGACCCAGTCGAACTCGATCCCGGGTCTTGCGTTCTGGGCGTCGCTCAGAGCGGGCAGCGCATGGATCAGGTCGCCCAGCGATGTCAGCTTAATGAGCAGGACTCTTTGCATCTGCCTTCGAGAACAGGCCTTTCAGGAAAGCGCTGAAGCGGTGGCGCCGCAGGTCGTGGTCGCGCGCTTCCTCGGAGACGACGTAGTTGAGCTGGATGGTGCGCCGCTCGCCGTCGAAGGGCTCGTGCCCGTGCCAGCAGTTCGGCGTGACCTTGAAGATCAGGCAGCGCCCCGCGTCGGGCGAGATCTCCGCCGCGTAGCGCGTGAGGTCATGGTCGTTGTAGAGCAGGCGCAGGCGGCCCTGCGGCGCGCTCCAGCCCCGGTTGAGGTACAGCAGCACGGTCACGAGCTTGGACTTGGAATCGGTGTGGATGCGCCCATCCTTGGGGCCGGTGCGTCCGCGGATGGTGAGCATGGGCGGCCGCCCCGCGAGGTCCATGCCGAGGCGCTCGCCGATCAGATCGCGCAGGTCGGTGCCGTGCATCTCGTTCATGAGCGTGGCGAAGCGCCCCGAGCAGGAGACCGCTTCGGGCGGGAAGCTGCCGCGGTCGGGCACGCGCGGGAAGCTCTCGACCACCTCCGTCAGGACCTCGGGGCGGATGAGATTGTCGACGATGAGGTAGGGGTAAGGCTCCTGGACCAGGGGGGCCTTCTTGAGCGCGTCGGGGTTCAGGATTTCCCAGGCCATGGGGGAATTCTAGTCCCAAGTGCCTGATTTGGCGCGGGGGCTTGCATTTCGGCCGAACCTGTATAAAAATCCAGGTCAACCGGCTTCTCGCTGAGAGCGTTGGACGCTTAGACAGGCGGGCGACGATTTGGGCGACGAGAAACGGTGGCGGGCGCCCGCTTCAACGCACACACAATTAGGAGATAATCGAATGGTCAACGAAGGAAAGGTCATGGAAGAAGCCAAGGCCAGGGCGCTGCAGGCCGCTCTGGCCCAGATCGAGAAGCAGTTTGGCAAGGGGTCCATCATGAAGATGGACTCCCAGGCTTCGCAGGACGTTCAGGTCGTTTCCACGGGCTCCCTCGGGCTCGACATCGCGCTCGGCGTGGGCGGGCTGCCGCGCGGCCGCGTCGTGGAGATCTACGGGCCCGAGTCCTCGGGCAAGACGACGCTCACCCTGTCGGTGATCGCCCAGGTTCAGAAGATGGGCGGCACCGCCGCCTTCATCGACGCCGAGAACGCGCTCGATCCCCAGTACGCGAAGAAGCTCGGCGTGAAGATCGAGGACCTGCTCATCTCGCAGCCCGACACCGGCGAGCAGGCGCTCGAGATCGCCGACATGCTGGTGCGCTCGGGCTCGGTCGACGTGATCGTCATCGACTCGGTCGCGGCGCTCACGCCGAAGGCCGAGATCGAAGGCGAGATGGGAGAGCCGCAGATGGGCCTGCAGGCGCGACTCATGAGCCAGGCGCTGCGGAAGCTCACCGCCAACATCAAGCGCACCAACACGCTGGTGATCTTCATCAACCAGATCCGCATGAAGATCGGCGTGATGTTCGGCAACCCGGAGACCACGACCGGCGGCAACGCGCTCAAGTTCTACGCTTCGTGCCGCCTGGACATCCGCCGCATCGGCTCGATCAAGAAGGGCGACGAGGTGATCGGCTCCGAGACCCGCGTGAAGGTCGTGAAGAACAAGGTCGCGCCGCCCTTCCGCGAGGCGCTGTTCGACATCCTCTACGGAGAAGGCGTGTCGCTCGAGGGCGAGATCCTCGAGCTCGGCGTGAACTGCGGCGTCCTCGACAAGTCCGGCGCCTGGTACCAGTACAAGAAGGACCGCATCGGCCAGGGCAAGGACAACGCCCGCGAGTTCCTCAAGGAGAACCCCGAGCTCACTGCCGAGATCGAGACGAAGATCCGCGAGAAGCTGGGCGTGAAGATCCCCGAGCCGCTGGTCACGGTCACCGCGGAAGTCTGAGAATTCGATGCGGCGCGAGCCCACGCTGCGCGAGCGGGCCTTGCGGCTCCTCGCGCGGCGTGAGCACAGCCGCAGCGAGCTCGCGCGCAAGCTCCAGGCTCACGACCCTCCTCCGGAAGACGAGCTCGAAGCGCTCCTCGACGACCTCTCGAAGCGCAAGCAGCTGTCCGACGAGCGCTACGCGGAATCGCGCGCTCACGTTCTGTCGCGCAAGTTCGGCGCCGCGCGCATAGCGCAGGAGCTGCGGGCGAAAGGAGTCGAGAAGGGGCTCGCGGAAGGTGCGGCGGCCGCGGCGCGCTCGACCGAGGTGGAACGCGCCCGGGCGGTATGGACGAAGAAGTTCGGGGTCGCGGCGGCGACCCGCGAGGAGCGCGCGAAGCAGATGCGTTTCCTCCAATCCCGGGGCTTTTCCTTCGACGCGATCCGCGCAGTGATCCGGGGTGCCGGCGAGGACTGAATTCGCCTAGAATCCGGCGCCATGGACGCCGGACTGATCGCCCGCAGCGCGTTGGGGTTCCTGCTCCTGCACGCCGTCGCTTGGGCGGTTTCCGAGAACCGCAGAGCGGTCGCTTGGCGGCCGGTCGTCGCCGGGATGGCCCTCACCCTGGTCCTGGGGCTCGCGCTCCTGAACATTCCCTTCGTCCGGCTCGTCTTTCAGGCGCTGAACGATGCCCTCGGCGCCCTCGAGAGAGCCACTCGCGACGGGACCTCGTTTGTCTTCGGGTTTCTCGGCGGCGGGGCGCTTCCCTATGCGGAGTCGTATCCGGACGCTACCTTCGTTCTCGCTTTCCGCGCGTTACCGCTGGTGATCGTGGTAAGCGCCTTGTCCGCGCTGCTTTTCCATTGGCGCGTGCTCCCCTGGGTCGTGAGAGGGTTCTCCCTGGTGCTGGAGAAGAGCATGGGCGTAGGCGGCGCAATCGGGCTCTCCTCCGCTGCCAACGTCTTCGTCGGCATGGTCGAGGCGCCGCTCGTCGTCAAGCCCTACATCCGCGACATGAGCCGCAGCGAGCTTTTCATTCTCATGACCTGCGGGATGGCGACCGTCGCCGGAACGGTGATGGCGCTGTACGCGAGCATCCTGTCGAAGACGATTCCGGATGCGCTGGGCCACATCCTCGTCGCCTCGATCATCAGCACGCCGGCCGCGATCGCCATCTCCGTGCTCATGGTCCCGGGGAGGGAGTCCGCCACCGAAGGCAGGCTCGTGCCGCAGGCCGCGACTTCGAGCATGGATGCCCTGACGCGGGGAACGGTCGACGGCGTGCAGCTGCTCATCAACATCGTCGCGATGCTCCTGGTCCTCGTGGCGCTGGTGAGCCTGGCCAACCAGGCGCTGGCGCTGCTTCCGGGCGTCGCCGGCGCGCCGATCACGCTGCAGCGCATCCTCGGCGTCCTCTTGGCGCCGCTGGTCTGGGTCATGGGTATTCCGTGGTCCGAAGCGGCGGCGGCGGGCGCCCTGATGGGAACCAAGACGGTGCTGAACGAGCTGCTCGCCTACGTCGATCTGGCGAAGCTCCCCGCCGGCGCGCTGAGCCCTCGCTCCAGCCTCATGATGACCTACGCGCTGTGCGGCTTCGCCAATTTCGGAAGCCTCGGAATCATGATCGGTGGCCTCGCCACCATGGCCCCTGAGCGGCGCGAGGAGATCGTGTCGCTCGGGGGGAAGACCATTGTGTCCGGGACCCTCGCGACCTGCGTCGCCGGCTCGGTCGTGGGCATCCTGTACTAGACTCGGAGTATCTCAGTCGAGCAGCGCCCGAATCTTCTCCCAGTCGTTGGGATAGAGCGCGAGCATCTCGGCCTTGCCGGCGTCGAGCGCGGAATAGTCGAGCGCGAGATACTCGCGCACGATTTCCTCGTACCGGTCCGACAGCAGCCTCGATCCAGGGTCGAGCCCCCGCACGACTGCGAGGCCCGTCGGCGCTGCGGCGATCACGCGTACAGCGAGCTCGGGGCGGTATTTCCTCAGGATGAGGATAAGACGCCAAATATCGCCGCTCCAGAAAAGGGTCTTCCGCTCCCGCTCCGCGGTCAGTCGCGTGAGGGGATACACGTCGTGGATAAGTATCGTCGAGCGAGCAGAGCAGTGCTTCTCGATGTTGATGAAATCCCGCAACGCGAACTCGAACTGGTGCATCCCGTCGATGAAGGCGAGATCGACCGGCAGGCCATCTAGGTCGGCGGCCACGTCGTAGGTGCCGAAATAATCGTCGCTGGTGGTGGCACGAATCGAGGTGCGCGCGCCGAGCGAGCGCGTGACCTTTGGGTCGGGATCGACGCCTATCGCCCGGGTCTCAGGCCGGACGAGCGCCAGCGAATCACCCGTCGACACGCCGATTTCCATATAGGTCCGCGGGCGCAAGTGTGAGTGGATCATGGGAAGCAAGTCGAGGTAGATCGGCCCGGGGAAACTGAGTGCCGCGAGAAACTGGTGCGCGGGATCCAAGTCGGGCGCGAGCGCGAGGGTCTTCTCGCAGTATCGGAGGGCCGCTTCGCTGTCCCCCAGCTTCCAGAACGTCGCCGCCAAGTCGAAGTGGCATAGTGGCTGGTCCGGAGCCAGGCGACAGGCGTGCTCGAACCGTTCGAGCGCCTCGCGATATCTTCCAGCCTGAAAGGCCACGCCCCCCGCGTAGTGATGTGCCTCCGGGCGCTCCGGATCGGCGCGCAGGGCGCGCGCGAAATGCTCTGCAGCGGCCGCGTGGTCGCCCGCATGAAACGCGGCGGCGCCGGCCTCGAGCGCGGCCTGTGCGAGCTGCGGGTCCTTGTCCACGGTGAGAATTCGCTCTAGCGGGTCCGAGGGGAGAAGCTTAGCTCGACGCCGGGCCGCGCACGAGTGCGGATTCCTGCGGGCCGAGTCGTTGCGCGAACCTGGGAATCAGGCGAAAATCAGCCGGTTCAAGGAGTTGTCGCATTCCGATGAAATCCGGCGAAATCCGCGCAAGGTTCCTGAAATTCTTCGAGGACCGCGGCCATACGATCGTCGCTTCAAGTCCGCTCGTTCCGGCGAACGACCCGACACTGCTGTTCACCAATTCGGGCATGGTCCAGTTCAAGGAGGTGTTCCTGGGCAGGGAAACGCGGCCCTACAAGCGCGCGACCAGCTCGCAGCGGAGCCTGCGCGCGGGCGGCAAGCACAACGACCTCGAAAACGTCGGCTACACCGCGCGGCACCACACTTTCTTCGAGATGCTCGGCAACTTCTCCTTTGGCGACTACTTCAAGCGCGACGCGATCCGCTACGCTTGGGACCTGCTCACGAAAGTGTATGGCCTGCCCACGGAGAAGCTGTGGATCACCGTGTATCGCACCGACGACGACGCCTATGACATCTGGACCCGGGATATCGGCGTGCCCAAGGAGCGCTGCGTGCGCATCGGCGACCGGCCGGATGGCGGCTCCGACAACTTCTGGCAGATGGCCGACACCGGACCCTGCGGCCCATGCAGCGAGATCTTCTACGACCATGGGCCGACGATCGCGGGCGGACCCCCGGGGTCGGGGGAGGCCGAGGGCGACCGTTATATCGAGATATGGAACCTTGTCTTCATGCAGTTTCAGCGCGAGAAGAGCGGCGACGATAAGTTCGTCATGACGCCGCTCCCCAAGCCCTGCGTGGACACCGGCATGGGCCTCGAACGCATCGCCGCGGTTCTGCAGGGCGTTCACTCGAACTACGAGATCGACCTGTTCCAGGACCTGATCCGGGCGGCTGCGCGCGAGACCGGCGCGCGCGACCTCGCGAACAATTCCCTCAAGGTGATCGCCGACCACATTCGCGCCTGCGCCTTCCTGATCGTCGACGGCGTCATCCCCGGCAACGAGGGGCGGGGCTACGTGCTCCGCCGCATCATCCGACGGGCGATCCGCCACGGCTACAAGCTGGGCCGGAAGGAGCCGTTCTTCTACCGCCTCGTCCCGGACCTGTCCGCCGCGATGGGCGAAGCCTACCCGGAGCTGGCCAGGGCGAAGGATCGCGTTGCCCAGGTCCTCAAGGCGGAGGAGGAACGCTTCGCAGAGACGCTCGAGAACGGAATGAAGGTCCTCGAGGCCGCGCTGCACCGCGAGGACCGCATGCTCGACGGCGAGACCGTGTTCCAGCTCTACGATACCTTCGGCTTTCCCGTGGATCTCACCGCCGACATCGCGCGCGAGCGCGGCATCATGATCGACCACGCGGGGTTCGAGGCCTCGATGGAGCGCCAGCGCGAGCGCGCCCGGGCCGCGGGCAAGTTCAGGATGGAGGCGGGGGTCGAGTACTCCGGCCGCGCCACCGAGTTCCGCGGCTACGACACCCTGGACGTCGGCGACGCGAAGGTCGCCGCGATCTACAAGGAAGGGACCTCGGTGCAAGGCGTCGTCGCGGGCGATCGGGCCATCGTCGTTCTCGACAAGACGCCCTTCTACGCGGAGTCGGGCGGGCAGGTGGGCGACTCGGGCGAGCTGGTCGCCGCAGGCGGCACCTTCACGGTCTCGGACACCCAGAAGATACAGGCCGAGGTGTTCGGGCACCACGGCGTGCTCGCGACCGGGCGTCTCGCTGTCGGCGACAAGGTCGCGGCGCACGTGAACCGCGCGCGGCGCGGGCGCACCATGCGCAACCACTCCGCCACGCACCTGATGCACAAGGCGCTGCGCGAGGTGCTGGGGCCGCATGTCCAGCAGAAGGGCTCGCTCGTCGATCCCGACAAGACCCGCTTCGATTTCTCGCACGACGCGCCCATGACCGAGGATCAGGTACGGGCCGTGGAGGCGAGGGTGAACGCCGAGATCCTGAACAACGACCCGACCACGGCCCGCGTCATGAAGTACGACGATGCGGTGAAGGGCGGAGCCATGGCGCTCTTCGGCGAAAAGTACGGCGACGAGGTACGCGTGCTCGACATCGGCTCCTCGCGCGAGCTGTGCGGCGGCACGCACGTCGCGCGCACCGGCGACATCGGCTTCTTCAAGATCACGTCGCAGGGCGGCGTGGCCGCGGGCGTGCGCCGCGTCGAGGCGACCACCGGCGAGGGCGCGCTCGTGTTCGTGCAGGAGATGGAGGACGAGCGGCGCTTCATCGAGGGGTTCTACCAGGCCACGGGCGAAGCGCTTAGGGAGAAGCTGAAGGCCGAGCGCGAGGAAAAGAGGGCGCTCGAGAAGGAACTTTCGCGGCTCAAGTCGAAGATGGCCGCTGCACAGGGCTCCGACCTGTCGTCGCAGGCCGTGGACGTGAAGGGCGTGAAGGTGCTCGCGGCAGCGCTCGACGGCGCGGACGCGAAGACCCTGCGCGAGACCCTGGATCAGCTCAAGAACAAGCTGAAATCAGCGGCGATCGTGCTCGGCTCGAGCGAGGGCGGAAAGGTCAACCTCATCGCGGGCGTCACCTCCGATCTCACCGCGAAGCTCAAGGCGGGGGAGCTGGTGAACTACGTCGCCCAGCAGGTCGGCGGCAAGGGCGGCGGCAGGCCCGACATGGCGCAGGCGGGCGGCACCGAGGCGGCGAAGATGCCCGCCGCGCTCGGCTCGGTACGCCAGTGGGTCGAGCAGCGCCTGTAGTGCCGCCCGGCCGTGCGCCTCAGCCCTTGAGGCAGGAACTCATGAAGGTCTGGCGCTCCTGGCCCTTCATGTTCTTCATGTTCGCCTGCTTGTTGCAGTCGGCCATCTTTTGCTGCTGAGCTTTCTGCGCGGCGCTCGGGCCCGCGTCCCCGCCGCCCTTCAGGCAGGAACTCATGAATTTCTTGCGGTCCTCGCCCTTCTTGTTGCCGGCCTGCTTGTTGCAGGCGGCCATGCGCTCCTGCTGCTTCTTCTGGGCTTCGGTCGGCGCCTTGCCCTTGCCCTTGTCCTGGGCGAGCGCGAGCGGCGAAGCGAGGGTCATGCAAACCAGCACGGCAAGCAGTCTCTTCATCGGCTCCTCCTTGAGCGAGTTGAGCGCAATAACCTATCACGCCCGGCGCGCTGGCGGGGCTTCGGTTAAACTTCATATTTTTCAGCTTGTTAGCCGTACGGCTCCGAGGCAGAGGCGATGCATTTCAAAGTAGACGACGTCAGAATCCGCGAGATCAAGGAGCTCGCTCCGCCCGCGCACCTGCTGCGCGAGTTTCCGTGCACGGAGAAGACCGAGGAGCTGACCTACAACACGCGCCAGGCGATCCACAGGGTGCTCCACGGATCCGACGACAGGATGCTCGTCATCATCGGGCCGTGCTCGATCCACGACTCCGAGGCAGGGCTGGAGTACGCGCGGCGCCTGCTCGAGACGAAACGGGAGCTCGAGAAGGACTTGATCGTGGTGATGCGCGTCTACTTCGAGAAGCCGCGGACAACGGTCGGATGGAAGGGTCTGGTGAACGACCCCGATCTCGACGGAACCTACCAGATCAACAAGGGCCTGCGACTCGCGCGCCAGCTGCTCCTGGAGATCAACGAGCTGGGCATGCCCGCGGGCAACGAGTTCCTCGACATGATCTCGCCGCAATACTACGCGGACCTGGCGAGCTGGGGGGCAATCGGCGCGCGCACGACAGAGTCGCAGGTCCATCGCGAGCTCGCATCGGGGCTGTCCTGCCCGGTGGGCTTCAAGAACGGCACCGACGGCAACATCCGTATCGCCGTGGATGCGCTCAAGGCCGCGCGCGTGCCGCACCATTTCCTCTCTGTAACCAAGGGAGGGCACTCCGCCATCGTCTCGACCAACGGCAACGAGGACTGCCACATCGTCCTGCGCGGCGGCAAGCACCCCAACTACGACGCCGGAAGCGTCGACGCGGCCGCGAAGGAGCTCGCCGCCGCGGGCCTGGAGCAGCGCCTCATGATCGACTGCAGCCACTCGAACAGCCAGAAGATGTACCAGCGCCAGATCGACGTCGCGCGCGAGATCGGGCGGCAGGTGGCCAGCGGCGACGATCGCATTTTCGGCGTCATGGTCGAGTCGCATCTCAAGGCGGGGCGCCAGGATCTGGTCCCCGGCAAGCCCTTGGTCTACGGGCAGAGCATCACCGACGCCTGCATCGGCTGGGAGGAGAGCGTGCCGCTTCTTCGGAACCTCGCCGATTCGGTGCGCCAGCGCCGGCTGGTCAAGTCGGGCGAATCCTAGGAGCGGACCACGCTGCTCCTCGAGACCCCGCGCAAGGCGCTGCTGCCCGCTGCGGCGTTGATTCTCGCCTTCAAGCTATGGCTGTCGGCCGCGCTTCCCCTCACGGGCGACGAGGCCTATTTCTTCTACTGGGGGATCTACCCCGACTTCGGCTACTACGACCATCCGCCCATGATCGGGTGGCTGCTGTACCTGGTGCACGGAGTCTCCAACGCGCCCTGGGTCCTGCGCCTGCCGGTAACGCTGCTGCCCTTTGCGCTGGCCGCGGGCGTCTACCTCGTTCTGCGGCGCGCCGACGAGGAGAAGGCCGCGCTCGCGGCGCTTGCCTTCATGCTACTGCCCGCAAACGTTTGGGCGGTTCTCATCACCACTGATACGCCGCTCATTTTCTTCACTTCGGCGTCGGTGCTCGCGTTCTGGCTGGGGGTCACGAGAAAGGCGCCGGCCTGGCAGGCGCTCGCGGGGGTATTTCTCGGCCTCGCGTTTCTCTCCAAGTACTTCGCCGTGCTGCTCGGCCTCGCCTACGTGGTCTACACGGCGTGCTCCCCGCGCGGACGGCGCGACTGGCGCGGGCTCGCGCTGGTGGTAGCGTGCTCGCTCCCCTTCGCGATGGTGAACCTGTGGTGGAACTACGAGCACTGCTGGGGCAACCTGATGTTCAACGCCTACAACCGGAACGCCGGGACGGGCGCGGGGTGGTCCTGGAAGACCCCTCTGCTCTACGCCGTGTCCGTGCTCTATGTCCTCAGTCCGGTCGCGCTGTGGCAGCTCGCGAAAGGGCGCGAGTCCGTGCGCGCTAAGCTCGCCGATCCGGGCGCACGATTCTTCGCCTTCATGGTCGGATTTCCATTCGCGTTCTTTGCGGCACTGTCGCTCGTCAAGCAGATCGGCGTGCACTGGCTCCTCGGCTTCGTGCCTTTCTTCTTCGTGCTCTCCGGGTGGCTGCTGTCGCGCGAGCAGCTGCGCCGCTCGGTGGTCTACCTGGGCGCGTTCAGCGCGCTGCACGTGGCCGCGATCGCGGCGGGGGCCGCGCTTCCGCTCGAGACCTGGAAGAGCGCCCGCGCATACGGCGGGATCGTGTACCACGTGCGCATCCACGACATCCTGCGCGAGCTGAAGCCCTACGAGGGCCGCTACGAGCTCGCGGCGGACGGGTACTCCCCCGCGGTCACCGCGTCCTACTATTCGGGCAGGTACTTCTTCGTATTCGGCAAGGGATCCTCGTACGCCCGGCAGGACGACATCCTCACCGACCTGAGGACCCTCGACGGCAAGGACATCCTCATACTGCGCAAGGACCCGCCCGAAGATCCCGACTACCGGCCGTACTTCAAGTCGGTCGAGTACAGGGAGTTCACGATAGCGGGCGCCACCTTCCACCTGGTCCTGGGACGCGGCTTCGACTTCGCAGCGTACCGCGAAGGGGTGCTCAAGCCCGTGCGCGATCGCCTCTACGCGATCCCGAGCTACCTGCCCCAGGGACGCTGCTACTTCTGCGAGCGCTATTTCGGCGCTCCGACCTGTCCACCCAGGAAATGACGATGGCTCGAGCTCTCCTCCGCCTGATGCGCCCGCACCAGTGGATCAAGAACGGCTTCGTCTTCCTCGGCGTCGTCTTCGGGCACGCCTGGAACGACGCGGCGATGGTCGCCGAGGTGCTCCTCCTGTTCGCCGCGTTCTGTCTTGCCTCGAGCGCGGTCTACGTCATGAACGATGTCGCCGACCGGAACGCGGACCGCCTGCATCCCACAAAGCGGCTCCGGCCGATCGCCCGGGGGAACGTGGGGGTCGCGGCGGCGTGCGCGTTCGGCGTCGCACTCGCGCTCGCGGGCGCAGGCCTTGCCGCTCGGGTCTCGCTTCCCGCGCTCGCCATCATCGGCGCTTACGTTGCGCTCAACGTCGCATACAGCGCGGGCCTGAAGCACGTCGCGGTACTCGACGTCTTCATCATTTCCGCGGGGTTCATGCTTCGCATCCTCGCCGGCACGACGGGGCTCGGCATCCCGCCGTCGAAATGGCTGCTGCTGTGCGGGCTGACGCTCACGCTCTTTCTGGGATTCGGCAAGCGGCGCGCCGAGCTTCTTTCGGTGACCGCAACCGGAGACTCGGACGGTGCGTCCGGCCACCGCGCGTCGCTCGACGGCTACAGCAGGACGCTGCTCGACGTGCTGATCACGGTAAGCGTGGCATGCTCCGCGATCGGCTACGCGCTCTACAGCGTGGACGCGGAGACCGTCGCGCTGCACGGCACCGACAAGCTGATCCTGACGCTTCCCTTCGTCCTGTACGGCCTGTTCCGCTATCTGCAGGTGATGTACGTCAGGGGCGGCGGCGGAGACCCGGCCTGGGACGTGCTCCACGATCCGCATCTGATCGTCACGACCCTGGGATGGCTGGGCGCGACGGCGTGGATACTCTCGGGGTGAGACCCCAATCCGCCGTTGTGATCGGGTGCGCCTTTGGGCATAATCTCGCCCGTCGCCGGTGCGAGGATGGACGAGGATGACGGAGACGGCGGAGAGGGCCCGGTTGGCGCAGCTGGAGTCGCTGGGCGACGCGGTGCAGTTTGCCGCCCGGATTCACAGCCTGATAACGTTTTCGCCGCTTTTCGAGAACTTCAACCTCGCGGAAGTCAGCCTGCTCAGCCAGTTCATGCAGGTCTACCGCGCCGAGCCCGGCACCGAGATCATCCGCGAGGGCGAGACCGGCGATTTCTTGGTATTCCTCATCGAAGGCGGAATCGAGGTGTTCAAGCAGGACCGCTGGAATGCGCCGCGGCTGATCGCGACGATCGCGCCGGGACAGTCATTCGGGGAGATGTCGATGATCGACGGCGAGCCGCGCTTCGCCAGCTGCATATCGGCGGAGCCGTGCATGATGGCGGTCCTGACGCGCGACAGCCTCGCGCGCATCATTCTGGAGGAGCCGACCTTGGGGGCGAAGATCCTCATGGAGCTGGTGCTGATGCTGTCGCAGCGCTTACGCCAAACTAGCACCAAGCTGATCGAGCATATGAATCGGCAGAAAGGTGATCAGGGGGCATTGCCGACCGTATAAGCTGTGGCACAATAGCCGGCCGGATTGTGGAGGGTGGAGGTCGTAATGAAAATAACGAACGGCAAAGATTTCTGGGCCGGGGTGATGTTCATTGCGTTCGGGCTTGCCTTCATGTACAAGTCCCAGGACTATGCGATGGGCACGTCGGTGCGCATGGGGCCGGCGTACTTTCCCACCGTGCTCGGCGGGTTGCTCGCCGTGCTCGGGGCGGTAGTGCTGTTCCGGGCGTTCGTGTCGAAGATCGACAACCCCCTGCGCGTGTTTCCCTTCACGTGGTGGCGGGGCGCCGCCGGGCTGGTCCTCGGGGTCGTCGCGTACTACACCCAGCCGGGGCACGACTCGAGCCTCGCATGGGAGATCGGTCACACGCTCCTGTCGGGGCTCGCCGTCGGACTGCTCTTCGCGGCGTTCGGGGAACGCTCGCTTTGGGTGGTCCTCTTTTCCGTGGTGATATTCGGATATGTTCTGAAGCCGCTCGGTCTAGTGGCGGCCACGGTCCTCCTCGTGGTCGTCAGCGCCTGGGGCGGACACGAGTTCAAGTGGAAGGAGGTCGCCATCCTGTCCGTTGCGCTCGCGGTCTTCTCGGTTCTCTCGTTCGTAAAGGGCCTGGGTCTGCCGATGAACATCTGGCCGGGTCTCTGGGAGTAGCGACATGGAGTCACTCGTCACCAACCTCGGTCTGGGCTTCAGCGTCGCGCTATCGTTCCAGAACCTGCTCTACTGCCTTGTGGGCGTGCTGCTGGGCACGCTGATCGGGGTGCTGCCGGGGATCGGCCCGATCGCCACCATCGCGATGCTGCTGCCGGTCACGTTCACGCTGAACCCGACCTCCGCGCTCATCATGCTGGCCGGGATCTACTATGGCGCGCAGTACGGCGGATCGACCACCGCGATTCTCGTGAACATCCCCGGCGAATCCTCGTCGGTGGTGACCTGCCTCGACGGCTACCAGATGGCGCGGCAAGGCAGGGCGGGGCCGGCGCTCGGAATCGCGGCGATCGGATCGTTCTTCGCCGGCTGCGTCGCGACCGTGATCATCGCGCTGTTCGCTCCGCCTCTTGCGGAGGTCGCGCTCAAATTCGGGCCCGCGGAATACTTCTCCCTCATGGTGCTCGGCCTGATCGCGGCGACGGTGCTCGCGCACGGGTCGCTCATCAAGGCGATCGCGATGGTGCTTCTCGGGCTGCTGCTCGGGCTCGTGGGAACGGACGTCAACTCCGGCGTCGCGCGCTTCAGCTTCGGCGTGTCGGAGCTCTCCGACGGCATCGGCTTCGTCTCAGTCGCGATGGGCGTGTTCGGCTTCGCCGAGATCATCGCCAACCTCGAGCAGAGGGAGAAGCGTGAGATCTTCACCAAGAAGGTGAGTAACCTGCTTCCGAGCCTGCAGGACTTCAAGGATTCGTGGGCGTCGATCCTGAGGGGCACCGTGCTCGGTTCGTTCCTCGGCATACTGCCGGGCGGCGGCGCGCTTCTCGCCTCGTTCGCGGCGTACACGCTCGAGAAGAAGGTCTCCAGGAACTCGGCGATGTTCGGCAAGGGCGCGATCCAGGGCGTTGCCGCGCCCGAGTCGGCGAACAATGCCGGCGCACAGACCTCCTTCATTCCGCTGCTCACCCTCGGCATCCCGTCGAACCCGGTGATGGCGCTCATGATCGGCGCCATGATGATCCAGGGCATCGCGCCCGGACCGCAGGTGATGACCGAGAGGCCGCAGCTGTTCTGGGGCATGATCGCCTCGATGTGGGTGGGGAACCTGATGCTGGTGGTCCTCAACCTGCCGATGATCGGCATGTGGATCAAGCTGCTGATGGTGCCCTACCGCCTGCTCTACCCTTCGATCCTGGTGTTCTGCTGCATCGGCGTGTACAGCATCTCGAACAGCCCCTTCGACGTCATGCAGACGGCGGCGTTCGGGGTGGTCGGCTACGTCTTCGTGAAGCTCGAATGCGAGCCCGCGCCCCTGATCCTCGGCTTCATCCTCGGGCCGCTCATGGAGGAGAACCTGCGGCGCGCCATGCTCCTGTCGCGCGGGGATCCGCTGGTGTTCTTCCAGAGGCCGATCAGCCTCACCATGCTCCTCATCGCTGCCTTCCTGCTGGCCGTCGTGGTCGCGCCCGTTGTGCGCAAGAAGCGCGAGGAGGCTTTCGTCGAGGCCTGAGAGTTCCCAGTCTGAAGAAGGCCCGCTGCGGCGGGCCTTTTGCTTTCTAACGGTTCTTTCCCTGCTGCCAGAGCACGTCGCCGCGCCCGCCCACCCGATTGAGGACGCGGCCCAGCACGAACAGAAGGTCCGACAGCCGGTTCAGGTAGACCTTGCCCGCGTCGGCGACTTTCTGCGAAGACGACAGCGCGACGAGCGAGCGCTCGGCGCGGCGGCACACCGCCCGGGCAAGGTGCGCGAGGCCGGCGGCGCGCGTTCCTCCCGGCAGGATGAATTCCTTGAGGCGGGGAAGGTCCGCGTTCATCTCCTCGACCCGGGCCTCGAGCCGGTCGATCTGGCCCTGGGTCATGGTCGCTCGCCCTGGGATCGACACGTCGCCGCCCAGGTCGAATAGATCGTGCTGGATGCTCTCGAGGTCGGCGCGGATCTTCTCCGGCATCGGCTCGGCGAGCAGCACGCCGATGGCCGAGTTCAACTCGTCGATCTCCCCGAGCGCTGCGACCCGGGGATCGTCCTTGCGTACGCGCGAGCCGTCGCCCAGGCCGGTCTCGCCGCCGTCGCCGGTGCGAGTGGTGATCTTGGAGAGGCGATGACCCATGAGCGTATGATGGCGCAGACCGAACCGCTGTGCAAAAAGGAGGGACCATGATCCGCAAAGTCGTCTATTTCTCGATGCAGGTGCCGAACCGCCCCGGCGTTGGCGTGCAGATGCTGAGCGCCATCGCGAAGGGCAAGCACAACCTGCTCGCGTTCACGGGCTTCCCCAACGGGGCCAGGGCCCAAGTGGACTTCGTTCCGGCGAGACCGTCCGAGTTCGCTCGCGGCGCGAAAAAGGCGGGAATCAAGCTCGGAAGGAGAAAGACCGCGTTCCTCGTCCAGGGCGAAGACCGCGTCGGCGCGCTCGTGCGCGTTCTCGACCAGCTCGCCGGAGCCAGGATCAACATGGTCGCGATGGACGCGGTGACCGCGGGCGGCGGCCGCTTCGGTGCAATCTTCTGGGTCAAGCCGAAGGACGTCGGGCGCGCTTCGCGGCTGCTCGGCGCGCGGTGACGAAGCCGACGCTCAGCGAAGGTGGATGCTGGTCAGGCCGCCCCAGAGCGGCGAGCCGATGACGTCCGCTATCAGCCAGACGAGCGCAACGACCCCGACGACCGCGACGAGGTATTCGGCGACCTCGATCCAAAGGTGGCGGTCTGTGACGGGCTGTTCCACCGGGGACTCCTGCGCTGATTATGCATCCAGCATAGTACGCGCCTTGCGCGAAAGCTAGATGAAAACTCCCACGCGGCCCCGCCTACGATCCCGCTATCGGGTAAACCCCTACAGGGAGAGCGCTCAGACCGCCCCGGTTTTCCTGAGCAGGGCAGCCAGCGCCTCGGCGAGCCTCGCGTAGCCTGCCGCGTTGGGATGGACGAGGTCGGACTTGAGTGCGTTGTCGGTCAGAATCTTCCTGAGCGCGGTCTCCTCGTGCGGTACCGCGAATTCCTTCGCGACCGTCGAGTAGAAATCCGCGGGCGCAGGGAGCAGCCCGGGCTTGGGAACGGCGATCAGCACGATCTGCGCGCCGCGGGCTCTGGCGAGCCTGATCATCGCGCGCAGATTGTCCGCGGCCTGCCCCTCGTCGAGCTTCCTCAGGAAATCGTTGCCGCCCTCGCACAGAATGACCAGCTGCGGCCTCGCTTCATCGAGCGCGCCGGGTAGGCGCGCCAGGCCCTCGGCGCTGGTCTCGCCGGGGACTCCCGACGAAACCACCTTGCGTCCGATCAGCGCCTCGAGGCGCACGGGGTAGCTCTCGCCGGGGTTCGCTCCCGTGCCGAAGGTGAGGCTGTCGCCGAAAGCGAGCACGACGGCGTCGGGCGCGAGACGCTGAAGCCTGGGCTGGCCGCCGCTGCAGGCGGCGAGCGCCAGGACGAGCGCGAGCGCGACACGGCGCATCAGGAAGGCTTCGGCCCGGGCACGCTCGCGCATTCCTCGAAGATGCGCGCCCGGCATTCTGCGCAGATCGAGCGGTCCAGGCGCGCAAACACGCCTCCGATCGCGTCGCGCTTGCCGTGGAAGACCTGCTCGCGGCCGATTTCCGCCATGTAGCCGCCGCGCTCGAGAAGGTCCGCTACGGGCGCTCTCAGGCTGTAGAAGTAGAGCCGCCCGCCCAGCGCGCGGCGACGTTGCGCCTCGTGGGTGAGCAGCTCAGCGCCCGCCAGGTCGACGAAGTTGATGCTCTTCGACATCAGCAACAGGTGCTTCTGACCCGGATCGTGCTCCCGCAGCGTGTCGAAGTGCCGCTCGACGTGGCTCTCGGCTCCGAAGTAGATCGGACCCTCGATACGCAGGATCTTGAGCTGCGGGCATTCGACCAGACCGTCCTCGACCTCGGTCATCTTGCGTCCGGTGTGGCGCGGGTCGGGCACGAGGCTCCTCATGATCGGATGGGAGGTCCGGTTGAGAAAGAGGATCAGGGAGACGAGGACGCCGCCGAGAAACGCGAACTCGAGATCGAGCAGCAGGGTCGCGAAGAAGGTGACCGCCAGCACCGCGCCCTCTTCGCGGCTCGTGGCGAGGATCTTGCGAATCCGCGGCAGGTCGATCAGGTTCCAGGCGACCAGGAACAACAGGCTCGCCACGACCGCGATCGGCAGGTAGGCGGCGAGCGGCGCCACCGCGAATAGCAGGAGCACCAGCAGCAACGACGCGAAGATCGCCGACATGGGCGTCTTCGCTCCGGCGTCGTAGTTGATCCCGCAGCGGTTCACCGAGGCGCTCGTCGGGAACCCGGAGAAGAACGCCGCCGCGACGTTTGCCAATCCCTGAGCGACGAACTCCTGATTGTTGTCCAGGCGCTGTCCCGACTTGAGCGCGATCGCGTGTGAGATGGAAAGCGCTTGTGTAAGCGACACGAGCGTCACCGCCACGGCGCCGGGGAGGAGGACCTGCAGCGTCGATGCGGAAACCTGCGGGTGCGACAGCGGGGGAAGGGCGCCCGGGAGGGCGCCGAGCGTCTTCAGTCCGGTGTGCTCGACGCCCAGCACCCGGTTCAGGAAATAGGCCGCGATGCTGCCCAGGATCATGGCAGTCAGCATCGGCGGGATTCTCGGCAATACCCGATGCGAGAGCGCCCCGACGACAAGCGTGCCTGCCGCAACCACGGCGACCCACGGCCGAAAGTCGCCCAGATGCCTCAGCGTCCCCGCCATCTGCCCGGTGAAAGAGGCGGACGAGGAGCTGATGCCCAGGACGTTGCCGAGCTGGCTCGCGAAGATGAGGACGCCGAGGGCCGCAGTGAAGCCGACAACGACCGATTTCGACATGAAATTCACCAGCGTCCCGAATCTCAGCAATCCCAGCACGAGCATGATCGCGCCGGACATGAAAGCCAGCGTGAGCGACAGCTCGACGTAGCGCGGAGTCAGGGGCGTCGCGAGCGGGCTCAGCACGGCGAATACCATCAGGGACACCGCGTTGGTGGGCCCCGCGACCGCGTGCAGCGACGACCCGAACAGCGCGGCGACGAGCGTCGGCACCATCGCGCAATACAGGCCGTACTCCGGTGGAAGGCCGGCGAGCGCGGCGAACGCCACGCCCTGGGGCAGCACCACGATCGCGCCGACCAGCCCCGCGACCGCGTCGGCCCGCAGCGTCGTCGCGTCGACGCGACGCCACCATTTCAGGAAGGGGAACAGCTGGTGCGCGAGCGGAAGGTTCGTGAAGGGCGAGGACATTGCGTCGGAGCGACTAGCGAAACGATCATGTTATCAAACGCCGTCCCCGCTTCGCCCGCGTGGTATCCTCCCGGGCCGTGCCGAGGTTCAGCGCGAACATCAGCATGCTGTTCGGGGAGGTCGATCTCCCGGCGCGCTTCGCCGCGGCGTCCCGCGCCGGCTTCAAGGGCGTCGAGATCCAGTTCCCCTACGGCTGGGACAGCGAGGATCTCGCGCAGGCCGCGCGGCGCGCCGGCGTCGAGGTCGTGCTCATCAACATCCCCGCGGGAGACCCGCAGAAGGGCGACCGCGGCATCGCCTGCCTGCCCTCGCGGGTTGCGGAGTTCCGCGACGGGGTGAGGCGGGCGATCGCGTACGCCTCGGCGCTGAGGTGCAGGCAGGTGAACTGTCTCGCCGGCATCGCGCCGCCCGGGGCGGGCCGCGCCGCGCTGTGGCGGACCTGCGTTTCGAATCTGAGGTACGCGGCCGGCGAGCTGGCCCGCTCGGGAATGACCCTGCTCGTCGAGCCGATCAGCACGCACGCGGTGCCGGGCTTCTTCCTCAACCGGTCCTCCGACGCGTTCGCGCTCGCGACGGAGGCCGGCGCGGAAAATCTCCGGGTGCAGTACGACCTCTACCACATGCGCATCATGGGGGACGATCTCGCCGGCGTCATCGGCGCGAACCTCGGCGCGATAGGGCACATGCAGTTCGCCGACGTCCCCGGGCGGCACGAGCCGGGCACGGGAGGGATCGATTTTCCTTCCCTGTTCCGCCTCGTCGACCGCCTCGGTTACCGCGGCTGGATGGGCGCCGAGTATGTTCCCACGGGAAGGACCGAGGACAGCTTGGCGTGGGCCGAGGATTACTTGTAAGCTGCGCCGATGAGCGCCGCCGCCAGCGCGATCGACTTTCTCCGCCAGGCCGAGGTGGCGATGCGATTGCGCCGGCTGCTGCCCGCCGACGCGGTGCTCCATTCCGAGGAGGACACGCGCGCCTACGAGTGCGACGGCCTCTCCGCCTACCGGCAGCTGCCGATGGTGGTGGCGCTGCCTTCCACGGAGGACGAGGTGCGCGAGGTGCTGCGCGCCTGCAACCAGCTGAAGGTGCCGGTCACCGCGCGCGGCGCGGGCACGGGCCTTTCCGGAGGTGCGCTGCCGCGCGGCGACGGGGTGCTGCTGTCGCTCGCGCGGATGCGCCGCATCCTCGCGGTGAATCCGCTCGCGCGCACGGCGCGGGTGCAGCCCGGCGTCACCAACCTCGCGGTCTCCGAGGCCGCCGCCGTCTACGGGCTTTTCTACGCGCCCGATCCGTCCTCGCAGATCGCCTGCTCGATCGGCGGCAACGTCGCCGAGAACTCGGGCGGCGTGCATTGCGTGAAGTACGGCCTCACGGTGCACAACGTGCTGCGCGTGCGCGCGGTCACCGTGGAAGGCGAGGTCGTCGAGCTCGGGAGCGAGGCGCTCGACTCGCCGGGCCTGGACGCGCTCGCGGTCATGATCGGCTCGGAGGGCATGCTCGCCGTCGCGACCGAGATCACGGTCAAGCTCCTGCCGAAGCCCGAAACGGCCCGGGTCATCCTCGCTTCCTTCGACGACGTCGAGAAGGCCGGCGACGCCGTCGCCGAGGTCATTGCGGCGGGCGTCGTTCCCTCGGGCCTGGAAATGATGGACCGGCCGGCGACGCGCGCGGTCGAGGAGTTCGTGCACGCAGGCTACGATCTCGAGGCCGCGGCGCTGCTTCTGTGCGAGGTCGACGGCACGCCCGAGGAAGTGGAGGAGGGGATCGCCGGCATGAGCGAGGTGCTGCGGCGCTGCGGCGCGACCGCGCTCCGCGTCTCGGGATCGGAAGCCGAGCGCCAGAGATTCTGGGCGGGCCGCAAGGCCGCCTTTCCCGCGGTCGGCCGCATCTCGCCCGACTACTACTGCATGGACGGGACGATCCCGCGGAAGAAGCTCGGCGAGATCCTCGGCTTCATCGGCGACATGGAGAAGAAATACGGGCTTCGCTGCCCCAACGTGTTCCACGCGGGCGACGGCAACCTGCATCCCCTGATCCTCTTCGACGCGAACAACCCCGACGAGCTCGACCGGACCGAGCGCTTCGCGGGCGAGGTGCTGGAGAAATGCATCGAGGTGGGGGGCACCATCACCGGCGAGCACGGCGTGGGCGTGGAGAAGATCAACCAGATGTGCGTGCAGTTCGGCAAGGGCGAGATCGAGCGCTTCGAGGGCTTGAAGCGCGCGTTCGACCCCGAGGGCCTGCTCAACCCGGGCAAGAACATCCCCACGCTGCACCGCTGCGCGGAGTTCGGCCGCATGCGCGTGAAGGGCGGGCGGCTGCCGCATCCGGAGCTGCCGAGATTCTAGGCGTGCGCGCACGCCGCGCGCTCGGGCCGGCGCTTCTCGCAGCGTGCGCGTTCGCGTCCCCGGGCGCGCTCGCGATCCAGGACGAGATCCAGGTGTATACCGACGACCTCGACGAGAAAGGCGAGAGCGGAGTGGAGATCCACATCAACACCACGCCGAGCGGCAGGAGCACGCCCGACTACGCGGGAGAGGTTCCTCCCTACCATGGGGTCCGCTTCACGCCCGAGTTCTCCTGGGGCCTGGGCCACGGCTTCGACTGGGGCCTGTACCTTCCGTCGACGACGGACGCGGACGGGCACTATCATTTCGGGGGCGCGAAGCTGCGGGTGAAGTGGCTGCCGATTCGCGCCGCCGAAGGCGGGGCGGGGTGGTACGCCGGGATCAACAACGAGGTCTCGAGCCTCAACAAGGCGTTCTCGGACTCGCGCTGGAACGACGAGGTGCGCATCATGGGCGGCTACCGCGGGGCCGACTGGCTGATCGGCGTGAACCCCATCCTCGAGTGGGGCCTGTCTCCCGGCTTCCGCGGCAGCCCCGACGTGACGCTCGCCTTCAAGGCCGTGCACGACGTGGTCCTGGGGTTCGCGCTCGGCGTCGAGTATTACCAGGACATCGGCACCCTCGCGGACCGGCTGCCGCACGACGAGCAGAACCGCACGCTGTACGCCGTCATGGAGATCGAGCGCAAGGCCTGGTCGCTGAACTTCGGCGTCGGGCGCGGCCTGACGCCCGCGACCGACGACTGGACGGTCAAGACCATCCTCGGCGTCTCCTTCAACTAGGCATGGAGGCGGCGCTGCATAGGCTCTCCGAGACGGTGCGCGAAGCCGGACGCTCGGGGCGCGCGTTGCGCATCCGCGGCGGCGGGACGAAGGATTTCTACGGCCAGGCGCTCGAAGGCGAGGTGCTCGACACGCGCGGGCATTCGGGGATCGTCGCGTACGAGCCCTCGGAGCTGGTGATCACCGCGCGCTGCGGAACGGGCCTTGCCGAGCTCGAGGCGGCGATGCGCGGGCGCGGGCAGCAGTTCGCCTTCGAGCCGCCTCATTTCGGGGATGCGGCCACGGTCGGCGGCGCGGTGGCCGCGGGGCTTTCCGGGCCCGGACGCGCCGCCGCGGGCGCGCTGCGCGACTTCGTGCTCGGCGTGAAGCTGATGGACGGCCGCGGCGAGGCGCTCAGCTTCGGCGGCCGGGTCATGAAGAACGTCGCCGGCTTCGACGTCTCGCGCCTGGTGGCGGGCTCGCTCGGCACGCTCGGGATCATCCTCGAGGTGTCCCTGAAGACCGCGCCGTTGCCGGTGGCCGAGGCGACGCTCAGGCTGGAGCTGCCCGAGGACCGCGCGATAGAGCAGCTCAACCGCTGGGCGGGCAGGCCCCTGCCGATCAGCGCCAGCGCGTGGAACGACGGGGCGCTGACGCTGCGGCTTTCCGGCGCCGCGGCGGCGGTCAGGGAAGCCGCCGGGAGAATCGGCGGCGCGCGCGTGGAGGACGCGCAGGCCTCGGGATTCTGGAGCGGTATCCGCGAGCACACCGACCGCTTCTTCAGGGGCGCAGTCGAAAATGAGGCTCCGCTATGGCGCATCTCCGTGCCCTCCGCCGCTCCACCGCTCAAGCTCCACGGCGAGCAGCTGATCGAGTGGGGCGGGGCGTTGCGCTGGCTCGCCTCGCACGCCGACGCGCGCACGGTGCGCGAGGCGGCCGGCCGTGCGGGCGGCCACGCCACCCTGTTCCGCGGCGGCGACAAGTCGGCCGGTGTGTTCCAGCCGCTCGCGCCCGCGCTCATGACGATTCACAGGCGGCTCAAGCAGGAGTTCGATCCGCAGGGAATCTTCAACCGCGGCCGCATGTATCCGGATCTGTGACGAGAAGCTGATGCAGACGGCGCTGGCAGATTTCATCAAGGGCACGCCCGAGGGCATCGAGGCCGACGCCATCCTCAGGAAGTGCGTGCACTGCGGCTTCTGCACCGCGACCTGCCCGACCTACCTGCTGCTCGGAGACGAGAACGACGGCCCGCGGGGCCGCATCTACCTGATCAAGCAGGCGCTCGAGGGCCACGAGGTCACCGACAAGACGCGCCTGCACCTGGACCGCTGCCTCACCTGCCGCGCCTGCGAGACCACCTGCCCGTCGGGCGTTCAGTACGGGCGCCTGCTCGACATCGGGCGCAGGCTCGTCGAGGAGAGGACCGCGCGTCCGATCGAGGAGAGCGTCAAGCGCCGGCTGATCGCCGAGGCGCTTCCGCGCCGCTGGCTGTTCGGCTTTGTTCTGCTGCTTGGACGTCTCGCGCGACCGCTCCTGCCGCGCGGGCTTGCGGAGAAGATCCCGGCCTCGATTCCCGAGGCCGGCGACTGGCCCGCGCCGCGCCACGCGAGAAGGATGCTCGCGCTCGCCGGCTGCGTTCAGCCTTCGCTTTCGCCGGATATCAATGCGGCGGCCGCCCGCGTGCTCGACCGGATCGGCATCTCGCTCGTCGAGGCCCCCGGCGCCGGCTGCTGCGGCGCGCTGCGCTTCCACGTCGGCTACCAGGAGCGCGGCCTCGCCGACATGCGCGCCCTGATCGACCGCTGGTGGCCGCACGTCGAGGCGGGCGTCGAAGCGATCGTCATGACCGCAAGCGGCTGCGGCGCGGTGGTGAAGGAGTACGGGCACCTGCTCCGCGACGATCCGGCGTACGCCCAAAAGGCCGCGAGAATCAGCGCCATGACGCGCGACCTCGGCGAGGTTCTCGCCGGCGAGATGGAGCGCATCGCGCCCCTGCTTGGGAAGAAGGGCGGGCGCATCGCCTTTCATCCGCCGTGCACCCTGCAGCACGGGCAGCGCCTGCGCGGCGTAACCGAGAAGCTGCTCGCCGACGCGGGATTCGATCTCGCGCCCGTTCCGGACGCGCACCTGTGCTGCGGCTCGGCGGGAACGTATTCGATCCTCGAGCCCGAGCTCGCCGGGCAGCTGAGGGCGAACAAGCTTGTGGCGCTCGCCTCGGGCGGCCCGGAGATGATCGCGACCGCGAACATCGGCTGTCTCGCGCACCTGCAGGCCGGGACGAGCCTGCCGGTCAGGCACTGGATCGTCGCCCTCGAAGCCCGTCTCCGGTGAATCCGTCATAATGGCGCCCGCTTCCCGGGGGAGCGCGAGATGAAGATATTGGTGGTCGAGGACGACACGGTGCTGGCGGCGGCGCTGACGCGGGCGCTCAGCCAGGCCGCGTACACCGTCGACCTCGTCGAGGACGGCGAGGAAGCCAACCGCGTGCTCGACGCCAACACCTACGATCTCGTCGTGCTCGACATCGCGCTCCCCAAGCTCGACGGCATGGCCGTGCTTCGGCGGCTGCGCGACCGTCGCTCTCACGTTCCCGTCCTCATCCTCACCGCGCGTGACACGCTGGAGGACCGGGTCGCAGGTCTCGACCTGGGAGCCGACGACTACCTGACCAAGCCTTTCGACCTTCCCGAGTTCGAGGCGCGGGTGCGCGCGCAGATACGGCGTGGTCACTACAACGCGGGCACCAGCATGACGCACGGCGGGCTGCGCTTCGACACCGCCGGGCGGCGACTCTTCCACGACGACGAGCCGATCGAGCTGTCGGCGCGCGAGCTGGCGGTGATCGAGCTGCTGCTGTCGCGGCAGGGACGTGTGGTGAGCAAGGAGCAGATGATCGACCACTTGTTCGGCTTCGGCGACGACGTCGGCACGAACGCGATCGAGGTCTACGTCCATCGCGTGCGCAAGAAGCTCGAGCCCTTCGGCATCGATATCCGCACCGTGCGCGGCATGGGCTACCTGCTCGACAAGGCGGCGAGCGACAAGGCTTCCCGACAAGGTCAATGACCGGACCCAAGGCCACTCTGCGCAGGAAGCTGCTGCGCTGGCTGCTGATCCCGCTGTCGCTGCTGTTCCTCGTCGACGCCGCCGGGAGCTGGTTCATCGCCGCGCGCCTGTCGGGCCGCGTCTACGACAACGAGCTGATGGAGATCGCCCGCGAGCTCGCGCTGCACGTGAAGCGCTCGGGGGCGAAGCTCACCTGGGACCTCGAGAGCGACGCCGAGCGTACGCTGCTGCTCGACCAGTACGACAAGGTCTACTACTCGGTGCACGGCCCCGCCGGGCAGGTCGTTGCCGGAGACGCCGCCCTCGACGGGCCGGCCGCGGCCCCGGCGGGCGCGTCGGACTTCTACGACAGTGAGCTGCACGGGGAGCCGGTCCGCGTGGCGCTCCTGCGCACCGGCGACGGCGCGGGGGCGCCGGTCCCGCAGGCGACGGTGGAGGTGGCCGAGACGCTGACGAAGCGACGCGCGCTGGCGGAGGAGATCTTCATCGACGTGACCCTCCCGCAGCTGCTCCTCATTCTCATCGCGGGCGCTCTGGTGTGGATGGGCGTGGCGCGCGGCCTCTCGCCGCTGAGCCACCTGCGGCAGGCCGTGGCGGCGCGGTCGCACCTGGACCTGAGCCCCGTCGCGCCGCTGGCCGACGTGCCGGGCGAGGTCCACCCGCTCCTGCAGGCGATCAACGACCTCATGGCACGCCTGGACGAAGTGCTCACGTTCCAGAACCGCTTCATTGCCGATGCCGCACACCAGTTGCGTACGCCGGTCGCGGGCTTGAAGGCGCATATCGAGGTCGCGCTGCGCGAGGACGATCCGGCGCAGACGCGGCAGGCGCTCGCGCACCTGTACACGGCGGTCGAGCGAATGTCGCGCCTGGTGTCGCAGCTCCTGTCGCTCGCGCGCAACGAGCCCAGCGGGGTGAAGAAGCTCGAGCTCGCGCCGCTCGACCTGAGCCGGCTGGTGTTCGAAACGACGATGGAATGGGTGCCCGAGGCGTACAAGAAGGACATCGACCTGGGATTCGAGGGCGCCGAGCCGCACGTCACGATCAAAGGCGACGCGCTGCGCCTGACCGAGCTCGTCAACAACCTGCTCGACAACGCGATCCGCTACAGCCGGCGGGGTGGAAGGGTCACGGTGAGGGTCCTGCCGCATCCCCGGCCGGGCGTGTCGATCAGCGACGATGGGCCGAGCATCCCCGTCGAGGAGCGGCAGCGCGTCTTCGAGCGCTTCCATCGGCTGCTCGGCAGCCACGCCGACGGCAGCGGCCTCGGACTGGCGATCGTGCGCGAGATTGCGACGCTCCACCACGCGGAGATCACTCTTGACGACGACACCGACGGCGTGGGCAACACGTTCACGGTGGCATTCCCCGACCCGCAAGCGACGTAAGCCTGGCGAAAGTTTCGAGTAAGCCCCGCGTAATCCTGCAGACAGGCCGGCGTAACGCCGACGACAGAAGGCGGTAAGTCTGCGCCGGTAACTTGATCGCTCCGACAACCTCAAAAACGGAGCAAGGGATGCTGGCCTACCTCACCGACCCAGAGATGTGGACGGCGCTGGTCAAGATCGCGATCATCAACGTCGTCCTGAGCGGCGACAACGCCGTCGTGATCGCGCTCGCCTGCCGCTCTCTCGACCCGAAGGACCAGAAAAAGGCCTTCATCATCGGCACGGCCGGCATCGTCATCCTGATGACGCTGCTGACCATATTCGCCGCAGCGCTGATGACGGTGCCCTATCTTCAGCTGATCGGAAGCATCCTGCTCCTGTGGATCGGAATCAAGCTGCTGCTTCCCGAGGAGGGCGACGAGGATCTCAAGGGCTCGAGCAATTTCTGGGAGGCGGTGAGGACCATCATCATCGCCGACATCGTCATGAGCCTCGACAACGTGCTCGGAATGGCCGGCGCCGCCAAGGGCCATTACGGCATGCTGTTCCTCGGCCTGCTCATCACCATGCCGCTGATCCTGTTCGGCAGCGCGATGCTGATGAAGTTGATGGGGCGCTTCCCGGTGTTCGTCACCATCGGCGCGGCGCTGATCGGATACGTCGCCGGCGAAATGGTGATCGGCGACCACGCGACGCACGGATACGTCGAGGCGCACCTCGCGTTCCTGGACAAGTACTTCGTCGCGGCGCTGGGGGGAGCGCTGATCGTGGTGGTCGCGGGCAGGGTGCTCGGCAAGCAGAAGCTTCTCGCCACGAACGGGGGCTCGAGCGCGCCCGCCAGGCAGTCCTGATCTGATCCCATTGGAGCAGCCATGAAACACATCCTCGTTCCGATAGGCACGTACGACGACCCCCGGTGGGCGGCCGAGCAGGCGATAACGCGCTACCGCAGGGATCCGGCGCACATTCACCTGCTCAACGTGCAGCGTCCGCTTCCGCAGCACGTGTCGCGCTTCTTCGGCGGCGGGGACCTGCGCAACTTCCATCGCGACGAGGGCATGAAGGTGCTCGAGCCCGTGATCCGAATGCTCGACGAGGCCGGCGTGCCGCATCGCGACCACGTAAGGGTCGGCAATCCGGCCAAGACCATCGTGGAGTTCTCGGAACGCAACCAGTGCGCCGAGGTCGTGCTGCAGAATCAGTCGGACAGCCTGCTCGCGATCTTCGGCCTGGGCTCGATCGGCAGCCAGGTGCGCCACCTGATGGAGGCGAACGCCGCCGCGGCCCGCGCCTCGGAGGCATCCGGCACCACCTGAGCGCGGCCGCCCGCCCGGCCTGATACGCGCCCCGCCCGCAAGGGCAGGGTATCCTTGCGCCAGGAGGTCCCCCTGGCGCGGCAGATCGACAATCTTCCGGAACGTCCCGCCAACCGCGACGTCAGGCAGCTCGCGCGCGTGCTGCGCTTCGTGTGGCCGTACCGCGCGCGCATGGCGGTCGCGGGCGTCGCGCTCGTCGTCGCCGCGGGGTGCGTCCTCGTTCTCGGCCAGGGGCTCAAGCGCGTCATCGACGCGGGCTTCTCGCACGCGGACGCGGCGTCGCTCGACACCGCGCTCTTCGCGCTGCTCGCGATCGTCTGCGTCCTGGCCGCGGCTACGTACACGCGCTTCTACTCGGTGTCCTGGATCGGCGAGCGCGTATCGGCCGACATACGGCGCGCGGTGTTCTCGCACCTGCTCGAGCAGTCGCCCGGGTTCTTCGAGACCATGCGCACCGGCGAGGTCATCTCGCGCCTCACCAGCGACACGGCGCTGCTCGAGCTGGTGATCGGGTCGTCGTTCTCGTTCGCGCTGAGGAACGCGCTCATCATGCTCGGCGCGCTGGTGATGCTCGTGATCACCAGCCCCAAGCTCACCGCGCTCGTGGTGCTCGGCGTCCCGCTGGTGATCGCGCCGATCCTGCTCTTCGGCCGGCGCGTGCGCAGGCTCTCGCGCGCGAGCCAGGACCGCATCGCCGACGTGAGCACGCACATCGACGAGTCGCTGCACGAGATCCGCACGGTGCAGTCCTACGGGCACGAGGAGCGCGACCGCGAGCAGTTCGGCGCGCAGGTCGAAGCCGCCTTCGCGACGGCGACGCGGCGCATCGGCCAGCGCGCCCTGCTCATCGCGCTGGTGATGCTGCTCGCCTTCGGGGCGGTGGGCGTGATCCTGTGGATCGGCGGGCACGACGTGCTCGCCGGGCGCATCTCGGCGGGCGAGCTCTCGGCCTTCGTGTTCTACGCGGTGCTGGTCGCGGGCGCGGTCGGCGCGGTCTCGGAGATGATCGGCGACCTGCAGCGCGCCGCGGGCGCGACCGAGCGGCTGATGGAGCTGCTCGCCTCCGAGCCCTCGATCCGCGCGCCGTCGAGCCCTCGCGCTTTGCCGGAGCCGCCGCGCGGCGAGCTGCGCTTCGATCGCGTCACGTTCCGCTACCCCTCGCGGCCGGACTCGGCCGCGCTCTCGGACTTCTCGCTGTCGGTGTCGCGCGGCGAGAAGGTCGCCCTGGTCGGGCCTTCGGGCGCCGGCAAGTCGACCGTATTCCAGCTGCTGCTGCGCTACTACGACCCGACCTCCGGCGGCATCACGCTCGACGGCGTGGAGCTCGCGGGCGCCGACCCGCGCGCCGTGCGCTCGCGCATCGCGCTCGTCCCGCAGGAGCCGGTGATCTTCGCGGCGAGCGTCGCGGAGAACGTGCGCTACGGCAGGCCGCAGGCGAGCGACGCCGAGGTGGCGGCCGCGTGCGAGGCGGCGTACGCCACTGAATTCATCGAGCGGCTCCCGGAGGGCATGAACTCCTATCTAGGGGAGCGCGGGGTGCGGCTCTCGGGCGGCCAGCGCCAGCGCCTGTCGATCGCCCGCGCGCTTCTCGCCGACCGCGCGGTGCTGCTACTCGACGAGGCGACGAGCTCGCTCGACGCGGAGAGCGAGAGCACCGTGCAGCGGGCGCTCGAGCACCTGATGCGGGGGCGCACGACGCTCATCGTCGCGCACCGGCTCGCGACGGTGAAGAACGCCGACCGCATCGTGGTCATGGACCAGGGGCGCGTGATCGCCGTGGGGTCGCACGCGGAGCTCGTGCGCGAACAGGGGCTGTACGCGCGGCTCGCTTCGCTTCAGTTCCTCGGCGATCTCTCGACGGTGCCGTGAGGATCCTGCTCGCCCTGTGCCTGGCGGCGGCGCTTCCCGCGCACGCCGACTCGCTGCGCATCGGCTCCAAGCGCTTCACCGAGTCCTACGTCCTCGGCGAGGTCCTCAGGCAGAGGGCCGATGGAAAGGCCGCGGTCGAGTACCGCCCGGGGATGGGCAACACCGGGATCCTCTACGCCGCGCTCGTTTCCGGATCGATCGACCTCTACCCGGAGTACACCGGGACCATAGCGCGCGAGATCCTGAAGGTCGAGGGCAACCCGAGCCTGGAGGACATGAACCGCGCGCTCGAGTCGCAGGGCCTCGCAGTCGGTGTCAGGCTCGGCTTCAGCGACAGCTACGCGCTCGCCATGCGCGAGGACCGCGCGGCGGCGCTCGGCATCCGCTCGCTCTCGGATCTCGCGCGCCACCCGGGGCTGAAGCTCGGCCTGTCGCAGGAATTCATCGGCCGCGCCGACGGCTGGCCGGGGCTGAAAGCGGCGTACAAGCTTCCCTACGGCACGCCCTCGGGCCTCGACCACGGCCTCGCCTACGAGGCGATCGCCGGCGGCCGGATCGACGTGATGGACATCTACACGACCGACGCCAAGATCGAGCGCTACGCCTTGCGCGTGCTCGAGGACGATCGCGGCTTCTTTCCGCGCTACGACGCGGTGCTGTTCTACCGGCCCGACGTGCCCGGGCGCTTCCCCGGCGCCTGGCGCGCGCTGCAGTCCCTCGAGGGACGGATCGACGAGCGGACGATGATCCGCATGAACGCCGCCGCCGAGCTCGAGGGGAAGAGCTTCGCGCAGGCCGCCGCCTTGCTGGTCGGTGGTGCGCAAGGAGAGGCAAGTGCGAAGCGGAGTTTCCTCGACGCGCTCTTCGGTCCCGATTTCTGGCGGCTCACCGGCGAGCACCTGCTGCTCGTGTTCGCGTCGCTCGCGGTGAGCATCGTGGTCGGACTTCCGCTCGGCGTGCTCGCGGCGAAGGTGCCGAGGACGGGAGCGATCATCTTCGCGATCGTCGGCGCCGTGCAGACGATCCCCTCGCTCGCGCTGCTCGCCTTCCTGATTGCGATCGTGGGAACGATCGGCGTGCTGCCGGCGCTGATCGCGCTCTTTCTCTACGCGCTGCTGCCGATCGTGCGCAATACGTGCACCGGGCTCGTTGGAATACCGCGCGGGATGCGACAAGCGGCCATGGCGCTTGGCCTCTCCACCCGCGACCGGATGCTGCTGATCGAAATGCCGCTCGCGCTGCCGTCCATCCTCGCCGGCATCAATACCTCGGCCGTCATCAACGTCGGCACCGCGACCATCGCCGCGTTCATTGGCGCGGGCGGCTACGGCGAGCGCATCGCCTCGGGCCTGGCGCTCAACGACAACACGACCCTGCTCGGCGGCGCGATACCTGCTGCGGCGCTCGCCCTCATCGTCCAAGGCGCGTTCCTGCTCTTCGAGCGGCGGGTCGACTGGATCGCGCCGGGCCGTACCCCGTAGCGATCCGCCCGCGCGCGCGCCTCCGGGGCGCTTCCGCACCGTGGTGTGAAGCATCGGCGCGAGCGCTAGAATCCCGAGCATGCGAGAGGAGAAGCATGAGCAAGGTATTCGTCAACATTGGACTTAGCCTCGATGGCTACATGGCGCCGGAAGGAATGACCATGGAGAATTGGGACAAGCCTGGGTACAAGAGCTGGGGCGCTAAGTGGGGTGCGCTGATGGCCTGGATCCTCAATCAACAGTACTTCCGCGAGAACCTCAAGCTCGGACCAGGGGGAGAGACCGGCCCGGTCAATGAGCTGCTTCGCAGCACCACGGAGCGTATCGGTGCCAACATCATGGGCAAGCGAATGTTCGACCAAGGCGAGCGCGCCTGGCCAGAGGAGGCTCCGTTTCACACGCCGGTATACGTTCTTACCCATGAGAAGCGCGAACCCTGGGCGCGGCCCGGTGGGACGACCTTTTACTTCATCAATGACGGGCCCGAGCGTGCCCTAGAGCTGGCTCGGGAATCCGCGGGCAGCCACGATATTCGCATCGCGGGTGGAGCGGATGTGATCCAGCAGTACCTGAACATGGGTGTCGTGAACGAGCTTGAGATCGCCCTGGCGCCCGTGCTGTTCGGCGGCGGGCGGCGTCTCTTCGAGAACCTGCGCGAGCCCGGGCCGCAGTTTCGCATTGACAAGGTTCTCGATAGTGCAGCTGCCACACACTTGCGCTATGTGCGTCAGTGAGAGCGGCCTAGCAACCGGTTGCAGCGGACAGTCCGCCGCGCGGCCCGCCGCTGAACCGGAGCGTTAGGCATCACCAGATGACAGACGCACACGCGACATTTGCCGAGTTGCGATCCTTGGTGTCTCGGCTGCCGGGCGTATCCGTCGCTGCAACGGATATGTCACCGGGTAGTTTCTCGATAACGCTGTCTATCGTAGAACTCAAGTCCATGGGCCCAGTGGCGTACTGCGCGGCGGGTGCAAGCATTCCAGTTGAAGTGTGGAGCGGTGCGCCGCAAGGAAGGGTCGAAGAGCGCTCCAATCCGAAGCACCTTCGTTTTTTCCTACGCTCCTTAGTCGCTCATGGCGGGCGTGAAGAAGCACTCGCTCGCTTTGCGACGTTTGGTAACTTCCTCGTATGGCATCTTCATGCGGTCGGATCAATTCCAACCGCAGAAGCAAATCGACTTTTAACACTATGGAACGGCAGACATGTGGCCGCCTGACAGCGCGGTCGACTCGGAGCCTCTGAAGCAACGCTCCTTGTGGCGTGCTTCATCTGGTCGGCCCGCTGGCCAACGTTGGATTGCGCCATAGAATCAAGATGAAGCTCTACATCACGCCCGGCTCTCCCTACGCGCGCATGGCGAGGATCGTGGTCCTGGAGAAGGGCCTGGAGGGACAGGTCGAGATGATCCGCGCCAAAACACGCGTTGCGGACAGCCCTTACTACGGCGTCAATCCGTCGGGCCGCGTCCCGTATCTGGTGCGCGAAGACGGCGTCGGAATGGAGGAGTCCGCTCTCATATGCGCATACCTCGATCATTTCGACGGCAGGCCGGCATTCCAGTTGCCCGCCGACGCCCAGTCGTGGGAAGGGCGTCGCCTGGAGGCTTTGGCGAGAAGCCTGTTGGACGGTCTCTCGGTCTGGGGTCGCGAGATTCTGCGGCCGGAAGACGAGCGCTCACCCACCGTGATTCGGCACGAAAAAGACCGCGCGCGACGGATGGCCGACGTGTGGGAAGCGGAAATCGGCCATCCGTTGATGCAGGGCGCGCTCAACATGATCCAGATCACCCTCGGATGCGCGCTCGGCCTCGAAGCGCGCAACCCGGATTTTCAATGGCGTCCCGGACGCTCGAAGCTGTCCGGCTGGTTCGACCGGGTCGCCGCGAGGCCGTCGTTCGCGGCGACCGCGCCGCCGGGCGGATAGCACGGTCGGCCGCTGCTGCTACGGAGCCGGGACCGCGACACGGTTCGCAGGGACGACCTGCGGCTGGTAGCTGAAGACTTCCCGGCTGCGGGAATCCACGACCACCTTGAGCCAGTTCACGTCGTTGGTGCCGTTGCCCTGGTTGTCGCCGTAGGTCTCGACGCGGGTGAAGTTCTCCAGGCGCCGGCCGGCGGAATCCTGGAAAGGCTTGTCGACCCGGAAGTAGTGCGAGTCGCCGTGCACGTAGGCGACCGGCTTCCTGAACGCGATCACCTCGGTGCGCAGGGCGAGCAGGAATTCCTGGAAGCCGTCGGGCAGTCCGTCGGTCTCGGCAAGCGTCTTCGGGTCGCGCAGCGGCGCCCGCGTGCCGTCGGACAGGTCCCAGCCCGGATCGGCCTGCGAGACGAGCATGACCGCCGCCGAGCCGCGCGCGGTCGCCTCCTGGAACGTTTCCCTCATCCACGCGATGACCGCCTGGTTGCGCGCGACATACTCGGCCGGATCGGGCGCGGTGTCGCACAGGTTGTTGCACGAGCCCTGGATGTTGAGCGTGGCGTAGGTCACCCCGCCGCGGTGCCAGCGCCGGTTCTCGAGGCAGGGCGTCGGGCCGTTCACGCCCAGGCACAGCGGCGCCGTCTGCACCTCGAGGCGCATCTTCTTCTTCCCGAGCGAGAAAGGCGTGGAGAAGAACAGCGCTCGCTCGTGGTCGAGGCGCTCGCGCGACGAGAACCCGCCGTTGGCGGGCCGGTCGCAGTCGGTCCAGTCGTTGTCGCCGGGGGTCAAGATGGCCGGGGCGTGGATGGAATTGAAGAAGCCGAGCGCCTGGACGTAGAGCGCGTCGCTGCAAATGGTCGGAGTGACCGATCCCGGTGTGCCGTTGCCGGCCTTGAGGTCTCCGTCGTGAACGGTGAACGCGAGCGCGTGGCGGTTCATGTCGGCGATCAGGTTGGGCACGCCCACCTGGGCCTGCAGGTCCGAGTACGGCAGATCCCCCCACAAGCCGATGGCGTAGCTGCCGCCGTCGTCGCGATCGCGGTCGTCGTCGCGCTCCGCCCACGCGTTGGCGGCGATGACGCCGGCGATGACGAGGCCGGCGGTCGACAAAAGCGTGCTCTTCTTCATTGCGTGTCTCCTTGGCAGGTTGGAAATCGCGGGCGAGCGCCCGCCTGCGGGAGGCTACGCAGAGCCGATTGCGGGAATATGTCAGCCGAACGCTTCGAGCTTCCTTCCGCCGGCGGTCACGGACTTGGCGTCGATCAGGGTGAACGCGATGACGCACGGCGTCTCGCCGCGGTTGATCCAGTTGTGCACCGTGCCGCGCTGGACGAGGACGTCGCCCGCCTTGAGGTGCACCTCGCTGCCCTTCTCCAGTTCCATGTCGATCTCGCCGGAGATCACCACGGCGTAGTCGATCGAGTCGGTGCGGTGCACGCGCGGCGAGACCCCGGGGGAGAACTCGACCACGCGGAAGACCGTTCCGCCGGGCAGGGTGGTTCCCGTCTTCTTCAGGGCCGCGTCGGCGTCACCCGAGTTGTCGGCGGGGATCGTGTCGGTGGTCCAGACGACGCAGGCGGATGCGCCCGACCGGCTCGAGATGACGTTCTTCGAGACCTCGTCGATTTTCACGACAGCGCGCCCGCTCGCGTCGTGCCCGGTTACCACTCGCCGCACCTTGACGGTCATGACCGCTCCTTGAAATCGGGTTGAGCCGATTATACGAGGCCGTGTATCATCGGGCTTCGCTTCGGCCGGCGCGGCCGCACAGCAGAAGAAAGATAGAGCGCCCGAGAAAATCCATGAATATCGGCATACCCGCGGAAACCCGTGCGGGCGAAACGCGCGTTGCCGCGACGCCCGAGACGGTCAAGAAGTTCGCCGCGAAGAACACGGTGAAGGTCCAGGCTGGCGCCGGCGCCGGAGCGAGCTATCCCGACAGCGAATACCAGGCCGCGGGCGCGAAGCTGGTCGGCTCGGCCGCCGAGGCGTTCGACGCCGACATCGTGCTGAAGGTGCGCGCGCCGACCGGCGACGAATTGGGATTCCTCAAGTCCGGCTCGATTCTGGTCGGCCTTCTCGATCCTTACAACGCGAGCGCATTCGAGGGCATCGCGAAGCGCGGCGTCACCGGTTTCGCGATGGAGCTGCTGCCGCGTACCATCTCGCGCGGGCAGGCGATGGACGTGCTTTCCTCGCAGGCGAACATCGCCGGCTACAAGGCGGTGGTGCTCGCGGCGCAGGAGATCGGGCGCTTCTTTCCGATGCTGATGACCGCGGCTGGAACGGTGAAGGCGGCGCGCGTCCTGGTGCTCGGCGCAGGGGTCGCCGGGCTGCAGGCGATCGCGACCGCAAAGCGCCTCGGCGCCGTGATCGAGGCCTCCGACGTGCGGCCCGCGGTGAAGGAGCAGGTGGAGTCGCTCGGCGCCAAGTACGTCGACGTGCCGTTCCTCACCGACGAGGAGCGCGACATCGCCCAGGGAGCGGGGGGCTACGCGCGGCCGATGCCGGCGGACTGGATGCGCAGGCAGGGCGAGGCCGTGCACCAGCGCGCGACGCAGGCCGACGTGGTCATCACGACCGCGCTGATTCCCGGGCGTCCCGCGCCGAAGCTGATCAAGGAAAGCACCGTTAAGGCCATGAAGCCCGGCGCGGTGATCGTCGACCTCGCGGTGGAGCAGGGCGGCAACGTCGAGGGTATAGAGCGCGGCAAGATAGTAGTCAGGAACGGAGTGAAGCTGATCGGCCTCGACAATCTGCCGGCGACGGTGGCCACCGATGCCTCCGCCCTGTACGCGCGCAACCTCCTCAACATGGTCGGCCTGATGGTCGACCTCAAGACCGGCGAGGCGAAGATGGACCGCGCCGACGACATCATCAAGGGCACGCTTGCCTGCGAGGGCGGCAGCGTCGTCAAGAGAGCTTGAAATGACCGGAACCGTCGACCCGACCGTCGTCAACCTCGTCGTCTTCGTGCTCGCCGTGTTCGTCGGCTACCACGTGATCTGGAACGTGACCCCGGCGCTGCACACGCCGCTGATGAGCGTCACCAACGCGATCTCCTCGGTGATCATCGTCGGCGCCATCCTCGCGGCAGGCCCCTCGGAGATCGACTTCGGCTCGGCGATGGGGGCTGTCGCCGTGGCGCTCGCCTCGGTCAACGTCGCAGGCGGCTTCCTGGTCACGAAGCGCATGCTCGAGATGTTCAAGAAGAAGACACCGAAGGCCGAGAAGAAATGAGCGCCAACCTCGTCGCGCTCTGGTACCTCGCCGCCTCGGTCTGCTTCATCCTGGCGCTCAAGGGGCTTTCCTCGCCCGAGACTGCGCGCCGGGGCAACGCCTTCGGCATCGCCGGGATGACGATCGCCGTCGTCACCACGCTCGCCATCGTCGCCAAGGGGCGCCTCGACCTGATCCTCGTCGCGATGGCGATCGGGGGCACGATAGGCACGATCGTCTCGCGGCGCGTGCAGATGACCCAGATGCCGGAGCTCGTCGCCGCGATGCACTCGCTGGTCGGGATGGCGGCGGTGCTGATCGCGGTGGCCGTGGTCAACAACCCTGGCGCCTTCGGCGAGCACGATCCGCTGCCGCGCGGCAACCGCTTCGAGCTCTTCGTCGGGTCGTTCGTCGGCGCGATCACGTTCTCGGGCAGCGTGATCGCCTTCGGCAAGCTCGCGGGGCTGGGGAAGAAGTTCCGCCTGTTCTCGAGCGCGCCGGTCGTGTTCCGCGGCCAGCACGCGCTCAACCTCGCGCTCGCGATCGTGATGATCGGCTTCGGCTTCGCCTTCTTTCTTGCCCAGGGCAAGGCGTGGATGCCGTTTCTTGTGATGCTCGGGATCGCGTTCGTGCTCGGCGTTCTGATCATCATCCCGATCGGCGGCGCCGACATGCCGGTGGTGATCTCGATGCTCAACAGCTACTCGGGCTGGGCGGCGGCCGGAATCGGCTTCTCGCTCAACAACACCATGCTGATCATCGCGGGATCGCTCGTCGGCTCGTCGGGGGCGATCCTCTCCTACATCATGTGCAAGGCGATGAACCGCTCGTTCTTCAGCGTGATCCTGGGTGGATTCGGCGCGGCCGAGGGGTCGGCCGCCGCGGGCGGCGCGCAAAAGACGGTGAAGTCGGGCTCCGCCGAGGACGCCGCCTTCCTCCTCGCGAACGCGGAGTCCGTGGTCATCGTGCCCGGGTATGGGCTGGCGGTGGCGCGCGCCCAGCACGCCGTGAAGGAGATGGCGCAGAAGCTACTGGCCAAGGGCGTGAGCGTGCGCTACGCGATCCACCCGGTCGCGGGCCGCATGCCGGGACACATGAACGTGCTGCTCGCCGAGGCCGAGGTGCCCTACGACCAGGTGTTCGAGATGGAGGACATCAACGGCGAGCTCGGCACGGTCGACGTCGCGCTCATCCTCGGCGCGAACGACGTGGTGAATCCGCTCGCGCACGAGAAGGGCAGTCCGATCTACGGCATGCCGATCATCGAGGCCAACAAGGCGCGCACCGTGCTCGTCAACAAGCGCAGCATGGCCGCGGGCTACGCCGGCCTCGACAATCCGCTCTTCTACATGGACAAGACCATGATGGTCTTCGGCGACGCGAAGAAAGTCGTCGAGGACATGGTCAAGGCGCTCGAATGAGCTCCAAAGCGCGGGAGAACATCCTCGCGCGCATCCGCAAGGCGCAAGGTCGAGGCCTGAGCAGGCCCTCGCAGGCCGAGCTCGAGGCGGTCGAGTCCTATCTGCGCGCGCACCCGCGCGGCACGTTGCCGCAGATCGAGGCCGACCTGGTGGCGCGCTTTCGCGCCCGCGCGGAGGCGATGCAAAGCACGGTCGAGGAGGTCGCGACGGAACGCGACGTTCCCGCTGCGGTCGCGCGCTATCTGAAGTCGGCCAGCCTGCCGCTTGCGGGCTGCGTCTGGCCGCAGCTGGCGCACCTGGACTGGAAAGGGGCGGGGCTCGACCTGTACGCGCGCGAGGCGAACGGAGACGATGCGGTCGGAGTCACCGGCGCGTTCGCGGCGATCGCCGAGACCGGGACGCTCGTGCTCGCCTCGGGGCCGGACACGCCGGCGACCGCAAGCCTGCTTCCGGAGACGCACGTCGCGGTGCTGGGGGCAGGTCGGATCGTCGCCCACATGGAAGACGCATTCGCGCTCGCCCGCGAGGCCTTCGGCCAGCTGCCGCGCGCGATCAATTTCGTCTCCGGGCCGTCGCACACCGCCGACATCGACCAGACCATCGTGCTCGGCGCGCACGGACCGTCGCGCGTTCACGTCATCCTGGTGCGCTAGGGGCCCTCACCACAGCCGCGCGGCTCCGCGCACGCCGCTCGCGTCGCCGTGCTTCGCCTTCACGAGCGGCGTCGCGACCGAATCGGAGTAGACGTAGCGCGCCCAGTGCGCGGGCACGCTGCGGTAGAGGCGCTCGGCGTTCGACAGGCCGCCGCCGAGGACGATCACGTCGGGGTCGAGAAGGTTGATGACGCTCGCGAGCGCCCGCCCGAGGCGCTCCTCGTAGCGCGCGAGCGCCGCCTCGCAGCCGGGGTCGCCGGCGGCGGCGCGCGCGATGATCTGCGCGGGCTCCAATGCGGGGCCCGTGGTGAGCTCCAGGTCGCGCGCGAGCCCGGGGCCGGAAAGAAAGGCCTCGATGTGACCTTCCCTGCCGCAGCCGCAGCGCGGGCCGGGCAGCTCGTCGGAGCGGATCCAAGGCAGGCTGTTGTGTCCCCATTCGCCGGCGATGGCGTTCGCGCCGTGGAGCACGCGGCCGCCGACGACCGTGCCGCCTCCTACGCCGGTGCCGAGAATGACGCCGAAGACGACGCCGGCGCCCGCCGCGGCGCCGTCGGCCGCCTCCGAAAGCGCGAAGCAGTTCGCGTCGTTGGCGAACCGGACCTCGCGGCCCAGGAGGCGCTCGAGGTCGGGCTTGAGCGGCATGCCGTTCAGCGCGCTCGCATAGGCTCTGCGGAGCCTGCCGTCGCCGGACACCGCGCCCGGCGTGCCGACGCCCACGGTACAGCGTGCGCCGACGGCCGCCTCGGCGGCGAGCACCGCGTCCGCCAGTGCGCGCAGCGCGTCGGGGTAAGCGCCGCGAGGCGCGTCGCCGCGGCGCCTGAACACCTCGGCGCCGGACTCGTCGAGGGCGGCGATCTCCATCTTGGTGCCGCCGATGTCCACGCCGATGCGGATCATGGCGGGCGAGCGTATCAGAACGCCTGGTCCCAGGAGATCGAGAGTCGCATCGCGGAATTGATCAGGCCCACCATGCTGTAGGTCTGGGGAAAATTGCCCCACAGCTCGCCGGTCGCCGGCTCGATGTGCTCGGAGAGCAGGCCGTGCTGGTTGCAGCGCGCGATGAGGCTCTCGAAGAGCGACCGCGCCTCCTGCACGCGTCCCAGCGATGCGAGGGCGTCGACGTACCAGAACGTGCACACGGCGAAAGCATTGTCGGGCACGCCGAAATCGTCTGGCTGGGTGTAGCGGAACACGAAGTCGCCGTGCTTCAGATCCTTCTCCACGGCGCGGACCGTGCCGGCGAAGCGCGGATCGTCCGGGCGCAGGAAGTCGAGCTCGTGCAGGAGCAGAAGGCTCGCGTCGAGTTGCTCGCCGCCGAACGTTGAAGCGAAGCTGGAGCGCTTCGCGTTCCAGGCCCGCTCGCAGATCGCGGCGTGCATCGCGTCGGCGCGCGAGCGCCAGTGTCGCGCCCGGTCCTCCAGCCCGATGCGCGCGGCGATCTTCGCCAGGCGGTCGCACGCCGCCCAGCACATCACGCTCGAGAAGGTGTGGACGTGCCGTGCGCCGCGCAGCTCCCACAGGCCGGCGTCGGGCTGATCGTAGAGCGCGGCGGCGCGCTCGCCCAGGCGCTCGAGCTGCCGGAACAGGGCCTGGTCGCTGCGCAGCGCGAGCCGCGCGTCGAAGAAAACGTGCGCCGCGGCGAGAACCGCCGCGCCGTACACGTCGTGCTGGTGCTGCGAATACGCCTGGTTGCCGATCCTGACGGGTCCCATTCCGCGGTAGCCGGGGAGCGAAGGCGCCTCGCTCTCGGCGATGCCCGCCTTGCCGGTCACCGAGTAGACCGGCTGCAGGTCCACGCCGTTCGTTCCGGCGGCGGTGTTGATGATGAAGTCGAGAAAGCGCTCCATCGTGCCGGTCGCGTTCAGGCGGTTGAGCGCGTTGACGACGAAGTAGGCGTCGCGCAGCCAGCAGTAGCGGTAGTCCCAATTGCGCCCGCTGCCCGCCGACTCGGGGATGGACGTCGTCACCGCCGCGACGATCGCGCCGGTGTCCTCGTAGGCGTTCAGCTTGAGCGTGATGGCCGCGCGGATGATCGGCTCCTGCCACTCGAAGGAGATGGCGAGGCCGCGCACCCAGTCGCGCCACCACGCCGCGGTCTCGTCGAGGAATCTCCGGAAGGCCTCCCCGGGCGAGACATGCAGGGTCTCGTCCGGGCCCAGTACGAGCGACACGGGCTCGCGGAGCACGACCGGTGTCTCCTCGAGGACCGCGGTGATCGAAAGGTCGGTCGTCAGCCGCAGGTCCATGTCGGGCATCACGTAGCGCACGTGGTTGCTTCCCCACGTGACGGAAGGCCGGCGCGCCCCGTAGTCGCACATCGGCCGCAGCCGCACGCGGATGCGCGGGCTGCCGGCGAGCGGGCGGATCTGGCGCATCAGCATGACCGGGTAGAAGAGGCGGCCGAATTGCTGGAAGCGGGGCGCGAAGTCGACGATCTCGACGCCGCCGCCGTGGCGGTCGTAGAGACGGGTGCGCAGGATCGGCGTGTGCGCGATGTAGGCCTGCTCGGAGCGCTCGAAGTCGGCGAGGTCGACCTCGAACAGGCCGCGGCGCTCCGGACCTTCCTCCGGGCGCAGCAGCGCGCAGAACGCAGGGTCGCTGTCGAAGCGCGGCAGGCAGGACCAGACGATGCGGGCTTGCGCGTCGACCAGCGCCGCGACGCTCGAGTTGCCGATCAGGGCGAGGTCCAGGCCGCTCACGCACCCTCCGCCGAACGCGAGACGAAGCCGGCGAGCCAGGTCCGCACGGCGGCGGCGTCGGCGAGCCGCCAGCGCGCGGTGGACTCGCCGCGTCCGACTTTCACCGAGTGACCGCCGAGGCGGTTGATCAGCTCGAAGCCGATCTCGTCGGTCAGGTCGTCGCCGACGAAGACCGGGGTTCGGCTGCGGAACGGCTCCTCTGCGAGGAATTCCGAGATCGCCACGCCCTTGTCCTTTCCCGCGGGCCTCAGCTCGACGACCATCTTGCCCAGCTGCACCTCGAACTCGCCGTCGAGCTCGCGCGCCAGGCCGCGCACCGCGTCCTGCGTCTGCTCGCCCAGCTCCGGCGCGGACCGGAAATGAAGGGCGAAGTTGAGGCCCTTGTCCTCGAGCACCAGCGCGGGGTGCCTCGCGGCGACCGCGGTCAGCCTGCGCCGCGCCGTCTCCAGCGCCGCGCGCGGGACCTCGCGCCTGTGCATTGTGCCGGAAAAGTCGCGGCGCTCGGCGCCGTGCTGGCCGGCGACGCAGAAGCCAGGACCGGTGAGCAGGCGGTCGATGTCCTCCACCGAGCGCCCGCTGATCAGCGCGAGCGCGCCTCCCGCCGCTCGGCCGAGGGACTTCAGCAGCTCGATCAGGTCGCCGTCGACGCGGATGAGGCCCGGGTGATCCGCGATGTCGAGGAGCGTTCCGTCGATGTCGAGGAAGAACGCGCACCGCTCCCGGAGCTCGGGAACGCGGTCGGGCTGCCCTTTCGGTGCGTGCATCGGGCCGTGGTCACACCGTACGCACCGCGAACGGCTTGCGCTCCCGGGTGCGCGAGAGCAGCCGGCCGCGCATGCGCATCTGGCCGGCGTCGATCAGCATGCGCCCGGCCCAGCGGTATACGTTGAAGTCCTGGACGAGGCCGCGCATGCTGCGCATGCGGTCGCGCTGCTCGGCGGGCGGCATGGTCAGCGCCGTGCGCAGGGCGGTGGCGCATTGGTCGATGTCGTAAGGATTGACGATCAGGGCCTCGGGCAGCTCGCGCGACGCTCCCGTGAACTGGCTGAGGATGAGGACGCCACGCTCGTCGTCGCGCGACGCGACGAATTCCTTGGCGACGAGGTTCATGCCGTCGTGCAGGCTGCTCACGAAGCACAGGTCCGACGCCCGGTAGTATTCGTACACGTCGTCGGGATCGTGATGCTCGACCCGCAGCAGTATCGGAGCGCGGCCCCGTCCGGCGAAGCGCTCGTTGATGCGCCGTGCGAGCGCCCGCACCTTCGCGTCGAAGTCCTGGTACTCGTCTATGATCGAGCGCGAGGGTGCTGCGACCTGCACGAACACGAACTTGCCGATCCACAGGGGATAGAGCTCCAGCAGGCGCTCGACCGCGAGGAAGCGCTCGAGGATCCCCTTGGTGTAGTCGAGCCGGTCCACGCCGACGCCGATGAGCACGTCCGGCGGCAGGCTGTTCTTCTCGCGCACCTCCGCCCGGCAGCGCTCGACCGGTTTCTCCATCGCCTTCGAGCTGAGCGGCCACTCGATCGAGATCGGGTAGCGGCGCACCGCGGTCTGGTCGCCGCCGTAGGAAACGGTGAAGTTCTCGCGGTCGATTCGCGCCTCGACGTAGCGGTCGACAGTGTCGATGAAGTTGTTGCAGTGGAACTGCGTGTGGAACCCGAGGATGCTGCTCCCGAGCAGGCCGTCGATCAGCTCCTGCCGCCAGGGGCAGATCCCGAAGGCCTCGGCGTTCGGCCAGGGAATGTGCCAGAACGAGATCACGGTGGCCGCCGGGATGCGCTCGCGGATCATGCGCGGCAGCAGCGCGAAATGATAGTCCTGGACGAGGACAATGGGGTCGTCGGTGCGGGCCTCGTGCACCACCGCGTCGGCGAAGCGGCGGTTCACCGTGACGTAGGCGTTCCAGTCCGAGGTGCGGAACACCGGCCGCGTGTGCGCGATGTGGCACAGCGGCCACAGTCCGCTGTTCGAGAAGCCGTAGTAGTACCCGGCTTCCTCCTCCTCCGACAGCCACACGCGCCGGATGCGGTAGGCGGGGCGGTCCGGGGGCACGCGGATATGGTCGGCCGCGTCCACGGTCTCGCGGTCGGCGCTGCCGCCGCCGTGCGCGATCCAGGTCCCCGAGCAGGCGCGCATCACCGGCTCGAGCGCCGTGACCACGCCGCTCGCGGGACGCTGCACCTCGATGTGCTTGTCGCGGTGAACATGGATGTAGGGCTCGCGGTTGGACACGATGAGGACTTCCTCGCCCTTCAAGTCGTTCCGAAGGATCGAGCGCAGGGTCTCGGCCGACCAGTCGATCTGCGCCTCGTCGCGCGCCCTGCGCTCGGACTCGAGCTCCCTCACGAGGGCGCGGATGTCCTGGGCGACCGGCTGGAGCTCGCGCGGGGGCACCTTCGTCTCGCCGAAGCCGAAGGTCTCGCCGCGGATCACCGCCTTCAGCCCCGCGACCCAGCCGCGCCAGCTCACTTCGGCGATTACCACGGTGACCAGCGAGATGATCGCGGCGAGCGCCGCGAACAGCCAGAAGATGTACTTCTTGGTGTCGTCGCTGCGCCGCTGCACGAAGCTCATGTCGTGCACCAGCACGAGGTGCCCGTAGGCCTGACCGTCGGCCTCGAGCTCATAGTCCCCGACGTGGACCGGCCCGCGGGCCAGGTTCAGCACGCGTCCCTCGAGGTCGGTGGTGCCGGCGTGCCGGCCCGTGCAGGCGATCGAGGTCGGGAAGGTGACCGTCTTGTACACGAGCCTGTTCTGCGTGTCGCAGAAGCCCACGGCGAACAGGCGCTCGTCCTGGATGAGCCGGTCGAAGTAGCGGATGATCTTCGGCCGAGAGCCTTCGCGCACGAGCTCGACCAGGGGATCCTGGATGGTCCGCGCAATGAGCTGGGTGCGGATGTCGAGGTCGCGCACGAACCACTGCAGCGTGAGCCTGTCGACCAGCGGCACCACCGCATAGGCAATTGCTGCGAGCGTAAGGGCGAGGGGCAGGATAAACCTGAGGGAAAGCCGCATGGTAGGCTCCTAGCGTCATCCGAAGTCCGCCCGCTTCGGGCAACACGCAGGCGCAAGTATACTTCGATCGTCCTCCGTCAAGGACGTTCCGCGAACTCAAGGCGCCCCGGGGAGGGGCGCAGACGTCTAGGGTCTTTGAACCCTAGCTATTGCCGGTTGAAGTCGAAATCGCTGCGGCGGTTTTCCGACCACGCCTGCTCGTCGTGCCCGAGTGCACGGGGTTTTTCCTTCCCGTAGCTCGTGGTGTCGATCTGCTTGCCCGGGACTCCCGCCAGCTCCAGGAATTTCCTTACAGCGTCCGCCCGCCGCTGTCCGAGTGCAAGGTTGTACTCCCTGCTCCCGCGCTCGTCGCAGTTGCCCTCCACCGTGACGCTGGCGTCGGGATGCTGCTTGAGATAGCTCGCCTGCGATTCGATCACCGGCTTGTATTCCGCCTTCATCGCAAAGCTGTCGAAGTCGTAGTAGATGCTGCGCTTGTCGATCGTAGCAGCCTGTCTCGCGCCAAGCGGACTTCCGGACTGGCTCTGGCCCCGGTTCGCGCCCGCCTGTGGCGGAGCGGCGGGTGAGACGCTCGAGGCTGCCGCCGGGGCGGCGGGCTCCGGCTTGCTGCTGGGTTCGCTTGCACAGGCGGATAGGAGCGCAACTACGGCCGCGCTAGCGGCCAGTTTGAAGGGCTTCATCATGTTCGACTCCTCTTTGGAAATCTGAAGGGATGAAAATCGGCGAGACGCCACGTGAGAAATGCTATTGTACAAGATATGTTTATGCAAACATAATATTTGGCATGTTCCGTCAACGGGAAGACTGTAAATGCGTTACTTGTGCCGCCGCATGGATGCCTCTCGAAGATGCAGGACTTGATGGTCCTCCTGGCCGTTGCTTCGATGGCCGTGGTTTCGGGGATGCTCGGAATCGGCGTCGCCTTCGCGGCGATTCCGATACTGAGCCTCAGCGGCCTGGATCTCGTGCACGAGGTCCAGCCGATCGCTCTCTTCCTGAACGGAGTCACCGCGCTGTGCTCGGCCATAGCCTTCGGACGGGCGGGTTACATCGACTTCGGGAAGAGCGCGCTGCTGGCCGGGGTCGCTACCATCTTCTCTCCCATCGGCGCCGTTGCGGCGCTGCACACCAGCGAGCCGGCGCTCTGGGGGTGCTACTTCGTTGCGGTAGCCGCGACCCTCTACTTCATGCAGGAAAGGCAAGCCCAAGCCGACAAGAGGCTGTCGTTCTCACACGTGCTTACGCTGGCCGCGCCCATCGCGGCGCTGAGCGGGCTGCTGGGCGTCGGCGCGGGATTCCTCCTGGTGCCGCTGATGGTCTTCGCGGGGTTCAGCACTCACCGCGCCGCGGCGATGAATTCAGTCGCCGTCGTTCCTGCGTCTTTCGCCTCGCTCATTCCGCACGCCGCGAGCGCCACGGTATCCGTTTCACTGGTGCTTCCGCTAGCGGCGTGCGCGGCGCTGGGCGCGCTGCTCGGAGGATTCCTTTCCAGCCGCGCGGTGTCCGAGAGGGCGCTGCGCCGGCTGTTCATTGCCGTCATGGTCGCGCTGGCCGCGTACAAGCTTGTTGCACTTGCCAACGGGCTGCATCTGGCCGGGGCCGCGAGTTCGTGCGCGCCCCCGGGGTTCGTCGTGGTGGACTTTCCGGCGCTGCCTTGCCCATGAACAAGGCGAAGCCGGAGCGGAATCGTCGACGCGGGAATGGGAGGCCGAGGTCCGGTGTCCCGGAAGACCTGCGCACGAAGCGCCTTGCCGTGCTCGGACAATTCAGGATGGTGATCAAGTCGATCAGGCGGCACTACGCGGAGGTCCAGAGACGGTCTGATATCAGCGGAGCTCATTTGTGGGCCCTGGCACACATCGCGCGGAATCCCGGCGCACGGGTAGGAGACGTGGCGAGAGCCCTTGCGATCCATCCTTCCACGGCTAGCAACCTGATTCGCAGTCTGGCTTCGAAGCGCATGGTCGTACAGAAGCGCAAGAGCCCGGATCGTCGCGCGGTCCAGCTCTACGCGGAGAAGCGGGGGACGGCTGCGCTGGCACGTGCGCCCCGACCGCTGATCGGAGTGCTGCAGCAGGGGCTTGCCGATCTGTCCGAAATCAGCATCGATGCCCTGCATCTCCACCTCGGGAAGCTCGTCGAGGTGATGGGAAACAAGGACGCCCGGGCCCGCGCTCAACCCATCTCGCAGATGTGATCGGGCGCAGGCTCTGCGTGCCGCTGATGCTAGAATCGCCGCGTTCTTCGAGGAGGAAGGGTCGATGCAGTCGTCCTACGCGAGCGCGGCGCTCGTCATCGCGCTTTTCTCGCCTTTACCGGCCAACGCCGCCGACGGGCCGGCGGTGCTCGGCGTCCCCGTCGATTTCGTACTGTTTGCCCTGACCCTCCTCGGCGTCGCGCTGTTCCACCGTCAGACGCTCTACGTCGCGCTCGCCGGCCTCGCCGTCATCACCCTGTACAAGCTCGGCTTCACCGGATTCAAGGAGGGGGCGGGATTATCCGGCCTCGCCGCGCACCTGCGCCACGAGTGGGTGATCCTCTCGAATCTGCTGTGCCTGCTTCTGGGCTTTGCCCTGCTGTCGCGGCACTTCGAGAAGACGCGCGTGCCCGCGGTCCTGCCGCGCTTCCTGCCGCACGACTGGAAGGGCGCTTTCATCATGCTCGTCATGGTGTTCGTTCTGTCCTCGTTCCTCGACAATATCGCCGCCGCGCTGATCGGGGGCGCGATGGCGCACACGCTGTTCCGAGGGAAAGTGCATATTGGCTACTTGGCGGCGATCGTCGCCGCGTCGAACGCGGGCGGCTCGGGCAGCGTGGTCGGCGACACGACCACGACCATGATGTGGATCGACGGCGTGAGCCCGATCGACGTCCTTCACGCCTACGTCGCGGCGACCGTCGCGCTAGTCGCGTGTGGAATTCCCGCGGCGATGCAGCAGCAGGCCTATTCGCCGATCCTGCGGCACGAGCACGAATACATCCGCATCGACTGGACCCGGCTGGGGATCGTGTTCTTCATACTGGTAGTGGCGATCGCGACCAACGTCATGATCAACGTGGAATACCCCGAGGTGTCGGACCATTTTCCCTTCATCGGCGTGTCGGTGGTGCTCGCGCTGCTGCTCACGGTGCGCCTGCGCCGTCCCGACTGGGAGGTCCTGCCCGAGAGCTTCAAGGGGAGCATGTTCCTCCTCTCGCTCGTACTCTCGGCCACGATGATGCCCGTGGAGAAGCTCCCCGGAGCGTCGTGGCAGACCGCGATGGGCCTCGGGTTCGTCTCGGCGGTGTTCGACAACATCCCGCTCACCGCGCTTGCGCTCAGGCAGGGCGGGTACGACTGGGGCTATCTCGCCTACGCCGTCGGGTTCGGCGGCTCGATGATCTGGTTCGGGTCCTCCGCGGGCGTCGCCCTGTCGAACATGTTTCCGGAGGCAAAATCGGTGGGGGCGTGGCTCCGACATGGATGGCACGTCACGCTGGCCTTCGTCGCGGGCTTCTTCGTGCTTCTTTTCGTGATGGGCTGGCATCCCAACGCCCCGCACAAGGGCGCGCCCCAGGCAGCATCTTCGGATGACCTTGCCATGGTCGTCGCGAGAGCATAGGATTCACCGGCTCGACGTCCAGCCCTCAGGGGGCATTCCGGCCTGCGCGACGTTCCGATCGCGCCGGGACGAAACAATCGCGGAATGCGCTGAACGAGAGTTCAACCGTCACCAATAGGAGAGCCTGATGAGGAGCCAAGACACCAAGAAACCCGCCGGCCCGTCACGCCGGAAATTCCTGACTACCGCAGCCGCCGGCGCGGGCGCCGTAACCCTGGTCGGGGCACCTTTCATCCGCACTGCGGCGGCGGCGACGACCACCTGGAAAGTGCAGACCTCCTGGCCTGCCGGAGTGGGCCTGGCCACGTTCAAGGAATGGTGCAATTCCATCAAGGAGAAGACCGGCGGCGAGCTGGAGTTCAAGCCCTACGCAGCAAAGGAGATCGTCGGGGACTTCGAGCTTCTCGACGGCGTGAAGAACGGCGTGCTCGAGGCGATGAACTCCTTCACGCTCTACTGGGCGGGCAAGGTCCCGGCGACGGCGTTCCTCAGCTCCTACCTGATGGGCCTGCGCTACCCGCACGAGTGGGACATCTTCTTCTACAGCAAGGGCGGGCTGCAGGCCGCGCGCGACGTGTTCGCCAAGCAGGGGCTGTACTACGTGAACCGCATCCACCACGGCCCGAACATCATCCATTCGAAGAAGCCGATCCGCACGATCGAGGACTTCAAGGGTCTGAAGCTGCGCGTGCCGGGCGGCATGATCGCGGAAGGCTTCGCCGCGGTCGGGGCGCGCACCACCCTGCTCCCCGGCGGCGAGGTGTTCTCCGCGCTCGAGAAGGGCACGGTGGACGCGGCCGACTATACCGGGCCGGCGGTGAACTGGGACCTCGGCTTCCAGCAGGTGACGAAATACATCTGGACCGGGCCGGTGGGCCTGGAATCGATCTACCAGCCCGTCGACCTGATGGACTTCTGTGTGCGCATGGACGTGTGGAACAAGCTCTCGCCGAAGATGAAGCAGTGGCTTGACGACGAGATCCAGGTGTATTCGAACATCCACTTCTCTGCGATCCAGAAGGCGGACATGGAGACCTGGCCCAAGTTCATCAAGGCCGGTACTAGCATAAACCGCATGCCCGCCGAGGACCTGCCCAAGTTCCAGCGCGTCGCCGTGCCGATCTGGTTCAAGTGGGCGAACAAGGACGCCGACGCCGCGAGGATCTTCAAGCTGCAGCTCGAGGTGATGGAGTCGCCGACCGTCGGCTACGTGACCCCCGACATGTACAAGGGGCTGAAGGTCAACGCCTGATGCGGGATTCCCGGCGGCTGGATGCCGCCGGGAAGGGTCGCTTTCTTGCGCGCGATGGGACCCGCCGCCCCGGGGCGGCGACCTTGCGTGCCCTCGGGAGGAAATCCGTCGCATGCCGCAGCTGAATTTCATCCTGCCCCACTGGATGTACTGGGGCGGGTTGCTCCTCTTTCCGCTCGTGGCGATGTACCTGGTCGCACGCCAGCGCCGCCATGGCGCTCCGCGCGAGCCGATCCTCTTCAACGCGTATCTTTTCTGGCTTACCGCCGGATTCGCCGGCGTCCACCGCTTCTACCTGAAGAGCTGGTGGGGGTTCGCCTTCGTGCCGCTGTTCCTGGCCGTCATCTACTGCAACACCCAGCTGCGCGACGTTCGCGATGACGTGTCGCGAACCTTCGCCGCGCTCGAGCAGGCGCAGACCGCTCTCGAGCAGGCCAAGCCCGACGATCCGCAAAAGCCGACGGCCGACGAGCAGAAAGCGCTCGAGCAGGCGCAGGCCGAGGTGAAGAAGGACGAAATCGACTACCAGGCGGCCAAGGCGGTATCGGACGGCTGGTCCGGCCGGGCGAGGGGCTTCGGTATCGCGCTCGCGGTCCTGCTTCTGATCGACGCCTTCCTGGTGCCTGGCATCGTGCGCAGGCTCCACGCCCGTGGCGATGAAGGCGTCGCTGTCGCCGCCGCCGCGCCGCACGCGCCACCGCCTCCGGAAGTCCACGAGCAGGGCACGGGCGAAGACCCGACCTTGGGGCTGCACACGCGCTTCACCGACGCGATCGAATGGGTGAACGTCAGGGCGGGCCAGTACGTGGCCTACTGGGCGGTGATCTCGGTCTTCGTCTACTACTACGAGGTGATCGCGCGCTTCGTGTTCAATTCCCCGACCAACTGGGTGCACGAGAGCATGTTCCTGATGTACGGCATGCAGTACATGATCTCGGGAGCGTACGCCTACCGCGAGGACCAGCACGTGCGCGTCGACGTATTGTACTCGAAGCTCTCGCCGCGCGGAAAAGCGATCGCGGACATCGTCTCGTCGGCGTTCTTCTTCACCTTCACCATCACGATGCTCTACACAGGGTGGAAGTTCGCGTGGGATTCGGTGCAGAACGCGGAAACATCGTTTGCCGAGTGGGGGATCCAGTACTGGCCGGTGAAGCTCACCATGCCGGTGGGGGCGGCGCTGATCGTCCTCCAGGGCGTCTCGAAGCTGATCAAGGACATCACGCTCGTGCGGCGGAAGGGAGCGTAGGCGATGGGACTCGAGATACCGATCGAATGGCTGAGCCTGCTCCTGTTCGGCTCGCTCGGGCTGCTGCTCATGCTCGGGCTGCCGATGGCGTTCTGCACCGGCAGCCTCGCGGCCATCTTCCTCTTCGTGTTCGGCACTCCGGCGATCCTCAACATGATGCCGGCGCGCATCTTCCCGTTCATGACCGACTACCAGCTCTCGGCCGTCCCGCTGTTCATCTTCATGGCGGCGATGCTCGAGAAGGCGGGGATCATCGAGGAGCTGTTCGACGTCATCTACAAGTGGCTGGGCGCGCTGCGCGGCGGGCTCGCCTCCGCGACGGTCCTCGCCTGCACGGTCCTCGCCGCGATGGTCGGCGTGGTCGGCGCGACCGAGGTCACCATGGGCATGATCGCCCTGCCGGCGATGCTCAGGCGCGAATACGACGCCAAGCTCGCCTGCGGCTCGCTGCTTGCGGGCGGCACGCTCGGCATACTCATCCCGCCGTCGGTGATGGCGATCGTCTACGCGGTGGTCGCTCAGCAGTCGCTCGGCGAGCTGCTGATCGGCTCGGTGTTCCCCGGGCTGCTGCTCTCGGGGATGTATATCGTCTACATCACCGTGCGCTGCTACTTCAACCCGAAGCTCGGACCGGCGCTGCCGCCGGAGGAGCGCGTCAGCTTCCGGGAGAAGCTGCGCCTGCTGCGAAACACCATCGCGCCGATCGGGCTCATTCTCCTGGTGCTCGGCGTGATCTTCTTCGGCATCGCGACGCCCGTCGAGGCGGCCGGGATCGGCACGTTCGGTGCGTTCGTCGTGTGCGCGCTGAACCGGCGGCTCAACTGGGTCAACATCCACGAGGCCGCGATCGCGACGCTCAAGGCCACGTCGATGGTCATGTGGATCTTCTTCGGCGCGACCATGTTCGTCGGCTTCTTCATCGTCAAAGGGGGCCAGGACTTCGTCGCCAGCTCAATCATCGGCACCGGGCTCCCGCCCTACGGCATCCTGGCGCTCATGATGGCGATCCTGTTCGTGCTCGGCATGTTCCTCGACTGGGTCGGCATCCTGCTGCTGACCGTGCCGATCTTCGTGCCGATCCTGGTGAAGCTCAGTTTCGACGGCGTGTTTGGCTTCTCGGGCGTGAAGCCCGACGACATCACGCTCTGGTACGGCGTGATCTTCATCGTCAACATGCAGATGGCGTTCTTGTCGCCGCCGTTCGGCTACTCGCTCTTCTACCTGAAAAGCGTGGCGCCGCCGCAGATCAGCATGGCGCTGATCTTCAAGTCGGCCGTGCCCTTCATCTGCCTGCAGGCAATCGGCAACGCGCTGTGCATTGTCTTTCCGCAGATCGTCCTGTACCTTCCGAGCAAGTTCTACGCTGGGCATTGAGCCTCGACGAGATCAGGGACCGAGCGTCGGACAGGTGGCCCTACTCGGGCGGCGCCTCGGCGCTGGCCCGAAGGGCCGAGCACGTCCACCAGCTGGTCGGCGCAGGCGGCGACCGATCGATTTCTTGTCGTAAATCAATTCTCGGTATGTCTTCCCGCTCGCAAGAGGAGACAGGGTCCGCTCGGCCTTGATTTCACCGGGGGTTGGGGATACGATTCGCGGGCTTTGGCGTCAGTATCCTGGAGGGCTGACGCCAGGAACAAAATACTCCTCGCGCCGTTCACCCGGGAGTCGGCCAACAAGAACAACGCGCAACGCCAGGACAACCACTATTCCAATGGAGGATCTTCCAATGAGCAAGGACCAACCGAAAAAGACTGAAGCGGCCTCGCGCCGCAAGTTCCTAGCGGGCGCTGCAGCGGCGACTGCAGGCGCTACGTTGGGCTTCCCGATGATCGCCAAGGGCCAGACCGGCCCGATCAGCTTCCGCTTCCAGTCGACCTGGCCCTCGAAGGACATCTTCCACGAGTACGCCCTGGACTTCGCCAAGATCATTAACGACATGACGGGCGGCGACCTCAAGATCGAAGTGCTCCCGGCCGGCGCAGTCGTCCCTGCGTTCGGCTTGATGGAAGCCGTGTCCAAGGGCACCCTGGACGGCGGCCACGGGGTTCTCGTCTATTCCTACGGCAAGAGCAACGCCCTCGCGCTGTGGGGCTCCGGCCCGGGCTACGGCATGGATGGGAACATGCTGCTCGCCTGGCATCATCGTGGCGGCGGCAAGGAGCTGCTCGAGAAGCTCTACGCGTCGATCGGCGGCAACGTGGTGTCTTTCCCGTATGGGCCGTTCTACACTCAGCCGCTCGGCTGGTTCAAGAAAGTGATGAGAGGCCCGCAGGACTTCAAGGGGCTCAAGTACCGCACGGTCGGTATCTCGATCGACGTGTTCACCGCAATGGGTGCCGCCGTTACTGCATTGCCCGGCGGGGAGATCGTGCCGGCCATCGACCGCGGGCTGATCGACGCGGCGGAGTTCAACAACACCTCCTCCGACCGTGCGCTCGGCTTCGCCGACGTGTCCAAGATCTGCATGCTGCAGAGCTACCACCAGAACGCGGAGCAGCTCGAGATCATCTTCAATAAGACCAAGTACGACGTGCTGCCCTCCAAGCTGAAGGCGATCATCGCCAACGGCGTCGATGCCGCCTCCGCACAGATGATGTGGAAGGCGATCGACCGCAATTCGCAGGACTACATCACGCTGCAGACGGTGGACAAAGTCCGGTTCTACAAGACCCCGGCCTCGATCCTGCGCGCCCAGCTCGATGCCTACGACGGCGCGATCGACAAGAAGATGTCGACGCCGTTCGTCAAGGAGATCACCGAGTCGCAGAAGAAATTCGCGGAGCGCGCGGTGAAGTGGGAGCAGGACGTCGTCGTCGACCGGCGCATGGCCTACGATCACTACTTCGGCAAGAAGGCCGCAAAGAAAGCCTGACGTATCGCTGACAAAGGCACCATCCGGGACGAACCCCCGGCTGGTGCCTCGTTTTTTGAAGACGCAATCCGGAGTCACGTTCCTCATGAACGCTCAAAAGATCGAGCGCCTGCTGCAGATCGCCGACCACGTCAGCACCTGGGCCGGGAAAGCATGTTCCTGGCTCATTATGCTGCTGATGTTCACGGTGTGCATCGAGGTGTTCAAGCGCTACATCCTCAACGCGCCTACGGCATGGATCTTCGACGCCACCAATATGATGTACGGCACGCTGTTCATGCTTTGCGGCGCCTACACGCTGGCGCAGGACGCACACGTGCGTGGCGACTTTCTCTACAGCTCTATGAAGCCGCGCACCCAGGCGACGCTCGACCTGATCTTGTACGTCGTTTTCTTCGTTCCCGGGGTGATCGCACTGATCTACGCTGGAACCGACTACGCCGCCTATTCGTGGCGCATCGGCGAGCACTCGAACGTCACGTCCAACGGCCCCGCCGTCTATCCGTTCAAGACGGTCATCCCGATCGCGGGGGTGCTGGTCATGATCCAGGGTCTCGCCGAGATCGCCCGCTGCGTGGTCTGCCTGAAGATGGGCGACTGGCCGGCGCGCCTCAAGGACGCCGAGGAGATCGACGTGGTCGAGCAGCAGCTCGCGCACAGCGAGTACGTGGACGAGGAGTCGCGCAAACGGGCCGTCGAGAGTGTGCATGAGATAGACGAGCAGGCGCACCAGCGCATCAAGGGAGGCCAGACATGAGCGATCCCGCGCTCGGCCTCACGATGCTCGCGCTCATCGTGATCGTGATCATGATGGGCTTCCCAACTGCGTTCACGCTGATGGGCCTGGGGATGTTCTTCGGCTTCATCGCGCTCCACGATCCTTCGCATCCTTTCCTCCAGAACCGCGTGTTCGACCTGATGGTCGAACGCACCTACGGTGCGATGAACAACGACACGCTGATCTCGATACCGCTGTTCGTGCTCATGGGCTACGTTATGGAGCGCGGCGCGCTGGTCGACAAGATGTTCTATTCGATCCAGCTCGCGTTCCGCCGGGTGCCGGCCTCGCTGGCGGTCGCGACGCTGATCGTGTGCACCTTCTGGGGCATCGCGAGCGGCCTCGTCGGCGCGGTGGTGGTGCTCATGGGCGTGATCGCGTTCAACCCGATGCTGAAGGCGGGCTACAACGTGAAGCTCGCCTCCGGAGTCATAACGGCCGGGGGCACGCTGGGCATTCTGATTCCGCCCTCGGTGATGATCATCGTCTATGCGGCGGTAGCGGGCCAGTCGGTCGTGAAGCTCTACGCCTCGGCGATGTTCCCGGGGTTCTTCCTGTCGTTCCTCTACTTGCTCTACATCGTGGGCTGGGCCCTGATCGACCCGAAGATCGCGCCCAGGCTCTCTGAGTCGGAGACCAAAGTGCCGGTCTCGGACTGGGTGCGTGCGATGCAGAAGGCTTATTCGTCGAAGATGCTGCTCGCGCTGCTCGCGGCGGTAGTCGCGCCGGCAAGGGCTCTCGTGATAGACGCCGGTGGCGGCAAGCGCCTCACGTACGGCGTGCTCTGGAAGAACCTCGGCGCCGCCCTGTTCCCCATGGTCCTGGCGGGGGTGACGCTGTGGGGTGTGTGGTGGTACGTCGTGATTCACCAGACCGCGGACGCGCGCGCCGCCGCCGGCCTCGACCAAGTGGTTGTCGTGAAGGCGCCGAGCGCCGCGGCGCCCAAGGCACCTCAGGCCGACTCGGACAAGCCGCAGGAGCTCGGCGACAAGGAAACCGGCACCGAATCCGAGGAATCCGTGGCCGACGAGTCGGAAGGGCCGGTAGAGGTGGGCGATCCCAGGTTGCTCGGCCAGGGACCAGCGGCGCCCGCGGAGGCCGGCCCGCCGCCTGAGTTCTACACCTGGTTCTGGATCGTGGTCGCGGTGACCGCGGCGCTCCTCGCTTGGTATTACTGGATCATGGAAGCGGAGCTGTTCGAGCTGCTCAAGCTACTGACGTCGTCGGTGATGCCGCTCGGTATCCTGACGATCGTCGTTCTCGCCGTGATCCTCTTCGGCATCACCACTGCCACCGAATCGGCGGCGGTCGGCGCAGCCGGCGCGTTCATCCTCGCCATCCAGGCGAAGTCGCTCAACTGGCAGCGGGTGAAGGAGTCCGTGTTTCTCACGGCGAAGACCACCGCCATGGTGTGCTGGCTGTTCATCGGATCGGCGCTGTTCTCCGGCGTGTTCGCGATCCTGGGCGGGCAGCAGCTGGTCGAGCAGTGGGTGCTGTCGTTCAACATGTCGCCGATCCAGTTCATGATCCTGTCGCAGGCGATCATCTTCGTACTCGGCTGGCCGCTCGAGTGGACCGAGATCATCGTCATCTTCGTCCCGATCTTCCTGCCGCTGCTGAAGCACTTCAACATCGATCCGATACTCTGGGGGACGCTCGTATTCGTCAACCTTCAGGCGGCGTTCCTGTCGCCGCCGGTCGCGATGTCGGCGTTCTATCTGAAAGGCGTCGCTCCCAAGCACGTTACGCTCAACCAGATCTTCGCCGGCATGATGCCTTACATGATCATCGTAATCGTGTGCATGGTCATCATGTACCTGTGGCCGGGCATGACGCTGTGGCTGCCGAACTATCTGTACGGCGGCGGCTAGGCGAATCAGGTTCAGGGCGGACGGCGCTGCCGCCGTCAATCGTTCGCGGAGACAAGGTGAGGCACAGGATCCTGGTGACGCGCGCTACCTTCGACGACGTGGTCGACAAGCTGCGCGAGCGCTTCGAGGTCGAGGACAATCAGAAGGACGACACGCCGTGGGGCGCCGACGAGCTCAAGCGACGCCTCGCCGACAAGGAGGGCGTGCTCCCCACCGGGAGCGACCGCATCGACGCCGCGGTCCTCGATGCGGCGCCGCGCCTGAAGGCCGTGTGCAACATCGCGGTCGGGCACAACAATATCGACCTCGCCGCGTGCAGCGAGCGCGGCATCGTCGCGACCAACACCCCCGGGGTGCTCGACGAGACCACCGCCGACACGACCTGGGCGCTGCTGATGGCGGCGGCGCGCCGCATCACTGAGGCCGAACGCTGGCTGCGCGCGGGCCACTGGAAGGGCTGGAAGAACGACCAGTTCCTGGGCGTCGACGTGCACCACGCCACCCTCGGCATCGTCGGCATGGGGCGGATCGGACAGGCGATCGCCCGGCGCGCGAAGGGTTTTTCGATGCGAGTGATCTATCACAACCGCAGTCGCCTTCCCGCCAAGGTGGAGCGCGCCACGGGCGCGAAGTACGTCAGCCTTGAGCGGCTCCTGCGTCAGTCGGATTTCGTCAGCCTCAACATGCCGTATTCGCCTTCGAGTCACCATCTCATCGGCGCGCGGCAGCTCGCCATGATGAAGCCGACCGCGGTCCTGGTGAACGCCGCCCGCGGCGGGGTGGTGGACGACGCCGCGCTGATCACGGCGCTGAGGGAAAAGCGGATCGCCGCGGCGGGCATCGACGTGTTCGAGGGCGAGCCCAACTTCAACCCGGGATTTCTCGGCCTCGACAACGTGGCCCTGGTGCCGCACATCGGAAGCGCCACGCGCGCGACGCGCGCGGCGATGGCCACACTGGCGGCAAGGAATCTGGCGGCGGCACTGTCCGGCAGGCGCCCCCCCAATCTCCTCAATCCCGAGGCCTGGGCCAAGCGGCGCCGCTAGGAGCCCCGATGTCTTCCGACGATCCGGCTGCCAAGCCGGCCCGGTCCGGCGGCCTGAGAGCTGCGGTCGAAGCGCTCGCCGAAGGCACGCTGACGGCGCGCGCTTTCTGTGAATCCTGCCTCGAGCGTGTTCGCGCCGACGAGGCGACGATCAGGGCCTGGGCGGTGCTCGACGAGGGCCGCGCCCGCGGCATCGCGGCGACGCGCGACGTCAGGGACGCGCACGGGTCGCTCCACGGGATCCCGGTGGGCGTGAAGGACATCTTCGACACCGACGACTTGCCCACCGAGATGGGCTCGCCCGTGTTCGTCGGCAACCGGCCCGCCAGGAACGCGCAACTCGTCGAGCGCATCGTCGCGAGCGGTGGCTACGCTTTCGGCAAGACCGCGACCGCGGAATTCGCTTTCATGCACCCGCCTGAGACGCGCAATCCCTGGAACCCGCGGCATACGCCGGGCGGCTCTTCCTCGGGGTCTGCCGCCGCGGTGGCGGCGGGGCACGTTCCCGTCGCGGTGGGGACGCAGACCAACGGCTCGGTGATACGGCCCGCCGCATTCTGCGGCGTCGTGGGCTTCAAGCCGACGCTGGACACGCTGTCCATCCAGGGCGCGCTGCCTTTCGCGGACACGCTGGACCAGGTCGGCGTGTTCGCGCGCTCGGTAGAGGACGCGGGCTACTTTACCGCCTGCCTCGCCGAGCCCGGGGCGTTCACCGCCGAGGTCGAGGCGCTGTCGCGCCCCCCGCGGATTGCCGTGCTCCTGCGCTTTCCGTGGAACGCGGCCGAGCGCGACGCCGCGGCGCAGCTGCAAGCGACCTTGCGCCGGCTCATCACCGCGGGGACCGAGGTGAATGAGCTTGACCTGCCCGAGGAGTTCGAAGACGCCAAACAGGTGCACCGGACGATCATGCTCTACGAAGGCGCGCGCGAGCACGCGTCCAGGCAGGCGGCGCACCGGCGCATCATGAGCGCCGAGCTGAACGCGGCGATCGACGAGGGCCTCGCGATGTCGCACGACGAGTACCGCGCGGCGCTCGCCAGGCGGGCCGCGCTGGCGGAGATGTCGCTCGATCTTTTCGCGGATTGCGACGCCGTCGCGTCGCTCCCCGCCCCCGGGGTCGCGCCCGGGCGGCTCGACACCACCGGCGACCCCAGCTTCTGCACGCTGTGGACGCTGGTCGGGTTTCCGGCGATCACGCTCCCTAGCGCCGTGGCCGAATCGGGCCTGCCCTACGGAATCCAGTTGGCCGGCGCCGCCCGCGAGGACGCGCGGCTCCTGCGCGTTGCGCGGTGGTGCGAGGCCGCGATCGGCTTCCAGCGAAGATCCCCCTAGAGCGTCCGGGAGTGCCGTTGGCGGCTGCGCGGCTTTTCGGCTACGCTACGCGCCTCCGGAGCCGCCCCGTGAAGAAGAGCAACTTTCCGACGCCGCAGGACGCGGAGGCCGCTTTCTACGAGGCGCTCGAGACGGGCGATCTCGAGGCCATGATGGAAGTGTGGGCCGAGGACGAGGAGATCGTCTGCGTGCATCCCGGAGGCCCGCGGCTCGCGGGGTTCGAGCAGGTGCGCGCCAGCTGGACGCAGATCCTCAGGTCGGGGCAGAAGCTCAAGGTGCACCTTTCCAACCAGGTAGTGCTGTCAAGCATGATGCTCGCGGTCCACAGCGTGCACGAGAACGTCCTGGTGCAGGGCGAATCGCGTCCGCGCGCGCCTATCGCCGCCACCAACGTATATCTGCGCACGGGAAGAGGCTGGAGAATGATCCTGCATCACGGATCGCCGGCCCCCGCCGAGGCGCGCGCGCCCGTCGAGTCGCCGAAAATCCTGCATTGACCCCTAGCAAGCCCTATCGAGCACCAGCGTGGCTGCCGGGCGGGCACGCTCAGACCCTTTACGGCGTTCTGTTCGCGCATTCGGCGATCGGCTGGACCAGGGAGCGCTGGAGCGCGCCAGACGGGGATTTCATCGACGTCGACCGCATTGCCGGACGCGCGGGCGCGCCGCTGGTGGTCCTTTTTCACGGCCTCGAGGGGAGCTCGGGCAGCCACTACGCCTGCGGCGTCGCCCGCGAGCTGCTGCGGCGCGGCTGGCGGGGCGCGGTTCCGCATTTTCGCGGTTGCTCCGGCGAGCCGAACAGCCTCCCTCGCGCCTACCACTCCGGCGACGCCGCGGAGATACGCTGGATCCTGCGGCGATTCGCTTCGGAGTCGGGCGGGCCCCTATTCGCGGCGGGCGTGTCCCTAGGGGGCAACGCCCTACTGAAATGGCTGGGCGAGGATGGCGAGGCGGACAGGGTTGTCGCCGCCGCCGCCGCGATATCGGCGCCCGTCGATCTCATGGCGGCGGGCGACGCGCTCGGGCGCGGCTTCAACCGGGTATACACGCGCGCGTTCCTCGCGACGATGAGGAGGAAGGCGGACGAGAAGCTCGCCCGCTTTCCGGGTCTTTTCGACGGCGCAGCGATGCGCCGCGCGCGCACCCTGCGCGACTTCGACGATGTGGTGACCGCGCCCCTGCACGGATTCCGCGACACCGACGACTACTGGACGCGCGCCAGCTCCAAGCCGCTGCTGCGGCACATCCGGGTGCCCACGCTCCTGCTGAACGCGCGAAACGACCCTTTTCTGCCGGAGGCGGCGCTGCCCGGGGCGCAGGAGGTGTCTCGCACGGTGCACCTCGAGTTTCCGGAAGAAGGCGGTCACGCCTCCTTCGTAAGCGGGGCGTTTCCCGGCAACATTGACTGGATGCCGCGCCGGGTCACGGCTTTCTTCGAGGAAACGATGGGATAATTTGTCCCGGAGGCCGGTCCGGAAATGAACATACCCCCGCAGGAAATCTTCAAGGCCTACGACATCCGCGGCGTCGTCGGCAAGTCGCTCACCGTCGAGGGGGTGCGGCAGATCGGCCAGGCGCTCGGCAGCGAGCTTCTCGACCGTACCAAAGGAGGGGGCGGGCAGGCCGAAATCGCGGTCGGCCGGGACGGGCGGCTCTCCGGGCCGGACCTCGCCGCTAGCCTGATGGAAGGCATCCGCGCGAGCGGCGTCGACGTCGCCGAGATCGGCATGGTCGCCACCCCGATGGCCTACTTTGCGGCGCACGAGCTGGGCTGCGGCAGCGCGGTCTCGGTGACCGGCAGCCACAACCCTCCGGAGTACAACGGGCTGAAGATGGTCCTCGCGGGAGCGACGCTCGCGGGCGAGGAGGTGCAGCGCCTGCGCGCGCGGATCGTCTCGGGCGAGCTCGCCCGCGGGAGCGGACGGCATCGCCGCGCGGACATCCGCGAGGCCTACCTCCGGCGGATCGCTTCGGACGTGCACCTGGCCCGCCCCATGAAGGTCGCGGTGGATTGCGGGAACGGCGTCGCCGGTGCCACGGCCGGCGAGCTGTATCGGCGCCTGGGCTGCGAAGTGCTCGAACTGTATTGCGAGGTAGACGGCCGTTTTCCCAACCATCACCCCGACCCCTCCCATCCCGAGAACCTCGAGGAGCTGATCGCGCTGGTGCGAAAGGAGCACGCCGAGATCGGAGTGGCCTTCGACGGCGACGGCGACCGCCTCGGCGTGGTGACCGCGAAGGGCGACATCATCTTCCCGGACCGGCAGCTGATGTTGTTCGCGAAGGACGTGCTCTCGCGCCAGGCAGGCGCCGAGATCATCTACGACATCAAGAGCACGCGCAATCTCGCTCCCTGGATCCGCAGCCACGGCGGCGTCCCCAGCCTCTGGAAAACCGGCCACTCGCTGATCAAGGCGAGAATGCGCGAGCGCGGCGCGGCGCTCGCCGGAGAAATGAGCGGCCACACCTTCTTCGTCGAGCGCTGGTACGGGTTCGACGACGCGCAGTACGCGGGGGCGCGCCTCCTGGAGATCCTGAGCAAGACGCCCGACGCCACGGCGACGCTCACTGCGCTGCCGGACTCGGTCAGCACGCCCGAGCTGCACCTGCAGTTGAGCGAAGGCGAGCCGCACCGGTTGATCGGCATCCTGCAGGAGAGTGCGGCCTTTCCCGGGGCGACCGAGGTGATCAAGCTCGACGGCCTGCGGGTCGAATACCCGGACGGGTTCGGGCTGGCGCGCGCGTCGAACACCACTCCGGTGATCGTGTTGCGCTTCGAGGCGGACAGCCAGACGGGCCTCGCCCGCATCGAGGCGGAGTTTCGCCGGGTGCTGCTGGCCGCGAAGCCCGACGCCAAGCTGCCGTTCTAGGCGAAATCCGCGGGGAACCGGTCCAGGCGATCGGTGAAGATTGCGTCCACGCCCCAGGAGAATAGCCGCCGCGCGGCATCAGCGTCGTTGACCGTGTAGCAGAGGAGGGCGAAGCCCGCCCTCTTCACCTCCGCGGCCTGCGCCTGCGTCAAGCGATCGCTGTTGCAGTGTACCGAGACACAGCCGAGCCGCGTGGCGGACTCGAGCCAACCGGGCTCGACGCCGTCGGTCAGGTAGCCGCGCTCGAGCTCCGGCGCAGCGGTGCAGGCCACCTCGAGAGAGACCTGGTGAAAGGACGAGAGCAGCGGCCCGGGCCAGACGCCGGACCACAACTCACGGGCGAGGTCGCATGCGGCTCGCGCCGTCTCGCGCTCGAATCCGGCGGCCGGCTTGATCTCGACGTTCGCCCAGAGTCCGAGTTCGACGCAGAGCCGTCCGGCGCGCTCGAAGGAGGGCACCGGCTCGTTGCGGTATTCGGGGCCGAACCACGCGCCGGCGTCCAGCGAGGCGAGCTCGGCGTACGGCGTCTCGGAGACGCTGCCACTGCCGCTCGTCGTGCGCTCCAGCGTTTCGTCGTGCATCAGCACCGGAACGCGGTCCGAGGAGAGCATGACGTCGAACTCGACGGCGCGAATCCCCGATTCCGCCGCCTTGCGGATTCCGGCGAGCGTATTCTCGGGGGCAAGCGTGCCGCCGCCGCGATGGCCGATGATGCGGGGATGGGGCCAGGCTCTCGGGCGCATGTGCCCGCATTATAGACAGCGGGTCGGCGAGAATCGCGCGGAAACGCAGGCAAAAAAAAACGGGGGAAGGGAGGGTTTCCCCCGTTTAGCCGCCGTTTGCTGGGCCGGCGGGCAACTCAAAGCGCCCGGCAGAATCCCGCCGCGCGCCTGTAAATTCAACTATGACAATATCATACCACTCCCGTTCCGGCGCGACAAGGTCGAGGACAGTCCCCGTCCCCCGAATTCACGGAGCACCGTGTGCACAATCTAACGAACTTGAAAAGCCGGGCCGCGCGCTTGTGACTTTTTCACGGATGCCGCCGGGATTGTTTTCGCGATGCTAGTATTCGCCAGTTCTGTCCCGCGAACCTCGCGCATGGGCAACGCCCGCTTCTCCCTGCTCCGGATATTGGCTGACGGCGAAGTTCACCCTGCAGACTTAGTCCGCCGCGCTCTCGAAGTGTCCGAGGCACGGATGCGCAAGCTCGTCGCGGATCTCGAAGCGCTCGGCGTGCGTGTGCTCGCGGAAGACTCGGGCCTCCGTCTCGAGCGTCCGGTCGATCTGTACGACGCAAAGTTCATTTCGGAGCAGGTGGACCGCGTGTTCCCCGACCTGCGAATTGAGTGCCTCGACGAGTGCAGGTCGACCAGCACCGTGCTTGCGGAGCGCGCCAGGGCGGGCGCCGCGCATGGCACCGTGCTCGCGTGCGAGCACCAGAGCGACGGCCGGGGCAGGCGCGGAAACAGCTGGTTCTCCACGGTCGGCGGCGGCATCACGTTCTCCATCCTGTGGCGATTTTCGCGCGGCGCAGGAGCGCTGACGGGCCTGAGTCTCGCCGTCGCCGTCGGAGCGGCGAAGGCGCTCGAGAGCCTCGGTGCGCGCGAAGTGGGCGTGAAATGGCCCAACGACCTGCTTTGCGGCGCAGGCAAACTCGGCGGCATACTCGTCGAGACCGCGGGCGAAGCGGCCGGGCCGGTCGCAGCCGTGGTCGGAGTCGGGGTGAACTACCGTCTGGACGGCGCGGCCCGTGAACGCATCGCGCGGCCGGTGACGGACATCGCGATGTGCTGCGACGAAATGCCCTCGCGCAGCGCGGCGCTCGCGCGGCTGGTGTCGCACGTGGCTTCCTCGCTCGAAGGCTTCTCGCGCGAGGGCTTCGCGGCGTTCCGGCTGGCGTGGCTTGAGCGCCATGCCTGGCAGGGCAGGCGGGTCGTGCTTTCCCAGGCCGATCGGAGCGTAGCCGAAGGACGTGTGGTCGGCATAGCGGATGACGGCTCGCTCGAGCTCGCCTCGGAGCGCGGGATCCAGCGGTTCCGCAGCGGTGAGCTGTCGCTGAGGCTCGGATGATACTGGCCGTCGATTGCGGAAATTCGCGGCTGAAGTGGGGCCTGCACGACCGGGGTCGCTGGATCAAGACAGGAAGCGTGCCGCTGTCGGGGCTTGCGAGGCTGAAGAAGGCGTGGAAGACGCTTCCGTGGGTCGAAAAAATCGTCGTCGCGAACGTCGCGGGGAGGTCCGTCCGGCAGCGTCTGGAGGTGATGCTCTCTCGGCGGGACGCGCGTCCGGTCTGGATTGCAGCGCGCCGGCACCAGTGCGGCGTAAGGAACGGCTACATCGAGCCCGGGCAGCTCGGCGCCGATCGCTGGGCCGCTCTGATCGGAGCCCGGATGATGTTCCGCGGCCCATGCCTTGTGGTCGCTTCGGGCACGGCGACCACGGTGGACATGCTTCGCGGCGACGGGACGTTTGCGGGAGGCATGATCCTTCCCGGTCTCGAGCTGATGAAGCGCGCGCTCGCGGAGAACACGGCCGGGCTGCCGCTGTCGCGGGGTCGGTTTTCCAGGACGCCCCGCAGCACCGCCGATGCTATCCAGTCCGGGTGCCTGCTCGCCCAGGCGGGTGCCATAGAGCGGATTTTCGGGGCGATGGGTCCCGGGGCAGCCTGCGTGCTGGCGGGCGGCGCCGCCGCGAGAATCGCCCCGCACCTTCGCATTCCCGTGCGACGGGCTGACAATCTCGTGCTGGAGGGCCTGGTGCGCATCGCGGGCGAGACCGAGGAGTGAGTCGCGAAGCCGTGAGAATCGTATTTTTCCTGCTTCTGCTGGCCAATCTCGCTTTCTTCACGTGGGTCTATTTCGGGACGGTATCGGACGAGCCGCAGCTCATGGAGCAGCAGCTGAACCCTCAAGAGATCCGTCTGCTTAGCTCGGACCAGGTTGCGAAGCTCGCGGCCGAGCGGGCCAAGCAGATCGCCGAGCGTCCTAAGCCGCCCAAACCGTCGGTAATCGCCTGCCTCGAGCTGGGAGCATTCAACACGGGCGATGCGCCGCGCATGCAGCTGGCGCTCGAGCCGCTCGCTCTTGGATCGCGGCTGTCGCAGCGGCGCGCGGACGAGATCGCGAGCTATTGGGTGTTCATCCCGCCGCTGCGGAGCCGCCAGTCGGCGAATCTCAAGGCGGCCGAGCTGAAGAAGCTGGGTGTCGGGGATTTCTTCATCGTCCAGGAGGACCCCAAGTTCAGGCTCGCGATTTCGCTCGGGGTGTTCAAGACCGAGGAGGCGGCGAACGCGCGTCTCGCGGAGCTGCGCAAGAAGGGAGTGCGCACCGCCCGGGTCGGTCCCAGGGAGACTTCCGTGCAGAAGGTCTACTTCGCGATCCGTGAAGTGCCCGATGCGCTGGTCACGCGGCTGAACGACATACGCCAGAGTTTCCCCGGCATCGAGCTCAGGGACTGCCCCGGTGACGAAAAACGCGCCGGAAAGTAGGCGCCGGTCCTCAGCTGCGCCGGATCCTCTCGAGCAGCGACGTCGTGGAGAGCGGGTGCCTGAAAGGGATGGCGTGAACGCTGCCGCCCCAGGCCCGCACCTCGGCGGCCCCGACGATGGCCTCGGGCTTCCAGTCCCCGCCCTTGACGAGCACGTCGGGCCTGCATGCCCGTATCAGCTCGAGAGGCGTGTCCTCCTCGAACCACGTCACCAGGCCGACCGATTCGAGCGCCGCGACCAGCGCGGCGCGGTCGGAGAGCCGGTTCACGGGGCGGTCGTCGCCCTTGCCCAGGCGCCTTGCCGAGGCGTCGCTGTTGAGCGCGACGAGCAGCGTCTCTCCGAGCGCACGCGCCTCGGCGAGATAGGTGGCATGCCCGCGGTGGAGAATGTCGAAAACCCCGTTCGTGAACACGAGCGGCCGCGCGCACGATTCGATCCGCGAAGAAAGCTCCCGGGGAGGAAAGATCTTCGCTTCGAAGCGCGGGAGCATGCGGATATGGTAGCTTAGCGGCCTCCTTCCAGGTCGATCGATGCGCTCGCTGCTAGCGTTTCTTCTAGGTGCCGTCGTATGCGCGCCCGCCGCCGCGGCGTGCCCGGCGCTTCTCGGCTACACCTTTCCGAGCCTGGTCGACCAGCCCACACCGCTGTGCCGGTTCGAGGGGAAGGTCTTGCTCGTCGTGAATACGGCGAGCGAGTGCGGCTACACGCCTCAGTACGAAGGCTTGGAAGCGCTGTATCGTCGCTATCGCGACAAGGGCCTGGTCGTGCTCGGCTTCCCCGCGAACGATTTCGGTGGGCAGGAGCCCGGCAGCAACCGCGAGATCGCCAAGTTCTGCGAGGTCAACTACGGCGTGAGCTTCCCGATGTTCGCGAAGTCGGGGGTATCGGAGAGCAACGCGAACCCGTTCTACGCCTCGCTCGCCAGGAAGACCGGCGCGCGGCCCCGCTGGAACTTCCACAAGTACCTCATCGACCGCTCGGGCGAGACGGTGCTGTCGTTCGACAGCGCAATTGAGCCCGGCGACCGCAAGCTGGTCTCCGAAATCGAGCGCATGCTCGCGGAGCGCTAGCGCGCTCCGCTGGTCTCCGGCTTCTTGGCGGGCGGGGTCACGTATTCGAAGACGCGAACCACCTTGGTCACGCCGCCCGTGCCCCGGGCGATCTCGGTCGCGGCATCGGCCTCCTCATGCGTTACCAGGCCGAGCAGGTACACGACGCCGGCTTCGGTCACCACCTTGACGTCGGTCGGCTTGACCTTGCCGTTCCCCAGCAGATTGCTCTTGACCTTGCTCGTGATGTAGGCATCGTTGCTGCGCGAGCCCGCGGAACTGGCGCCGGCGACCTGCAGCTCGTTGACGACGGTCTTCACGCTGGGAACGCCCTGGACGGCTTTCTCCGCGTCCGCCCTGGCGGCCGCGGACGGAACCTCGCCCGTTAGGAGCGCCGTGTAGTTGTAGCTGGTGACGTTGACGTGTCCCTGCCCCTTGAGGGTGTCGTCGATCCGGTCGCCGGCCGCGAATTCGATCCGCTGGTCGTCGAGCATGACCTCGGCCTGGCGGCGGTCCGCGGCCATAACCACGCCCGCGGTCACGCCTCCGACGATGAGCGCCTGCGCGCAGGCCTGCAGGATCGCGGCGGAAACGAGCAGCAGCGCCGCCGCAACCCAGGCCTTCAACCTCATTCGGGCCCTCTCATTCGGCCCCAAGCAGCATGCAGTCGATGCCGTCGCAAAGGCAGTGGAGAGTGAGCAGATGCACTTCTTGGATGCGGGCCGTCTGCGAGTGGGGAACGCAGATATGGACGTCGTCGGGCGCGAGCAGCTTGCCTGTTTCGCCGCCTCCGCGCCCCGTGAGGGCGACTACGCGCATCTCGCGTTCGTGTGCGGCGGCGATGGCGCGCGTGACATTCTTGGAATTGCCGCTCGTGGAAATCGCAAATAGCACGTCCCCGGGCTGGCCCAGGGCGCTGACCTGCTTGGAGAAGACCTGCTCGTACTCGTAGTCGTTCGCAATCGACGTGAGGGTGGAGGTGTCGGTTGTCAGCGAGATAGCAGCGAGTCCGGGCCGCTCGCGCTCGAAGCGGTTCAGCAACTCCGCCGAGAAATGCTGCGCGTCGGCCGCGGAACCGCCATTACCACACGCGAGGATCTTTCCATTCGACAGGAGCGCCTTCACCATGATCTCGATCGCGTGAGCGATCGGCTCGGCGAGCACCTCGTGCGCCTTCTGCTTCAGCTGGGCGCTGTCGGTAAACTGGCGCCGGATGCGCCAGAGCAAATCCACGCTGTCGTCGGCGGCGCGGGACGGTGTGGGCTTCATGGGAGAATCATTCTACCGCAAGCGTCGGGCGGCTCTCAGGCGGAGAAGGCGTCGCGTATCCATTCGATCCGCGGAGGCTCGATGCGCTCGAGCAGGACCACGTCGAACCTGCAGGGCGATTCCCGCGTGCCTGCAAGATAGTGGCGCGCCGTCGCGATGATCCGCGCCTGCTTGCGCCTGTCGACGCTGTAGGAAGCTCCTCCGAAATCCTTCGATTGGCGCAGCCTGACCTCGGCGAAGACGACCGTGTCGCGGTCCCGGAGGATCAGGTCGATCTCGCCCCAGCGGCAGCGGTAGCGGCTCTCGATCACGGCCAGGCCCTTGCTTTGCAGGTAGGCGGCGGCGATGCGCTCGGCGCGATCGCCGGAGCTCATTTCGCGCCTTCGAACGAAACACCCACGCCGTCGCGGAACACCGCCTGCACCGGCTCGCGCTGAAGCGAGCTGCCTCCGCGGTAGGAGATCCTTCCGGTTACTCCGTCCAGGTTGATGGTCTGCTGTCCGGATAGCAACTGCCCCGCGATGCGGCAGGCGTCGATTCCGAGCGCGTAGAAGCGCTGCAGATCGGTGGACAGCCCCTCGGGCCGCGGATAAACCATGACCGCCGCGTGGTCGGGCTGCACCAGCCAGGGCATGTCCACGAAGCGAATGCCGTTGAGATCGCCGTTGGCGAGCGGATCGTTCTTGCCGTCGTTGATCTGCGATGTCGCATAGACCTGAATCTGGTTGTTGAGGTAGGGGCGCACCGTGCGGGCCTGGTCCGCTTCCGCCGCGAGAAAGATGAGCTGCGCCTGCGAGTCGGCAAGTCCGCGCCTCATGTCGACAAGATCGCCGCGCGGCCCGAATTCCCTGACATCGCTGATTTTCCCGCCGAGGGTTAGCCATTCGTCCGCGAAGGCTCGGGCGACGCGCTTGGCGAAGATCGTCGACGCCTCCACCACGATGCCCTCGCGCAGGCCCCCCCGGCCGAACGCGGCCCGCGCCACTGCGCGCGCCTCCGACTCGGCGGAAAGGCCGAAGGTGTAGAGACGGGGGGGGAGGGGCGAGTCGCCGTCGGCGACGTTGAGCGCCAGCGTGACGACGGTGATATGTCCGGCGGCGGCGAGGGCCGTGACGCCGGAGCGCGTGAGCGGACCGACCATCACGGCGGCGCCGCGCTGCACAGCGGCCTCGTATTCGGAAATGATGCTCGAAGCCTGCGCGTCGGTGCGTACCACCTGCATCGTCTGACGATTCTCCATGTGGTTGAGCGCCGCCTGGCAGCCCAGTTGGACGGCCTCGGCGGCTCGCGAAAATTCCGGCGCGTTGAGCGGGAGCAGCAGCCCGATGAAGGGCGGCTCGACGGGCGGCCGGCTTGCCGGATCGTCGACGGCCGCGCACAATGCCGGACTCAACAACGCCAACAGAGCGAAACAGATTTGGGCGCAGTGACCGGCAGCCATGGCGGGAGCCCGAACGGGGCGGGTCAATTATATGTGGTGGCGACGCCCATTGGGAACCTCGAGGACATCAGCCTGCGCGCGCTCGACTCGCTCGCCCGCGCCGATGCGATCGCCGCCGAAGATACGCGGGTGACGGCGCGGCTGCTCGAGCACCACCATCTGCGCGCCAGGCTCATCGCCGTGCACGAGCACAACGAGCGGCAATCCGCCGAGAAGATCGTGAGGGAGCTCGCGCAGGGCAGGAACGTCGCGCTCGTGACCGACGCCGGGACGCCGGGCGTGGCCGATCCGGGAGCCTTCGTGGTCGCGAAAGCGCGCGCCGCCGGATTCCGGGTAGTCCCCATCCCCGGGCCCAACGCCGCCGTGACGGCGCTGTCGGCGGCGGGATTGCCGGACGGGCCGTTTCTCTTCGCCGGGTTCCTGCCGCCCAGGCCCGCGGCGCGCCGCAAGGCGCTCGAGCCCCTGCGCGCGCTGCCGTATGCCCTGGTGTTCTACGAGGTGCCGCACCGGATCGTCGAGTCGGTCGAAGACCTCGCCGCGGTGCTCGGTGCGGAGCGCCAGATTGTTCTGGCGCGGGAGCTCACCAAGATGTTCGAGGAGATCCACCGCTGCCGCCTGGGCGACGCGGCAGCATGGCTGAAGGAGAACCCGGACCGCCGGCGCGGGGAGTTCGTGCTCGTTCTCGGGGCCGCTCCGGCAAGCCGGTCCGATGACCACTGGGAGCCGCTGCTGACGGCGCTCCTCTCGGAGCTGCCGCTCGCGCGGGCGGTGAAGCTCACCTGCGCGATCGCGGGCGCGAGGAAGAAAGCGGTCTACAAGCGCGCTCTGAGCCTCGCGGGCGCCGGGCGCGGCTGAGCGGCGATGCGGACGCTTACGATCGGCCGGCCCGACGACTGGCACCTCCATCTTCGCGACGGCGCCGAGATGGGGTCGGTGCTCGCGCATACCGCGCGGATCTTCGCCCGCGCCATCGTCATGCCGAACCTGAAGCCCCCGGTCACCACCACCGCGATGGCCGCCGCCTACCGCGACCGCATCAGAGCGGCCCTGCCGAAGGGCTCTTCGTTCGAGCCGCTCATGACGCTCTATCTCACCGACAACACGAGCGCCGAGGAAATCGCGCGCGCGAAGCGCTCGGGCCTGGTCTTCGGCGTGAAGTACTATCCCGCCGGCGCGACCACGAACGCGGATTCGGGCGTGACGCGTATCGAGCGCGCCCGCCCGGCGCTCGAGGCGATGCAGGAGCACGACCTGCCCCTGCTGGTCCACGGCGAGGTGACGACGCCGGGAGTGGACGTCTTCGACCGCGAGCGCGTGTTCCTCGAGACGGTCCTGTCCGGCATCGTGCGAACCTGCCCGCAGCTCCGCGTCGTCGTCGAGCACGCGAGCACCCGCGAGGCCGTCGAGTTCGTATCCGCGGGCGGTCCGCGAATCGCGGCGACGATCACCGCGCATCATCTGCTGTACAACCGAGGTGCGCTCTTCGCCGGCGGCTTCCGTCCTCACTACTATTGCCTGCCGGTTCTCAAGCGCGAGGAGCATCGCGCGGCGCTGATTCAAGCCGCAACGGGTGGCAGCCCCCGGTTCTTTCTCGGCACCGACAGCGCTCCGCACGCGCGCGCCGACAAGGAGGCGCCTTGCGGGCACGCCGGCATCTTCTCCGCGCACGCCGCGCTCGAGCTCTACGCGGAAGCCTTCGAGCAGGCGGGCGCGCTCGACAGGCTCGAGGGGTTCGCGAGCGTTCACGGCCCCGCCTTCTACCGCCTGCCGCGGAACAAGGGTTCGATCACGCTGCGCAAGGAGGCCTGGACGGTCCCGGCGGAGCTCGGGTTCGGCCCCGCCGCCGTCGTGCCGCTGCGGGCGGGCGAGTCGATCGGGTGGCGGGTCGCGGGGGATGAGTAGCGGCCCCTGGAGCGAGGCGCTCGCCGCTCCGATCTTCGAATCCCTGCGGCCGTCGCTCGCGCGCCTGGCGCCGGGCGCGTTTCCGCGGCTGGAGCAGCTCAACGCGCTTGCCGGTCCCTCGGCGCTGAGCGGAGGGGGCGCGCCGATCCGCTTCGTGCATCCCGCCACGGGCCGAGAAGCCGCGGGCTCTTACGAGATGCGCATTTTCGAATCCGGCGAAGTACAGACGCGTCCGGACAGCTGGCATGACCTGTTCAACGCGCTCGTGTGGCTTGCGTTCCCGAGAACCAAGGCGGTGCTGAACCGTCACCATCGCGCCGAGATCATCGCGCGCCGCGGCGAGCCGCAGCGGGGCACGGCCCGCGACGTGCTCACGTTGTTCGACGAGGGCGGGGTGCTGGTCGGCTCCACCGACGCCGGGCTCTCGGAGCTGCTGCTTCGATCCAGGTGGAAGGAGCTTTTCTGGGCGCGCCGCGAAGACGTGCGGCGGTCGATGCGCTTCCATGTCTTCGGGCACGCCATCTACGAGAAAGCCCTCGCCCCCTACAAGGGCGTGACCGCGAAGGCGCTGATCGTCGACCTTCCGCCCGGTATGCTCGGCGCGCCCGTCGACGCGCAGCTCGCCGAGCTCGACGCGCGAGCCGCGCTGCACTTCTCACGCGCGGATGCGCTCGCCTCGACGCGCAGCCTGCCGCCGCTCCCCATCCTGGGCATACCCGGATGGGAGCCCGCGAACGAGCGCGAGGAGTACTACGACGACGCCTCGCAGTTCAGGCCGGGACGGGCAGGCCCCTAGGGGAACGCGGGGAGCGTCGGCTCGATGCCGTGGTCAGTAGCCTCCGGATGGCGGCGGTGGACCAGCTCCTGGATCTCGTCGATGCGCGAGGGCGGAACATCCACCATGAGCAGTATCTTGCCCGACTCGATTTCGCCGTGGAACGGCTTCAGGCGCGAATTCGGTACCGACATCGCCACGAGGCTGGCAGCCCACGCTCCGAACACCGCCCCGATGACCGTGCCGATCAGCACCGTGACGAGCTGCAGCGATACGCCGTCGGGAGGAGTGAGGTAGATATAGATGCCGATCAGGAATCCGCCCAGGCCTCCGAGCACGAAGCCGACCTCGGCTCCGTGGACGGCGTCGGATTTCTGAAGGTAGCTCGCCTCATGCAGCTTTCCGAGGGACATGCCGCGGCGCGCGAGGAAATGCATGGCGGCGTCCTCAACGCGCGCGAGCAGCAGATCGTTGGCCGTCTGAATCGCGCTGCCCAGATCGGGAAGCAGGAAGTACAGTCTGCGTCTCATCGCGACCTCCTTTGAGCAAGACTGTCTGATCCTTCATACGCCGCCCGGTTCCCGAAATCAAGCCCGATCGGTCCGGATGCGCTAAAATTGGGTGCGAAGTTGGCCAGACAGTCGCTGGTATGCGGCACCGCCAGAGGAAAGTCCGGGCTCCGCAGAGCAGGGTGCTGGGTAACACCCAGGCGTCGCGAGACGACGATTAGGGCCACAGAGACGAGCCGGTTCAGTCCGGAGTGAAACGCGGCAACCTCCACCCGGAGCAACATCAAATAGGCGGACAACGACGTGGCTCGCCGAGTCCGCGGGTAGATGGCTCGAGCCTCGGGGCAACCCGGGGCCTAGAGGAATGACTGTCCACGACAGAACCCGGCTTACCGGCCAACTTCACACTTTCTTCGCGCTGGCCGCTGCCGGCGCGATTTGCTTCTAGCCGACTGCGCGCTTCACCCACGCTGCGATCGCCGCGACGATCTCAGGTGCATCGCCCAGCGCGGGCGTCACACGGAACTCCGTGCCCGGGTGTTTGCGCGCGATCGCGGCGACTTTCCCGGGCAGATCGCGCTTGACGTGTCCGCCCTGGGCGAGGAACAGCGGCACGACCGTGACGGTCGTGTGGCCCTCGGCGGCGAGCATGCGCGCCGCCTCCTCCAGCGACGGCGTCATGATCTCGAGGAAAGCGAGCTCGGCTCGAGCGCCCTGCGATCGGAGCCGGTTAAGCACCTCCTCGAACGGCCGCGCCCATTCGGACTCGCGCGCGCCGTGAGCGAAGAGGATGACGGCGCTCGAAGACATGCGAGGCAGCTTAGCGGTCGCCGGCCGCGCGGTCAAAAGGGCGCTATGGCCCCGTGGACCCGGGCGCGAGTGAGTGTACGATGGCGCTGGCGCCCCGCGCGACAGGCCATGGACAGCATCATCCTCACCGCCAAGAACGACAAGCGCGTCGAGTTCTACGACGCGGCGACGCATCGCAGGACCGCGGCGCTCGACATGCCGGCGCCGGTGCACGAGCTCGCGCTGACGCCCGAGCGGGCGTACGGGACGGTCTACGGGGGCGGCGTGTTCGGCAAGAACAAGGACCCGGATCATCGCGTGGTGGTGATCGATCTCGCGGCGCGCGAGGTCGACGGCTTCATCGACGTCGGCGCCTACCTCGCGCCGCACGGGCTCATGTTCGGCGCGGATGGCCTGCTGTGGGTCACCGCGGAGCTGAGCAACGCCATCGTGGGCATCGACGTGACGCGGCGCAAGGTCGCCGCCGTCATCGACACCGGCGGCGCGGCGCACTGGCTGACGGTCTCCCCCGACGGCAGGCGCGCGTACGTCTCGCACAAGCAGACGCCCTGCCTCGCCGTCGTCGACCTGCTCGGCCTGCGCGTGGCCGGGCAGGTGGACATCCCGAACCGCTGCGAAGGCGTCGCGCTGTCGAGGGACGGCGCCCGCCTGTACGTGGCCTCGCACGCCGCGGCGGAGCTGAACGTCATCGACACCCGCAGGGACAGGCTGATCCGGAGCGTCCGCGTCGAGGGTGGCGGCGAGGACAGAACGCAGTTGCGCCGCGTGCGCATCTCCCCGGATCAGCGCTGGCTGCTGTTCTCGTCGCACCTCGACTGCAACGTGGCGGTCTTCAGTCTGCCCGATCTCGAGCAGACCGCGCTCGTCAAGGTCGGCAAGGCTCCGATGGGATTCGGATTTCCGGCGGTCGCGGACCGGGCGCTGGTGTGCAATCACGACGACGGCGTCGTGTCCATGCTCGACCTGTCCACCGGCACCGTCGCGGCTTCGTTCGCCAGCGGCGACGGCTGCGAGTTCGTCGAGTACTACTGAAGGGCCTCGATTTCCCTCGCCACGCGCTCGGGCAAGAGCTCGTTCATGCACTTGAAGTGGCCTAGAGGGCACTCGCGCGCATAGCACGGGCTGCACTCGATCCCGGTATTGACCAGTCGCGCTCTGCGCGACAGCGGCGGCGTATGCTCGGGGCTGGAGGACCCGTACAGCGCGACCACCGGGCGCCCTACCGCCGCTGCGACGTGCATGAGGCCCGAGTCGTTGCTCACCACGACCTCGGCGAGCGACATCAGGTCGATCGCGCTCCCGAGATCGGTCCTGCCGCAGAGGTTGACCGCGGCGCCCCTCGAGAGGTGGACGATCAGCTCGCCGATCTCCGCGTCCTTGCCCGAACCGAACAGCCATACGGCGCGACCTCGCGCGGCGAGGGTGATCGCGAGCTCGGCGAAATGGCGCTCGGGCCAGCGCTTGGCCGGGCCGTACTCGGCCCCCGGACAGAAGGCGATGACGGGTTTCGAGGGGGAGAGACCCAGGCGCGCGAGCGCCTGAGCGAGATTCTCCGGATCGACACGCAGCTTAACGTCGGGCAGGGGCTTATTCACCGGCGCGCCCGGTGCTTCCGCGAGCTGCGCGTAGCGCTCGGACATGAGCGGCAGAGCCTTCTCGTCCAGCCGGTGCACGCGGTTGAGAAGGCCGTGGCGCAGTTCCCCGACGAATCCCGTCCGGACCGGGATGCCGGCGATAAAAGGGATCAGCGCGGACTTGAGGGTGTTGGGGAGAACGACGGCTTCGTCGTAGGCGCGCGGGCGCAGCGTCCGGGCGAGCCGCCAGCGCCGGGCCAGCCCGAGCTCGCCGTGCCCGAAGGGCGCATCGATCACTTCGCGGATCTCGGGCATCCTGCGCAGCACCGGCGCGGTCCAGCTCGGGGCGAGCGCGTCGAGGCTCGTCCCCGGGAGCCTTTGTCGCAGGCGCGCGAACAGCGGCTGGGCGAGGAGGGCGTCGCCGATCCAGTTCGGCGCGACGATGAGAATCTTCACCGGGCGCTAATGGCCCTTCGGCTTCCGGCCCTTGTAGACGTAGCGCGTGCCGCAATAGGGGCAGAGCATCTGGCCCGCCTTGGCGACGTCCAGGAATACTCGCGGGTGCATGCACCACACCGGCGATTTCGGCGTGGGGCAGTGAAGCGGTAGATCGGACTCGGTGACCTCGACGAGGCGGCCCGCCGGCTCGGTCGCCGCCATCAGGCCTTCTCTCTCGAGACCTTTGCCGCCTTCTTCTCGGTGACCGGGGAGAGCCAGTCCTTGTGCTTCGCGACCCTGCCGGCCACGACGTCGAAGAAGAGCTTCTGTATCCTGGTGGTGACCGGTCCGCGCGCGCCCGAGCCGATCACGCGCCCGTCGAGCTCGCGGATCGGCGTTACTTCGGCGGCCGTGCCGGTGAAGAAGGCCTCGTCGGCGATGTAGATGTCGTCGCGCGTGATACGGCGCGAGACGACCTCGTAGCCGAGCTCGTTCGCCAGCGTGATCACCGAGGCGCGCGTGATGCCGGACAGGGCGGAAGTCAACTCGGGCTCGTGCAGCTTGCCGTCCTTGACGATGAAGAGATTTTCTCCCGAACCTTCGGCGACGAAACCGTCGACGTCGAGCAGCAGTCCCTCGTCGTAGCCGTGCTGCGTCGCCTCGAGGTTTGCGAGGATGGAGTTCGGATAGGTTCCCGCCATCTTGGCGCGCGCCATGGTCACGTTGATGTGATGGCGCGCGTACGAGGAGGTCTTCACGCGGATGCCCTTCACGATCGCCTCCTGCCCCAGATACGCGCCCCAGGGCCAGGCTGCGATCGCGACGTGCACCGATGCGCCGACCGGCGACACGCCCATCTTCTCCGAGCCGTAGAAGGCGATCGGGCGGATGTAGCAGGATTCGTGCTGGTTGGCCCGCACCACTTCCTTCTGCGCCTCCACGAGAACTTCCCGCGTGTAGGGGATCTTCATCATGTAGATGTGCGCCGAGTTGAACAGCCTCTCAGTATGGTCGGCGAGCCTGAAGATGGCCGTCCCTTCGATGGTCTTGTAGGCGCGCACGCCCTCGAATACCGCGAGACCGTAGTGCAGCGAATGGGTGAGGACGTGGATCGTCGCGGAACGCCAAGGCACGAGCTTGCCGTCGTGCCAGATGAATCCGTCGCGATCGGCCATCGACATGGGAAGATCTCCGGGAAGCCCTCGAGAAACGCCTATTCTATCGGAAAGGCGCGCGGTACCGCGGGCCGGCCCGAAAGGGCGGAAATGCGAAGAGCTTCAGCGGCTTGTCAGTATTTTTTCGGGGCGCGCGAGAGAGCTTGCGGGTAGAATGTTTCCATCGCTTGTGTCGTCGCGACGCGGTGCTATCGCGTTGATCCCTCGTCCGCCATGACCGGCCCGGTGCCGGGACCACATTCCCGGGCGGGCATGACCGAATCTTGAACCAGCCGCTTGAAAAACTAGAGCAGCTCGAGCACGCGATCGAGGAAACGATCGACGAGGCCATTCCGCCCAGGAGCGGCTGGGCGGTGGCCGCGCGCGTCGCCGCGTGGGCTCTCTTCGCGTTGTATCTGCTGTTCGCCGGGGTATTGCTGCTGCTTCGCTACTACGTCCTTCCCCAGGCGTCGCAACACCGGGGCGACGTCGAGCGGATAGCGTCGCAGGCCCTCGGGCAGCGCATCACAGTCGGCTCCATCGACGCGGATTGGCAGGGCCTGCGCCCGGAGCTCCTTCTGGGAAATGTGACCGTCTACGATCACGACGGCCGCGCCGCCCTGTCGCTGCCCGGAATCGAGGCGACCGTCGCCTGGAGCTCGCTGGTGGTCTGGGCCCCGAGATTCTATTCGCTCATATTCGAGCGGCCGCGGCTCGAGATTCGCCGCGACGAGGCCGGCAAGTTCCACGTTGCCGGAATCGAGCTGCACCCGGCCCAGGGGGGAGACGTCGGCATCGCGCAGTGGGTGCTCTCGCAGCGCGAGATCACCATCCGCGACGCGAGCGTCAGCTGGGAGGACAAGCTCCGCGGAGCGCCTCCGCTCGAGCTGCATACGCTCAATTTCGTGCTGCGCAACGGCTTTCTCGGCCACCGCTTCGCCTTCAAGGCCAAGCCGCCCGCAGACCTCGCCTCGACGCTCGACGTGCGCGGCGACCTGAGCGGCGGGAATCTCGGCGACTGGGCGGCGTGGAGCGGGCGCTTGTACGCCGAGCTCGAATACGCCGACCTCGCGGTGTGGAGGCGCTGGGTGGACTATCCGATCGACATTCGCGCCGGCAAGGGTGGAGTGCGCGTATGGGTCGACCTCGACGGCAAGAGCCGCTCCGAGGCGACCGCCGACGTCGCGCTCTCCCAGGTCGCGGTCCGCCTCGCCAAGGACGCACCGGTGCTTGATCTGGACTATCTTCGCGGGCGCTTGGGGGCGAGCCAACGCGCGGCCAGGGGCTTCGAAGTGTCCGGCCGAAGGGTGATGCTGAGGACCGACTCCGGGATAGAAGTGCCGCCTGCGGATTTCCGGGTGCTCTGGGAGATGGCGGAAGGGGGCTCCACCGTCGGCGGCGAGGTCGAAGCCAACGCGATCGAACTCGCTCCGCTTGCCAAGCTCGCGGGCTACTTCCCCTTCTCGGGCGCCGTGCGCGAGCGCCTCACCGGAAGCGATCCCCGCGGCAGCATCCACAACCTCAAGGCCACCTGGACCGGCGAGCCAGACGATCCGCAGCATTTCGACGTGCGCGGAAGCTTCCGCAGGCTGGCGGTCCGGGCGCACGAGAAGATTCCGGGGATGTCGGGCCTGACGGGCAGGTTCGAAGCGAACGAGAAAGGCGGGAGCGTCGTTCTCGGCTCGGAGCGCGTGTCGTTCGAGCTGCCCGGGATCGTCGCCGACGGCGGTGCGCAGGTCGACACGCTGAGTGCGCAGATCACGTGGAATCTAGCGCCGGACCGCCTCGAGGTCGGCTTCGGCAACCTTTCCTTCTCCAACGCCGACGTGTCGGGAACGCTCTTCGGCAGTTTCTCGAAGCCGCGGGATGCGGGCGGGACGATCGACCTCACGGGCAACTTTTCCCGCGTCGATGGCCGCGCCGTATACCGCTACATTCCGCGCCTGCCCCAGCCGGTGGTCGACTATTTGAAGGCGTCGATACGCGCCGGTCGCTCGAACGACCTCAAGCTGCGCCTCAAGGGCGCGCTCGCCCAGTTTCCCTTCGACGAGCCGGGCACCGGGACCTTTCAGATCATCGCCAAGGTCGCGGACGCGGATTTCCGCTACGCCGAGGGCTGGCCGGCGGCGACGGGCCTGACCGGCGACCTGATCTTCGAGGGCAAGGCGATGCGCATCCTCGCCTCGCGCGGCGAGCTGGCGGGCGTGCAGACGAGCAGCGTGCGGGCGACCATCCCGGACCTCTATCACGGAAACGCGCACGTGCTGCTCGAAGTGCGCGCCGAGGATCAGACCGCCGACTTCCTTCGGTTTATCGCCGTGAGCCCGGTGACGGGGTTCCTCGACGGGGCGACCGAGGGGATGACGGCGAAGGGCCTGGGACGCCTGGAGCTCCAGCTCGACGTGCCGATCGGAAAGCCGGACGCGTTCAAGCTCTCCGGCGATTACCAGTTCGTCGAGAACGAGATAGCGGCCGGCGCCGATGCGCCGCCGTTCAGCGGTGTGAACGGGCAGATCCAGTTCACCGAGTCCGGCATCGCCGTGCGCAGCCTCACGGCCAAGATCCTCGGGGGGCCGGCCACGCTGTCGGTGGCGACCCGTGGAGACGGAACGATCGCAGTCAGCGCCCAGGGCACTGCGACCGCGCCGCAGATGCTCCACTTCTTCGGCGACAACCTGCTGCGCCACGTGTCGGGCGCCGCGGCCTGGCAGGGCACGCTGACCGGAGGCCGCGGCAGGCCCGTGACCCTGGTCGTGCAATCGCAGCTCGTCGGGATCGCCGCGGATCTGCCGCCTCCCCTGAGCAAGGCGGCGGTCGAGCCGATGCCGCTTCGCCTGGAGCGCGTGATCCCGGGCAGATCTCAAGGGGATTTGATCAAGGTTTGGCTGGGATCGGCGATCGAAGCGTATTTCCAGCGCAGGCGCGAGGGCGCGCAGTACGTCATGGAGCGCGGCGTGATCAGCGTGAATCAGCCGGCCGTGCTGCCCGACCGGGACGGCATGACGGTGACAGGCAGCCTGCCTTATGCGGACGCGGACCGGTGGCGCGCCCTTTTCGGGGGAAAGGACCCCACGGGCTCGTCGCTCTCCTCGGCGTTCGACCTCAAGATCGCGGAGCTGGATTTCGCTGGCCGGCGCCTGAACGACGTGGCGCTCAGGGCGGGCACGAGCGGCAACGTGTGGATCGCGAACGTGGCGTCGAAGGAGCTCGCCGGCGAGATCGCCTGGCGCCCCGAGGGTTTCGGGCGCCTGATCGCGCGCCTGAAGTATTTCAGCCTGCCCGATGCCACCCCGGGCAGGGAGGAGGAGCCGCCGCCGCGCGACCTGCCGGCGCTCGATATCATCGCCGACAAGCTGATCCTGGGCGGGAACGACCTCGGCAAGCTCGAGCTCGTCGCCGTCAACAAGGCGCTCGACTGGCGCATCGAGAAGCTCGTGCTGACTGGGCCGGAGAGCACGCTCACCGCGGATGGCGTGTGGCAGAGCTGGCGGCTCCAGCCCAAGTTCAACGTCAACATCACCGGGCTCGAGGTCAACGATATCGGACGGTACCTGGAGCGGATGGGGTATCCCAAGAGCATCGACGAGGGGCGTGCGACGCTGAAGGGCAACCTCAGCTGGGCGGGAAGTCCGCAATCCATCGATTATGCGACGCTGACCGGACACCTCGACCTGAGCGCCGAGAAAGGGCAGTTTCTGAAGGCGCAGCCTGGAGCAGGGCGGCTCGTCGGAATCCTCAGCGCGCCGCTCACGCTCGATTTCCGGGAGCTCCGGGACCGGGGGTTTGCTTTTGATTCTCTGGCGACCGGCGTGGATATCAGCAACGGTACCATGACCACCAAGGACTTCCGCATGAGCGGGCCCTCGGCGCAGGTGACCATGTCGGGGCGCGTCGACGTCGTCAACGAGACACAGGACTTGTACGCGCACGTCGAGCCATCGGTCGGCGAGAGCACGGCTCTGGTCGTCGCCGCCGTGGTCAACCCGGTCTGGGGCCTGGGTGCGCTGCTGCTGCAAAAGATACTCAAGAACCCCCTAGGGCAGGTGCTCTCCTTCGAGTACCATGTCACCGGAACCTGGGCCGAGCCGAAAGTCGATCGCCTCAAGGCGGACGTGCGCGCCGTGAGGGAAGCCCCCCAGCCCTCGCTACCATGAGCCCGAGCGCTCCGTATCGCGTCGCCCTTGTGCAAATGGTGTCCACGCCTGTCGTTGCGGAGAATCTGGACGCCGCGGAGGGCCTCGTGGCACAGGCGGCGGCGGGCGGGGCGAAGCTGGTGGCGCTCCCCGAGTATTTCTGCATTCTCGGGATGCGCGACACCGACAAGCTGGCCGCGCGGGAGAAGGACGGCGCCGGCCCCGTCCAGGAATTCCTGGCGGGAACGGCCAGGCGACACGGCATCTGGCTTGTTGGGGGATCGGTGCCGCTCGAGTGCGCCGACCCGGGCAAGGTGCGCAACAGCTGCCTCATCTACGACGCCGAGGGAAGGCGCGTCGCCCGCTACGACAAGATTCACCTGTTCGGGCTGGAGCTGGGGGCCGAGCAGTTCGACGAGGGCCGGACCATCGAAGCAGGGACGGCGCCCTGCGCCATCGAGTCGCCGTTCGGGCGCATCGCCGTTTCGGTGTGCTACGACGTGCGTTTCCCCGAACTGTACCGCGCGCTCGCACCCATGGACCTCATCCTCGTGCCGTCGGCGTTCACCGCGACCACCGGACGCGCGCACTGGGAAACGCTGCTTCGAGCCCGCGCGATCGAGAATCTCGCCTGGGTTCTGGCGCCCGCGCAGGGCGGCACCCACGCGAGCGGCCGGCAGACGCACGGGCACACCATGGTGGTCGACCCCTGGGGCAAGATCGTCGCCGAGCGCGCGACCGGAGCGGGCATCGTACTGGCCGACATCGACCCTTCCTTCCAGTCGCAGATGCGCAGGAGCCTCCCGGCGCTCGCGCACCGCGTCATGCAGGCCCGTCGGAGCTAGAATATCGGGCGTATCGCCCCCACGTTTCGGATCCATGGATACCAGAGAGCAGCTCCTTTCCACGGCGCAATCCTTCTTGCTCGCCCCGCACGACCTCGAGGCAGGAAAGCTCGAAAGCGTGTTCGGCTCCCTGCTGACGCACCGGCTCGACTACGCGGACCTGTACTTCCAGTACGCGCGCAGCGAGGGCTGGAGCCTGGAGGAGGGTATCGTCAAGTCGGGCAGCTTCAGCATCGACCAGGGGGTGGGCGTGCGCGCGATCGCGGGAGAAAAAACCGCGTTCGCGTATTCCGACGAGATCAGCCTTACCGCGCTCGAAGACGCGGCCCGGGCCACGCGCGCGATCGCAGCCGGCGGCGGAGCGCGGCACCCGGTGGCGGCGCGGCCGAGCTCGGGGCTGCAGCTCTACCGCCCGATCGACCCGCTCGCATCGCTCGAGGACGCGAGGAAGGTGAAGCTTCTCGAGCGCCTGGAAAGCCTGTGCCGCGCGCGCGACCCGCGCATCATCCAGGTCATGGCGAGCCTCGCCGCAGAATACGAAGTCGTGCTCGTTGCGCGCTCGGACGGCGCACTCGCGGCAGACGTGCGGCCGCTGGTGCGCATGTCGGTGCAGGTCATCGCCGAGGAGAACGGGCGCCGCGAGCAGGGCTCCTCAGGCGGAGGCGGGCGAGGCGACTACGCGTACTTCAGCGAGCAGCGGCTGCAGGAATACGCGAACCACGCCGTGGACCAGGCAATCGTGAACCTGAGGTCGCGGCCGGCGCCCGCCGGGACGATGACGGTCGTGCTCGGGCCGGGGTGGCCGGGCGTACTGCTTCACGAGGCCATAGGCCACGGCCTGGAAGGCGACTTCAACCGCAAGGGCTCGTCGGCGTTCGCGGGCAAGATCGGCAGGAAAGTCGCGGCAAAGGGCGTCACCGTGGTCGACGACGGGACCCTGCCCGGAAGGCGCGGATCGCTGAACATCGACGATGAGGGCAACCCCACGCAGCGCAACTTCCTCATAGAGGACGGCGTGCTGCGCGGCTACATGCAGGACAGCCTGAACGCGCGCCTGATGGGCGTGCCGGTGACCGGGAACGGCCGGCGCGAATCCTTCGCGCACGTCGTAATGCCGCGAATGACGAATACCTACATGCTGAACGGCGACAAGGATCCCGAGGAGATCATCGCTTCCGTGAAGAAGGGTCTCTACGCAGTCAACTTCGGCGGCGGACAGGTCGACATCACGAACGGCAAGTTCGTGTTCTCGGCCTCGGAAGCGCACATGATCGAGAACGGCAAGGTCACCTATCCCGTGAAGGGCGCGACCCTGATCGGCAACGGCCCTGATGTGCTCACGCGCGTCTCGATGATCGGCAACGACCTCGCGCTCGACACCGGGGTCGGTACCTGCGGCAAGGAGGGCCAGAGCGTTCCCGTCGGCGTGGGTCAGCCGACGCTTAGGATCGACGGCTTGACGGTGGGCGGCACGGCCTGACACGTCGCGGTCGCGGATTTCACCTGCTCGAAGCGCTCGGCGCGCCATGGCTGACATCGAACTCATGTCCGGACAGGTCCTGTTCCAGGAAGGCGCGGCCAGCCGGCATATCTACCGCGTCGTTTCAGGCGAGATCGAAGTCAGCCGTCGGATGGGGGACGGCGTTGCCGTCCTGGGGCGCGTCGGGTCCGGGAGCTTCGTCGGCGAGATGGGCACTCTGGTGTGGGCGCCCCGCAGCGGCACGGCGCGGGCCGTCTCGGACACGGTTCTGAGACGCTACCGCCGCAGCGAGTTTCTCGCGGAAATCGTCCGCGACCCGGATCTCTCGGCGCAGGTGCTCAACGGCCTGAGCCTTCGTTCGCGCGCGCAGATTGAGTTTCTGCGCGGCGCGCCGGCGCCGAGCAGGCGCGCGTCGGGTCTCCAACGCTTCATCGAGGCATTGCGCTCGCTCCTCAAGCGGGCGCCGCACCAGGGCGCGCTGCGCGTCGCCATCGAGAGATCCGGATTCACGCGCTGCGAATTCGAGCCGGGATGCGCCCTGTTCGAGGAAGGCTCGCCATCCGACAGCGTCTTCTGGATCGAGTCCGGTCGGGTCCTCGTCCGCACCCGGGACAACAGCGGAGCCGACCGGCGCGCAGGGCACGCCCGAGCCGGCGAATTTCTCGGCGAGATGGGAGTGCTCGAGTCGCTGCCCCGCTCGGCCACCGCGATCGCCGCCGCGGAGGTGGCGGCCTACAGGATGTCCCCCGAGGAGTTCAGCGCGCTGCTGCGGCGCTCGCCCGCCGCGGTGCTCACTGTGATCGACGCGCTTTGCGAGCGCGCGCGACGCACCCACAGGCGCAGCGCCGCCTGGGACGGCCGTGCCGGCAACCTGCTCGATGCCCTGCGTACCGTGGACAGCATGGCGCAGCTGGCCGAGCAGCGGCTCGTGGACGAGGCGCACCGCGTCCGCGCCTACGTCGCGGTACAGTGGGGACGCGGGAAAGCCATGACCGCGACCTACCACAAGTACCTGCGGGGCGCGGCCACCCGCGAGGAGATGGAGCAGGCGAACGCGGTGCTGCGCGACTACCTCAAGATCGCGGGCCTCGGCACCCTGCTCATCCTGCCCGGCGCGCCCGTCACCATTCCCCTGGTCGCGAAGCTCGGCAAAGCGCTCGGCGTCGACATCTTCCCGAAGGACGTGGAAGCGGAGACGAACTGACTCAGATGTCCGTCCGCCGGCGCCGATCCTGCCTGCGGCGGTTGCCATCGAGAACGGACGCGTCGCCGGACCGCTGCTCGGCGCCGGTCGCGACGTCCCGGCGGTCCCGGCCCCTGCGGCGATCAACGAAAGCGGCCTTCTGCCCCGCCTTCAGCGCGGCAAGCCAGCGAATTCCCTCGCGATCGATGTAGTAGCACTCGGAGAAATCGATGACCACCTCTTCCGTGCCTGCGAGAGCTCTGTGATACATGGACTCGATCACCGGAAGCGAGCCGTAGTAGATGTTGCCCCGGATCTTCAGGACGTTGCCGCGCAGGCTGATGTCGGGATGCGCCTGCTGCCACTTGGAATAGGCGATGGCAAGCGCCGAGCCGACGAGAACGGCCTCGAAGAGATCGAGGAAAAGAACCGAGAGGAAGGACGCCATGAACACGGTTGCTTCGTGCCGGCTCTGGAGGTGCGGCTTGATGTCTTCCCAGTTGATCATATTGGCGCCGAGCAGCACGATGATCCCTGCCATCGCGGGCATGGGTATGACCGCGATCGCCCTGGCGAGAAACACCACCAGCAGCAGCAGCCACAGCGCGGAGCTAGCAATCGCGATACGGCTGTGTATCCCCAGCTTGTTCACGAGCCACATGCGGTTGAAAGACGCGCAGGTGGGCAGCGAGGATAGAAACGGCAGAAGGCAGTTGGAGACGGCATCGGAGAAAATGGCTTTGCGGCTGTCCGTAAAGCCGCCGACCTTGCGGCTCATGCGGCGCATGGCCGCCACCGTCTGAAACAGCCCGAGCAGGGCCAGTGTCAGGGCGCCGGGGAGGATGGAGATGACATCCGGCATCGACTCCTGATTGAACAGCGGCATTGACGGCAGTACGAAGCCGATGGAAGACAGGTTGCCAATCTGCTCGATCAGCGTGTTCTGTAGTCCCAGCGTCGCGTTCAGGTACTGCGAGTAGAGCGTGCCGGCCGCGATGCCGAAAAGGATCGCCCAGTTTCGCAGCCGCTCGAACTGCTGGACGACGACGCAGGTCAGCAGCGTGACGAGCCCGATCTGGATCGCGTAAAGGTTGCCGATCTCCAGCAATGCGAGAAGCGACTGCCAGGCGATCCACAGCGGCCACTCCACCTCGGTGTTGAGCGGCAACCCGGCGAACGTGGTCAGCGACCGGAAGATCAGGATCAGGCCGATGCCGCAGATCATGCCGTTGATCACGGGCTCGCTGATGAGGTCCAGCATGCGGCCCAGGGGACGGACGAGGTAGAACATCAGCTGGATCAGCCCGGCCATGAGGCCCAGGGTGAGCGCGAGGCCCATGTATTCCGCGCCGAACGGCGGGGCCGTGGGTAGCAGGGTGACCCCGATCGAGGCCGACATGGCGGTATTGGGTCCTCCGTGGAAGACCCGCGACGGGTTGAGCAGGCTGCAGAACAGCACGCCCCAGATGGCGGCATAGATGCCGAAGTGCGGAGGCACGCCGGCAAGGGTGACGGAAAAGGCCACCGCCTGCGGCAGCGTCACCAGAGCCAGGGTCAGGCCGACCACCAGATTGCGGCTTAGCCCGGGCCAGCGCTCGACGACGAAGGCCCGGTATTTTCCCGCAAGCGCCGCCGACTTCATCATCGGCCCTGTTCTGGCCCCGCCCGGGGTTCGTCGCCGCGCGCCGATCCGCTCATCCGCAGCAGGGGAGGCAGGACCTTCATCAGGATCTGCTGGACGAGCGCGACGACAGGCCCCTGTCGGTCGCCCGCAGGCCTGGGCAGGTTGCTGAGGTAGTAGGCGATATCGCGGCATTCCTGGTTGGGCAAGGTGTTCTCCTTCCCCAGGGGCATATTCCGGCAGATGAACCCGGGGAGGATCGTCGAGACGTAATAGAAATAGTTGCGCGACTGCATGTTCCAGGCATTGGGCCCGGCGATCGCGGGCGCCACGAGATGGCCCTCTGCGTCCACCACGCCGAAGGCCTGGGGGCCGTGGCAGCTGGCACACTTGTGCTTGTAGAGCGCTTCGCCGCGAACATAATCGTCGCCCTGCTTGGGCGTGGCGGACGCGGGAATCTCGTCGATACCCTGCTCGTCGTAGCGGTTGCCTATCTTCATGTCCAGCGCGGCCGAGAGGAAGCGGCTATAGGACGTGACGTCGCGTATGACGTCATCGGCGATGTTGGGCTTGTAGCCGTTGGACGAGTTGATGTAGCACTGCATCTGCCGCAGCTCGAAGGGCAGCAGCAGCCCGGTAAAACGGTCGTACATGTCCGCCATCGTCCACGAGGCGCCGAGATTCAGCGAGCCGACCAGCCGGTTGCCTGCCGGATCCTGCTTGTCCCCGATGCTCTGGTGGCAGTGCCGGCACGCCGTATGGGAACCGCGGATGAACCGCTTGGCATTCCAGCGCTCGTGGTCGGGATCGCTGGCTAGGCGCCCCTGGGTGTCATCGATGATGTTGCACCCGCGCTGGATGGCGCGAACATCGTCGTCGGAGTAGCCGCGTGCAGTGACCTTTGCGCCGGTGCGCTGCAGGACGTAGGGGGACTGGTAGACCTCGCCGCTCTCGAGGCCGTAGCGCGCGAGCTTTTCGGTGCAGGCCGGCGTCAGCGAGACCTCCGCGTGCCGGATGGCTTCCCTTTGGGCGTGTTCGTAGGTCGCCAGGAGGTAAAGTCCTCCGCAGGCGATTGCCAGCACCAGAAGCTTCATGAGTCTTTCGGCGAGCATGGACATAGGCTATTTGGCTTTCCTCAGGGCGCCTTCGCTGAGCTGCAGGTGATGCGAGACCGTGCGTGCGAAAAGGCGAATGTCGCGGACCGCAGGCTCGTAGATGGTTGGCACGAAGCCGTTCATCGGGCCGGCGTAGCAACGCCTCACCCTGTCCTCGAAGGACAGTCGAATTCCAAGCTTGGGGTCGACGCGGTCGGAGTTGACGAAGGCATAGGCCATATCCTCCGCCGTATGACAGGAGCCGCAGGCGTTGACGCGGTCGCCGGCGGTCTTGCGTGTGAAGCGCGGCGCGTATTTGTAAGTGTAGAAGACGAGGTTGTATCCGCTCTGGACCGCGCGCACGAACTGGCCGTCATCTCCGAAGTAGCTGACCCCGTACTCGGCGCTGAACTTCTCCCATCCGGGCTCCGACGACACTTCAGAGCGAAACGTTTGCACGCCCGACCCCAGATGCGCCCAGAGAACGAAGGCGACAATCAGTCCGACGACCGCGAACACCCCGCGCCGCGTCGGCTCCACGGACCCTTCGCGCTCCGTCTCCGTCGCCTCGTCCATAGCCATGGTTCTAGGTCTACCGCGCGATGCCTTCCGCACCGAAGACCGCGGTCGTCATGCGGCGATGGGGCTCGTAGTCTCGGTCTCCCGCTCTCCCGAGCTTGGTCGTTCCGGCGGCCTTGAGCACCTCGCGGCCGGCAGCGCTATTGCCGAGGTCCACCAGGACTGCCTGGACCTCCTGGCGCAGCTTTGCCGGCATGGAGCGCTTCACGGCCCACGGCAGGAAAAGCAACGGCTCAGTCGACGCCAGGACTCTGAGTTGCTGCGTGTCAATCGCCTTCCTCACCACCGGGAGGTCGACGAGAATGTCTCCGCCGCCGGCGGCATCGGCCTGCTTGTGGTAGAGAGCGATCAGTGCATTCGGGGGGTTGACCGCGAGCTCGGTCTTGAAATCCCCTTCCTTCAGCCCGGCCCGCATGAGCAAATACCGCGGGGCGATATAGCTGAGCATCGCGTCCCTGCCGCCGCCGAAGATGATCGTGCGCCCGCGCAGCTGGGATACCTTGGTGATGCCGCTGTCCTTGCGCACGTAGAGCGCGCCTGCGACCGCGTCCTTGCCGAACTCCTGGCTGTGGGCGATCACCTGATAGCTCTGGGCCGAGCGGATGAAGTGGTACTGGTTGTAGTGGACGATGTCGTAGCGCCGGCTGGTGACTCCTTCCCAGAAGGAGTCGAAATCCTTGGACGTGAGGAGCGCGACTTTGCGGCCGAGCTTCTCGCCCAGGTAGTTGGCGAGAGGTGAGAACTTCGTGATCGTTTCGGTGGCCTTGTACCGCGGGAAGATCCCCATGGTCAAAGAATCGTCCGCGGCGTGGACGACGGGCGCCACTGCGGCCATCGCGATCAACCCGAGCGCGGGGATGAATCGATTCATGGAACGGCGCGGACCGTGCGCCTGGCCGGGCGCTCCGAACCGAATACCGCGGCCACCATTCTGCGATGCGGGTCGTAGTCCCGGTCTTCGGCTCTTTCCATTCCGGTCATGGTGGCTGCCTTGAGGACATCCCTCCCGGCCTCGCTGTCCGCGAGATGCACGAGCAGCGATTGAATGGACTCCCGCAGCTTTGCCGGCATGGAGCGCTTCACGGCCCACGGCAGGTACAGCAGCGGCTCGCTCGTCGCCAGGACTCTGAGCTGCTGCGTGTCGATCGCATTCTTCACCACGGGTTGCTCGATGAGCAGCTCTCCGCCGCCTGCGGCGTCGGCCTGCTTGTGGTAGAGAGCGATCAGCGCGTTCGGGGGGCTCACGGCGAGCTCGGTCTTGAAGTCCTCTTCCTTCAGCCCGGCCTGCATGAGCAGATACCGCGGGGCAATGTAGCTGAGCATCGCGTCCTTGCCGCCGCCGAAGATGATCGTGCGCCCGCGGAGCTGGGTTACCTCGGTGATGCCGCTATCCTTGCGCACGTAGAGCGCTCCAGCGACGGCGTTCTTGCCGAACTCCTGGCTGTGGGCGATAACCTGATAGCTCTGGGCCGAGCGGATGAAGTGGTACTGGTTGTAATGGACGATGTCGTAGCGCTGTACGCTGACCGCGTTCCAGAACGACTCGAAATTCTTGGATGTAACCAACGTCACCTCGCGGCCGAGTCGCTCGCCAAGATACGCCGCCATCGGCGCAAATTGCCGTACCGTTTCCGCGGAATTGTTTCGGGGGAAGACGCTCAGGGTCAGCGGTTCTTCGGCGGCTTGGGCGATGCCCGCGGCGGCGAGCGCGGCCAAGGCGAGAGACCGGATCCTCACTCTCGTTCCTTCTTCGAGTGCAACAGGGGTTCCTCGATCGCCAGGGAGTTCGCGCGGCCCCTGCGTGCGAAGGACATCCGGGGCGCCTCCGGTCGAGCCTGCAGACCTTTCAGGTAGTCGAAGTAAGCCTCGTCGGTCATCGGCTTGCCGAAGAGATAGCCCTGCGCGAAGTCGCACCCCTGCGACGAGACGAACCCCAGCTGGTCCTCGTTCTCGACACCCTCCGCGACCATGGCGAGGTCCAGCCCCTTGGCCATCGCCAGGATCGCCTTGACGAGCAGGACGTCGTCCTCGTTGTCCGGTAGCCCGGCGACGAAGCTGCGGTCGATCTTCAGCACGTCGAAGCGGAAACGCTTGAGATAGCTGAGCGACGAGTAGCCGGTGCCGAAGTCGTCCAGCGACAGCTTGACCCCAGTGGCGCGCAAGCGGTCCAGTTCCTCGGCCACCTGGTGGTGATCGTCGAGCAGGACGCTCTCGGTGATCTCCAGCTCGAGCGCTTCGGGAGGCACGCCGTAGGCCGACATCAGCTCCGTGAGCCGCGCCGAGAATCGCCGCCGGAACTGAATGCGGGAAATGTTGATGGCCAGGAAGCCCGGGTGGATCCCGCTTTCCCGCCACGTCGACCAGCTGCGGCAGGCCTGCTCGAGAACCCAGTCGCCGATGCCGACGATCTGGCCGTCGTTCTCCGCGATCGGAATGAATTCCGCGGGGCTGATCGCGCCCCTCTCGGGATGATTCCAGCGCAGCAGCACCTCGGCGCCACGGTGCCGCCGGGCGGCCGTGTCGACGATGGGCTGGAAGGCGAGCTTAAGCTGTCCCGCCTCGATCGCGCCGCGAAGGTCCTGCTCGAGCTGGACGCGCTTTCGCAGCCGCGTGTTCATCTCGTTCGTGAAGAAGGTGAAGGAGCCGCGGTGATTCGTCTTCGCCTGGTACATGGCGTTGTCGGCGTTGGCGACAAGGGTTTCCGCGTCCTCGCCGTTGTCCGGGAAGAGCGCGATGCCGATGCTGGACTGGGCGATGACCCTGCGCCCGCCGAGTTCCTGCGGCTCGGCCACGGCCAGCAGCAGTCGCTCCGCGATCTTCTCCACGTGCATTTCGCCCACGATGTCGGAGGCCAGCACCAGGAATTCGTCCCCGCCGAGGCGCGCGACCGTGTCCCCCTCCCGCAAGGCGGCCTGCACGCGGTTCCCGATCGCGATCAGCAGCCGGTCGCCCACCGCATGACCCAGCGTATCGTTGACGTTCTTGAAGTTGTCGAGGTCGACGAAGAACACGGCGAATTTCTGCCCCGACCGCCTGGCCCGGTTGATCTCGACGTTGATCCGGTCGAACGCCATCAGCCGGTTGGGCAGACCGGTCAGCGTGTCGAAATTGGCCTGGCGGTGAAGCTTGTCCTGCTCCTCCCTCACGCCCTCGGCCATGGTGTTGAAGGCCCGTGTAAGGAGCCCCAGCTCGTCCGAGGACTTTACTTCCACGAGGGCGTGAAGACCCCGGCCCACGTCGCGCGAGGCGGCGATCAGCTTCTGCACCGGCTGCAGCACGCGGTAGCGGAAGACGGTGTGGATCGCAATGCTCAGAAAGAGGACGACGCCGGCGAGGGCCAGCAGCTTGACCGCAAGCTGGCGGCGGAATTCATCGTGCAGGGCCTCGCGGCTCAGCCCCACCAGAAAATGCCCCAGGATCTTTCCGTCGTGGCTGATGGGAAAGCGCAGGTTGATGAGCTCTTCGCGGGCGACCGGGAGCTTCAGGAGCTCGACGACGTTGCGCGGGGCGTTCTGCATGTACTTCTTGACGAACGGCTCGCTGTCGTCGACATGAGAGCTCAGGATCTCGCCCTCCGGGCTCATGATTGCACCGTAGACCACGTCCGGCTGAGTGCTGACCTCGCGCGTGTAGTCGTTGAGCAGCAGGAAATCGAAGCCGAGGATCGCCTCCGGGCTCACCAGGGCGATCAGGCGGCCGAGCGCGCGCCCGCGTTCGATCAGCTGCTGCTCGTGGAAACGCGCCGACGCCTCGAGATCGTAGAGCGTATTTGCCGCCGTGGTGACGGCCAAGAAGATCAGGACGGTGAGGGTGAATTTCGCGCCCAGACCAAGCCGCATTACGTCTCCCCTAGTCCCGTACAGTGCGGGTGTGCGTTCATTTGAAGCGAGCCGATGTGCCCGGACAGGCGGGCAGCCAATCGGCGCTGCGGAGTTTAGTTTACCCCAAGGTCCGACGGAAGCCCCTTGGTTTGTTTGGGCAATATCGGGAATTCCGGAACTAGTCGGCGGCGGGCGTCGTTCAGGAGCACCCGGACCCGTACCTGACAAGAATAGTAGGGTTTCCCCCACGTGGGACTCAGCTTTTCGCCCAGCTTTTCGCCCGGTCCAGCGCCCGCTTCCACTCTCCCATCCGGCGCTCGGCTTCCGGGCGCTGCATCCTCGGGTCGAAGCGCCTGGCGATCTTCCATTGCCTGGCGATCTGCTCGCGGCTGGTCCACACGCCGGTCGCAAGGCCCGCGAGGTAGGCCGCGCCGAGCGCGGTGGTCTCGAGCACCTTCGGGCGCACCACCGGCACCCCGAGCAGGTCCGCCTGGAACTGCATGAGCAGGTTATTCGCCGCCGCGCCGCCGTCGACGCGCAGTTCGGTCGAAGCCTGTCCCGAGTCCTGCTCCATGGCGCGCAGGAGCTCGGCCGATTGGAACGCGATCGACTCGAGCGCGGCGCGGGCGATGTGGCCGGCGGTCGAGCCGCGCGTGAGCCCGATGATCGTGCCCCGCGCGTACGGATCCCAGTGGGGGGCGCCCAGCCCCGCGAATCCCGGAACGAACACGATGCCGCCCGAGTCGCGCACGCTCCTCGCGAGCCTTTCGACCTCCACCGACTTCCTGATGATCCTCAGGCCGTCCCTCAGCCACTGCACCACCGCGCCCCCGATGAAGACACTGCCCTCGAGCGCGAATTGCTTCGGTCCGGCTTCCGCGGCGCAGGTGGCTACGAGACCGCTCCTGGACTCGATCGGCCGGCTACCGGTGTTGAGGAGCAGAAAGCATCCGGTGCCGTAGGTATTCTTCGCCATCCCCGCCTCGTGGCATCCCTGGCCGAAGAGAGCCGCCTGCTGGTCGCCCGCGATTCCCGCAAGCGGGATTTCCGCCCCGAGCATGGGCCTTGCCGTGGCGCCGTAGATGTGCGAAGAGGGCAGCACCTCGGGCAGCATCGCGCGCGGAACGCCGAAGATGTCCAGCAGGTCCCCGTCCCAATCGCCCTTGTGAATGTCGTAGAGCTGGGTGCGCGACGCGTTCGAGGGGTCGGTAACGTGGAGCCTCCCGCCGCTGAGCTTCCACGCCAGCCAGCAGTCGATCGTCCCGAAGAGGAGGTCGCCCTTTTCCGCGCGCGCCCTCAGCCCCGGCACGTTCGCCAGCAGCCATTCGACCTTGGTCGCCGAGAAATAGGGGTCGATCACCAGGCCCGTCTTCGCCCGGATCTCGTCCGCGAGGCCTTCCTTGACGAGGATCTCGCAGCGGTCGGCGGTCCGCCGGTCCTGCCAGACGATGGCGCGGTGCGCGGGCTTGCCGGTGCGCTTGTCCCAGACGACCGTGGTCTCCCTCTGGTTGGTGATGCCGATCGCCGAGATACGCGAGGAAGAAAGGCGCGCTTTCCTGAGCGCAGCCCGGGCACAGGCGAGCTGCGAGCGGAAGATTTCCTCGGCGTCGTGCTCGACCCAGCCGGGCTGGGGAAAGAACTGGCGAAACTCGCGCTGCGCCGCCGCGACCGGAGCGCCCTTCTCGTCGAACACGATGGCGCGCGAGCTGGTGGTACCCTGATCGAGGGCGAGCACGTAGCGCATGAAAAATTCTAGCAGGGCTTCGTGTCGGGGGAGCCGGTGGCGAGAATCGGGGTGATCGGCGGAGGCGCCTTCGGCACGGCGATGGCATGCGTGCTGCGGCGCGCCGGGCACGAGATCTCGATCTGGGCGCGCGAGCCCGAGGTCGTCGCCGCGATCAACCGCGAATCCCTGAATCCGGTGTTCCTGCGGGGAATACCGCTCCCGGCGGGAATCGCCGCGACCGTCGACCTGGGCGCAGCGACGGCCGGAACCGAATTCCTCGTCCTCGCGCCGCCGGCTCAGCACATGCGTAGCGTCGCGGGGCAGCTTGCGCCGTTCGTAAGGGAAGGACTGCCGCTCGTGTCCTGCTCCAAGGGCATCGAGCGCGGCAGCTGCGCGTTCATGTCGCAGGTCATCGCCGAGACTGTTCCCGGCGCGCGCGTCGCGGTGCTTTCCGGGCCCTCGTTCGCCCACGACATCGCCGCCGACCTGCCCGCGGGAGTGACTCTTGCGTGCCGGGATGGGGCGCTCGCCGTGCGGCTCGCCCGGGCGATCGGAACGCCGCGCTTTCGCGTCTACCTGTCGCACGACGTGGTCGGGGTGCACCTGGGGGGAGTGATGAAGAACGTCCTCGCCATCGCCTGCGGCATCGCAACCGGAAGGAAGCTCGGCGAATCGGCGCGCGCCACGCTGTTCGCGCGCGGGCTCGCGGAGATGGCGCGGCTCGGCATCGCGCTCGGCGCGCGCCTCGAGACCTTCCTCGGCCTCTCCGGGGCGGGGGATCTTGCCCTGTCCTGCAACAGCGCGGCGTCGCGAAACACGTCGCTCGGCATCGCGCTCGGAGAGGGTAGGAAGCTCGATGACATCCTGCGCGAGCGGGTCACGGTCCAGGAAGGCGTGCACTCGGCCGAGTCCGTGGCCGAGCTCGCGAGACGGCAGGGCGTGCGCATGGCGATCAGCGGTGCCGTCGACGACGTGCTCAACCGCGGCTGCGCCGTCGAGGAGGCGATCGGCCGGCTGCTCGCGCGCCCTACCGGAGACGAGCTGGGCGGGGCGGCTTGATCTGCATCAAGAAGGGCGGCTCAGGGTCCGGCACGATGATGAGCGCAAGCTGACCCTATAATCGTCCCAGGAGGAGAAGCCATGATCCGCGCATTGAAGCAGTTGGCCGTGGCCTTGACCGCGGCGCTTGCGCTCGCCGCGCAGGCCGCGGCCCAGCCCATCGAGAGCGAGCTCGTTCTCATCACCCCGGTCGCGAAGACCCTTACCGACCCTTCGCTCGCCGAGTTCGCCAAGTACGCCAAGGAGCGCTGGAACGTCACGGTCAAGACGAGCGCGCTCGCGGCCGGCACGCCGGTCGCCTACGGCCAGATCGTCGAATGGAAAGGCCGGCCCCAGGCCGACATCTTCTGGGGCGGCGAGAGCGCGCTCTTCGACAAGCTCGCAGACCAGAATCTCCTCGCCAAGCTCGATCTGTCCAAGGCGGTCGTCGACGCGGTCCCCGCGAGCATCGGCAAGCCCAAGCCCATACCGCTCAAGGACCCGCGGGGCTTCTGGATCGGAACGGTGCTCGAGCCCTACGGCCTGGTCTACCATCCGCGGCTGCTCGCGCGCCTGGGCGTTCAGCCGCCCAAGGACTGGGACGACCTGCTCGATCCCAAGCTCAAGGGCAACGTCGCCCAGTGCGCGCCGACGCGCTCCTCCAGCAGCCACGCGACCTACGAGGTCATCCTGCAGCGCGACGGCGACGCCAAGGGCTGGGAGTTCCTGAAGCACCTGGGCGGCAACACGGGCATCTTCACAGCGCGCAGCCGTGACGTGCCCTCGGTCGTCGCCAAGGGCGAGTTCGCGGCGGGCTTCGCCGTGCCGAGCTACATGGCCTTCGAGGACCGTCTTTCGGGCTTCGACATCAAGTTCGTCGCGCCGAAGACCGCGTGGATCACGCCCGAACCGATCGCGGTAATCGCAGGTGCGCCACACCCCAAGGCGGCGCGCGCCTTCATCGAGTTCATGCTCGCCGAGCGCGGGCAGAAAGTCGCGATGGAACGGGGCGTGTTCCCGATCACGCCCAAGTACCGCGTTCAGGGCGCGCCGGGCTCGCCTGCGGAGATGGCGGTCGAGTTCACCGGGGGCCTGCGCTCCTACTTCGACGTCGAAGTAAACAATATCTATGACGACTCGATCGCGCAGAAGCGCTACGAGGAGGTCAACGCCCAGTACCGCAAGGATATCGAGTCGGTTGCCGAGGAGCTGAAGAAGAAATACTGAAGCTGTGCGGATCAGCGTCCACGAGATCACCAAGCGGTTCGGAAAAAACGAGGTCGTCGGGCGCTCGAGCTTCTCGATCGGGGAGGGGGAGCTGTTCACCCTCCTCGGTCCCTCGGGCTGCGGGAAAACGACGCTACTGCGGCTGATCGCGGGCTTCTACACCCCGGACGAGGGCGAGATACGCTTCGACGGCGTTCGCGTGAACGAGATGCCGCCGCACGAGCGCGGCATCGGCATGGTGTTCCAGAACTATGCGCTTTGGCCGCACATGACGGTGCACAGCAACGTCGCTTACGGCCTGAAGCTGCGCGAGGTCGGGCGCGCCGATATCCAGAGGCGGGTAGAGGGCGTTCTCGACAAGGTGCGGCTCGCCGGGCTGGGCGAGCGCTACCCCGGCCAGCTCTCCGGCGGCCAGCAGCAACGCGTGGCGCTCGCCCGGGCGCTCGTGCTCAACCCCAAGATCCTGCTGCTCGACGAGCCGCTGTCCAACCTCGACGCCAAGATCCGCGTGCAGGTGCGTGCGGAGATCAGGAAGCTCCAGAAAGAGCTCGGCATCACCACGGTCTACGTGACGCACGACCAGGAGGAGGCCCTCACGCTCTCGGATCGCATCGTGGTGTTCAACCAGGGGCGGGTGTTCCAGATCGGCGCGCCGAAGGATCTCTACGAGCGGCCGAGAAACCGTTTCGTCGCGGACTTCATCGGCATCAACAATCTGCTCGACGGAACGGTGCGCTCGGCCGAGACAGGATTTCTGGTCGTCGATACGGCGCTGGGGCCGATTCGCGCCATGCCGAATGCCGAGCTTCACGCGGGCAACAGATGCGTGATCTGCGTGCGCCCGGAGAACATCGCCGTCGGCGGCGCAGGCGCCGAGCCCAACATCGCGCGGGGGAACATCGCCTTCGCCGCGTACCTGGGGAACACGCTGCGCTACGACGTCGACCTCGGACAGGGGATCACTTTCAAGGTCGACGACCGCGATCCCTGGCAGCACGAGCAGCGCGCGATGGGCAGCGCGGTGGAGCTGGGCTTTTCGGTCGCGAGCACGCTGGCGATTCCGGCGGAATGAAGCTGCCCCGCTCTCCGCTCGCGGCTCTCGGATTTACCCTGATCTGGATGTTCCTGATCGTTTTCGTCTTCTACCCGCTCACCCGGATCTTCTACGACGCCTTCACCGACGAGGCGGGGCGGGCGACGCTCGCGAACTTCCACGAGTTCTTCACCGATTCGTTCTATCTGCGGTCGCTGTGGAAATCGCTCGCGCTCGGGGCCGCCGCGGTGATCACGACCTCGGTCGTGGGGATCGCGGTGGCCTTCCTGATCCTGCGCTACGAGTTTCCGTACAGGAACCTCTTCTCCTACCTCACCATGCTGCCGATGATCCTCCCGCCGCTGGTGGGCGTGCTCGGCTTCGTCTTCATCCTCGGCCGCGCGGGAACGGTGAACGTGCTTCTCGAGGAATGGCTGGGCCTCGCGCACCCGGTGAATTTCATGTACGGAGTTCACGGCGTGCTGCTCGTCGAGACCGTGCACCTCTTCCCGATGATGACGCTCAGCATTCTCGATTCGCTCGCCAAGGTCGATCCTTCGCTCGAGGAGGCGGCGCAGGGCATGGGCGCCAGAGGGTGGCGCAGGTTCTGGGACGTGACGCTGCCGCTGACCACTCCGGGCTACGTGTCGGGGGCGCTGCTCGTCTTCATCTGGACCTTCGCCGATTTCATCACACCGCTGGTCCTGGGGGTGCAGGACCTGCTCGCCCCGCAGGCCTACCTGAACATCGTGCAGTTCGTCGACCGGCGCATCTTCCGCATGGGAATCGTCATCTCGGCGCTGCTCGTCCTCCTCGCGATAGTCTTCGTTCTTGCGGCGCGCCAGTACGTCGCGATCAAGGACTACAGCTCGCTAGCCTATTCCAGGGTCGAGCGCCGGCGCCTGGGGCCCGTGGCCCGCTGGGCCGCTGTGGGCTTCCTGTCGACGCTCATGTTCGTATCGCTCGTGCCGCAGGCGGGCGTGCTGCTTGCGGCGGTGGGCCGCGGCTGGTCGCTCACCCCGTTCCCGCTTCACTACACGCTGGAGTTCTTCGACCAGGTGAGCGTGGAGACGCCGAAGTTCATCGTGAACTCGCTCCTCTTCTGCGGCGTCGCCGTGTTCCTGTGCCTGGCGATCGGCGTGCCGATGGCGTGGATCATGGGGCGAACGAACGCCCCCGGGCGCGGCGCGATGGACGCGCTCACCACGCTGATGCTCGCCATTCCGGGAACCGCGGTCGGCATCGCCTACGTGCGCGCCTTCAATTTCCCTCTGCCGGTCCTCGACGTCCCGCTTACCGGCATGTGGCTGATACTTCCGCTGGTCCTCGCCGTTCGCCGCCTGCCCTACACCGTGCGCGGAAGCTACTCGTCGCTGCTCCTGGTGCACAGATCCATGGAGGAAGCGGCGGAGAACGTCGGCGCAACCAAGCTACGCACCTTCCGCGACATCACCGTGCCCCTCGTATGGAAGGGCATCTTCGTCGGCGGCCTGTTCTCCTTCATCACCTCGATCCAGGAGGCTTCCGCGACGATATTCCTCACCCTGGGCGGGCGCGAGATGATTCCCTACGGCATCTTCAGCTTCTACATCGCCGGCTCGCAGAGCCAGGCCGCCGCGCTGGGTGTGATCCTGATCGCGGTGTGCGCGCTGAGCCTGTTTATAGTCAACCGCGTCGCTGGCGCGCGCGTCGGCGGACTCTTCGGCTGAATGAGGCCGCTCGCAGAGCTCGACTCTCGCGGCGTGAAGGCCGTGCTCGTGGACATCGACGAGACGCTGACCACCCGGGGCAGGCTCACCGCGGATGCCTACGCCGCGCTCGAGCGGCTGCACTCGCACGGCAGGATAGTCGTGCCCGTCACCGGACGCCCCGCGGGCTGGTGCGACCATATCGCGCGCATGTGGCCGGTCGACGCCGTGGTGGGCGAGAACGGCGCGTTCTACTTCTTCTACTCCGACGGCAGGCTTCACAAGCGCTTTCTCGAAGACGGGGCGGCGCGTGCGCAGAAGCGCGCCCGCCTCGACGAGATCGCCAGGCGGATCCTCAGAGATATCCCAGGCAGCGCGCTTGCGGCCGATCAGGCGTACCGCGAGACCGATCTCGCGATCGACTACTGCGAGGACGTCCCCGCGCTGCCGCTCGGGGCGGCGGAGCGCATCGCGGCGCTGATGGAGGAGCGCGGGCTCAAGGCGAAGATCAGCTCGATCCACGTCAACGGCTGGTTCGGTAGCTACGACAAGCTCGCGACCAGCCGGCTCGCATTCGCCGAGCGCTTCGCCCTGGACCTCGATGCCTCGAACCGGGAATGCGTGTTCGTGGGCGACTCCGAGAACGACGCGCCGATGTTCGGCTTCTTCCAGAATTCGGTAGGCGTCGCCAATGTCCGCCGCTTCGAGAGTCGACTCGCCGCCGCGCCGAAGTATGTGACGCGCGAGGCGGCTGGCGCCGGTTTCGTAGAGCTCGCCGAGCATCTGCTCGGCCGCGACTGAGATGCCCTGTGGCCGACTCAGCGCCGCTTGGCGCGGGTGAGCAGCACCGGCACCGGCGAGCGGCGTACCACCTGCTCGGCGTCGCTCCCGAGGGCGAGCCGCGTGATCCCGCGACGTCCGTGCGTGCCCATGACGATGAGGTCGGCGCGCCACCGCTTCGCCTCCTTGACGATCACCTTGGCGGCCCGACCGGCAATCGCGACGTAGAGCGCAGTCTGGGGAGTGACTCCTCGCCGCAGGCACAGGCGCTCGTACCGCCGCAGAAGCTCCTCGCCGCGCTCCTTCACTCGGGCGTACAGTTGCGAGGCGGGGACGTCTCCATTGCGCGTTGGCGCGAGCTCCCGCGAGAGGTGCACTAGCCGCAGGCGCGCCTTGCGCTCGCGAGCGAGCGACAGCGCAACGCGCAGGCCCGCGGTGGAAGGCCCGCTTCCGTCAACCGGCACGAGGATGCGTCGGAACATTCGTCCTGCTCCGGCGAAATGATGCCCGGTTTCGCGCGACTCTGCTGCGCTCTGCCGGGCGCTCCGTCGTGCTAACATTCGGCGCTTCGCCCCTCCAGGGCAGCGGTCTCGGTGGAGCCGTACCGAAGATGTCCACACCGGAGCTCCTCCTGGTGCTGCTCGCGGTTGCGTTCGCTTTCGATTTCCTCAACGGCGTGCACGACAGCGCGGACGCGGTCGCGACCATCATCGCCTCGCGCGCGATGAGCGCGCGGGGCGCGCTCGCCCTGGCTGCTGCCGCGAGCCTCGCGGGCCCGTTCCTCTTGGGTATCGCGGTCGCCGAGACAGTCGGCGCTGGCTTGGTGCGCCCGCAGTCGATCACCATTGCAGTCGTGATCGCAGCGCTACTTGCCGCGGGACTGTGCAACGCGGTGACCTGGTACATCGGCGTTCCGGTGAGCTCGTCGCACGCGCTGATCGGCGGCGTGGTCGGCGCGGCCGCCGCCGGCTCCGGGCTCGCCGCGGTCCAGGCGCAGGGACTGTGGAAGGTCGCGCTCGCCTTGCTCTTGTCGCCTCTGCTCGGCTTCGTCGCCGCCCTCGCGGTGATGCACGTCCTGTGGTGGCTCTTGCGCGAGGCGACTCCCAAGGCCAACGTCGCCCTCTCCAGGGCGCAGGTGCTCGCCGCGGCGGCCCTCGCCATGAGCCAGGGCGCCAACAACGCGCAGAAGACGGCCGGCATGATCTCGCTGGGACTGGTGACGCTGGGAGTGACGCCGGCATTTGCCGTGCCCTGGTGGGCTATCGCATTGAGCGCGTCGGCGATTGCGCTCGGGACGGCTGTCGGAGGACGGCGCATCATCCGCACGCTGGGAGTGCGCCTCTACCGGATCCGTCCGATCCACAGCTTCGCCGCGCAGACGTCCTCGGCGGCGGTGATCCTGGGGATGTCGTTCGCCGGAGGCCCCGTCAGCACTACGCAGGTAACCAGCCTCGCGATCGTCGGTGCGGGGGCGGCCGAGCGCAAGTCGCAGGTACGCTGGTCGGCCTTGGCGCAGATCGCCATCGCCTGGGTGCTGACCCTGCCGGCCGCGATGCTGCTGGCGATACCGCTGCATTACCTTGTCGAGGTGATGGTGAAGCACGGAGGCTGACGATGGGATGGTTCGACGGACGCGTGAAGGAAGGCAACAAGTTCATCACGATGCTGGTTGCGCAGGCCGCGAAGTCAATAGAGGGGGTACGCTACCTTGAGGGAACGCTGGCACGGGTCGATACCGGAACCGTCGACGAGCTGCGCAGGCTCGCCGACGGCGCGAGCGAGCTGCGCAGCGTCCTCATCGACGAGCTGCACAAGACGTTCATCACCCCCATCGACCGCGAGGATATCTTCAACCTGTCGCACTGCTACGAGGACATGGTGACGTACGCGCTCACGACCATGGAAGAGATGCATATCCTCAAGGTGGACTCCGACGACCACATTCGCAGGATGGTCGAGTTCGTCCGCCAGGAAACGCAGCAGCTGGAGCTGGCGATTCAGCGCCTAGCTGGGAACCCCCGGGTCGCCGGCGATCACGCCCGCGATGTCCACCAGATGGAACGTGAGGTCGAGCGTCTCTACCGCACGGCGATCAAGGACCTGTTTGCTCGCGCCACCGAGGCGGAGCGGCTTCCCGGGCTGTTCTACCGCCGCGAGGTCTACCGGCACATCTCGAACATGTCGGACCGGGCCGACTTTGCCGCCAATGTTCTCGGCATGATCGTGATGAAGCTCGCCTAGGGCGCGATGGCAGGCGCTTGACGCGGGTCAATGAGCGCCCGCACTGCTCGCGGCGATGATTGCGGCTACACTCCGGGACGCAGGCGATGAAAATCCACGAATACCAGGCCAAGGAAATACTGCGGAAGTACGGCGTCGCCACGCCCCGCGGCGTCCCCTGCTTCTCGGTCGACGAGGCGGTGAGAGTCGCGCGCGAGCTGGGCGGCAAGGTGTGGGTGGTCAAGGCGCAGATCCACGCCGGCGGCCGCGGCAAGGGCGGCGGCGTGAAGGTCGTGAGAACCGAGGGAGAAGTGCGCGAATGGGCCGGCAGGATCCTCGGGATGATGCTGAAGACGCATCAGACCGGGCCCGAAGGGCAGAAGGTTCGCAGGCTCCTCGTGGAGGAGGGCGCAGACATCAGGAAGGAGCTCTACGTCGGCATGGTGGTCGACCGCAGCACGCAGCGGGTCGCGCTGATGGCTTCCAGCGAAGGCGGCATGGACATCGAGGAAGTCGCCGCGCACGCGCCCGAGAAGATCCATACTGTGTTCGTCGACCCGGGCACGGGGCTGAAGGACTCGGAGGCCGACGGCCTCGCGAGGAAGATCGGCGTGCCGGACGCGAGCGTGCCGCAGGCGCGCGCGATCCTCAAGGGCCTGTACCGCGCATTCGACGAGACCGACTGCAGCCTCGCCGAGATCAACCCGCTGATCCTCACCGGCGACGGCCGTGTGGTCGCGCTCGACGCGAAGATCAACTTCGACGACAACGCGGCTTTCCGCCACCCGGAATGGCGGCAGCTGCGCGACCTCGACGAGGAGGACCCGCAGGAAGTCGAGGCCTCGAAGTACGACCTCAACTACATCCAGCTCGACGGCGACATCGGCTGCCTCGTGAACGGCGCGGGCCTCGCCATGGCGACCATGGACATCATCAAGCTGTACGGCGGGTCGCCCGCCAACTTCCTCGACGTCGGCGGCGGCGCGACCACCGAGAAGGTCACCGAGGCCTTCAAGATCATGCTGCGCATCCCGCACCTGAAGGCGATCCTCGTGAACATCTTCGGCGGCATCATGAAGTGCGACGTGATCGCCGCGGGCGTGGTCGCGGCGGCGAAACAGGTGAGCCTGCGCGTGCCGCTGGTCGTGCGCCTCGAAGGCACCAACGTCGACCTCGGCAAGAAGATCCTCGCGGAATCCGGCCTGCCGATCATCTCGGCGAGCAACATGGCCGACGCCGGGAAGAAGGTCGTCGCGGCGGCGGGAGGAAGACCGAAGGCCAAGTCGAAGCCGACGCCGAAGAAGAAGGCGAAGAGCAGGACGCCGAAGGGGAAACCGGCGAAGAAGGCAAAGAGGAAGAAAGGGAAGCGCTGATGTCCATCCTCATCGGCAAGAACACCCGGGTGATGACGCAAGGCATCACCGGGAAGACCGGGATGTTCCATACCAAGATGGGCAAGGAATACGCGAATGGCCGAGCGTGCTACGTCGCGGGCGTCAATCCGAAGAAGCCGGGCGAGTCCTACGAGGGCATTCCCATCTTCGGCACCGTGAAGGAGGCGAAGCAGCACACCGGCGCGAACGTCTCGGTGATCTACGTGCCGCCGCCCTTCGCCGCTGCGGCGATCGACGAGGCGGTCGAGGCCGACCTCGACCTCGTGATCTGCATCACCGAGGGCATACCGGTGCGCGACATGATCCGCACGAAATACAAGATGCAGGGCCGGCGCACCCGGCTCATCGGCCCGAACTGCCCGGGGATCATCACGCCGGACGAGATCAAGATCGGCATCATGCCCGGCCACATCCACAAGAAGGGCCGCATCGGCGTGGTGTCGCGCTCGGGCACGCTCACGTACGAGGCGGTCGGCCAGCTGATGGAGCTGGGCCTGGGACAGTCCTCGTGCGTCGGCATCGGCGGCGACCCGGTGAACGGCATGAAGCACGTCGATGTGCTGAAGCTCTTCAACGACGATCCGGAAACGGACGCTGTCATCATGGTCGGCGAGATCGGCGGCTCGGACGAGGAAAACGCCGCGCGCTGGGTGAAGGCGAACATGAAGAAGCCGGTCGTCGGGTTCATCGCCGGCGTCACCGCGCCTCCGGGCAAGCGCATGGGGCACGCGGGCGCCATCATCTCTGGGGGCAAGGGCACCGCGCAGGAGAAGCTCGCGGTGATGGAGGAGTGCGGGATCAGGACCACGAAGAATCCCGCGGAGATGGGGAAGCTGCTCAAGTCCGTCCTGAAGTAGCGCGCGCGGGACGTGGCCAGCCCGAGCGACCTTGCCGACGTGCTGATCGCCGAAGGCAACCGGGCGGAGGATGCGGGGAGGCTGGCCGAGGCCTGCGACCTCTACCGCAAGGCCGTCGCCGCCGCGCCGCGCTACGCCAAGGCTCACCTCAACCTCGGCATAGGCCTGGACGCCGCGGGCGACGCGGCCGGCGCGGCCGAGGCGTTCGAGGCGGCGCTCGCGGTCGAGCCCGACAATCCCTTCGCCAACTACAACTTCGGCGGTCTGCTGTTCAGGCGCGGCGACCTCGGCCGCGCCGAGGAGCGGCTGCGGCGCGCGCTGCGGGCGAAGCCCGGGTTTCCGGAGGCCCAGGTCGCCCTGTCGAACGTGCTCGACGCGCGCGGGGATCTCGTTTCCGCGGCGGCGGCGCTCGAGACCGCGCTGGAGGCGCGGCCGGACTACGTGGGCGCGCTCTACAGCTACGGGGCGGTGCTGGCGAAGCTGCGCCAGCCCGCACAAGCGGAAGCGGCGCTGCGCCGCGCGATCGGGCTCGATCCCCGGTGCCTGCCGGCCTACGAGGTTCTCGGGGGCGTGCTGCGCGGGCAAGCGCGCATCGACGAAGCGCTCGACTGCTTCGGCTCGGCCCGAAGGCTCGCCCCGGAGAAACCCGAGCTCGAGTCCGCCGAGCTGTTCACGCTCAATTTCTCGGAGAAGATTTCCGCCGACGCGCTGTTCCAGCGGCACAAGGCGTTTGGAGAGCGCCTGGAGCGCGCCCATCCGCCGCGCTTCCGGCCGTTCCGCAATGCGCGCGACCCGGAGCGGCGCCTGCGGGTCGGCTACCTGTCGGGCGATCTGTGGCGGCACCCGGTGTCGCTTTTCCTGATCCCGGTGCTCGAAAGGCACGACCGGGAGGCGTTCGAGGCGCGCTGCTACGCGACCGGAACGACGAAAGACGAGGTCACGCAGGCCCTGGTGGACCGCGCCGACGTCTTTCGCGATGTCGCGTCCCTCCCGGACGACGAGGTCGCCGACGCGATTCACGCCGACGGTATCGACATCCTGGTCGATCTTTCCGGCCATTCCGGCGTGTATCGCCTGGGCGTGTTCGCGCAGCAGCCGTCCCCTGTCCAGGCGAGCTGGCTGGGATACCTCAATACCACGGGCCTCACCCGGATCCAGTACCGCGTCAGCGACCGCCACTGCGACCCCGAGGGCCCGGCCGATGCGGTGCACACGGAGAAGCTCGTCCGTCTTCCCCACAGCCAGTGGTGCTACCGGCCGTTCATCGCGGACAGTCCGCTAGCGGATCCGCCCGCGGCGAAGAAGGGGTTCGTCACCTTCGGGTCGTTCAACCACGTCTCTAAGATCTCGCCGGGGATACGCAGGCTGTGGGCCGCCATCCTCGGGCGCGTTCCGGACTCGCGCCTGGTGCTGGCCGGCGTCCCGCCGGGAGCCGCCGGCGAGCAGCTGCTCGCCGACCTGGGAGCGCCGGCCGGGAGGATCACGGCGCTGCCGCACGCGGGTCTCGACCAGTACCTGCGCTCGATCGGCGGCGTGGACATCGCGCTCGACACCACTCCCTACAGCGGAGGCACGACCACCTGCGACGCCCTGTGGATGGGAGTGCCCGTGCTGACGCTCGCGGGCTCGCGCTCGGTCTCGCGGAGCGCGGCCAGCGTTCTTTCGACGGTCGGGCTGCAGGAATGGATCGCGCCAACCGCCGAGGACTACGTGAGGCTGGCGGTCGAATTCGCGCGCGACCGGGACCGCCTCGCCGGCCTGCGCCGGTCGCTGCGCCAGAAGATGCGGGGTTCGCCTATCATGGACGAGGCGGGCTTCGTGCGCGATCTCGAGGGCGCCTACCGGGCGATGTGGCGAGCGTGGTGCGAGGGCGGTCCCTAGCGGAGGTTCCGATGTTCGGTGACTGGTTCAATTGCAAGGAAGTCGACGCGCTGGTGGACTCGATCGTCGCGGATCTGGTCAAGCGATTTCCTCCCGGACAGGTCGACCTTCCCGTCGAGAAGGCGGCGAAGCGCCTGAAGGGCGTGCACAACGAGGCGTTCAACCGCGTCGAGAACTTCGCCCGGACCCGGCCGCTGAACCTGTACAAGAAGGCGCACCTGGGCAACCGCTTCAAATGGTCGCTGCGGGAGGCGGGCTACGCCGGCGAGTTCGCCGACGCGGTCGCGTCAGAGTTCCTCACGCTCGCGACATACGCTTCTGCGGCGCGGAACAAGCCGAAATCCTGATCCTTCTCGTGGGCTGATGCCCATGAACTTGATTCGAGTCAAGCTTTTGCGCGCGCGCTCGGACGTAGAATGGGCGCATGAACGACCGGGCATCCGCAACGGCTCCGCCGCAGGGAAAGCGCTCCCGCGTGCGCGCCACCCCCAAGGGCCGCCAGGTCGATCCCAAGGCGCGGGACGAGGTCCGCGCGCTGCTCAAGGATGATCCGCGCCGGCGCGACCTGCTGATCGAATACCTGCACCGCATCCAGGACCGCTACGGGCACCTGTCGGCGCGCCATCTGGTCGCGCTCGCCGACGAGATGAAGCTCGCGATGACCGAGGTCTACGAGGTCGCGACGTTCTACCACCACTTCGACGTGGTGAAGGAAGGCGAGGCTGCGCCGCCGGCGATCACCGTGCGCGTATGCGACTCGATCTCCTGCGAGATGGCGGGGGCGAACGCGCTGCTCGCCAAGCTTCCCGGCATCCTCGGCAAGGACGTGCGCGTGCTGCACGCGCCGTGCATCGGGCGCTGCGAGGCCGCGCCGGCCGCAGTCGTGGGGCAGAACCCGGTCCCGCACGCGAACGCCGAGAAGATCGCCGCGCTGGTGAAGGGCAAGGCCGTGAAGCATCCGACGCAGGCCTATATCGACTACTCGGCCTACCGCGCGAAGGGCGGCTACACGCTCGCCAAGGCCTGCCTCGACGGAGCGAGGAAGCGCGAGGACGTGATCGCAACGATGGAGAACTCCGGCCTTCGCGGTCTTGGCGGCGCCGGCTTCCCGGCCGGGCGCAAGTGGAAGGCGGTCGCCGCCGAGCCGGCGCCGCGCCTGATGGCGATCAACATCGACGAAGGCGAGCCGGGCACCTTCAAGGACCGCTGGTACCTCGAGCGCGATCCGCACCGTTTCATCGAGGGCGCGCTCATCGCCGCGTGGGCGGTCGGTATCGACGAGATCTACGTGTACCTGCGCGACGAATACCACGGCTGCCGCGCGATCCTGGAGAGGGAGCTTGCGGCGCTCAAGGCCGACCCGCCGTGCACGATGCCGCCGATCCACCTGCGCCGCGGCGCAGGCGCCTACATCTGCGGCGAGGAATCGGCGATGATCGAATCGATCGAGGGCAAGCGCGGCATGCCGCGCCTGCGCCCGCCCTATGTCGCGCAGGTGGGACTCTTCGACCGGCCGACGCTCGAGCACAACATGGAGACGCTGCACTGGGTGCGCGAGATCCTGGAGCGCGGCGCGGAGTGGTTCTCCTCGCAGGGCAGGAACGGCCGCAAGGGCATGCGCTCGTTCTCGGTGAGCGGCCGCGTGAAGAAGCCCGGCGTCCACCTCGCGCCAGCCGGCATCACCGTGAAGGAGCTCATCGCCGAGTACTGCGGCGGGATGCAGAACGGCCACGCGTTCTACGGCTACCTGCCCGGCGGCGCCTCCGGCGGGATACTGCCGGCGTCGATGGCGGACATCCCGCTCGACTTCGATACGCTCAACCAGTACGGCTGCTTCATCGGCTCGGCCGCGGTGGTGATCCTCTCCGACAAGGACCGAGCGACGACCGCCGCGCGCAACCTGACCCGGTTCTTCTCCGAGGAATCGTGCGGCCAGTGCACGCCCTGCCGCGTGGGCACAGCGAAGACGCTCAGGCTCATCGCGGAGAAGAAGTGGGATCAGCCCCTGCTCAAGGAACTTTCCGCGGCGATGATGGACGCATCCATATGCGGGTTGGGGCAGGCGGCGCCCAACCCCGTGCTTTCCGTAATGAAGTACTTCCCGAACGAGGTCGCATGACGGCCGGAGGCGACACATGGACCGCATAAGCACCGCGCAGGCGGCGACGATGCCCGTCGAGTTCAAGCTGAACGGCAGGAGCGTCGTCGGCCGGTCGGACGAAACCATCATCGAGACCGCCCAGCATTACGGAATCGACATCCCGCACCTCTGCTACAAGGAAGGGCTGCGGCCCGACGGCAACTGCCGCGCCTGCGTGGTCGAGATCAAGGGCGAGCGGGTGCTCGCGCCCTCGTGCTGCCGCACGCCCAAGGACGGCATGGAGGTCACCACCGACAGCCCGCGCGCCGTCGCGAGCCAGAAGATGGTGCTCGAGCTGCTGCTGTCCGACATCCCCGAAAAATCGTACACGCTGAACTCCGAGCTCGACCGCTGGGCGAAAGATCTGAAGGTCGGCAAGCCCAGGTTCGAATCGCGCCACCAGCCGGAGGCGGATTGCTCGCACGCGGCGATCGCGGTGAACCTGGACGCGTGCATACAGTGCACGCGCTGCCTGAGAGCCTGCCGCGAGGAGCAGGTCAACGACGTCATCGGCTACGCCTTCCGCGGCGAGCACTCGAAGATCGTCTTCGACCTCGACGACCCGATGGGGAATTCGACCTGCGTCGCCTGCGGCGAGTGCGTCCAGGCCTGCCCGACGGGCGCGCTGATGCCGGCGCGCGAGGTCGGCAAGATCGTCGCCGACAAGACCGTGGATTCGGTCTGCCCCTACTGCGGCGTGGGCTGCCTGCTCACCTACAACGTCAAAGGCAACAAGATCCTCTGGGTGCAGGGCCGCGAGGGTCCCGCCAACAGCAACCGGCTGTGCGTGAAGGGGCGCTACGGCTTCGACTACGTGCAGCACAAGCACCGCCTCACCCGGCCGCTCATCCGCAAGCCGGGCGTGAAGAAGCACAAGGACTTCAGGGTCGATCCCGACAACTGGGCGGAAGTGTTCCGCCAGGCGAGCTGGGAAGAGGCGCTCGACTTCGCCGCGAAGGGGCTGCGAGACATCCGCGATACCCAGGGCAAGAAGGCGCTCGCCGGCTTCGGCTCGGCGAAGGGCACGAACGAGGAGGCCTACCTCTTCCAGAAGCTCGTGCGCACGGGCTTCGGCTCGAACAACGTCGACCACTGCACGCGCCTGTGCCACGCCTCCTCGGTCGCGGCGCTCATGGAGGGCATCAACTCGGGCGCGGTATCGAACCAGGTGCGCGACGTGATGAAGGCGGAAGTGATCTTCCTGATCGGCGCCAACCCGACGGTGAACCACCCGGTCGCCGCGACCTGGATGAAGAACGCCGCCAAATCCGGCGTGAAGCTCATCGTCGCCGACCCGCGCCGCGGCGAGCTCGCGCGCCATGCGACCTATAACCTGCAGTTCAAGGCGGACACCGATGTCGCGCTGCTGAACGCGATGTTGCACACGATCGTCGAGGAAGGACTCGTGAACGAGGCCTTCATCCGCGACCGCACCTCGGGCTACGAGGCGCTCGCCGAGAACGTCAGGAAATTCACCCCGGAGGCGATGGCGCCGATCTGCGGCATCGACGCGCAGACGATCCGCGAAGTCGCGCGGCTCTATGCGACCTCCAAGGGCTCGATGATCATGTGGGGCATGGGCATCTCGCAGCACGTTCACGGCACCGACAACGCGAGGTGCCTCATCGCGCTGGCTCTTTCGACCGGCCAGATCGGCAAGCCGGGCTCGGGGCTGCATCCGCTTCGCGGACAGAACAACGTGCAGGGCGCCTCGGACTCGGGTCTGATCCCGATGTTCTATCCGGACTACCAGCGCGTGGCGACGCCCGAGGCGAAGGCGCGCTTCGAGAAGCTCTGGGGCACGGAGCTCGATCCCAAGCCCGGCCTCACCGTGGTCGAGATCATGAACGCCGCGAAGAAGCGCGAGATCCGCGGCATGTACATCATGGGCGAGAACCCGGCGATGTCCGACCCCGACGTCGACCACGCGCGCGAGGCACTCGCGTCGCTCGATCACATGGTGGTGCAGGACATCTTCCTCACGGAAACGGCGTATCTCGCCGACGTGGTGCTGCCGGCGACCGCGTGGCCGGAGAAGGTCGGAACCGTCACCAACACCGATCGCATGGTGCAGCTCGGCCGTAAGGCGATCGAGCCGCCGGGCGAGGCGAAAGAGGACTTCTGGCTCCTCAACGAGCTTGCCAGGCGCATGGGCCTGCCGTGGAACTACACGCATCCGCGCGAGGTGTTCGACGAGATGCGCCAGTGCATGGACTCGATCGCCGGAATCACCTGGGAGCGCCTCGAGCGCGACTCCTCGGTCACCTATCCTTGCGAGAAGGAAGGCGATCCGGGTGAGCCGGTCGTGTTCACTACGCATTTCCCGACGACCACCGGCCGCGGCAAGTTCGTTCCCGCGGACCTGATCCCGGCGGCGGAGCGTCCGGACGAGCAGTATCCGATGGTCCTCATCACAGGCCGCCAGCTCGAGCACTGGCACACCGGCGCGATGACGCGCCGCGCCAGCGTGCTCGACCACATCGAGCCCGAACCGGTCGCCTCCTTCCATCCGCTCGACCTCGACCGCTTCGGCGCGAAGCCCGGCGACATCGTCACCGTCGAGTCGCGCCGCGGCAAGATCTCGCTCTACGCCCGCGCCGACGAGGGCACGCCTCAGGGTGCGCTGTTCATCCCGTTCTGCTACTACGAGGCGGCGGCGAACATGCTCACCAACCCGGTGCTCGATCCCTTCGGAAAGATCCCCGAGTTCAAGTACTGTGCTGTCAGAGTAACGAGAGGCGGGCTCGAGCCGGTGCACGCGAGCTACGGCGGCGGCAAGGCGCTGGCCGAACTGCGGTAGACTCCCGTCGTAGGCCCGCGTCCGCCGGGTCGTGTCTGGGAGGACAAGCATGAAAGCCATTGGAATCGCGCTCGCGCTCGCCTGCGCGGCGTCTCTTTCGTTTGCAGCCGGCACCGACGACCTGTGGGAGGTCACCACGCAGATGAACGTGCCGGGGATGCCCCCCGGAATGGGCGGAAACACCTCGCAGCAATGCTACGAGAAGGACATGCGCAAGAACGTCACGAAGGGCAAAAACGCGCAGGGATGCACCGTGACGGACTACAAGGAGTCCGGGAACAAGATCACCATCACGATGAGCTGCAAGAACAACCGGTCGGCGGTCATGGAATACGTGTTCAACCCGGGCCGCACCGAATACAAGGGCACGATGCGCATGAAGGACGGCGGCCGGGACATGGTCATGAACATGAGCGGCAGGAAGATCGGCGCCTGCGACGCGCAGCAAGCGAAGAGCGAGCGGGAGCAGGCGAGGAGCGAGCGCGAAGGGCAGATCGCCGCCATGAAGGCCCAGGCCGATGCCGCGCGGGCCCAGGGCGAGCAGGCCAGGAAGCAGGCCTTCGACGCCCAGATCGCGGAATGCAGCAAGGCGGTCGACACCATGGACATGGGCAAGCTCGGCATGTACGGGCGCTGCTACAAGAAGAGCGACGATACCTGCAAGACCATCATGAGCAACGCCGCCATGACCTCGCCCGAGGTGCGGTCGGCCTGCACCGCGAAGGCGGCCGAATTCTGCAAGCGCTACCAGACCCAGGACGGCTTCGCCAAGGCCAGGGGCGACAAGAACGCGGCGGAGATGTGCGGCCTGTCCGCGGACCAGGTGAAGGCGTCGCTGTGCCCGGGCGCGGCGAAGGCCGAGTCGCTCGATTTCGTCGGCCGCTATTGCCCGAACGAGGCCAAGCCGCTGGCGAAGAAATATTGCACCGGCCGCGACTACACCTCGAGGGACGGCGGGAAATATGCGGCCCTGTGTTCGAGCTATGCCCTGGAATCCACTACGCCGCAGCGCCCGGCAAGCAGCGGGCAGTCCACCCCCGCTAAGAGCGCAGTCCAGCAGGGTGTCGACCAGGGCGTCAACAAGCTGAGAGGGCTGTTCGGGAGATAGCCCGGCCGTGCTGCGCCGGCTCGCGCTCCTCGCGCTCGTCGCCGCGGGCTGCGCGCAAGCCGAAGAGGACCGCTATCCGCAGGTCGCGGATGCCTACCTCGTGAAGCGCGACGGCGTGCTGCTGTGGGCAGGCAGGCCGAGGGACAGGCTGCCCCCGGCGAGCCTCGCCAAGATGATGACGGCGCTGCTAGTGCTCGAGCGCGGCGATCTCGACCGCGTCATCGAATTGGACGGTGGCGTGGCGCTCGAGACGGGACGGCGACTCGGTCTCAGGCCCGGAGAAAGATGGCGCATTCGCGACCTGTTCGCCGCCATGGTGGTCCGCTCTGCGAATGACGCCTGCCGCGCGCTGGCGGACGACATGGGCCGGACCGTCCCGAGGTTCGTCGCGATGATGAACCGCCGCGCCGCGGCGCTTGAGCTCCGGGACACACACTTCGTCGATCCCTGCGGGCACGACCGGAAGCGGCAGTTCTCCACCGCCCAGGATCTCGCTCGGCTCGCCGAGGAAGTCATCAGGCATCCGGGCTATCTCCGGCTGGCGGGAATGCCGCGGGCCGCGATCAGCAGCGCCGACGGAACGCACATCTTCGAGTTCGACAACACGAATGCCCTCATCGGGCGGTATCCGGGCGCCATCGGCGTAAAGACCGGGTATACCGAGCTGGCGGGGACCTGCCTCGTGGCGCTCGCCGAGCGCGACGGCGTGCGAGTTCTGGTGGTGATGCTCAACGCCCGCAACCGGTGGTGGCACGCCGTGGGACTGCTCGATCGCGCCTTCGACGCCCGGCCGCAATGACGGTCCGGCGCGAGGCGTGGGTGCCGGCGATCGTCGCTTTCGCCGCCTACCTGCCGTCGTTCGCCGGCGTGTTCCAGTTCGACGACTACAACGTCATCGTCAACGCCCCGGCGGTGCATTCCTGGCAGGCGCTGGTCGGCAACCTCGGGGTGCGGCCGCTCCTCAAGGCGAGCTACGTGCTGAACTGGACGCTCGCTCCTGGAGAGTTCGGTTTTCACCTTGTCAACATCGCGGCGCACGCGCTCAACGCGGCGCTGCTCTACCTGGTCGGCTTCACGCTGTGCGTGCGCTGGTTCGGGGAGGCGGATCCGGACCGGTCGCGCGGCGTGGCGCTCGCCGCGGCCCTGCTCTTCGCGCTGCACCCCGCGCAGACCGAGGCGGTGACCTACATCAGCGGGCGCTCGGTATCCCTCATGGCGACCTTCTATCTCGGCGCCGTGCTCGTGTATCTACGCCGCGGGCATTGGGCCGTGTCGGCGCTGCTCTTCGCGCTCGCGCTGGCGACGCGCGAGACCGCGGTCACCCTGCCGGCGGCGCTGATCCTGTGCGAGCTGTGCGGCGGAGGCCCGCGAAGCTGGAAGGACGTGCTGCGGCGGCAGGCAGCGCATTGGGCGGTGCTGACGGCGGCGACCGCGATCGCGCTGCTGCACCCGGGCTACGCCGAGCTGCTGAGCTACGGGTTTACGCGGCGAAGCGCCCCTGAGAACCTGCTCACCCAGGTGGGCGGCATCGCCTACCTCGTCTCGCGCCTCCTCGCGCTGCGCGGCTACAACATCGACCCGGCGCTCCCGCCGCTCGCCGGATGGGACGCGGAGCTGGCCGCGCAGGCGGCGCTGCTCGCCGCGCTGTTCGCGCTCGGTGTTGGCAGCGCGCGCTCGCGCCCGTGGATCGCGTTCGGAATACTCTGGTTCTTCCTTCAGCTCGCGCCGACGAATTCGATCGTTCCGCGCCTGGACGTCGCGAACGACCGCCAGCTCTACCTCTCGGCATGGGGGCTGTTCCTCGCGCTCGGCGCGCAAGCCTCCCGACTCAGGCCGCCCCCGGCGGCGGCGCGCGCGGCGACCGGTATCCTGCTCGGACTGTGCGCTGTCTCATGCGTTCTGCGGCAGCTCGACTACGCCAGCGAGATCTCGCTCTGGGAATCGAGCGTGCGCGAAGCGCCTTGGAACGCCCGCGCGCACGGCAACCTCGGCTACGCGTACCATCTCGCCGGACGAACCGCGGACGCGGAGCGCGAGTATCGATCAGCGCTTATCCTGCGGCCGGGTTACGGGAAGGCGCGAATGAATCTCAAGGCGCTCGAATGGGATCGCGAGGGTGCGCCGCAGCAGTGAGGCCCGAGCCCCGCGCCCTGCGCCGCAACCCTCTTGATTTCCGTCAATGTCCGGCCAAATGCACACACCGTATAGTGCTCCTCCGCCACGACCGATCGTTCCGGAAGCCCACAGGAGCCGTAGATGCCCTCCGACATAGAAATCGCGCAGAAAGCCAAACTCGAACGCATCTCGAAGGTCGCGCTGTCGAAGCTCGGAATTCCCGAGGAGCATCTGGAGCCCTACGGGCACTACAAGGCGAAGGTCTCGCTCAAGTACCTCGACGGGCTGAAGGCGAAGCCCGACTCCAAGCTCGTGCTGGTCACGGCGATCAGCCCCACGCCTGCCGGCGAGGGCAAGACGACGACGACGGTGGGGCTGGGCGATGCGCTCAACCACATCGGCAAGAAGGCGATGATCTGCCTGCGCGAGCCTTCGCTCGGGCCCGTATTCGGCATGAAGGGCGGGGCCGCCGGCGGCGGCTACGCCCAGGTCGTCCCGATGGAAGACATCAACCTGCACTTCACGGGCGACTTCAACGCGATCGCGCTCGCGAACAACCTGCTTGCCGCGATGCTCGACAACCACATCCATCACGGCAACGAGCTCGGGATCGACGTGCGCCGCATCGCCTGGCGGCGCGTCGTGGACATGAACGATCGCGCGCTGCGCGACATCACGGTGAGCCTCGGCGGACCCGGCAACGGCTACCCGCGCCAGGACGGATTCGACATCGTCGTCGCTTCCGAAGTCATGGCGATCTTCTGCCTGTCGACCTCGCTCGAAGACCTGAAGGAGCGCCTGGGCAAGATCGTCGTCGGCTACACCCGCGACCTGAAGCCTGTTCTGGCGAAGGACCTCGGCGCCCACGGCGCCATGACGGTGCTGCTCAAGGACGCGATCCAGCCGAACCTGGTGCAGACGCTCGAGAACAACCCCGCGTTCATCCACGGCGGCCCGTTCGCCAACATCGCGCACGGCTGCAATTCGGTGATCGCCACCAGGGCGGCGATGAAGCTCGTCGACTACGTGGTGACGGAAGCGGGCTTCGGTGCCGACCTGGGGGCGGAGAAGTTCATCGACATCAAGTGCCGCAAGTCCGGGCTGCGACCGAGCGCCGCCGTTATCGTCGGCACGGTGCGTGCGCTGAAATACCACGGGGGCGTAGACCTGAAAGCGGTCAATCAGGAGAACATGGCCGCGCTCGAGCGGGGCATCGTGAACCTCGAGCGGCACGTCGAGAACGTGAGCAAGCACTATGGCATTCCTTGCGTGGTGTCCATCAACCGCTTCACCTTCGATACGCCACGCGAGCACGACTTCATCAAGGCGAGGATGGCCAAGCTCGGTGTCCCGGCGGTGATCGCCACGCACTGGGGCGACGGCGGCAAGGGCGCCGCCGAGCTCGCGAAGATCGTCGTCGGCCTGTGCGAGACGAAGAACAGCTTTCACTTCGTCTACGGCGAGAACGATTCCTTGTGGGAGAAGATCACAGCGATCGCCCAGCGCATCTACCGGGCCTCGGAAGTCACCGCGGACGCCAAAGTGCGTGGCCAGATCAAGAAGCTCCAGGAAGACGGGTATGGGCATTATCCCGTGTGCGTCGCCAAGACCCAGTACTCCTTCTCGACGGATCCGCAGCTGCGCGGCGCCCCGGACAACCACGTGATCAACATCCGCGAGGTGCGCCTGGCGGCGGGCGCCGAGTTCATCGTGATGATCTGCGGAGACGTCATGACCATGCCGGGGCTGCCCAAGGTGCCGTCGGCGGTCAAGATCGATCTGGTCGACGGAAAAGTGGTCGGCTTGTTCTGATCGCGTAACTCCAGGTCCGGGAGACGAGTGAATGCAAGAGCTGGTCACCTCGCAATTCTGGCTGGGGCTTCTGGCGATCATCTGGGTGAACGTCATCCTGTCCGGGGACAACGCGGTCGTGATCGCGTTGGCTGCGCGGTCCCTGCCCGTGCATCAACAGAAGCGGGCGGTGTTCTGGGGCGCGGCCGCCGCGGTGGTTCTGCGGATCGTTCTGACCATCGTCGCGGTGGAGCTGCTCAAGCTTCCCTACCTCAAGCTCATCGGCGGGGCGCTCCTCTTCTGGATCGCGGTGAAGCTGCTCGTGCCGGAGGACAGCGAGGGGGACGACGTCGTCTCGAGCTCCCATCTGATCGGCGCTATCAAGACCATTCTGATCGCAGACCTGGTGATGAGCCTGGACAACGTCATCGCGGTCGCCGCGGTGGCCAAGGGCAGCATCGTGCTGCTCGTGCTCGGCTTGCTGATCAGCATCCCGATGGTGGTATACGGGGCGACCATGCTGATGAAGCTGATGGACCGCTTCCCGGTGATCGTCACGGTTGGCGCCGCGCTCATCGGCTTCGTGGCAGGAGAGATGATCGTGACCGATCCGGTCGTGATCGAATGGTTCAAGGCGAACGCACGCTGGATGATCGATATCGAAGTGTTCCGCGCTTTCGGTTACAAGCTGGAGGTATCGGTGGCGGGCCTCATCGGCGCGGTGCTGGTGGTCCTCGCCGGAAAGTGGTTGGCGGGGGGCAGCAGACCGGAGGGGCAGGCGAGCTAGTCTGGATATAATGGCCGGGTGCGGAAACGCAGCCGGATGTCAGGAAGCAGCAGGCAGTTCCAACAAAGGAGGAGAGACATGCAGTTCTATATCGAGCGGGCTTCACGCTGGAACGCTTCATTGTTGGCTGTCCTTGCGGTGGCGGGTGCTCCGCAGGCGTCATGGGCGGCCTGGGAGCCGAACAAGACCGTGGAATTCATCGTGCCCGCGGGAACGGGCGGTGGAGCCGACCAGATGGCGCGGTTCATCCAGGGCATCGTCGCCAAGCACAAGCTGATGAAGCAGCCGATGGTCGTCATCAACAAGGCGGGCGGCGCGGGCGCCGAGGGCTTCCTCGACGTCAAGGAGGCCAAGGGCGACGCGCACAAGCTGATCATCACGCTGTCGAACCTGTTCACCACGCCCCTGGCGACCCATACGCCGTTCAACTGGCGCGATCTGACGCCGGTGCAAATGATGGCGCTCGACAATTTCGTCCTCTGGGTCAACGCCGAGACGCCTTACAAGACGCCGAAGGACTACATCGCGGCAGTGAAGGCCGCCGGCGGCAAGTTCAAGATGGGCGGCACGGGGTCCAAGCAGGAGGACCAGATCATCACCGTGGCCATAGAGCGGCAGACCGACGCCAAGTTCACCTACATCTCGTATCGGGGCGGCGGCGAGGTCGCGGTGCAGCTCGTCGGCAAGCACATCGATTCCACGGTCAACAACCCGATCGAGGCGGTGGCGCAGTGGCGGGCGGGCACTCTGCGCCCCCTGTGCGTGTTCGACTCCAAGCGCATGCCCTACAAGGCGAAGGTGACGAAGACCATGTCGTGGTACGACATCCCGACCTGCAAGGAGACGGGACTCGACGTCGAGTACGTCATGCTGCGCGGCATCTTCATGCCGGGAGGCGTGACCCCTGATCAGGTGCAGTACTACGTGGATCTCCTGAAGAGAGTGCGCGAGACCCCGGAGTGGAAGGATTTCCTCGAGCAGGGCGCGTTCAACCAGACGACCCTGAACGGCAAGGACTACGAAGCGTGGGTGGCGCGCGAAGAAGCGCGGCACATCCTGCTCATGAAAGAGGCGGGGTTCCTCGCGCGATGAGCTTGTCGCACGCGGGGTGATCCCCCGCGCGGCGCAGGGCCGGCGGGCGAATCGAAGAGGCGAGGGCGTGGAAAACGGAACGGATCGTTCTGCGGCGTCAACGCGGGCCGTGGAAATCGGCGTCGCGGCGATCATCCTGCTGTTCGGCCTGGTGGTGGTGATCGACAGCTACCGGCTGGGCGCAAGGTGGGGCGATGACGGGCCCCAGCCGGGCTATTTCCCCTTCTACGTCGGCCTGCTGATCTGCGCCTCGAGCGTCGCGATTCTGATGCGCGCCCTGCGCAATCCGGCGCTCGCGGAAGAGTCCTTCGTGTCGCGCGGGGAGCTGAAGAAGATCTTCACCGTGCTGGTGCCGACCATCGTCTACGTCGCGCTCATCGCCTGGCTCGGATTCTACGTTGCGTCGACCCTGTACATCGCGTATTTCATGTGGCGGCTCGGCAAGTACTCCTGGCTCAAGACCGTGCCGGTTTCGGTGGGCGTGAGCGTCGCCTTCTTCCTGATTTTCGAGATCTGGTTTTCGGTGCCGCTGCCGAAGGGGCCTCTGGAGTCGGCCCTGGGCCTGGGTTGACCTGAGTGGAAGAGATCAACGCACTCCTGGGGGGATTCGGCGTCGCCTTCACCCCCTTCAACCTGATGCTGATGTTCGTGGGCGTCATCCTCGGCATCATCATCGGCGTGCTTCCCGGGCTGGGCGGTGCGAACGGCGTCGCGATCCTCCTGCCCCTGACCTTCTCCATGTCGCAGCAGCCGGGCGGCACAACCTCGGCGATCATCCTGCTGTCGTGCATCTACTGGGGAGCGCTTTTCGGCGGCGCCATCACCTCGATCCTCTTCAATATACCGGGCGAGCCCTGGTCGGTCGCGACGACCTTCGACGGTCATCCGCTCGCGCAGCACGGGCGCGCGGGCAGCGCCCTGACTGCGGCATTCACCTCGTCGTTCGTCGGGGCGCTGATCGCCGTGATCATGATCACCTTCCTGTCGCCGGTCGTGGCGAGCTTCGCGCTGAAGTTCGGGCCGCCCGAGTTCTTCTCCGTCTACCTGCTGACGTTCTGCGCGTTCGTCGGAATGAGCGGCGGCAACGCCGCCAAGACCGTCGCCTCGATGATGATCGGCTTCGCTCTCGCCGCGGTCGGCCTGGACAGCGTCACCGGGACGCTTCGCCTCACGTTCGGCTTCACCTCGCTCCTCAAGGGGTTCGACTTCCTGATCGCGGTCATCGGCCTGTTCGGCATCGGCGAGATCCTGGAGACGCTCGAGGAGGGCCTCGCTTTCAAGGGAGCGAGCGCGAGGATCAACGCGAAGGTGGTGCTCGAGACCTGGAAGGAGCTTCCGATGTACTGGGTGACCTCGCTGCGCAGCGCCGCGGTGGGCTGTTTCATGGGCATCGTGCCGGGCGGGGCGACCCCGGCGTCTTTCATGAGCTACGGCCTCGCCCGGCGCCTGTCCAAGGACGGCAAGGATTTCGGCAACGGCAAGGTCGAGGGGGTCGTCGCGCCGGAGACGGCCGCGCACGCCGCGGGCACCTCGGCGCTGCTGCCGATGATCACGCTCGGCGTGCCGGGTTCGCCCACCGCCGCGGTGCTCCTCGGAGGCCTGCTGATCTGGGGACTGCAGCCGGGCCCGCTGCTCTTCGTGGAGAAGCCGGATTTCGTGTGGGGCCTCATCGCCAGCATGTACCTGGGCAATATCGCCGGGCTGATCGTGGTCCTGACCTGCGTGCCGCTGTTCGCGGCCATCCTGCGCATCCCGTTCTCCATCATCGCGCCGGTGATCATCGTGATCTGCGCGATCGGCGCGTATACCGTGCACAACTCGATGTTCGACGTGTACCTGATGGTGATCTTCGGAGTGATGGGGTACGCATTCAAGAAGCTGGGGTACCCGCTCGCGCCCTTGGTGCTCGCCCTAGTGCTGGGCGACCGCGCGGAGGAGAACTTCCGCAACGCCATCAAGGGCTCGCAGGGCGATCTCCTGGTGTTCTTCTCGAACGGCCTGGTCGGCAGCCTGACCGCGCTGGCTCTGCTCCTGCTGTTCTGGCCCCTGTTGCGGGCGCTGTGGGCGCGCGTGTTGTCGGGGAGGCGCGGCGCCTAGGCGACCCGCTGTCGCAGGCGCGACAGCGTCTCCGGCGTCAGATTGAGATAAGACGCAAGCTCCTTCTTGGGGATGCGTCCGAGCAGGTCGGTGTGCTTGCGCATGAAGCGCGCAAGCCGCCCGGGAGCGTCGAGGAGATGCAGCGTGATCGTGTGGGCCATGACCTCGGACATGAGGCGCATCACCTCGTATTCGAAGCGGAGCTTCACTTCAGTGTGGCGCTCGAGGAACTCGACCCAGTTGGGCATGGACAGGCGGGCGACCCGCACCTTGGTCACCGCAGCGATGCTGTAGGGCATGGGTGTCTTCATCCGCCATGCGGCATAGGAGGTGTCCATGTCGGTCTCGGCGGCGAAGCGCAGGATCATCTCCTTGCCCTGGGGATTGCTGACTACGCGCTTGAGGATGCCGTCCAGGATGAAGAATTGCTCCATGTTCGTTCCGCCCTGTCGGACCAGCGGCTCGCCCTTGCGGTACTCGGCGACCTCGAGCTGCGGCTCGAGGTCCTCCCAGGCAGGTACCGCCATTTCGCGCAGAATCAGGTTTTGTTTTAGCTGGAGGCGAATCGTGTTGCGCTGGGGGTGATTGAGGATGGCCGACACGGACGGCAGCGGGCGCGCGAACGAACGGTGGACCGGCAATTAAGCGGGATTTATTGACTCCAGTCAAGGTTGAGGCCGCGGCACGACCTTACACTTTTCAGCCGGCAAATCCGGAGACCGCGCCCGCGCGGTCCGCACAACGCAAGGAGACCACCATGGGAACAGTCGAGCCGCAAGTCGCGTCGGGTCCCGACGCGCAGACGCAGCAGCTGACCGACGGCTTTCAGCTGGTCATCGATGCCCTGAAGCTGAACGGGCTCGATACGATCTACGGCCTGCCCGGCATCCCGATCACTGACCTGACGCGCCGGGCGCAGGCCGCGGGGCTGCGCGTGCTTTCGTTCCGCCACGAGCAGAGCGCCGGCTATGCCGCCTCCATCGCCGGCTTCCTGACGCAGAAGCCGGGCATATGCCTGACGGTATCGGCGCCGGGCTTCCTGAACGGGCTCAACGCGCTCGCCCACGCCACCGTCAACTGCTTCCCGATGATCCTCATCTCGGGCTCCTCCGAGCGCGAAATCGTCGACCTGCAGCAGGGCGACTACGAGGAGCTGGACCAGCTCGCGATCGCCAAGCCGGTCGCCAAGGCCGCGTTCCGCGTGCTGCATGCCGAGGATATCGGCGTCGGCATCGCGCGCGCTATCCGCGCCGCCGTGTCCGGCCGCCCGGGTGGCGTGTACCTCGATCTGCCGGCGAAGCTCTTCGCACAGAGCGTCGATGCGGAGCTGGGAACGAAGAGCCTGATCAAGGTCGTCGATCCGGCGCCGAAGCAGATTCCCGCGCCCGAAGCCGTGAAGCGCGCCATCGATCTTCTCAAGAGCGCGAGAAAGCCGCTCATCATCCTCGGCAAAGGCGCCGCCTACGCCCAGGCCGACGCTGAAATCCGTTCCCTGGTCGAGAAGACCGGGATCCCCTACCTGCCGATGTCGATGGCGAAAGGCCTGCTCCCCGACACGCACGAGCAGTGCGCCTCTGCGGCGCGCTCCTTTGTGCTTCCCGCAGCCGACGTCGTGATGCTGGTCGGCGCGCGTCTCAACTGGCTTCTGTCGCACGGAAAGGGCAAGACCTGGGGCGGCAAGGGCCACAAGGACTGGGGCGGTCAGAAGTTCATCCAGATCGACATTTCGCCGCAGGAGGCCGACAGCAACGTGCGCATCGACGCACCGCTGATCGGCGACATCGGCTCGTGCGTCTCAGCGCTGCTCGCGGGCATCGACAAGAATGCGGGCTTGCTGCCCAGGCCGCCCGCGGATTGGCTGAACGCCGTCGCCGAGAAGAAGAAGGGCAACGTCGCGAAGATGGCCGAGACGCTGGCCAAGAATCCGTCTCCGATGAACTTCCACAGCGCGCTGAGCGTCGTGCGCGACATCGTGAGGGCGAACCCGGATGCGATGTTCGTGAACGAGGGCGCCAACGCGCTCGACTTCACGCGCTCGATCGTCGACATGTACAAGCCGAGGAAGCGCATCGACGTCGGAACGTGGGGAATCATGGGGATCGGCATGGGCTACTGCGTGGCTGCCGCAGTGGTGACCAAGCAGCAGGTGATTGCCATCGAGGGCGACAGTGCTTTCGGCTTCTCGGGCATGGAGGTGGAGACGATTTGCCGCTACGACCTGCCGGTGTGCATCGTGGTGATGAACAACAACGGAGTCTACAAGGGCACCGACACGGATCCGAGCGGCCGCGATCCGGCGCCCACCGTGTTCGTGAAGGGCGCGCGCTACGACAAGCTGATCGAAGCTTTCGGTGGCTTGGGCGTGAATGCCGCCACGCCGGCCGAGCTGAGGAAGGCAATGGAGAACGCGATTCGCTCGAGAAAGCCGACGCTCATCAACGCTGTGATCGACGAGACCGCCGGCACCGAGAGCGGCCGCATCACCGGCCTGAATCCGACGGCGGCGAAGAAGAAGTAGGTTTCCGGAGGTTCGAATGGAAGCGCTCAAGGGAGTCCGCATTCTCGACATGACGCACGTTCAGGCGGGCCCGACCTGCTCGCAGCTCCTGGCCTGGATGGGCGCGGATGTCATCAAGTTCGAGAATCCGCAGGGTGACGCGACGCGCGGCCAGCTGCGCGACGTGCCGAACGCGGATTCTCTCTACTTCACGATGCTCAACTGCAACAAGCGCTCGATCACGGTGAACATGAAGAGCGCGGAAGGCAAGACGGTGTTCGTCGATCTCCTGAAGAAGTGCGACATCGTCATGGAGAACTTCGGCCCGGGCGTGCTCGACCGCTTCGGCTTCACGTGGGAGAGGATCCACGAGCTCAATCCCAAGATCGTGATGGGCTCGATCAAGGGCTTCGGCTCGTCGGGCCCCTACGCCGATTTCAAAGCCTACGAGAACGTGGCGCAGGCGATGGGCGGCGCGATGAGCACGACCGGGGTTCCCGACGGTCCTCCCTTCGTGACCGGCGCGCAGATCGGCGACTCCGGCACCGGCCTGCATCTCGCGATCGGGCTGCTCGCCGCGCTGCGCCACGCGGAGAAGACCGGGAAGGGACAGTACGTCGAGGTGGCGATGATGGACGGCGTGATGAACCTGTGCCGCGTGAAGTTCCGCGACCACCAGCGGCTGACGCGCGGGTCGCTGTCGGAGTACTCGGTGCCGACGTACCAGGGCATGGGTGAGGTGCCGCGCGCGGGCAACGATTCCGGCGGCGGGCAGCTCGGCAACGCGATCCACTGCAAGCCGCACGGCGCGAACGACTGGCTCTACGTGGTCGTCCAGGAAGCCGTGTGGGAGGACCTCGCGAAGCGTATCGGGCCGGAAGTGGGCGTGCCCGAGCTCGCGTCAGATCCGCGCGTGTCGAGCATCGGCGAGCGGCGCAAGAACCAACAGCTCGTGTGGACGCTGCTCAACAAGTTCGCCGAGAAGTACACCAAGCGCGAGCTGATGGCCATTCTGAATCCGCTCGACGTGCCCTGTGGCCCGATCATGTCCACCGAGGATCTCGCGACCGACGAGCACGTGCGCGGGCGCGACATGTGGGTCGAGCTCGACCATCCCAAGCGCGGCAAGTGGTACAACGTGGGCATGCCGATCAAGCTGTCGGCCTCGCCCGCCGTGATCAAGCGCTCGCCGATGCTCGGCGAGCATACCGATGAAATCCTCCGCGAGGTCCTGGGCTACGACGAATCCAAGGTCGCCGTCCTCAAGCAGGCCGGCGCGTTCTCGATTCCACCGAAGAAGGCGGCGTAGGCGATGAGGATAGCCATCATCGGCCAGCAGGACTTCGGCAAGGCGGTGCTCGAGGCCTTCCTCGCGCGCGGCGACCAGGTTACGGGCGTGTTCTGTGCGCCGGAGAAGGAGGGCGCCAAGGCGGACGTCCTCAAGGTGGCGGCGCAGGAGAAGGGCGTGAAGGTGTTCCAGTTCCCGTCGCTCCGGGACAGGCAGGCCCAGGACACGATGCGCTCGCTCGGCGCCGATATCGGGGTGATGGCTTATGTGCTGCAGTTCGCGCCCCAGGACATCGTCAACATCCCGAAGAAGGGCACGATCCAGTACCACCCGTCGCTCCTTCCCAGGTACCGCGGCCCGAGCTCCATCAACTGGCCCATCATCCGCGGCGACACCAGGACCGGCCTCACCATCTTCCGCCCGAACGATGGCCTGGACGAGGGCCCGGTGATCCTGCAAAAGGAAACGCCGATCAGCGCCGACGATACGCTGGGGAGCGTGTACTTCGACCGTCTCTTCCCCATGGGCGTGAAGGCGATGCTGGAGGCCGCCGACCTGGTGGTGGCGGGCAAGCACAGGGAGACCGTCCAGGACGAGTCCCAGGCGAGCTACGAGGGCTGGTGCCGCGCCGCCGAAGCCAAGATCAACTGGGCGAACCACGTCGATTTCATCTACAACCTGATACGCGGCTGCAATCCCGCCCCCGGCGCTTGGACCACGGTCAACGGGAAGAAGCTGCAGATTTTCGACAGCCGCAAGCACACGATACGCACCTTCGGCGCCGTGAGAGGCAAGATCGGCGAGATCTCCGAAATCGGCCCGCAGAGCTTCTACGTGACCGCCCAGGGAGGGCGCATCGAGGTGCTCAAGGCCAAGCACGAAGAGGGCAAGAAAGTCTCCGCGCCGGAATTCGTCGCGCAGCACGGCATCGCCGCCGGCACGCTCCTCGGCGGCTAGGCCGCCCGCCCCACCCGTTTCGCGCCCGTCGGCAGGATTTGACGGGTCCAGCATTCACTGTAAGAATGCCGCCCAGGGTTCTGTTTATTCAGTAACTTACGAATGCTTTTGGATTCGCGGGCGAACCCGCGCGGGTTCCGGCGTCCGGGCAAATCACTGAGGCGGGTGGCGTAGAATGCGAAACGGGGACAAGACCCCTCGCTAACAACAATAAGAACAAGCGGGAGAGGCGATGAGCAAAGCGGGCTTCTGGAAAAAAGACTGGTTTCTGGGTCTGGTGGTGTCGCTCGTGCTTCTGTTCTCGGGGGGCTCGCAGCTCATCCAGGGCCTGGAGCGCACCGCCTACGATTGGGGCGTCAAGGCTTCATCGAGGACTCCCTCCGACAAGGTCGCGATCATCGCGATCGACAAGCAGAGCATAGACAACATCGGGCGCTGGCCGTGGTCGCGCGAGATCCACGCGAAGATGATTGACCGCCTCGCGAGCGCAAAGGCCAAGGTCATTGGCTACACCGTGTTCTTCTCGGAGCCGCAGATCGATCCGGGGCTCACTTACATCAACCGGCTGCTCGAGACCTACCACAAGATCGTCCCGGCCGATGCGAGCGCGCCGCCGCGCGGCGTTTCCCCCGAGGTCCTCGAGATGGGGGCGACCCTCCAGGAAGCCGAGACCACGCTCAATACCGACCGCAAGCTCGCGGACAGCTTTTCCAAGGCGGGCAACGTGGTCCTGCCGATGCTGTTTACTTTCGGCGAACCGCGTGGCAAGCCCGACAAGCCTCTTCCCGATTACGTTCGCAGGAATGCCGTGTCGATCCAGGGCAAGAGCGACGACATCCCCCTGCAAACGGCCGGAGTCGAAGTCCCGGTCGTCGATAGCCTGGGCGCGGCCGCGGCGGCGGTAGGGCATCTGAACGCCGTGCCCGACGTGGACGGCGCAATCCGGACCGAGGCGCTCGCCGTCACCTATTACGACGAGTTCTATCCGTCGCTGGCGGCGATGCTGGTCGCGAAGAGCCTCAACCTGTCAGCGAAGGACATCCAGATCCGCCCGGGCGAAGCGCTGCAGATCGGCAATTTCAAGGTGAGCGCCGACCCGACGATGCAGATGTTCACCTATTTCTACAAGGACCGCGACGGCAAGCCCGCGATCCAGGAGGACTCGTTCTTCGACGTGGCGACCGGCAAGATTCCGGCGGAAAAGTACCGCGACAAGATCGTGCTCATCGGGCCGACCGCGGCCGGGGTCGGCAGCATATTCGTGACGCCGGTGAATCCGGCGACCCCGGCGGTCGAGCTCCTGGCCCACACGGTTTCCTCGCTCCTGCAGGGGCACTTCTTCGTCGTCCCCACCTGGGGCTGGATCGTCGAGAGGCTGGTTTTCCTGCTCGTCGCCGCGTACCTGATCGCCCTGCTTCCGCGCCTGTCGGCGGGACTGGGGGCCGGTGTCACCGGCGGCATCGTGGCGTTGCTGCTCGCGGCGCACTTCGTCCTGATGACGGGCCAGGGGATGTGGCTGCAGTTCATGCTTCCGCTCACGCTGCTCGTCGTGGGGCACGTGCTGCTGGTCACCAAGCGCTTCATGGTCACCGAGCGCGGCAAGGAGGTCTCCGACGCCCAGTCCGCCGCCAACGCGCGCATGCTCGGCCTCGCGTTTCAGGGTCAGGGCCAGCTCGACATGGCCTTCGACTACTTTCGCAAGGTGCCGCTTGACGACACCGTCATGGATAACCTGTACAACCTCGCTCTGGACTTCGAGCGCAAGCGCCAGTTCAACAAGGCCGAGGCCGTGTTCGGCTACATGGCCGGCTACAACCCGAAGTTCCGCGACCTCGAAGCCAAGCTCTCGCGCGCCAAGCAGATGTCGGAGACCGTCATTCTTGGAGGGGCGACGACCCATCCAGGCGGAACCCTCGCGCTGGGCGGCGGGACCGAGAAACCCATGCTCGGGCGCTATCAGGTCGAGAAGGAGCTCGGCAAGGGCGCCATGGGCGTCGTGTACCTTGGCAAGGATCCAAAGATCGGCCGCGTCGTGGCCATCAAGACCATGGCGCTCTCGCAGGAGTTCGAGCCCGACGAGCTCGCCGAGGTGAAGGAGCGCTTCTTCCGGGAAGCCGAAACGGCTGGGCGGCTGAGCCACCCGAACATCGTCACCATCTTCGACGCAGGTGAAGAGCATGACCTGTGTTACATCGCCATGGAGCTCCTCAAGGGCAAGGACCTGATCCCCTACACCAAGGCCGGCAGCACCCTGCCGCTCGACAAGGTCGTATCGATCGTCGCGCGCGTGGCGGATGCTCTGGGCTACGCGCACAAGCACAACGTGGTTCACCGCGACGTCAAGCCGGCCAACGTCATGTATGAGCCCGAAAACGACGTGGTCAAGGTGACCGACTTCGGCATTGCCCGGATCACCGATTCGTCCAAGACCAAGACGGGGATGGTGCTGGGAACACCTTCGTACATGTCCCCGGAGCAGCTGCAGGGGAAGAAGATCGACGGCCGCAGCGACCTTTTTTCGCTAGCGGTGAGCCTGTACCAGCTCGCGTGCGGGGAGCTGCCATTCAAGGGAGACTCGATGGCGCAACTCATGTTCAAGATCGCCAACGAGAACGCCTCGGACATCCTCCAGTACAACCCCGCGCTTCCCCCGGCGTTGGTCGCCTTTCTCGACAAGGCCATGGCGAAGGAGGCCGACCAGCGGTATCAAACGGGCGAGGAATTCGCTTCCGAACTGCGGGCCGCCTTCGGGGGCACCGGCGCCGCGGCATCCGGCACCGGGGTCGATATCACCCTCTAAACCGAGCCGAGGACCATGACCTTGTCGGGAGCGCTGGAGATCGCGAGTTGCACGGATCCCGGCATGGTGCGCGCGCACAACGAGGACTCGATCGCCTCCGATGGGCGCAAGGGGCTGGTCGTGCTCGCCGACGGCATGGGGGGGTACAACGCGGGCGAGGTCGCGAGCGGCATGGCGACCACGGTGATCATCACCGAGCTGCAGCAGTTGCTCGAGAAGTCCCCGCCGAACGAGACCGACCCTGCCAGCGGCCAGCTGGTTGCACACAAGCTCCTGCACGAGCAGATCGCCAAGGCGAACACCTCGATCTACCAGGCCGCGCAGAGCCAGCCCCAGTATGCCGGCATGGGCACGACCCTCGTGGTCGCCCTGTTCTACGACAACAAGATGACGGTCGCCCACATCGGCGATTCACGCCTGTACCGCCTGCGGGGCGACGAGCTGAAACAGATCACCAAGGATCATTCCCTGCTGCAGGAGCAGATCGACAGCGGGGTCATCACCCCGCAGCAGGCAAGGCAATCACAGAACAAGAATCTGGTCACGCGTGCACTCGGCATCGACCCGACGGTCGAACCGGAGATACACGATCACGACACGCAGCCGGGGGACATCTACCTGCTCTGCTCGGACGGCCTTTGTGATATGGTTGGCGACGAGGACATCGGCCTGGCGCTGCAGACGCTGAGTTCCAATCTGAAGCTGTGCGCACAGCATCTGGTGCAGACGGCGAACGACAACGGGGGCCGGGACAACATATCGGTGATACTGGTCCGGGTGCTGCGGGATTTCCCCGCATCCCGCGGCATCGTGAGCAAGCTGATGGGCTGGTTTAGATAGTTGAGCAGAGGGATACTGCTATGGCGAAGCTGATACTGAGCATGGACGGCCTGGTCCTGAAGGAAATCAACCTGACCAAGGAACGTACCACCATCGGCCGCAAGCCGCACAACGATATCCAGATCGACAACCTGGCGGTGAGCGGGGAGCACGCCGTCATCGTCACCATCCTTCAAGATTCGTTCCTCGAGGACCTCGGAAGCACGAATGGAACGGTTGTCAACGGGCAGTCGGTTAAGAAGCACTTCCTCCAGAACAACGACATCATCGAGCTCGGGAAATACAAGCTCAAGTACGTGAACGAATCGCCTGCCGGAGTGGCGAAGGCCGCTGATTTCGAGAAGACCATGGTGCTGCGCCCGGGGGCCGCGAAACCCGCACCCGCGCCGGCGCCCGCTCCCGCCGCTCCGCCCGCCGCCGCGGCCGCGCCGGCGGCGGCAAAGTCCTTCGGGGACACCGCCGCGGGTCCGGGGCCGGCCACGACCATGCCTCCGGCTTCGGCCAGGCCGGCGGTCGCGGCGCAGAAGGCCGCTGCGCTGCAGCTTCTATCGGGCGCCAACGCCGGAAAGGAGCTCGATCTCACCAAGCCGCTCACCACGCTTGGCAAGCCCGGCGTGCAGGTGGCCGTCATCACGCGCCGGCCCCAGGGCTTCTTCATCACCCACGTCGAGGGCGCCAGCTTTCCCGTGGTGAACGGGAAGCCCCTCGACGCCCAGGCCCACGCCCTCAACGATCACGACGTCATCGAACTCGCCGGGGTGAAGATGGAATTCTTCCTCAAGGCGTGAGCCCTGGTCCCTAGACCCAGAGCGGGGGAGGCCGCCTGAAGCAGCACATCGTCCGCATCGTATTGGGTCTCATCGTCACACTGGTATTCCTGGGGCACGCGGCAAGGTTCTACCAGTTCGGGTTCATCACCCGCCTCGACAACATCATCTACGACTACCGGCTGCGCTCCACGATGCCGCGCGGCGTCGATGACCGGATCGTAATCCTGGACATCGACGAGCGCAGCCTCGACCCGCGCGCGCTCGGCCGCTGGCCCTGGAGCCGCGACAAGATCACCGCGCTCCTGCAGAAGCTGTTCGAGAAGTACGGCGTGCTGATCGTAGCTTTCGACGTCGTCTTTGCCGAGCCGGACGAGAGTTCCGGGCTCCCCGTGCTCGAGCGGCTGGGAAAGACGCGGCTGAAGGACGTGGGGGCGTTCCAGTCGGCGCTCGCGCATCTGCGCCCGGAGCTCGACTACGACACCACGTTCGCGAATTTCATTCGCGGCCGGCCGGTGGTCCTCGGCTACTACTTCAACAGCGATAAGAACGCGGTCGAGAGCGGCGCGCTCCCCGAGCCGGTGCTCCCCGCAGAGACCTTCACTGGAAGGAAGATTACGATTCTCGACTGGCGCGGCTATACGGGCAACCTGCCCGAGTTCCAGACGCCCTCGGTCAGCGCGGGCCACTTCAACCCCAGGGTCGACGACGACGGCGTCTCGCGCCGCGTTCCGATGCTCGCCGAGTACAAGGGCAAGTACTACGAGTCCTTCTCGCTGGCGATCGCGCGCCTGTACCTCGGCATCCAGGAGGCGGCGCGCAGCAAGAGCTCGGTGGTCAAGCTGCCCGACGTCACGATCAACGCCATACCGGAGCGCTTCGTCACCCGCGGGTACACCGGCGTGGAATGGCTGGAGGTCGGGCCGCTCAAGATTCCGGTGGACGACGAGCTCACGACGCTCGTGCCTTACCGCGGCCCGCGCGGAAGCTATCCGTACATCTCGTTCGCCGACCTCTGGGCGGACCAAGTCCCCGTCGACAAGCTCCGGGGGAAGATCGCTCTTATCGGCGCCACCGCGCCGGGGCTGTTCGACCTGCGCTCCGCGCCGGTGGACAACGTCTACCCGGGCGTGGAGATCCACGCGAACCTGGTCGCGGGGATGCTCGACGGCAAGTTGAAGCAGAAGCCTCCCTACATGCTCGGTGCCGAGGTGATCTTGCTCATCATCGGCGGCATCGCGCTCACGTTCCTGATCCCGCTTCTCGCGCCGCTCTGGGCCTCGGCGGCGGCGCTCATCGGGATGGTCCTGATCACGGCCCTGGACGTCGCGCTGTGGTACTACACCGGCCTGGTGCTGCCGCTCGCGGCCTCGGTGTTGATGACCGCGACCCTGTATACCGTCAACATGGCCTACGGATACTTCGTTGAGGCGCGCTCCAAACGGCAATTCACGGAGCTCTTTGGGCAATATGTCCCGCCCGAGCTCGTGGACAAGATGGCCGAGGATCCCGAGCAGTATACGATGGAGCCGCACAATGCCGACCTCACGATTTTGTTCTCCGACGTCCGCGGCTTCACGAGCATTTCCGAGGCGCTCAGCCCCGAGCACCTGCGCGAGTACATCAATGAGTACTTGACCGAAATGAGCGACATCATCCGGTCGAAATACCGGGGGACGCTGGACAAGTACATCGGCGACGCCATCATGGCCTTTTGGAACGCGCCGGTCGAAGACAACTTTCATCCGCGCAGCGGCATCCTCGCGGCGATGGAGATGCTGCGCCAGTGCGACTCGCTCAACCAGAAGTTTGCGGCGCGAGGGTGGCCGACTCTGAAAATCGGCATAGGCGTGAACTCGGGAAGCGTGCGCGTCGGAGACATGGGTTCGAAGATACGCAAGGCGTACACGGCAATGGGTGACGCGGTGAACGTCGCGTCCCGGCTAGAAGGACGTACCAAGCACTACGGCGTCGGGATTCTGGTCGGAGAGGCGAGCCGCAAGCTGGTCCAGGACGTGGTGTTCAAGGAGATCGACAGGATCAAGGTCAAGGGGAAGGACGAGGCGATAACGATCTACGAGCCGGTCGGAATGGAAACGCACGTCGAGAAGAAGGCGCTGGACGAGCTCAAGCTGTGGCACCAAACACTGCGGCAATACCGCGCCATGCAGTGGGACCAGGTCGAAGTCGGTCTGCTCAACCTTCAGCGGATGAATCCCGGTTGCGCCCTCTACCGCCTCTACGCGGAAGAGGTTGCCGCCAAGCGGCGCAATCCTCCTCCCGAGGGCTGGGACGGGGTCACTGTATTCGACGAGAAATAGCCGATGGTAACCGAGCCGTGAAGCTCCGGATTCTGGGCTGCAGCGGGGGAATAGGCGGGAGGCATCTTCGCACGACGTCGATGCTTCTCGACAACGACATTCTCGTCGATGCCGGGACGGGGGTCGCCGACCTCTCGCTGACCGAGCTGTCTCTCATCGATCACGTCTTCCTGACACACTCGCACCTCGATCATGTCGCGAGCATTCCGTTCATGGTGGATACGGTCGGAGGCATGCGTGACCAGCCCCTCACGGTATGGGCCGTTCCGGCGACGCTGGAAATCCTGCGCAGCCACATCTTCAACTGGAGCATCTGGCCCGACTTCTCCCAGATCCCCAGCCCGGATCAGCCCTTTCTAAGGTACCGCGAGATCCAGGTCGGCGACACGGTCGAACTGAAGAAACGCATGCTCACGGCGCTCCCCGCGAATCACGTCGTGCCTGCCGTCGGGTACCACCTGGACTCTGGGAAGGGAAGCCTGGTGTTTACCGGGGATACCACCACGAACGACCCGCTCTGGGTGGTCGTCAACAAGATATCCAACCTGAAGTACCTGATCATCGAGACCGCGTTCTGCAACCGGGAAAGGGAGCTCGCGGTCATCTCGAAGCATCTATGCCCGAGCATGCTCGCAGAGGAGCTCGCCAAGCTCGAGCGCAGCGCGGAGATCTACATCACCCATCTCAAGCCGGGCGAGATCGAGCTCACCATGCAGGAGATCGAGGAGGACGCCGGTCAGTACCGGCCGCGAATGCTGCAGAACAACCAGGTGTTCGAATTCTGAGGAGCGCGCAAATGTGCGCGATCAGGGTAAGCGTCGAAACGCTGCGGACCTTCGAGCCGATCGGCTCGCTGCCGGAGGCGAGGCTTAGCGAGATCGCGGGCCTGTGCCAGCTGGAGACGGTGGGCCGGAATTCCGAACCGTTTCTTGCGCGCGGGGTCGGCGGTCAGGCGGTCTATCTTCTGCGCGGGGAGCTGGTTTTGACCTACCCTGACGGCTCCTCGAAGGTCTTGGTCGGGGGCTCGGCCCGGTCGCGGTACCCCCTCGCGCAGCGAGGCGAGATGTTCACCAGCGCCAAGGCGGTCACGGACGTCGAGCTCGTGCGCATCGACGACGAGCTGCTCGACGTTGTGGCTACCTGGGACCAGCTCGCATCGGCGGAGGCCACGGCGAAGAGAGCCGACAGGGATGGCAGCGCTCTCGCGAACTGGACGATGATGTCCGGGATGTTCAGTGTGACCAGCCTGAGGTATGGAGCGTTTGCGCAGCTGCCGCCGGCGCATATCGACGAGCTGCTGCGCCGCTTCGAGCGCATCGAGGTCAAGAAGGGCGACGTCGTCATCCGGGAGGGGGCTGAAGGGGATTTCTATTTTCTGATCGAGTCCGGGCGGTGCAGGGTGGAGCGGATGGTCGGTGGTGTCTCGATGTTCCTCGCTGAGCTGAAGAGCGGCGACGCGTTCGGAGAGGAGGCTCTCGTTTCAGATGTGAAACGCAACGCCACGGTGACGATGAAGACCAACGGCGCGCTGCTGAAGCTCTCGAAGAAGGACTTCGTCGAACTGCTACGCGAGCCCCTGCTGCAGCGGGTATCTGCGGAGGAAGCGCGTGCGAAGGTCGCCGGCGGAGCCCAGTGGATAGATGTGCGCTACCCCTCCGAGTACCAGTACGACAAGCTTCCAGGCGCTATCAACATCCCGCTGTCAGAGATCCGGAACGCCTTTGGCGCCCTGGACAAGGGGAAGGAGTACGTGCTCTACTGCCAGAGCGAGCGGCGCAGCGCGGCAGCGGCGTTCCTCATGGCCCAGCGTGGGTTTCGCGCATTCGTGCTCGCGGGGGGACTGTGGAGCGAGGCGAAAAAGCGATGAATGCAGGCGGCGGGCGCGATTCTCGCTTGCCCTTTGGGGCAAGGTGTGACGAACGCCCGGCCGTCCGGGACGGAACAGTGGTAAAGTGATTGATTATGAGGCTCTTTCAGGGTGCCGAACACTAGGGTGGATTGCCAATGAGCGCGGTGCTACAGACGCATATAGGCCCTGCCGGCGACGTCAACAGCCGGCTGAATTTCCAGAAGAACCTCCAGACGGTCACCAACAAGATCCACGCCACGAGCAACGTGGACGAAATCATGCTGGAGGTGAGCGCAGACATCTGCACCCTGTTCAACGCTGACAGGCTCACGATCTATACCGTGGGCGAGGACAAGCAAAGCATCGTCTCCAAGGTCAAGACCGGCCTAAACTCGTTCAAGGATCTCAAGCTGCCCATCGCCGAGCATTCGATCGCTGGGTTCGTCGCGCTGTCCAAGAAGATGCTCAACCTGAGGGACGTCTACGACGAAAGCGAGCTCAGGGCGCACAATCAGAATCTGCGCTTCCTGCAGGAGGTCGACAAGCGCACCGGCTATCGCACCAAGCAGATGCTGGTTGCTCCGGTGGCGGAGCCGGGGAGCCCGGAGCTGGTTGGCGTTGTCCAGCTGATCAACAACAAGGCCGGCGTGCCCTTTGGCCAGCTTGCCGAGGAAGGGGTGAGCGAGCTGTGCCAGACGCTGGCCATCGCCCTCAAGCAGCGCCAGAAGCCGCAGGTTCTCAAGACCAAGTACGACTTCCTCGTTGGCGACGCGGTGATCTCCGCCGCGGAGTTTGAGCTCGCCGCGCGCTCGGCACGCAAGAAAGCGGTCGATGTCGAGGACATCCTGACCCAGGAATTCCAGGTCAAGCTTCCGGCGATCGGGGCGGCGCTGGCGAAGTTCTTCGGAGTGCCGTACGAGGCCTTCAAGCCGGATCGCATCAAGCCGATGGACCTCCTGAAGAACCTGAAGCGCGAGTACGTTGATTCCAATCAGTGGGTGCCAATCGAGGATTCCAAGGAGGGTCTGATCATCCTTTGCCTCGACCCCGAGAGGATCAAGAGCTCCCGCATCGTGCAGAACGTCTTCCCTGGCCGCAAGCTGGTGTACCGCGTCACGACGCTCAAGGAGTTCAAGGACACCCTCAAGGCCTTCTACGGCGCGGACTCGGTCGACACGGGCGACATCGGAGACATGCTCCACGATCTCGCCGACGACGAAGTAGTGATGGAGGGCGAGAGCGACGATGTGTCCGCCGCTGCGGACAACGAGCTGGTCAAGCTAGTCAACAAGATCATCATAGACGCCTACAACCAGGGCGCTTCCGATATTCACATCGAACCCTATCCGGGGAAGGCGAAGACCGAGATCCGCTTCAGAAAGGACGGCTCGCTCTTCCCCTACATCGAGGTCCCTGGCTCGTACCGGAACGCCATGGTCGCGCGCATCAAAATCATGTGCGACCTGGACATCTCGGAAAAGCGCAAGCCGCAGGACGGCAAGATCAAGTTCAGGAAGTTCGGCCCGCTCGACATCGAGCTACGGGTGGCGACGATTCCATCGCAGGGCGGGGTCGAAGACGTGGTCATGCGTATCCTCGCTGCCGGCGAGCCCATCCCGATCGACAAGCTGGGACTTTCCCACTCGAACCTGCCAAAGCTGAAGGAGGCGGTGAGCAAACCTTACGGGTTGTTCTTCTGCTGCGGTCCGACCGGCTCGGGGAAGACCACAACGCTGCACTCCGTCCTCGGTTTCCTGAACACTCCGGACACGAAGATCTGGACCGCCGAGGACCCGGTCGAAATCACGCAGAAGGGCCTCCGCCAGGTGCAGGTCAACAAGAAGGCCGGCTTGGACTTCGCGGCGGTCATGAAATCGTTCCTCCGCGCCGACCCGGACATCATCATGGTCGGCGAGATGCGGGACAAGGAAACCACCGGAACGGGCATCGAGGCTTCGCTCACCGGCCACCTGGTGTTCGCAACCCTGCACACCAACAGTGCTCCGGAGTCCATAATCCGGCTGCTCGACATGGGCATGGACCCGTTCAATTTCGCCGACGCGCTTCTTGGCATCCTCGCGCAACGTCTCGCGAAGCGCTTGTGCAGCAAATGCAAGCAGCCCTATACCGCGGGAGCGGACGAGATGAAACATCTTCTCCAGGAGTACTGCACGGAGCTCCTCAACACCGGGCCGTTCAAGAAGGACGCCAAAGCGGCCTATGAGCACATCTATCGCGAACTGGCGAAGCACTACGCCAATGACAAGGGCCAGTTCACCCTGTACAAGGCCAAGGGCTGCGACGCCTGCGGCAATACAGGCTACAAAGGCCGGCTCGGCTTGCACGAACTCCTGATCGCTTCCGACCACATCAAGAAGCTGATCCAGGAGCACGCCCGCGTTGCCGAGGTCCTGGCGGTCAGCCTGGAGGAAGGTATGCGGACCCTGAAGATGGATGGAATAGAAAAAGTGCTTCAGGGCATCACCGACATGCCTCAGGTCCGCGCAGTCTGCATCAAGTAAGGCGCGGCTCCGACCGTTAGCGGTCATCGGGGGGGGGATCTTGGAGAGCGACGAAGATCTGTTTCGCCGTCTCGAGCAACTCAACGAGATAGGCGCCGCGCTGTCGCAGGAAAAGAATATCGATCGTCTGCTCGAGAAGATCCTGCTCGCGGCAAAAGCGATCACGCACGCCGCAGGCGGCACCTTGTACGTGCTCGAGCCCTCCGACGAGGGGCCGCGGCTCAGGTTCGCGATCATGCGCAACGAGGCGTTGGGCATCGCAATGGGCGGGACCACCGGCAATTCCATTCCCTTCTATCCCATCCACTTGTACGGAAAGGACGGCAGGCCGAACAATCAGATGGTCGCTGCCTATGCGGCGCTTACCGGCAAGACGGTAAACATCGCTGACGCCTATTCCCAGGAGGGCTTCGATTTCTCGGGGACGCGCAATTTCGACAAGAAAACGGGATACCACTCTAAGGCGTTTCTCACCGTGCCGATGAAGAACCACGAAAGCGAGATCATCGGCGTGCTTCAGCTAATCAACCGAATGGAGCCGGGAACGAATGAGGTCGGGTCGTTTTCACCCTCGGACGAGCGCTTGGCGGAGTCGCTCTCTTCCCAGGCGGCGATCGCGCTTACCAACCGGCAACTCATCAACCAACTCGAGGTGTTGTTCGAGTCGTTCATCGCGCTCATCAATACCGCCATCGACGGGAAATCTCCGTATACCGGCGGCCATTGCCAGCGCGTGCCCGTGCTCACCATGATGCTTGCCGAGGCCGTCAACGAGACTCACGACGGGCCACTCCACGAGTTCAGATTGACCGACAAGGACCGCTACGAACTCAAGATCGCAGGCATGCTGCACGACTGCGGCAAGGTCACGACACCGGAGTACGTCGTCGACAAGGCGACCAAGCTCGAGACCCTCTCCGACCGCATCCACGAGATCCGCATGCGTTTCGAGGTGCTGAAGCGCGACGCCGAGATCGATTGCCTCAAGGCGATCGCGGCGGGCGCCGACGAGCCG
>DATJYC010000050.1:0-65494 GCA_035499735.1 Burkholderiales bacterium
GCGTACCTCCCGGCTGACAGCTTCGAGTTTCGCGTCGAGGGGCGCCAGGATAGCGCGGACCAGAAATCGTTCAGCGACTCCCACGCCAAGGCCAGCAAGAGCATGTCGACGCTCGCCTTCTCGGCCCTGTACAAGTTCTAACGCCTCGAATCCATTACCCCACTTAGGGAGCACATCCATGAAACTGGTAACCGCAATCATCAAGCCCTTCAAGCTTGACGAGGTGCGGGAAGCTCTGTCCGCCATCGGCGTGCAGGGCATCACCGTCACCGAGGTCAAGGGCTTCGGCAGGCAAAAGGGCCACACCGAGCTGTATCGCGGCGCGGAGTACGTGGTCGATTTCCTGCCGAAGGTGAAGGTCGAGGCCGCCATCAAGGACGAGATGCTTGATCAGGCGATCGAGGCCATCGAGAAATCGGCCAACACGGGAAAGATCGGGGACGGGAAGATCTTCGTCTTCGATCTGAAGCAAGTCATTCGCATCCGCACCGGCGAGACCGGCGCGGAGGCGCTTTAGGGAGGCACCAATGAGCAGATTCACGAGAAAGCTATTCGCATCGCTGGCGCTGGTCGCGATGCTGGGCGCACACGCTTTGCCGCTGTTCGCCCAGGACAAGGCGCCCGAGAAGCCCGCGGATGCCACGGCGCCAGCGGCTGCAGCACCGGCCGCGGCCGCAGCCCCTGCGGCACCGGCAACGCCCAAGTGCGGCGACAAGGGCTTCGACTGCAACAAGGGCGACGTGTCGTGGATGATGACCTCCTCGGCGTTCGTGCTGCTGATGACGGTCCCCGGGCTGGCGTTGTTCTACGCCGGCATGGCCCGTACCCGCAACGCATTGTCGACGGTGATGCAGAGCTTTTCGATCTTCTGCGTCGTCGCGGTGCTGTGGGTGATCTACGGATACAGCATCGCGTTCACCGCCGCTCACGAAGGCAGTTCGCTGTCCCCGTTCTTCGGGTCGCTCGACAAGCTCTTCATGCTTGGCGAGGATCCGGCCACTGCGGTCGCCGCGACCTTCAGCAAGGGGCAGTACCTGCCGGACTTCGTGTACTGCATGTTCCAGCTGACCTTCGCCGCGATCACCGTGGCGCTGATCGCCGGGGGCTTCGCTGAGCGCTTCAAGTTCTCCGCGATGATCATCTTCTGCATCCTGTGGTTCACCTTCGCATATCTGCCGGTCGCTCACATGGTGTGGTACTGGGACGGGCCTGATGCCTACACTACGCAGAAGGCCGCCGACATAGCCCAGAGCCATGCGGGCTTCCTGTTCCAGAAAGGAGCTCTCGACTTCGCGGGTGGCACCGTGGTGCACGTGAATTCGGGTATCGCCGCGCTGGTCTGCGCGCTGATGCTCGGCAAGCGCAACGGCTACGGCAAGATCCCCATGCCGCCGCACAGCGTGATGATGACGGCGATCGGCACCGGCATGCTGTGGATGGGCTGGTTCGGCTTCAACGCGGGTTCTGCACTTGAAGCCACCGGCGCCGCCGGCATCGCGTTCTTCAACACCTTGTTCGGAACCGCGACTGCGGGCGTGGCCTGGGCGCTCACCGAGTGGATCGTCAAGGGCAAGCCGAGCCTGCTGGGTATCTGCTCCGGTATCGTGGCGGGCCTGGTGGCGATCACTCCGGCGGCCGGCTTCGTCGGCCCGATCGGCGCCTTCTTCACCTGCGCCATCGCCGGAGTCGTCTGCTTCTTCGCCGTCACCACGGTGAAGAAGATGCTGGGCTACGACGACGCCCTCGACACCTTCGGCGTGCACTGCATCGGAGGGATCATCGGCTCGCTCGGCACGGGCACCTTCGTCAACCCGAAGTTCGGCGGCACGGGCGTGTACGACTACGTCGCCAACAAGGTCGGCGATTTCGACGCCTGGGCGCAGATCGTCTCTCAGCTGTGGGACATCATCGTCACCTTGATCTGGTCGGGCGGCGTGGCCTTCGTGATCCTGCTGATCCTGAAGTTCACGATCGGGATCCGCGCGAGCGATGAAGCGCAGGAAGAGGGTCTCGACCTCGCCGACCACGGCGAGAAGGCCTACAACTACTGAGCCGGATGTAGAGCGAGCCCTGCGAGGCTCATTCCAACGGGCACCTTCGGGTGCCCGTTTTTTTTGGTTGTGAGAAAATACGCGCCTTTTCGCGAGGACCCCGTCATGAAAATGGAGTACGTCATCAGCAGCTGGGACATCCCCTCGCTCCCCATCGTCGGATCGAACGCGCGCTTTCCGGTGCGCCGCATCTTCTGCGTCGGCCGCAACTACGTCGAACACCAGAAGGAGATGGGAGGCGACGGCCGCGAGCAGCCGTTCTTCTTCACCAAATCGGCTCACGACCTCGTGGCACTCAACGCCGGCCAGGCCGGTGCGGTGCACTACCCGCCCATGACCAGCAACTATCACTGGGAAACGGAGATGGTCGCCGTGATAGGCACGGGCGGCTACAAGATCGCCGCGTCCAAGGCCAACGAGCACGTCTGGGGCTACGCGGTCGGCCTAGACATGACGCGCCGCGACCTCCAGCAAGTGGGCAAGGACAAGGGCCGGCCCTGGACTTTCGGCAAGGATTTCGACCAGGCCGCCCCCGCGGGCCCCATCACGCCCGCCTCGAAGGTCGGGCACCCGGCGAAAGGCAAACTGTGGCTCAAGGTCAACGGCGCGCTCCGCCAGAACTCGGATATCGACCAGATGATCTGGAGCGTGCCCGAGCAGATCGCCTTTCTCTCGCAGTACTACACCCTTGAAGCCGGCGATCTCATCATGACGGGAACCCCTGCGGGGGTCGGCGCCGCGAAGCCCGGTGACGAGCTCCTCGCCGGGATAGACGGGCTCGGCGAGCTGAAAGTCAAGATTCTGGCGCCGCGCTAGCGCCGTGAGCATCAAGCGCCATCAGCACGGCAAGCTCTTCAGCGCAGCCGTGGAGCACGGCGGCGTGGTCTATGTTGCAGGTCAGGTCGCCGACGACCTCACCCAGGGGGTCCGAGGTCAGACGGAGCAAGTGCTGAAGAAGATCGACGCCATACTCGCCGCTGCAGGAACCAGCAAGTCGAAAATCCTCTCGGCAAACGTCTGGGTCACCGACATCCGCAACCGCGACGAGATGAACGCCGCGTGGGCCGCGTGGGTGGATCCCGCCAACCTGCCCGCGCGCGCCACGGTCGAGGCCAAGCTGGCCGACCCTCGCATGCTGGTCGAGATCATGGTGATCTGCGCAAAGTAGGCCGGGCTAGCGCCGCCAGAACGCCGGCGTGATGACGATGAACAGCGTGAACAGCTCTAGCCGGCCCACCAGCATCGCCACTGTGCACACCCAGGCCTGAAAATCGTTCAGCGAGGCATACGTCGTCGCAGGACCGACCTGATTCAGACCCGGGCCGGTGTTGCAAAGGCAGGCGATCACCGCGGACAAGGCGGAAACGATGTCCAGGCCCGAGGCCGCGAGAAGCATGGTCATCGAGATCACCGACCCGCCCCAGATCAGCATGTACGCCAGGACCGCGAAGATGATGTGGTTCTCGATGCGCTGACCGGCGAGCTTGAGTGGCAGGTACGCCCGGGGGTGGATGATCGACATGATCTCGCGCAGCGCCTGCCGGACCATCAGCTCGGCGCGGATCATCTTGATCCCGCCGCCTGTCGAGCCCGAGCAGGTCGCGAAGCAGCACAGGAACAGCATCCACACCGGCGCGAAAATCGGCCACCGACTGAAATCCGTGCTCGAGAAGCCGGCCGTCGTCGCGATCGACGCCACGTTGAACGCGCTGTGGCGCAGCGCCGTCCAGAACGAAGGGTACACGTCGTTGGCGCGCAGGAAGTACGCGATACCCAGCACCGAAGCGGCCAGCACCCCGAGGTACACGCGCGTCTCGGGGTCGCTGCGGTACGGCGCAAGGCTCAGCTTGCGGAATGCGAGGAAGTGCGTGCCGAAGTTGATGCCCCCCATGATCATGAACAGGACCGCCATTGCTTCGATCGCCGGGGAATTGAAATACGCGAAATTCGCGTCGTGCGAGGAGAACCCGCCCAGGCTCAGCGTCGTGAACGCGTGCACGACCGCATCGAACCAGCTCATCCCCACCGCCTTGAACCCGAGCACGCATGCGAGCGTCAAGCCGGCGTAGACCAGCCACAGTCCCTTGGCCGTCTCGGTGATCCGCGGAGTCAGCCGGGTGTCTTTCATGGGTCCCGGCGTCTCGGCTCTCATGATCTGGCTGCCGCCGATCCCCAGGAGCGGAAGGATCGCCACGGCGAGCACTAGGATCCCCATGCCGCCCAGCCATTGCAGCTCGCAGCGCCAGAAATTGATCGATGCAGGAAGCCGGTCCAGGCCAGACAGAACCGTTGCGCCGGTCGTGGTCAGCGCCGCGACTGCCTCGAAATAAGCGTCGGTGAATCCTAGCTCCGGAAGATGCATGAGCAGCGGCAAGGCGGCGAAGACCGGCAGGGCTGTCCACACGAGCGCGACCAGCAGCAGAGCGTCGCGCGGCTGCAGCTCTCCCCGGCCGAAGCGCGTGCCGCCCCACAGCAGCGCCCCGCTCGCCAGGGTGATCAGCGCCGCCTGGAAAAACGCCGCACCCGCGGCGTCGCCGTAGAGAAAAGAGACGCAGAAGGGCACCAGCATGAAGAGCGCGAAGAGCATCACCAGCACGCCCAGCACATGGAGCACGGAAACCGGTCTGACCACGTGCGCCCGCCGCTCTAGACGAAGCCGACGCTGACTTCGAACAGCTTCTCCACCTTGGGCAGCTGGTTCTTGTCCGTGACGAATACGATTGCGTGATCCTCGGCCTGGACCACCGTGTCATGGTGGGCCATGACAACCTCGTCGCCGCGCACGATGGCCGCTAGGCTTGCGCCCCTGGGCAGGTCTATCTCCTCGATCCGCCGTCCGACGCAGCGAGAGGACTCGCGGTCCCCGTGGATCACCGCTTCGAGCGCCTCGGCCACGCCCCGCCGCAGGCTGTGCACCCGGGTAACGTGACCCCGGCGCACGTGGGCGAGCAGCGTGCCGATGGTAGCCTGGGCGGGAGAAATCGCGATGTCGATCTCGCCCGCATGCAGGAGGTCGACGTAGGAGCGACGGTTTATGAGGGACACGACGCGGCGTGCCCCCATGCGCTTCGCCAGCAGGCACGACATGATGTTGTTTTCGTCGTCGTTGGTCACCGCGACGAACAGGTCCATGTCGGAGACGTTCTCCGCCTCGAGCAGGGTCTCGTCGGTGACGTCCCCCTGCAGCACGAGAGCGCGATCCAGGCGCGTGGAGAGAACCTCGCAGCGTCGCTTGTCGTATTCGATGACCTTGACCGAGTACTCGCGCTCCAGAGCACGTGCGAGCCGCAGCCCGATGTTGCCGCCGCCGGCGATCATCACCCGGCTGACGGGCTTGTCCATGCGCCGCAGCTCGTGCATCACCCGGCGTATGTCCTTCGTTGCGGCGAGGCAGAACACCTCGTCGCCCGCCTGTACCAGCGTGTCGCCGTCGGGGGGAACCGGCGTATCGCCCCGGAAGATCGCCGCGATGCGCGCGTCCACCGAGGGAATGTGCTTCTTGAGGTCCTTGAGCGGATGGCCGACCAGCGGGCCGCCCTGAAAGGCCCGCACTGCCACCAGGCTCACCTTGCCGCTCGCAAACTCGAGCACCTGGAGCGCCTCGGGAAACTCGATGAGCTTCACGATGTAATCGGTCAGGACCTGCTCTGGGCAGATCGCCAAGTCCACGTCGAAGCCGTCCGGGCCCAATACCTTTTCGTTGGAGAGGTAATCGGTCGCACGCAACCGCACGATGCGGGTCGGCACGTTGAAGAGCTGCTGCGCGAGCTTGCACGCGACCAGGTTGGTTTCGTCGCTCTGCGTCACCGCGATCACCATGTCGCAGTCTTCGATGCCGGATTCCGCAAGAACCGATGGATGCGCAGCGCTGCCCACCACAGTACGCACGTCGAGGTGATCCTGGACGTTACGCAACCTCGCTACGTCGATGTCGACCAGCGTGATGTCGTTCGCCTCGGACACCAGGCTTTCGGCGACCGAAGAGCCGACCTGGCCCGCGCCGAGGATGACGATCTTCAAATCGGAAGTCCGGGCGAAAAAGGACGCATTCTATGCCGAATCCCCAGGCCGCCCAAATCGGGGTAATGGTCCCTTGAAAAGGGACCACTACCCAAATCGGCCGTCACTCGTCCTTTCGCCGGGCGAGAATGCCGAGCGCCTTGAGCTTTCGGTATAGATGCGTTCGCTCGAGGCCGCTGCGCTCGGCCAGGCGCGCAATCGATCCGTTCGCCTGTGCCAGATGATGTTCGAAGTAAGTCCGCTCGAACGCCTCGCGAGCTTCGCGTAGGGGCAGGTCGAAGGAAACCTCGGGCTCGGCTGCGCGTCGAGCGAACTGCGGCAGCACCCGCTCCGCGTCGCCCACTCCTATCTCCTCCTCCAGGCTCGTGAGCGCGAGCGTGCGCACCGCGGCGGCAAGATCCTCGAGATTGCCCGGCCAGGCGAAATAGCGCAGGACGTTCAAGGCGCCCGTCGAGAAGATCCGCGGCGGGCAGAAACGCGTTTCCACGAGCTGGGCGAGCATAAGCGCCGCGATCTCCGGGATGTCCTCGGGATGCTCGCGCAGAGCGGGAAGGGCGATGACGATTCCCGAAAGCGACTGCATCAACGCCGGGTCGAATCCCTCCACTTCCACGAGGCGCTTGGGCTCCTCGGCGGTGAACGAAACCAGGCGCACGTTGCTCTTCTCGGCACGCGCGACGACGAACGCGAGGTGCTTCTGCTGGTTCTTCGAAAGCGCGGCGAGCTCGGCCATGAACAAGACTCCACTCGAGACCTGCTGCAGGAGATCCTGGGAGGCATCGTTGAGGGCGTGGGCGCCGTCGAACCAAGGGGTGCCGGGCTGCTGCAGGTAGCGCGCGTACAGTTCCGGCATCACGCCCTTTTCGCCGCGCATCAATACCGCGGCGGTTGCGGTGGAAATCTTCGACAGGCGCTTCTTCAGCTCCGTGATGACGACGGAGCGGCCGAAATTCGCGATGCTGAGCGGCATGGCCGCGCGCGACTCGCCGGCCCTCAGCGCGCGCTTCACGGTCGCGAGCAGCTTCTGCAGCGCGATCGGCTTCTCCAGGAAATCCATCGCGCCGATGCGTGTCGCTTCCACGGCTGTGTCGATCGTGCCGTGGCCCGACATCATGATGACCGGCATGTTGAGATGCCCTGCGGTCGCCCACTCCTTGAGGAGCGTGATGCCGTCTGCGTCGGGCATCCAGATGTCGAGCAGAACCAGGTCCGGCCTTCCGCGAGCGCGCAGCGAGCGCGCAGCCGTGGCATTTTCGGCCAGCTGCACCGTGTGCCCCTCGTCGGAGAGGATTTCCGAGAGGAGCTCCCGGATCCCGACCTCGTCGTCCACTACGAGTATCTGGGCCATCGCAATCTACGCGGCGAGCGGCAGCGAAATCTGCACTGCGGCGCCGCGCCCGCCGTCCTTGCTCCCCCGGTTCACTATGGTCACCGTTCCGTGATGCTCGTCGATGATCCGCTTGACGATGGCGAGTCCCAGGCCCGTTCCCTTGGGTTTGGTCGTGACGTAAGGCTCGAAGGCACCCTTGATTATCGCCTCGGGGAAGCCGCATCCGTTGTCGCTGATTCGCAGCCATATCTGTCCGCCGGCGAGCTCGGTCGTCACCTCGATTTTCGGATCGCTGTTCCCCGCCAGAGCGTCCTGGGCATTCTGGAGTAGGTTGTGAATGACCTGCCGGAGACGGTCCGGGTCGCCGCGCACCAGCGGCAGGTTCTTGCCGAGGCTCGCGTGTATGCGAGTCCCCGACTGCTCGTACAGGGCGAGAACCTCGGCCAGCAGCCTGTTCAAATCCAGCCCTCCGAGCTGGGGGGCCGGCGTGCGGGCGTAGTCGCGGAACTCGTCCACCATGTTCTTCATCGCCGTGACCTGCGCGACGATGGTCTCGGTGGCGTGATCCAGAGCGCGGGCGGCCTCCGGGGCGAGCTTGTCGATGAGTTTCGCCTGGAGCCTCTCGGCCGCCAGCTGGATCGGCGTGAGCGGATTCTTGATCTCGTGCGCGAGCCTGCGCGCAACTTCGCCCCAAGCCGTCGCGCGTTGCGCCGCGATCAACTGGGTTATGTCGTCGAACACGACGACATAACCCCCGCCTCCGGCGGCGGGTAGCGGCGAGCCCCTCACCAGGATCACCGCGCCCCGGTCGCGCATCTCGATCTGCTGCTGCCAGGGCACCTCCCTGTGCTCGGCGAGTTCCGAGCGCAGGGTCCGGGCGAACTCCGGGAGCACCGGCCAGTCGGCGAGCGTGAGGCCCGCAAGGGACGCCAGGTTCTCGTGCAGAATGCGCCCCGCGCCGCTGTTTGCGATCCGCAGCGCCAGTTCCTCGTCGAAGACCAGCACGCCCGCGGACAGATTGGCGAGAATGCTCTCCAGATAGGCCTTGGCGGTCTCCAGCTGCGCCTGATTGAGCTGAGCGGCACGCTGCGCCTCGCCGAGCTGCTCGGTCATGCTGTTGAACGAGCTTGTGAGTATGCCCAGCTCGTCCCGGCTCGTGACCTGCGCGCGACGCGAGAAGTCGCCCCGCGCGACAGCTTGAGTGCCCTCGGCAAGCACCGAGAGGGGACTGGACAAACGCCGCGAGAGGAGAAAGGCCAGCGCTATCGCCGACAGCAGCGCGAGGAGGAGCGTCAGCGTCAACGTGAGGATATAAATCTCCTTCAGGCCCTGACGCGACAGCGACAGCTCCTTGTACGCGCGATACACGCTCTGCACCGATTCGCCCTGCTCCGCCAAAGCTTGCGGGACCCAGTGGGTCAGCTGCAGGAAGCGCGCGTCGCCTCGCCTGCTCGAGCCTTCGAGCGACACGATCACCCGAAGCAGAAGCCCCTTGTCGCCTACCGGCTCGACCGCGCCGTATCCCCGGACCTGGTGGGCGTCGCGCAGCGCCTGAGGTCCAGGAGCCGGCGCCTCCATCTTCAGCCCCTCGCGGTGGGCCACGGCCACGACGCCGCCCTGACCGTTCAGCAGCGCGGCCTCCTCGACATACGCCTGCTCGCGCACGCGCGCCAGCAGCGCGGGCTGCTCGCGCGCGGAAACTTCAGACAGGTCGAGCGCCATCACGTGCGCTTTGAGGAGAAGCTCGTTGAGCATGACGTCCAGCGCCGCGCGCCCCAGGTTGAGCCCGCCCTCCAACGCCCGCTCGACGCGAACGTCGAACCAGGATTCGATGCTCTTTGAGAGAAACTGCAGTGAAACGGTGTAGACGAGCAGGCCGGGAACGACCCCCACCAGGGCGAACATGACCAGCACGCGGAACGTCAGGAGCGAGCCGAATACCTTGGCGCGGCGCTGGCGCGCGAGCTTGGAGAGCTGGAATACGACGAGCCCGAGCAGCGCCAGGGCGATGGCAGCATTCAACCCGAGGAGCAGCGGGTAGTGCTCCGCGAACAAGGGCGAGTTCGCGGTCGCGGCGGCAAGCAGGAAAAGCAATATGCCGCCGAGCGCCGCGCTTGCGATCAGCACATAGGTCATCGCGCCTCCCTCACCGGAGCGAGGGGAGTGAAGGGGAAGCGCTTCCACTCCGACGCGAGCGTCCATTCGCGATTGGTGACGCTGCTCACGCGGAACGGCGTCGGCAGTTGTGCGGGGTCGAGCCGCAACCGCACCGAGGCGACGTAGGTTCGACCGTTGTCAACCTGGTCCTGCCCCAAGACCGGCCAGCCGTGAACCCGGCCGAGCGCCTGTAGCGCCTCGGCGAGCGTGGGGAAGTTCTGATACAGCGTTCCGCTGGAAAGGCGGTATTGCTGCGCGAGTGGAAGATACGAAAGGCGCAGTTCGAGTTTCTCGGATGCCGTCTTCTCGTCGAACCAGTACCAGCGTGGACGCGTCAACTCGAACTCGATCAGAAAACCGAGCGAGACTCCGTTGTTCAGCGCCTCCAGTAGCGGGCCGGTAAGATCGAGGTGGAAATCCGCGTTCAGCACGTAGCGCGTCTCGGAGATCTCCATGCCCGCGTTGTTCACCTGGATGGGCTGCGCCTGTGCGGACGCGAAGCACAGCGCCAGGATTGCACCAACCAGACGGCAGCTTGCATTCATCTTTCGGCCCGGGGACCCGGTTTTCTCAGCAGGGCGTAGTAGAAACCGTCACTGGCGGCACTCGGCAGTATCTGGCCATCGGTGTCGTCGTCCCATCCGGGGAGCTTCGGGAGCGGCAATCGCTCCGCTTGAGGTTGCCGCACGCGGAATTCCCGCACCTGAGCACCGTTCTCCTCCGGGAAAACCGAGCACGTCGCGTACAGCAATTTACCACCCGGCGCGAGCACCCGCCACAGTGCGTCGAGCAGTTGGGCCTGCACGTTGCCGAACTCCGCCAAGTCGCTGCGACGCCGCAGCCACTTGATGTCGGGGTGGCGTCGCACGACGCCCGAAGCCGAGCAGGGTGCATCCAGCAGGATGCGGTCGAAGAGCATCCCGTCGGAAAACGATTCCGGCTCGCGGCAATCGGCCACGACGACCTTCGCCGACAGCCGCAGCCGGCTTAGATTCTCGGAGATGCGCCTCGCCCTCTCCGCATCCGCGTCGGCCGCCACGAGATCGAGGCGCGCGATCTCCAGAAGGTGGCCCGTCTTTCCCCCAGGCGCTGCGCACGCGTCGAGCACCCGCATACCGTCTCTTGCGTCGAGGAGAAACGCGGCGCGCTGTGCGCCGAGATCTTGTACCGAGACCTCGCCGTCTGCGAAGCCTGGCAGGCGCTCGATGCGACAGGGCCTTCCGAGAAGCACCGCTTCCCGTCCCAGCGCGCGGGCGGCGATGCCGGCTTGAGCGAGCCGCTCCAGATAGGACTCTGCGGAGTGACGGCGCCGGTTGACGCGCAGAATCATCGGCGGGTGCAGGTTCGACTCGAGGAGCATCGATTGCCACCGCCCCGGGTACGCTGCACGCACTTCGTCGATCCACCAATTCGGGTGACGGTAGCGCCCGGTCTCGGTGCCCTCGATCTCCGACAACAGCTCATCCCGCCGGCGCTGAAAGTTGCGCAGCACCGCGTTCACCATGCCCTTGAGGCGTGCCTTCCCAAGCAGGGTCGCTGCTTCCACGGACTGGTGCACCACGGCGTGCGCCGACTGGGGTCGCGAAACGAGCTCTGCCAGCGCCGCGAGCAGCAAGCCGCGCACGGGAAGGTCGGTGAGCGGCTTCTGCACGAGCCGGTCCAGAGCCGCATCGATGAGGCCGTAGCCCCGCAGGGCGTTGTAGCAGAGGTCCTGCGCTGCTGCGGCTAGGTCCGGCTGTGCGGCTCGGTTCTTGAGATCGGCGAGCGCCTCGCTCAGGCTCCGTCCGGCCAGCACCCTTCCCAGCGCGCGCGCTGCGACGGCAAGTGCTTCCGCGAGGGAGTGTCGGGCGGCGACCGTGGACAAGGACGTGCTGCCGAAGGTGACGGGCGTTGCGCGCATTATAGGCGCGACGCCGCCGGGCGCACCCCGCCCCTAGGCCTCGAAGCGTTCCCCCGGGGAGGCTGCAAACCCGCGCAGGAAGTCAGCCGCCTTCAGCCGCTTTCCCCCGGCGCGCTGCAACTCGGTGATGACGACCGCATTTTCTCCACAGGCGACGCGCAAGCCATCCTTGTCCGCGCTCAGCACCTCGCCGGGCTCTCCTTTGCCAGGAGCGATGTCGCAGCCCCAGATCTTGAAATCGACGCCGCGAAGACGCGCCCCGGCGCCCGGCGAGGGGTTGAACGCTCGCACCCGCCGATTCACCTTGCTCGCGGCCTCCCGCCAGTCCACCCGGAATTCCGGCTTGCCAGGCTTCGGGGCATAAGTCACGCCCTCGGCCGCCTGGGGAAACGCGTGGAGCTCGCCCGCTTCGAGCGCGTCCAAGGCGTGAACAGCCAGCATGCCGCCGAGCGCCGCGAGCCGGTCCGTCAGCGTTCCCGCGGTGTCCTCTCGCGAGATCGGAATGGCTTCCTGTAGAAGCACAGGGCCCGTGTCCAGCCCGGCATCCATCAGCATGATCGACACGCCGGTCACCTCGTCCCCTGCGAGCAGCGCCCTCTGCACGGGCGCCGCTCCGCGCCAACGCGGCAGCAGTGAAGCGTGGACATTGAGTGCGCCCCGGGGCGCCACGTCGAGCACTTGCTGTGGAAGGAGCAACCCGAAGGCGGCAGTGACGAGGGCCTCGGGCCTGAGCTGCCTGATCTCATCTAGCGCGGCCGCGTCCCTGAGCGTCGGCGGCTGCAGGACGGGAATCCCGCGACCGGCCGCGAGCTTCTTGACGGGCGGCGCCGCGGGTGCGAGCCCGCGACCGGCGGGACGATCGGGCTGCGTCATCACCCCGCACACATCGTGGCGCGACTCGAGGAGCGCCGCAAGGCAGCGCGCGGCGAATTCCGGGGTGCCGGCGAACAGGATTCTCACAGTTCGCCCGCCCTTAGGGAGCCGCGACGTGAACCCTCAAGCCGTCTGGCGGAGCTGTTTTTGAAGTTTCGCCTTGATGCGCTGTTGCTTGAGCCGCGAGAGATACTCGACGAAGACCTTGCCTTCCAGATGATCCATCTCGTGCTGGATGCACACTGCGAGCAGCTTGTCCGCGGTCATCGTGAAAGGCTTGCCGTCCAGCCCCAGCGCGCGCACGGTCACGCGCTCGGCGCGCTCGACCGCCTCGTAGATGCCGGGCACCGACAGGCACCCCTCCTCGCAATACTGTACGCCCTCGCGTAAGGCGATCTCCGGATTGATCAGAACGAGGAGCTTATCTCGCGTCTCCGACGCATCGATGACGATGACGCGCCTGTGTACGTCGACCTGCGTCGCCGCGAGCCCCATGCCGGGCGCCGCGTACATGGTCTGAGCCATGTCGCGGACAAGCGCGCGGACCGAATCGTCCACCTTGGAGACCGGCTCGGCCTTCCGGTAGAGCCTCGGATCGGGGTAGCGAAGGATATCAAGGGCCGTCATAAATACTTGCAAATTGAGAGCATTAGATGCAAAATTTAATGCAGACTGTAAAAAGCGAGCCGCAGCAGCCAATATGGGGACAGCGGCGCGCCAATCAAAACGAGGCGGTCATGCAAAAGTCTATCACAGCTCTCCTCGTGCTCAGCCTCGCAGGCACTGCCTGGGTCGCGCTCGCGCAGGGCGACCTGCAGGTGAAAGACGTGAAGGACACCGCGCCCGACCGCTATGTCGTGCAGAAGGGTGACACGCTCTGGGGCATAGCGAGCAAGTTTCTCAACGACCAGTGGCGCTGGCCGCAGATCTGGCGCATGAACCAGGAGCAGATTCGCAATCCACACCAGATCTCGCCGGGTGACGTGCTCGTGCTCGATCGCAGCGTGTCCCCTCCGCAGCTTCGCCTGGGAGGCGGCCCGGCGCGCGCCGGGGGTGAGAACACGGAATCGGTCAAACTCCTTCCGCGCATATACACCAGTCCGGTGGCGAGCGGGGCGATTCCCGCCATTCCGCCCCGGGCGATCGAGCCGTTCCTCTCGCAGCCGCTGCTGATCGAGGAAGGTGGGCTCGACCGCGCCCCGCGCATCATTGCCACCGAGGAGAACCGGGTCAATCTCGGAGCGGGCAACGTGGCCTACGTCAGCGGGTTCGGCAAGGCCACGGACCCGGTGTGGCAGGTCTATCGCACCGGACAGCCCTTGGTCGATCCCGAAAGCAACCTGACCCTGGGCTACGAAGCCGTGTTCCTCGGGACCGCGCGCGTCACGCGTTCGGGCGAGCCCGCGACCGTGCAGATCGTGAACTCCAAGAAAGAGATCTCAGCGGGCGACCGGCTCATCCCTGCGCCGCCCCCCGTCATCCCCCAATACGTTCCGCACGCGCCGGAGGCCAAGGTCAGCGGACGCATCATCGGGCTCTACGACGCACTTTTCACGAGCAGCGGGGGACGCGATTCGATCATCTCGATCAACCGCGGCAGGCGACACGGGCTAGAGGCCGGAAACGTGCTTGCGATCTACCGCAACGTGGTGGTGTACGACCAAAAGGACTACCTCAGGTCGCGTGATCGTTCCCAAGCCATCCAGCTGCCTCCGGAACGCTACGGGGTCGTATACATTTTCCGCACATTCAATTCCGTCTCCTATGGTCTCGTGATGGAGAGTTCGAGGCCGGTTCAAGGCGGCGACATCGTTCAGAACCCCTGACACAGGCGGAAATCTTCCAGGAACGCTCCAACATGAACGATTCGGGCGATCTGGCCGCCTGGATCGAGCTGAGCCTGGTGCCGGGACTCGGTGGCGGGCGGTTCCGTTCACTCCTTTCCGTATTCGGCCTTCCTACCAACGTCCTGCGGGCGACGCGTCCCCAGCTGTGCCGCGTCGTTCCCGAGCAGCTCGCCGAGAGCATCCTCGGGCACAAGCGCGGCGCCGAAGTCGACAAGGCGCTGAGATGGGCGGAGAAACCCGGGCATGCGGTGCTCACGCTCGCGGACGGCGCTTACCCCAAGCAGCTGCTGGAGATACCCGATCCGCCGGCGCTGCTCTACGTCGCGGGCGAGTTGCAGCTGCTGTCTTCCCAGGCGCTTGCTGTCGTAGGGAGCCGGAATGCCACGCCCCAGGGCCTCAAGAACGCCCACGCCTTCGCGCGCGCTCTCAGCGACGCTGGGTTGGCGGTCGTGAGCGGTCTCGCGCTCGGTGTCGACAGCGAAGCGCACCGCGGCGGACTCGAGGGCCGCGGCTCGACGCTTGCCGTGCTCGGCACGGGCGTGGACGTTACGTATCCGCGGCGCAACACGCCGCTCGCGGACGAAATCGCGTCACGGGGCGCGCTGGTGAGCGAATTTCCGCTGGGGACGGAACCCTACGCCGGCAACTTTCCCCGCCGCAACCGGCTGATCTCAGGTCTCGCCAAGGGCTGCCTCGTCGTCGAGGCCGCGTTGGATTCCGGATCGCTGATTACGGCGCGCTTGGCCGCCGACCAGGGCCGCGAGGTATTCGCCATTCCCGGATCCATCCACTCGCCTTTGTCGAAGGGCTGCCACGCGCTGATCAAGCAGGGCGCCAAGCTGGTCGAAAGCGCGCACGACGTGCTCGAGGAACTTGGTCTTGCGGTGCGCCCGCCGGAAGAAGCGCCGGACTCCGGCGCCGGCCACGATCTGCTGGACAAGATGGGCTACGACCCCTGCGACATCGACGAGATCGTCGCGCGCAGCGGCCTGCCCGTGGAAGCGGTTTCCGCGACGTTGCTCCAGCTGGAGCTGGACGGGAAGATAGCGGGCCTCCCCGGAGGCCTTTACCAACGCGTCCGCTGAGGAAACATGTTCGACATACTCGTATATCTGTTCGAGAACTACTATCAGGCGCAGGCCTATCCGGACTATGACACGCTGGAGCGGAAGCTCCACGCCGCAGGCTTTGAGAACGACGACATTCACGACGCGCTGGACTGGCTGAACAGCCTCACGCGCCACGCCGACGAAGGCATTCCGGAATCGCTGGACACGCGCACGTCTTTCCGGGGCTACACCACCGACGAATCCACCAAGCTGCCTCCGGAGAGCCGCGGCTTCATCGCCTTCCTGGAAAGCGCAAAGATCCTCACGCCGCTCCTGCGCGAGCTCATCATCGAGCGCGCGATGGGCCTCCCGAGCGAGACCGTAGGGCTCGACAAGCTCAAGGTCATCGTGCTGATGGTGCTCTGGACGCGGCGCGGCAACGTCGACGCGCTGGTGCTCGACGAGCTCATTCCGGACGACGAGAAGCGGCAGATGCATTGACGCGAGCGCGTCGCTCGCTCCGGGAAGCGGCGGCAGTTCCTTGCCTCGCTTTCCGATTCCACTTATGATTCTGCGCTTCGCGCAGCGCCGGCCGGACCGCGGCCTCCGGCTGCTTGCGGTCTTCGCTTCCCCGTGACCAAGAAACTCATCATCGCCGAAAAGCCTTCCGTGGCGAACGACATCGCCCGCACTCTGGGAGGCTTCACTCGCCACGGCGACTATTACGAAAGCCGCGACTACGTCCTCTCCTCAGCGATAGGCCATCTGCTCGAGCTTGTCCCGCCCGAAGGCGTCGAGGTGAAGCGGGGCAAGTGGTCGTTCGCGCACCTTCCGGTGATTCCTCCGCACTTCGATCTCAGGCCCATCGAACGCACCGAGGAGCGCCTCCGGCTCCTCGTGAAGCTGCTCAAGCGCAAGGACGTCTCCGGCGTCATCAACGCCTGCGATGCCGGCAGGGAAGGCGAGCTGATTTTCCGCTACATCGTGCGGCACGCGGAGAGCAAGAAGCCCGTCGAGCGCCTGTGGCTGCAGTCCATGACCCCGGGCTCGATCAAGGAGGGTTTCGAGCAGCTGCGCAAGGACCGGGAACTACTTCCCCTGGCCGACGCGGCCTTGTGCCGCTCCGAGTCGGATTGGCTCGTCGGTATCAACGGGACGCGCGCGATGACGGCGTTCAACTCCAAGGAAGGCGGCTTCTACAAGACCACGGTCGGTCGGGTGCAGACGCCGACGCTCGCGATCCTGGTCGAGCGGGAGGAGCGCATACGCGCGTTCAAGCCGCGCGACTACTGGGAGCTCCATGCCACCTTCGCCGCGACGGCTGGAGAATACGTCGGCCGCTGGTTCGACGAAGGGTTCCAGAAGCCGAAGGAGGACGGCGAAGCGAGACCCGAGAGGCTCTGGGACAAGACGCGCGCCGACGCGATCCGCGAGAAATGCCTCGGAAAGACCGGCGTAGCGACCGAGGAGTCGAAGCCCGCTTCTCAGCTCTCGCCGATGCTCTACGACCTCACAAGCTTGCAGCGCGAGGCCAACGGGCGCTTTGGTTTCTCGGCGAGAACCACGCTCTCCCTCGCGCAGGCCCTGTACGAGAAGCACAAGGCACTCACCTATCCCCGCACCGATTCGCGCGCCCTGCCTGAGGACTATCTCGGCACGGTGAAGAAGACGCTCGAGGTTCTCGCCGGTCAGAAGGGCGCCGGCTACGGGCCCCACGCCGCGCGCATCCTGAAGCAGGGCTGGGTCCGGCCGAACAGGAGGATCTTCGACAACAAGAAGATCTCGGATCACTTCGCGATCATCCCCACGATGCAGCCGCCCCGCCATCTCTCCGAAGCGGAAGCGAAGCTCTACGACATGGTCGTCAGGCGCTTCCTTGCGGTGTTCTTCCCGGCGGCGGAGTACCTCGTCACCACGCGGATCACGCGCGTCGAAGGGGAGGCGTTCAAGACCGAGGGCCGCGTCATGACCGAGCCGGGCTGGCTCCAGGTCTATGGCAAGGACGTCGAGACCGCGGAGTCTCCCAGCCTGGTCTCGATCAAGAACGGCGAGAAGGTCGGCACGCGCGAGATCGAGGTGCGGGCCAGCCAGACGAAGCCGCCGGCGCGATTCACCGAGGCGACGCTCCTCTCGGCGATGGAGGGAGCGGGCAAGCTGGTCGAGGACGAGGAATTGCGCGAGGCGATGAGCGAAAAGGGCCTCGGGACCCCGGCCACGCGCGCGCAGATCATCGAGGGGCTGATTTTCGAGGATTACGTGCACCGGGTCGGGCGCGACCTTCACCCCACGCCCAAGGCCTTCTCCCTCCTCTTCGCGCTTCGCCACTTCGGCGTGACCGAGCTGTGCTCTCCGGAGCTCACCGGGAATTGGGAATTCCAGCTCAAGCAGATGGAGCACGGCGCGCTGCCCCGCAGCGCGTTCATGGATCACATCGTCGATCTTACCCGCGAGATGGTCGCCCGAATCAAGCGCGGCGACATCCCTGACACCGCGTTTCTTACCCTCAAGGCTCCCTGTCCGAAGTGCGGGAGCGTCGTGCAAGAGAACTACCGCAAGTTCAAGTGCACCAAATGCGATTTTTCGATCTGGAAGGTGGTCTCCAGCCGCGAATTTGCCCCAGAGGAGATCGAGACGCTGATAGACAAGAAATCCGTCGGGCCGCTCACCGGGTTCCGCAGCCGGATGGGCAAGCCGTTTGCCGCGGTGGTGCGGCTCACGCCCGAGTTTCGCGCCGAGTTCGATTTCGGCAGGCCACCCGAAGGCGAGACCGCGGAAAAGGTGGACCTCACGGGTCTGACGCCTCTGGGTCCGTGCCCGAAATGCGGGGGTCGGGTGTTCGAGCAGCCCATGGCGTACGTCTGCGAGAACGGCATCAACGAGCCGCGCACCTGCGATTTCCGATCCGGCCGGGTAATTCTCCAGCGTCCGATCGAGCGCGAGGAGATCCAGAAGCTCCTCGCGACGGGCAGGACCGACCTTCTGCATCGCTTCATTTCGCGCAAAGGCCGCCCGTTCTCCGCGTTTCTCGTGCGGGGCGCCGACGGCAAGGTGGGGTTCGAGTTCGCACCCCGCGCGGGCAAGGCGCGGCCGCAGAGGAAGGAGACCGCGGCCGAGCCGGCCAAGGCGAAGACCGAGCAGGCCCGGCCCCGCGCGAAGCGCGGTGCGCGGACGAAACCGCGTACCCGGAAGGCCGCCTAGCTTAGACGTCCAGCCGCGCGACTAACGCGTGCTCCTCGATGAAGCCGCGTCGCGGTTCGACGTCGTCCCCCATGAGCTTGGTGAAGATCTCGTCGGCGGCGATGCCGTCCTCGATCTGCACCTTTAGCAAGCGACGCGCCTGTGGGTCCATGGTCGTCTCCCAGAGCTGTTCGGGGTTCATCTCCCCGAGTCCCTTGTACCGCTGGACCGTTGCAGTACGTTCGACCTCTTCTAGGAGCCACTTGATGGCTTCAGAAAAATCTCCAACCGTTTGCTTCTTGTCGTCGCGCGCGACTACCGTCCCCGGAGATACCGCCAGCCGAAGTACTTGGGACAACCTCTCTAGACTTTGATAGTCATCGGATTGGAGAAACTCCTCGTCAAGCGAGCTCGTCTTCGTATTCCCGTGATGGGAACGTTGAATAATGAGTTGATGTTGCTCATGCTTTTCGTCGTATCTCGCGCGAACATCGACCCCGTTGCTTGATATCGCCATCGCATCCTTAAGCAGCCGTGCACTTGCGGCTGCGGCCTCTCCATTCGATAGATCCACTTTTACACCGCGCCTGAGAGCCGTGAGAGCACCCTCATCGATCGTCTTGGAAAGGCGGGCGGCGATGACTTCGCACTGCCCGTAGCCGGTCGCGAGTTGCTCGAGGGATTTGCCCTCTATTGTTCGCGGTGTCGCGCCTTTCGACGTGAGAGAGGCACCAACCAGCGCCTGTGTGAGCATGTATTGAGCACGCTCTTGATCGTCTTTGAAGTATCTCTCTTGCTTTCCGAGCTTGACCTTATACAGCGGAGGCTGCGCAATATACACATACCCCTTTTCGATCAGGTCTTTCATCTGCCGATAGAAGAACGTCAGCAAGAGCGTCCGGATATGGGCCCCGTCCACGTCCGCATCAGTCATGATAATGATGCGGTGGTAGCGCAACTTCGCCGCGTCGAACTCCTCGTTGCCTATGCCAGTCCCGAGCGTCTGAATTAGCGTCACGATCTCCTGAGACGAGATGAGCTTTTCGAAGCGCGCCTTCTCGACGTTCAGGATCTTGCCCTTCAGCGGCAATATCGCCTGGAACTTGCGCTCCCGGCCCTGCTTGGCCGAGCCGCCGGCGGAATCGCCCTCGACGATATAGAGCTCGCACAGCCGCGGATCCTTCTCCTGGCAGTCGGCGAGCTTGGCGGACAGGCCGAAGGAATCGAGCACCCCTTTGCGGCGCGTCATCTCGCGCGCCTTGCGCGCCGCTTCCCTAGCGCGCGCTGCGTCGACGATCTTGCTGCAGATGATGCGGGCGTCGTTGGGGCGCTCGAGGAGGAAGTTCTTCAGCTTCTCGCCCACGAGCTCCTGCACCACGGGGCTGACCTCCGAGGACACCAGCTTTTCCTTGGTCTGCGAGGAGAACTTGGGCTCCGGAACCTTGACCGAGAGGACGCACGACAGGCCTTCGCGCATGTCGTCGCCACTGGTCTCCACCTTGGCCTTCTTCGCGATCTCGTTCGACTCGATGTACTGGTTCAGGCTGCGCGTCATCGCCGCTCGGAGGCCCGAGAGGTGGGTCCCGCCGTCGCGCTGCGGGATGTTGTTGGTGAAGCACAGCACCTGCTCCTGGTAGGAGTCGTTCCACTGCATCGCAACCTCTACGGTGATGCCTTCCTTCTGCGCGATGGCATGGAAGGGGGTCGCGTGGAGCACGTTCTTGCTCTTGTTGATGTACTCGACGAAGCCCCTTACGCCCCCGGTATGGGCGAAGTTCTCTTCCTTGCCGGTGCGCTGATCGACAAGCTGTATCTTCACGCCGTTGTTGAGGAAGGAGAGCTCGCGCAGGCGCCTTGCAAGGATGTCGAAATGGTACTCGACGACGCCGAAGGTGTCGGCGCTCGCCAGGAAGTGCACCTCTGTGCCGCGCCTTTCCGTCTTGCCGGTCACCTTGAGCGGCGCCACGGCGACGCCGCGGCGGAATTCCATGAAATGGGTCTGCCCCTCGCGCCGGATGGTCAGCCGCAGCCAGTCCGACAGGGCGTTGACGACCGACACGCCCACGCCGTGCAGACCGCCCGAGATCTTGTAGGAGTTGTTGTCGAACTTGCCGCCGGCGTGCAGCTCGGTCATGACAATCTCCGCGGCCGAGCGCTTGCGTTCGTCTTGCTCGTGCACGCCGGTGGGGATGCCGCGCCCGTTGTCGATCACGCTGATCGAGTTGTCGGTGTGGATCGTGACCGTGATTTCGTCGCAGAATCCGGCGAGCGCCTCGTCGATCGCGTTGTCCACCACCTCGAACACCATATGGTGCAGGCCGGTGCCGTCCGAGGTATCCCCGATATACATGCCCGGGCGCTTGCGCACGGCATCGAGGCCCTTCAGGACCTTGATGCTGTCCGAGTCGTAGTGCTCGGGAGAACTGCCGCTCTTTTCCTCAGTCATTGGACTCGCTTCCTCAGATCCGCATCGGCATCACGACGTACTTGAAGTCGCTGCGGTCGGGCAGCGTGAACAGCGCGCTCGAGTTGGCGTCGCCCAGGCTGCACTCGACCTCGGCGACATCGAGATTGTTGAGGACGTCGACCAGATAGCCGACGTTGAACCCGATATCCAGGGCTTCCCCCTTGTAGGGAACGTCGAGCTCCTCTTGGGCTTCTTCTTGCTCGGTGTTGTTGCAGCTGATCTTGAGGCTGCCGTCCGCGAGCACCCAGCGGACGCCGCGGAACTTGTCGCTCGTCAGGATGGCGGCCCGCTGTAGAGCCTGCAGCAGGGCGATCCGGTCGAGCCTGAGCTTCTTCGGCTGGCTTTGCGGAATGACTCGGCCATAGTCGGGGAACTTGCCGTCGACCAGTTTTGACACGAGCACGACGTTGCCGAACTTGAACCGCGCCTGAGCCGCTGACAGGTCGATCGTCACGGGATCGTCGCTGTCCTCGAGCAGCTTCGAGAGCTCGATGATCGTCTTGCGTGGCAGGATGACCTCCTGGCGCGCGAGATTCTTGCCGCCGACCTTGCGGCTGGCATAGGCGAGACGGTGCCCGTCGGTCGCAACGAGCTTGAGCTGCTCGTCCTCGATGACCATGAGCAGGCCGTTGAGGTAGTAGCGGATATCCTGCTGCGCCATCGCGTACTGGACGAGGTTCAAGAGAGATCGCAACAGGTTCTGCGGAACCGTGAAGCTGGTCGTCGCGGCTTCGGCCAGGGCGAGCCTCGGGAAGTCCTCGGCGGCGAGAGTCTGAAGGTTGAAGCGGCTCTTCCCCGATTTCACCTGGAGGCGGCGGTCCTGGAGCAGGAGCTGGATTTCCGCCCCTTCCGGGAGGGCTCTGAGTATGTCGACCAGCTTGCGGGCGCCCACGGTGATCTTCTTCTCGTCGCCGGGCCCCTCGACGGGCATGCTCGTCGTGATCTCGATTTCGATGTCCGTGGCGACGAACTCAAGGCGGGAGTCCGTTCTGGAGAGAAGGACATTCGAGAGGATGGGCAGCGTGTGGCGCCGCTCGATGATTCCAGCGACCGCCTGCAGAGGCTCGAGGAGCGCTTCGCGTTTGGTCTTCAACAGATTCATTTTATTTTCCTTGATGATGATGATGACCGCGGCCTGTTGCGTGGATAACACGCGCGGATGTAGCGTTCATGCGGCGAGCCGAAGCGGCAAAGGCTGTGAGTAACTGCGCGCACGATCTTGCGGAAAGACTGGACAAAATTGCACATCGAGTCGCTGGATGCGTTTGCTCACAAGTCGTCCACGGCTTTTGCGCAGCTTGATCACCCTTTCAGAACCTGCTCGAGCACGTGGTAGTCACGGTTGATCTCATGGTTCTTCTCCCGCAGTGTCGCGATGGTGCGGCACGCGTGGAGAACGGTCGTGTGGTCGCGGTTGCCGAAGGCGTCCCCGATATCCGGGAGACTCATCTGTGTCAGGTCCTTGGCGAGCGCCATGGCGAGCTGTCGCGGGCGGGCAACGCTCCGGCTGCGCTTTTTCGAGTGCATGTCCGAGACCTTGATCTTGTAGTACTCGGCGACCGTTTTCTGGATGTTGTCGACCGTGATCTGGCGGTTCTGCGCGCTGAGCAGGTCCCTGAGGGCCTCTTTGGCTGTATCGAGCGTGATGTCGCGCCCGTTGAAGCGCGAATAGGCGACTACGCTCTTGAGGGCGCCCTCCAGCTCGCGCACGTTCGAGCGGATGTGCTTGGCGATGAAGAACGCGACCTCCTCCGAGAGCTTGAGCGACACGGCCTCGGCCTTCTTGAGGATGATTGCTACGCGCATCTCCTGCTCGGGCGGCTCGATGGCGACCGTCAGGCCCCACGAAAACCGCGACTTCAGCCGCTCGTCTATCCCCGCCAGGTCCTTTGGATAGGTGTCGCAGGTGATGATCAGCTGCTTGTGCGATTCGATAAGCGCGTTGAATGCGTAGAAGAATTCTTCCTGAGTGCGGTCCTTTCCGGTGAAGAATTGGATGTCGTCGATGAGCAGCAGGTCGAGCGAGTGGTAGTAGCGTTTGAACTCGTCGAAGGATTTCTGCTGATAGGCCCGGATCACGTCCGAGATATATTGCGCTGCGTGGAGGTAGCGCACCCGGGCATTGGGATGCTGCTGCAGGACATGATTGCCCACGGCGTGGATCAGGTGGGTCTTGCCGAGGCCGACCCCGCCATAGATGAACAGGGGGTTGTACGACGTGCCTGGGTGCTCGGCGACCTGAAGGGCCGCGGCGCGGGCGAGCTGGTTCGCCTTGCCGGCGACAAACCCGTCGAAGTTGAATTCCTGGATGAGACTGGAGCGATCGTGAACCGGCTTGGGGGTAGGGCTCCTCGGGGCGCGCGCCGCAGGCGCGGCCGGCGACACAGGCTCAGAAGGCGCGGAGGACTCGAGGGTCAGGGATACGCGAATCGGCGAGGAGAAGAACTCGGCGCCCAGCGCTTCGAGTCGCGGCGTGAAGCGCTCTTTCACCCACTGGAGCACGAAGCGGTTGGGGGCGAGCAGCCGCAATTCCCCGGAGGGCGCCGCAGAAGTGTCCAATTTGAGCGGTCGAATCCAGGTATTAAACTGCTGAGCCGGAAGCTCTTTTTCTAGTCGGCTCAGGCATGAAGCCCAGAAACCCTGCATGAACTTTTGTCGGCTGGATTCGAGGAAAACTGCGCTCGTATTTTACTCGTTTCGGGAGGAGTTATCCACAGCCAAAACGCTCGTTTTCGCGAGCTGTCTCGCTCGCTTGTAGATGCGCGCGTCGTTGACAATCCCACTCCATATCCAGTCTAATCGAGGGTTCTTTTCGCCATAGAAATCTCTCGTCGATGAAGCGTACTTTCCACCCTTCCGTAGTCCGCAAGAAGCGCACTCACGGATTTCTCGTACGTATGCGCACGCGCGGAGGCCGCGCCGTGATTCGGGCCCGCCGTGCCAAGGGCCGCGCCCGGTTGAGCGTTTGAGCGTTCGCGGTCGCTACAGCCGAAGGCTGCGGCTCGGGACGACGGATATCGCTGCCCTGCTCGCTAGCGGGCGAGCGCTCAGGCGTCCAGGATTCAGCGTGCTTGTGCGTGCGAATGCCCTCGGTGCGCCCAGGCTAGGCCTAATTGTTCCGAAGCGCGTTTTTCCTCGCGCGGTTGACCGCAACCGGATGAAGCGCGTGCTCAGGGAGCTGTTTCGCACGCGGCAATCACGCCTCGGCAGCCGCGATATCCTGATTCGCGTGAGCTCGGGGAGGCTTTCGCTGGCCGAAGTCGAACAATGCCTAGTGGGACCCCAATGAGCCGGCTGCTGTCGCTTCTTGTGGCCGGCTACCGGTACGCGGTAAGCCCCTTGCTGGGGATGCACTGCCGCTTCCACCCGTCGTGCTCGGCGTACGCGCTCGAGGCGCTGGAGCGGCACGGCGCCGCCCGCGGCGGATGGCTGGCCCTCAGGCGGCTCGCGCGCTGCCACCCGTGGCACCCGGGCGGACACGACCCAGTCCCCTAGATCGAAGCGCAAATGGATACGCAGCGCCTCATTCTCTTCGTCGTATTCTCCTTCTCCCTGCTGCTTCTGTGGGAGGCCTGGCAGAAGGAGTCGAAGCCGCCGACCCAGGGCGCGTCGACGGGTCAGAGTGCGGTTCCGACGCCGAGCGCGCGCAGCGACGCGCCCGCGCCAGGCGCGCGGGCGGACGTTCCGTCGGCGGCGACATCCGCGGCCGGACCACGGGAGCGCATCCGGGTAGTGACCGACATGGTGGTCGCCGAGATCGACACGCTCGGCGGCGACATCAATTACCTGGAGTTGCTGAAGCAGAAGGATTCCCGGGACGAGGCGAAAGACATCGTCCTTCTGGGTCCGGAGCACCGGTACGCCGCCCAGAGCGGCCTGATCGGTGCAGGGCTGCCCAATCACAGGACAGTATTTCGCGCGCAGGGCAAGGAGTTCGCGCTCGCGCCGGGTCAGGACAGGCTGGAAGTCAGGCTCGCGGCAGCAGGCCAGGGCGTGAAGGTCACAAAGATCGTCACGTTTCACCGTGGAAGCTATCGCATCGATGTCGCCGAGGAGATCGCGAACGGGACTTCGGCACCGCTGTCCACGGACGCGTACTTTCAGCTGACCCGCGACGGCGAGTCGCCGGGCGGCGATCCGTACATGACGAAGACCTACACCGGCGCCGCCGTCTATACGGAGCGCGACAAGTTCCAGAAGGTCACGTTCGATGACATCGCCAAGGGCAAGGTCGCGTACCCGAAGACCGCCGACAACGGCTGGATCGCGATGATCCAGCACTATTTCGTCGCGGCTCTGCTGCCGCCGGAGAAAGCGCAACGCGAGTACTACACGCGCAAGCTGGACGCTGATCTCTACTCGATCGGCGTAATCGTCCCGGTCGGCCCGATCGCGCCTGGCGCCACGGCCCGGGTCGACGTGCCGCTCTACGCCGGACCCCAGGACCAGGATCACCTGCAATCCGTCGCACCGGGCCTGCAATTGGTGGTCGACTACGGCTGGCTCACCGTGATCGCTGCCCCGCTGTTCTGGGTCCTCAAGCTCTTTCACGGCTGGCTCGCGAACTGGGGCCTCGCGATCATTCTGCTCACCGTCGTCATAAAGCTGATTTTCTTTCCCCTCTCGGCGGCGAGCTATCGCTCGATGGCGAAGATGAAACTCGTCACTCCGCGCCTCATGAAACTGCGCGAACAGTACGGCGACGACAAGGTCAAGATGAACCAGGCGATGATGGAGCTGTACAAGACCGAGAAGATCAATCCCCTCGGAGGATGCCTGCCGATTCTCGTGCAGATACCAGTGTTCATCTCGCTCTATTGGGTGCTGTTCGAGAGCGTCGAGCTCCGACACGCCCCATTCTACCTGTGGATCAGGGATCTCTCCGCGCCCGACCCTTGGTACGTGCTGCCGACCCTGATGATGGTCTCGATGATCGTTCAGACGAAGATGAATCCCACGCCGCCCGATCCGGTCCAGGCCAAGGTCATGATGATCATGCCGCTGGTGTTCGGCGTGATGTTCTATTTCTTCCCGTCCGGCTTGGTGCTCTACTGGTTCGTCAACAACATCCTGTCGATCCTCCAGCAATGGCAGATCACGCGGATGATCGGGGGAGCCAAGGCCGCGGCGGGCGCCAAGCGCTGAGCCGCGGCCCGCGCGGGCCGAGAGGGGTGCCCGAGCAGCGACCATGGCAACACCGTCCGATACCGATGTCATCGCGGCGATCGCGACCGCCAGCGGCAGGGCGGGCATTGGAATCGTCCGCCTTTCGGGAAGGAACCTGAGACCGCTCGCAGCGCAGCTCCTGGGCGCTGTGCCCGCGCCGCGCGTGGCTACGCGAGCCGCTTTCAGGGGGCCGGGTGGGGAACCGCTCGACGACGGCATCGCCCTTTTTTTCCCGGAGCCCACTTCGTATACAGGCGAGGACGTGCTGGAGCTTCAGGGGCACGGCGGTCCGGTCGTGCTTCAGCTCATCCTGCGCCGCTGTCTCGAGCTCGGCGCGCGGCTGGCCGAGCCCGGGGAATTCAGCCGGCGGGCGTTTCTGAACGACAAGCTCGACCTCGTCCAAGCCGAGGGGGTGGCGGACCTCATCGACGCCGCGACCGAAGCCGCGGCGCGATGTGCGCTGCGGTCTCTGCGCGGGGAATTCTCCGAGTGCATCCGCGCCCTGGTGCGCCAGCTCGTCGAGCTGCGCGTCCTGGTCGAGGCGACGCTCGACTTCCCCGAGGAAGACCTGGATCCCATGGACCGCGAGGATGCGCGCTTGCGTCTTTCGCGGCTGCAGCAGGACCTGGAACGCGCGCTCGCGCTAGGGCGCCAGGGGAGCGTGCTGCGCAGCGGGCTCCAAGTGGTTCTCGCGGGCCAGCCCAACGTGGGCAAATCGTCGCTTCTGAATCGGCTGGCAGGGGAGGATCTGGCCATCGTCACCGAGATCCCGGGAACGACGCGGGACGCGGTACGCCAGACGATCCAGATCGAGGGTGTTCCCATGAGCATCATCGACACCGCCGGGCTGCGCGACACCCACGATCCCGTCGAAGCGATAGGGGTCGCGCGCGCATGGGAGACGATCGCGCAAGCGGATGCGATGCTGCTCATCGTCGACGCCCGCGAGGGAGTGACCGCGGCCGACGAAATGATCGCGCGGAAGCTTCCGGGCGGGCTCACGCCGGTGACGGTGTTCAACAAGATCGATCTTTCCGGCGACGCACCCGGCACGCAGGTAGAGAACGACCGCCGGCGCGTCTATCTCTCGGCCAAGACCGGAGCCGGGATCGAAGGTTTGCGCGGTACGCTGCTCAGGCTCGCGGGGTGGCAATCGGAAGGCGGACATGTCTTCATGGCGCGCGAGCGGCATCTGGTCGCGCTGGAGCGCGCCGCGGCTGCGCTGCATCGAGCGGGGCACGGGTCCGGTCGCACCGAGCTGCTCGCGGAGGAGCTGCGGGTAGCGCAGCGCGAGCTCGGCGCAATCACCGGTGAAGTATCCGCCGACGACTTGCTCGGGGAGATCTTCGCGCGCTTTTGCATCGGAAAGTAGGCGAGCCGATGAGATCCCGACCCGTGCTCGGTGCGCTCGCGCTTTGTGCCGCGAGCGGCGCGGCGTTCAGCTTGCTGCGCGCGCCGCTTCCGTGGATGCTCGGGCCCCTGTTCGCCATGGCGCTGGGCAGATTTGTCGGCGTGGGAATCGCGGCTCCCCCCGGGGGGAGGGCGGCGGGTCAGTTGATCATCGCCTGCGCGCTGGGACTGTATTTCACCCCGGCGGTCGGGGTCCAGGTTGTCGCGCATTGGTACCTCCTGCTGGCGGCCGCGCTGCTTGCCGTGCTGCTCGCCTGTGCGAGCGGGTGGTTTCTCACGCGCAGCGCGGGGCTGGACGGCACGACAGCGCTGTTCGCGAGCGTGCCGGGGGGCGCGGCGGAGATGACCATACTCGGGGAGCGGTTCGGCGCACGTCCCGACCGCGTGGTGGTTGCGCAGGCGCTTCGTGTGCTCATCGTCGTGCTCGTTGTGCCCTTCGGCTTCACGGCCCTCGGCCTGCATGGCGCCGATGTCTATCGGCCCGCGCAGTACGCGGTCGACGGTCTCGGCCTTGCGGCCCTGCTGGGCGCCGCTGCCGCAGGGGGCGCTGCGCTCGCGAGCCTGCGGGTCCCGAATGCTTGGATGCTCGGGCCCCTTGCAGTGACGGCGGCGCTCACCTTGGGCGAGGTCAGCCTGTCTGCGATTCCCACCTGGCTGTCGAACGCGGCCCAACTCCTCCTCGGTTGCGCGCTCGGATCGAGCTTCGAGCGCGAATCGCTCAGGACATCGCCACGCTTCATCGGCCTTGTCTTTGTCTCCGTGGGGTTCGCGATGGCGGCATCCGCCCTGGCCGCGTGGGGCCTGGCTTCGACAGGAACGGTGCCCGTCGCAACCATGGTGCTCGCGACGGCGCCTGGTGGAATGGCGGAGATGTGCGTCACCGCCAAGGTCCTGCAGCTGGGTGTCCCCTTGGTCACGGCTGCACATGTGACGCGGGTCATCATCCTGGTAACGACCACGGCGCCCATGTTTCGGCTGGCTAACCGGCTGAGACGAGCCTGGCGTTGATCGGATGGGAACATTGATTCTAGGTAATTGTTTAATATCGATTTTTTAATGTGGCCGCGGATCATGCTAGAGTTCGGTCCCTTACCAATTCTGTTCGGCCGAGGGTGTGGCGATCACCCGAAGCCGCTATCGCGAGGCCCCAGGGATGAACCAGCCATACGTTGCCGCTATTGATATCGGCGCACCTGCCCACGTCCAGCACGCTGGCGTCAAGGAATGGGTCGCGCGTATCGCAGCGCTGACGAAGCCGGACCGCATTCAGTGGTGTGACGGCTCCAAGCAGGAATACGACCGCCTGTGTGCGGAGATGGTGGAATCCGGCACGCTCAGGGCGCTCAATCCCAAGCTACGCCCTGGCTGCTTTCTCGCGCTCTCAGACCCGAATGACGTCGCGCGGACCGAAGACCGGACGTTCATCTGCTCCGAGCGCAAGGAAGATGCGGGGCCGACGAACAACTGGGTCGATCCGCGGGAGATGCGCGGAACGCTGGACAAGCTCTTCGATGGCTGCATGCGCGGCCGGACGTTGTACGTGGTTCCGTTCTCGATGGGACCCCTGGGTTCGCACATCGCCCACATCGGGATCGAGCTGACCGATTCTCCGTATGTGGTCGTCAGCATGCGCATCATGACGCGTATGTCCAAGAAAGTATGGGAGATTCTCGGAAAGAACGGCCAATTTGTTCCCTGCATTCATTCAGTCGGCGCCCCCCTCGCCCCTGGTCAGAAGGACGTGCAGTGGCCGTGCAGCAAGGAGCACCGATACATCGTCCATTACCCCGAAAGGAAGGAGATCTGGTCGTTCGGATCGGGGTATGGGGGAAACGCGCTCCTCGGCAAGAAATGTTTTTCGCTGCGCATCGCGTCGGTCATGGGACGGGAACAAGGCTGGCTCGCCGAGCACATGCTGATCCTCGGTGTGACGCCGCCGTCTGGCGAGAAGATCTATGTGAGCGCGGCTTTTCCTTCGGCCTGCGGAAAGACCAATTTCGCGATGCTGATCCCGCCCGAGGCGTTCCGCGGCTGGCAGGTTTCTACGGTTGGGGAAGACATCGCGTGGATCAAGCCCGGCAAGGATGGTCGCTTCTATGCGATCAACCCGGAGTCCGGCGTATTTGGAGTGGCGCCCGGAACCTCGGCGAAGACCAACCCTAACTGCATGAAGATGATCGAGAAGGATACGATCTTCACCAACGTCGCATTGACGCCCGATGGCGATGTCTGGTGGGAAGGGATGACCGAGACACCCCCTGCGCGCTTGATCGACTGGCAGGGCAAGGAGTGGACGCCTGATTGCGGCCGTAAGGCGGCGCACCCCAACGCGCGCTTCACCGTGCTGGCGTCGCAGTGCCCATCGATCGATTCTGCCTGGGAAGATCCCCAAGGCGTGCCGATCTCGGCTTTCGTGTTCGGGGGCCGCCGCTCGGACACTGTTCCGCTCGTAGCCGAGACCTTCGACTGGGATTCGGGGGTCTACGCGGCCGCGACCATGGGCTCGGAAACCACCGCTGCCGCGACCGGCAAGGTCGGGGTGGTGCGCCGTGACCCCATGGCGATGATCCCCTTCGTGGGATACAACATGGGCGATTACTTCAACCACTGGCTCAAGCTCGGGCGCAGCGTACCCAGGCGTCCGCGCATCTTTTGCGTCAACTGGTTCCGCACCGACGCATCGGGCAAGTTCGTGTGGCCGGGGTTCCGCGAGAACATGCGCGTGCTGAAGTGGATCGTCGAGCGCTGCCAGGGCAAGGCGGGCGGCGTGAAGACTCCGATCGGGCACGTCCCGGCGTTTGCCGACCTCGAGTGGAAGGGACTCGAGGCCTTCACCGGGGACAAGTACCAGCGCGTCAGCTCCGTGGATGCGCGCGAGTGGAAGCGCGAGCTGAAGCTGCACGACGAGCTGCTGAAAATGCTGGGCAACCGGCTGCCTGAGGAGCTGGCTTCGCGTCGTTCGGAGCTCGAGCGCTCCCTAAACTGAGCCTGCTCCAGGCGCCCGAAAAAGCCGTCTCCGCGACGGCTTCTTTCTTGCGTGGAGAAACTCTGGGCTCCCTGTGCACAGCCGGTGGATGAGCTGTGGATGTTCCACGTGAAACAACGCGTTCCGCGGCGGGGGCTGGGTTTCTGTCCTTCGAAACTGCTATTTTCCCGCAGCGTTTGGCCTTAGAATTCGTCCGTTCTCCGATGCGATTCCCCAATCATTTTGATGTGATCATCGTCGGCGGGGGCCATGCCGGCACCGAAGCCGCCCTTGCGTCCGCGCGCAGCGGGTGCAGCACGCTGCTCGTGACGCATAACCTTGAAACTTTGGGACAAATGTCCTGTAACCCCTCGATTGGGGGTATCGGGAAGGGCCACCTCGTCAAGGAAATAGACGCGCTGGGCGGGGCGATGGCGATCGCGACCGACGAGGCTGGGATCCAGTTCCGCATCCTCAACTCGTCGAAGGGGCCAGCCGTACGCGCGACACGGGCCCAGGCCGACCGGCTCCTTTACAAGCGCGCGATCCGCTCGCGCCTCGAGAGCCAGCCGAACCTCACTCTGTTCCAGCAGGCTGTGGACGATCTGGTGCTCGAAGGCGACCGGGTGGGCGGAGTCGTGACGCAATTGGGTGCGCGATTCAGTGCGCGCTGCGTAGTCCTCACCACGGGCACTTTTCTGTCCGGCCTCGTGCATATTGGCCTGACCAACTACCAAGCGGGCCGCGCGGGCGATCCGCCCTCGCTCAGCCTTGCAGGGCGCCTGCGTGAGCTCAAGCTTCCGGTAGGCCGACTGAAGACAGGGACGCCGCCGAGGCTCGACGGCAGGACAATCGATTTCTCGGTGATGAAGCCGCAGCCCGGCGACGAACCTGTGCCGATATTCTCGTTCCTCGGCACGCGGGAGATGCATCCCGGCCAGCTGCCCTGCTGGATCACGCACACGAATCCGCGAACGCACGAGATCATCCGGGGCGGGCTCGACCGCTCGCCGATGTATACCGGCGTGATCGAGGGGATCGGTCCGCGCTACTGCCCGTCGATCGAGGACAAGATCCATCGCTTTGCCGAGAAGTCCAGCCATCAGATTTTCCTCGAGCCCGAGGGTCTCACGACCAACGAGTTCTACCCAAACGGGATCTCGACGAGCCTCCCGTTCGACGTGCAGATCGAGCTGGTGCGGAGCATTCGCGGATTGGAAAGTGCTCACCTGCTGCGGCCGGGATACGCGATCGAGTACGACTACTACGATCCGCGCCACCTGAAGTCGTCGCTCGAGACCAAGCCGATCTCCGGTCTGTTCTTCGCCGGGCAGATCAACGGCACGACGGGCTACGAGGAGGCCGCGGCACAGGGCGTTCTCGCCGGGATCAACGCTGCGCGCCTTGCAAAGGGCGAGGCGGCTTGGTGTCCGAGGCGAGACGAGGCATACCTGGGCGTTCTTGTCGACGACCTGATCACCCGCGGAGTCAGCGAGCCCTACCGCATGTTCACTAGCCGTGCCGAATACCGTCTGATGCTCCGCGAGGACAACGCGGACCTGCGTCTCACCGAGACCGGCCGCAGGCTCGGAGTCGTAGATGACGAGCGCTGGGACGCCTTCAGCCGCAAGCGCGACGCCATCTCGCGCGAGCAGGAACGGCTGAAGTCCACGTGGGTTGGCCCGAAGACGGTGGCACCCGGCGTCGCGGAGCGCGTGCTCGGCTGCGCACTCGAGCGCGAATACTCGCTGATGGATCTGCTCAAGCGGCCCGAAGCGAGCTATGCATCCCTTGGCGAACTCTCGGGAGCTGCGGGTGCGGTGGAAGATGCCGTGGTCGCGGCGCAGGTGGAGATCCAAGCCAAGTACCAGGGCTACGTGGCGCGCCAGCGCGAGGAGATCGAGCGTCACGAGCGCTACGAGTCGCTCACGCTTCCTTGCGATCTCGATTACGACCAAGTGCGCGGGCTCTCAACCGAAGCGCGGCAGAAGCTGAAGCAGCATCGGCCGGAGACGATAGGGCAGGCTTCGCGGATCTCTGGAATCACCCCGGCCGCGATCTCTCTGCTGCTGGTGCACCTGAAGCGGCGTGCCGGGATGCAGGAAAGAACCGCGGCATGATGGCTCTCGCCGCGGTGTCGCAGGACGTGCTGGGCAAGCAGCTTGAGCACGGCATGCGAGCTCTGGGGCTCGAGACGAGCAACGAGGTCCGGCAACGGCTGCTACAGCACCTCGAATTGCTCGACAAATGGAATCGGGTCCACAACCTGACCTCCATACGGGACAGGGCAAAAGCGGTGAGTGTGCACATACTTGACAGCCTGACCATCGTCCCGTACCTGCAGGGCAAGCGGCTGCTGGACGCGGGCAGCGGCGCGGGGTACCCGGGGATTCCCATCGCTCTGGTCAAACCGGACATCGAGGTGGATCTTCTCGACAGCAATCATAAGAAGTGCGCCTTTCTCAGGCAGGCGGTCGCCGAGCTGGGATTGAAAAACGTCCAGATCGTCTGCGAACGGCTCGAGTCGTGGCGCCCCTCGGAGCGTTTCGACTGCGTGGTCTCGCGCGCCGTTGCCGAGATCGCTGAGGTCATCGGCCTCGTCCACCATCTGCTCGCGCCCGGGGGCGTGATCGCGGCGATGAAGGGCCTGCATCCCTTCGAGGAGATTGAGCGGATTCCGCCCGGGTATCGCGTGCGCCAAGTCCATGCGCTTACCGTGCCAGGCCTCGACGCCAAACGGCACCTGGTGTTGATCGAGCGCGCATGACGCGGATCCTGGCCGTCACGAATCAGAAGGGCGGGGTCGGAAAGACCACGACCAGCGTCAACCTCGCGGCGGGACTGGCGCAGTCCGGAAAGCGCGTACTGCTCGTGGACCTCGATCCCCAGGGGAACGCCACGATGGGAAGCGGCGTCGACAAGCGGGCGCTCAAGACGTCCGTCTACCAGGTGTTGCTGGGACTGGCGACTGCGGAGTCGGCGCGCCAGCGGTCCGAGGCCGGGGGCTACGACCTGATTCCCGCCAACCGCGATCTCGCCGGCGCGGAGGTCGAGCTCGTCGACCTCGAGCACCGCGAGTCCCGACTCAAGGGCGCGCTCCGCTCGATCGTGGACCAGTACGATTTCATTCTGCTCGACTGTCCCCCGTCGCTCAGCATGCTCACGGTGAACGCGCTCGTCGCCGCCCACGCCGTGATGATCCCCATGCAATGCGAGTACTACGCCCTCGAGGGATTGTCGGACCTGGTCAACACCATCAAGAAGGTGCGCCAGGGCCTGAATCCGAAGCTCGAAATCGAGGGGCTGCTGCGAACGATGTTCGACCCGCGCAACACGCTCGCGCAGCAGGTATCGGCGCAGCTCCAAGAGCATTTCGGCGACAAGGTGTACGCGACCGTAATCCCGCGCAACGTCCGCCTTGCCGAGGCGCCGAGCTTCGGCGCGCCCGCCGTCAAGCTCGACCGCGAATGCAAGGGCTCGCAGGCGTATGTCGAGTTGGTCGGCGAGATACTGTCACGCAATGGGCTCGAGGCGGCGGCGCAATGAAGCTGAAGGGGCTGGGCAGGGGCCTCGACGCGCTGCTCGACCGCGACTCCGACGGCGCGCCCCTGGCCGAGCACCAGGCGACGCTCCGCGTCGAGCAGCTGCAGCGCGGCCGCTATCAGCCGCGCACGAAGATGGACGATGCCTCGCTGCAGGAACTCGCCGCTTCCATCAGGAAGCAAGGCCTGATGCAGCCGATCTTGGTGCGGCCCGTCAGCGGCGATCGTTACGAGATCATCGCAGGGGAGCGGCGCTGGCGCGCGGCGAAGATCGCTGGACTGGGCGAGGTGCCAGTGCTCGTGCGAGAAGTGCCGGACTCGGCCGCGCTCGCCATGGCGCTGGTCGAAAACATCCAGCGGGAGGACCTCAACCCGCTCGAGGAAGCGAATGGCGTGCAGCGGCTGATCGACGAGTTCAAGCTCACGCATCAGGAGGCCGCGGAGGCAATCGGCCGCTCCCGCACGGCGACGACCAATCTGCTGCGGCTCCGCAACCTCCAGAAGCCGGTGCAGGCGATGGTGTTCGACGGCAAGCTCGAAATGGGGCACGCACGCGCGCTGCTCGCGCTCGAAGGGCGCAGGCAGGAGTCGGTCGCGCGCCGTGTCGCCTCGCGCGCGCTCTCGGTGAGGCAGACGGAGGAACTGGTGAACGCGATCCTACACCCGGAGCCCAAGATGCGACGAAGGGTCGGCACGGATCGCGATATCGCCCGCCTCGAGGAAGAGCTGTCCGAGGAGATCGGAACCACCATCCACATCAAACCGGCGAAAAAAGGCGGGGGCAAGCTGATCATCACATATTCGAGCCCGGAGCATCTGGACGATCTCCTGTCCGGATTCCGCCGCCGGCGGCCGTCCTGAGGCGCACGCCATGGATGCGCGGCGCGCGTGGCCGAAGGAAGGCATTACCCGCATCCCGTACTGGATCTACTCCGACCCGGAGATCTACGCGCGCGAGCAGGAGCGCGTGTTCTGCGGCGCTTACTGGAGCTATGTCGCACTGGAGGCCGAGCTTCCCGAGCCGGGCGATTTCAAGCGGACCTTCATCGGCGAAAAGCCGGTCGTGGTGGTGCGCGACAAGGACGGCTCGATCAACGCCGTGGAGAATCGCTGCGCGCATCGCGGCGTGCAATTCTGCCAGCGCCACCTCGGCAACGCCTCCGAGTTCATGTGCCCCTACCACCAGTGGACCTACGATCTGAAGGGCAATCTGATCGGCGTCCCGTTCCGCCGGGGAGTGAAGAAGCAGGGAGGCATGCCAGCCGACTTCAATCCGGAGGATCACGGGCTGCGAAAGCTCTCCGTGGCGCGCCGCCACGGGGTGATCTTCGCGTCGTTCGCATCCGAGCTGCAGCCGCTCGAGGAGTACTTCGGGCCCGCGATGCTCGCCCTGTTCGACCGGGTCTTCGACGGGCGCGAGCTCAGGCTCCTCGGCTACTCGCGCCAGCTGATTCCCGCGAACTGGAAGCTGATGTTCGAGAACATCAAGGATCCCTACCACGCGAGCCTCCTTCACGTGTTCCTCGTGAGTTTCGGCCTGTTCCGCGCCGACCAGCCTTCCCGGGTGGAGATGGATTCCACCGGACGGCACGGCGCCCTCATCTCCTCGCGCGGCGAGCAGAAGAGGACCGACGACAACGCGGACATGAAGTCGCTGCTTGCCAACTTCCGCCTTCAGGACCCGGCGCTGCTCGATCCGGTCCGCGAATTTCCTGACCACACCGTGGTGATGACCACGCTCTGGCCCAACCTCATCATCCAGCAGCAATCGAACACCCTGGCGATGCGTCAGCTCGTCACCCGGGGCCCTGGCGAGTTCGAGCTGGCCTGGACCTTCTTCGGCTACGCTGACGACGACGAGGCAATGACCCGGCGGCGGCTGCGGCAGGCCAACCTGATGGGGCCGGCCGGTTTCGTCTCGATCGACGACAGCGAGGTCATGAAGTTCTCCCAGGCAGGGGTCGGACCCTATCCCGATTCGGCCGGCGTGATGGAGATGGGTGGACGCGACTGGAAGGATGAGTCGCACATGGTTACCGAGTCCGTGATACGGGCCTTCTACGACTACTATCGACAGGTCATGGAGATCTAGCTTTATGTTTAAGATGGAGAATATTGTGGCAATCGAACGTTCGTTCTATTATGAGCGCAGCTGAGCGCTACCTGGCTCTAAGCGCCGGAGACTTGCGCCTGGCGGTCGAGGAGCTCTACGCCGACTACGCGGCCTGCCTCGACGAAGAGCGCTTCGAGGACTGGCCGGAGTTCTTCACCGACCCCTGCCTCTACAAGATCGTGCCGCGCGAGAATTTCGAGCGCGGCCTGCCGCTGGCGACTTGGCTGTGCGAGAGCAAGGGCTTTCTCGCCGACCGGGTGACCGCGATCCGCAAGACCGCGGTGTACGCGCCGCGCTACCTTCGCCGCATGGTGAGCGGGATACGCGTGCTCGGCTGGACCGACGCGGTGCTCGAAGTCCGCGCGAGCTACCTGGCGGTTGAAACCCTGCAGGACGAGCTCACCCGCGTCTTCAACGCCGGCCAGTATCGCGACAAGCTGGTCGTCGACGGCGGCAAGCTGAGGTTTCGTGAAAAGCTCTGCATCTTCGACAGCATTCTCGTTCCCAACAGCCTGATCTATCCCCTCTAGCGAATGAAAGAAAACTGGATCAAAGTCGCAGCGGCCGCCGATGTTCCCGCGGACGGAACCCTGCTCGTCAACCTCGGCGCCGAACCCGTCTGTCTCTACAACCTCGCCGGCAGGATCTTCGCGACCCACGACACCTGCACCCACGGTCAGGCGAGCCTCGCCGACGGTTTCATCGAGGGCGAGGAAATCGAATGCCCGCTGCATCAGGGCCGGTTCCACATCGCCACCGGCAGGGCGACGGCCGTGCCGTGCACCGAGGACATCCGCTGCTACGGGGTAAAGGTCGAGAACGGCGCGGTGTTCCTGAAGGAGTAGCGATGGACAAAGTGGCGCTGACGCTCGCCATCGGCGACTACGAGCACACGCGCGATCTGGCGAGCGGACGCGTGCAGGTCCAGGGGGTGACCCTCAACGTGCTGACGCTGTCGCCGGAAGAGACCTTCTTTCGCTTCACCCGATTCCGCGAGTGGGAAGTATCCGAGATGTCGATGGGCAAGTACGTCGCCCTGCGCTCGCAGGACGACGACAGCATCGCGGCGATCCCCGTCTTCCCCTCGCGTGTGTTCCGCCACTCGATGATCTACGTGCGCGACGGAGGCGGGATCGAGCGGCCGGAGCAGCTGAAGGGCGCCCGTATCGGCGTGCCCGAATGGGCGCAGACCGCCGTCGTCTACGCGCGCGGTTACCTCGTGCACCAGGTCGGCGTGCCGCTCGATTCGCCCGACTGGGTACAGGCAGGCGTGAACGAGTTCGGCCGCGTCGAGAAGGTGAAGCTCAGGCTGCCGGGCGGGGTGCGGCTTAAGCCCGAGCCCGGCCGCTGCCTCAACGACATGCTGCTCGCAGGCGACCTCGACGCGGTGCTGTCGGCGCGCCCCCCGATCGGCCTCGGCAGGGGAATCCGTCGGCTGTTTCCCGATTACGAAGCCGCGGAGGAGGCCTATTTCAGGCAGACGGGCATTTTCCCCATCATGCACGTGATCGCGATCAAGGCCGACGTGCTCGCGCGCCATCCCTGGCTCGCGATGAACCTGTACAAATCCTTCGACGAGGCGAAGCGCCGCTCGCTCGAGCGTCTGTCCGACATCACCGCCTCGCACGCGCCCCTCGCCTGGATCGCGCCGTACGCCGAGCGCATGAAGGCGCTGTTCGGCGAGGACTTCTGGCCCTACGGCCTGGAGCGGAATCGCAAGACCCTCCAGGCCTTCGTCGACTATGCTTTCGAGCAGGGCGTCTGCCACCGCAGGCTCGCGCTCGAAGAGCTGTTTCCCAGGCAGGTGCTGACTTCGTTCAAGGTGTGACATGAGCGACGCGATCTGGATCACGGAAAGCGAAGTCGTCCAACTGATGGATCTCAAGGAGGCCATCGCGGCGCTCGAGGCTGCGCTGCGCGAGGAGGCGCGCGGCGAGGCGCAGAATATGACCAAGACGCTCCTCCAGTACGGTAGGAACAACCTGCACGCGATCGGCGCGAAGCTGGGGCCCCTCGTCGGCACCAAGACCTGGACTCATACCCAAGGCGGCACCTGTCCCCTGCTCCTCCTGTGGAGCGCCGAGGACGGCTCGCTCGCCGCGGTGATCGAGGCCTTCGCGCTCGGCAACCTGCGCACGGGCGGCATCTCGGGCGTCGCGGCCGACTGGATGGCAGGAAAAGACGCCAAGGTCATGGCGCTCGCCGGAACGGGCAAGCAGGCGCTCGCGCAGGTCGGAGCGATGGTCGCCGTGCGGCCGATCGAGCGGCTGCAGATCTACAGCCCGCGCGCCGAATCGCGCGAGGAATTCGCGGGAAAGGCGCGCGAGGAGTTCGGCGTCGAGACGAAACCCTGCGCCTCAGCGGAAGAGGCGTGCAGGGGCGCCCAGATCGTGACGCTGGTGACCCGGGCCTCGCGGCCTTTCGTGAGGGCGGACATGCTCGAGCGGGGGGCGCACTTGAACGCGGTGGGCGCCATCGCTCCGGACCGGGAGGAGTTCTCCCAGGACGTCTTCGACCGGGCGACGCGGGTCGCCGTCGACAACCTCGCTGCCGTGCGGCAGCTCTCGCGCGAATTCATGACGCGCTACGCATCGAGCGGCTGGGAGGGGGTCCTGCCCTTGTCGGAGCTTGTCGCGCAGGGGAAAAGGCGGGCGGACTCGGACGATATCTCGCTCTTCAAGGCGATGGGGATGGGCATCTCGGACCTTGCGCTCGGCGTCGAGCTGGTTCGGCGGGCGCGCGAGCGCGGGCTCGGCCGCCCCATCCCGCAGCCGAAGAAAGCCAAGGCCCGGCTCGCGGCGGGACGAGCCAAGAGCCCCGTCTAGGGAGTACGATCCGTTCTCGAGCGCAGGAGGCGGCATGAACGACTTCAGGAAGCACTTTCAGCGGCTGCAGGGCCGCTTCGTCGACCGTACCGGTCACGAAGCGGCAGACGAGAACAGCTACTGGGCCCCGATCGTGGTCGCCCGGGCGGAGATCGACGCCGAGGTCGAGCGCCTCGCGAGCCTGCCGCTGCCCGCGAACGGCAGGCGAGAATCGCTGATCGTCCATCCTCAGGCGGAGGGGTACGCGCCCGGGTTCGCGCCCGGCATCCAAGTGAAGCTCTCCGTGCTCAAGCCGGGCGAGAGGTCCGCGGCTTTCCGCCACAACGCAACCGAGGTGAACTTCTGCATCCGCGGCTCGGGCGCGACGCTCGTCGCCGGGAAGCGCATCGCTTTTGAGCAATACGACGTGTGGAATCACCCTTCATATGCAGTCTATCGCCACACGAACGACGGCAAGGATGTCCAGGTCAGGCTCACGTATTCGAACGTTCCCTTGTTGCAGCATATGCAGGTGTATCTCCCGGAAGACGAGCCGGAGGTGGAGCTCCGCTCGGTGGAGGAAGCGGAGGCGGGCGCGAGCGACCCGCGCCGCAAGAGCCCGTACGGAATGATCCGCATCGGCGCAGACGGCGGCATGCTGATGCCCTATGAGATCCTCATCAACCCGGAAGCGGTCGTGTCCAAGCCGCTGCATTTCCCCTGGAAGGACGTGAAGCGCGAGCTCGACAAGCTCGAGGCGCTCGGCAAGGACTACGTCGGGCGGCGCCTCTATATGATGTACAACCCGGTCACCGGGCGTACGAACGGAATCACTCCGAATTTCTTCGCGACCATGACCATCCGGCCGCCGAAGATCGTCGACCGCCCGCACCGGCACGTGTCGGCGGCGATCAACTACTACTTCCACGGCACAGGCTATTCGACAGTCGCGGGCAACCGGTACGAATGGGGGCCGGGCGACCTGATGCTCTCGGCGCCGGGCTGGGCGGTGCACAACCACGCGTCCAACGACGACTACGTCTACGAGCTGACCGTGCAGGACCAGCCGCTCAACATCTACATGGAATCGCTGCTGTGGCAGGAGAACCTGAAGAAGCCCGCTGCGCTGCTCGGCAGCGAGCCGGGTTTCGAGACCAACCGCGACAAGGCCGCCGCGTAGCCTGAGGTCTACTCCGGCTTGATGTTGGCGTCGCGCGCGAGCTTGGTGTACATCGCCAGCTCCGTCTTCATCGTCTCGAGGAGCTGCTCGGGCGTGGTTCCCACGGCTTCGAGGCCGACGCTATTCAGGCGCTCCTTGACCACCTGCGGATCGCGCACGATCTTGTTGATCTCGGCATTCAGGCGATCGATGATGGGCCGCGGCGTGCCCGCGGGTGCCATCACGCCCAGCCACACGGTGACCGCGTAGCCGGGCAGCGGCCCGGCCTCCGCGATCGTCGGGATATCGGGAAGAATCGCCGTTCGCGTGGGAGCGGCGATCGCGATCGGCCGTAGCTTTCCGGATTTGTAGTGCGGCAGCAGCGAGTTCTCGGCGGCGATGGTGAAATCGATCTCTCCCGACAAGAGCGCGGGGATGATTCCGGCCGAGCCCTTGTAGGGTACGTGCACGACGTTGATGCCGGTCATCGAGCGCAGCAGCTCGACGGCGAGATGGTGCGGCGAGCCGACTCCCGCGGTGCCATAGGTCAGCGGCTTCGGCGATTTCTTGGCGTATTCGATGAACTCCTTCAGCGAGTGCACCGGCATGGCGGAATTGACGGTCAGACCGAACGGAATCGTCGCGGCGAGCGAGATCGGCTCGAAGTCCTTGATCGGGTCGTAGGGGAGCTTCGCTACGACTGCGGCGCTCATGACGTGCGCCGACTCCGACATCAGTATCGTGTAGCCGTCTGCCGGCGCCTTGGCCACGAAGTCGCGCGCGATGTTCCCGGCCGCCCCGGGCTTGTTCTCGACCACGAATGGCTGGCCGAGCACTGGCTGCAGGTGCTCGGAAAGCAGCCTCGCCAGATAGTCGGGCGAGCCGCCCGGCGGAAGCGGGACGACGAAGCGGATGGAGTGGTTCGGCCATGGCTGCGCGAGCGCGGCCGCCGGGAGCGCGAACAGCGCGCATAGAAGGATTCGCGGAGTCATGTCGTTCTCCTCGCTGGTCAGCGTTTCTGGCTCGCGCCCGAGCCGCTCATGTTGGTGTCATAGCCCGGGGCCACGCGCACGTCGACAACGCACACCGCCCCGTCCCGCGCCAGGCGCAGCCCCTTCTCGATCGCCGGCGCGAGACCGGAGACCTCGGTCACCGGGCCGATGCCTTCGGCGCCCTGCGCGCGGGCCATCATCGCGAGGTCGATGTCGGGCCCGCTGATGCGCTGCCCGATCCAGCGGTTCTCGAGGGGCCGGGAGCGCTCCTTCGCGACCCGCTCCTGATGCAGCTCGTCGTTGAAGAACGAACGGTTGTTGGCGACAAGGACGAGGCACGGTATGCCGTAATGCGTCGCGGTCCACAGCGCGGTGTTGCCCATGAGGAAGTCGCCGTCGCCCATGATCGCAACCGGAAGCCTGCCGCTCCCTTTGAGCGCGAGCGCCGCGCCCACGGTGATGCCGGGGCCCGCGCCGACGCCGCCTCCCCCCTCGGAGCCGATGTAATCGAGTGGATGCCGGAAGTGGCGGTACGCGCCGTGCCAGCCGAGCGGCAGGCGCGTCATGCAGACGTCCGTGCCTTGGGTCGCGGCGTTCAAGGCGTCGGCGAGCGTGCGTAGGGTCACCTTGTCCGAAGCAGCCGGGAGAGGCTGCGGCTGGGCCGCGACTGCAGCCGGGCGGCCCTTCACCGCGTCGAGAAGCAGCGGCACCACCGCGTCCGGCTCGCACATCATGTAGACATCCACGGGCGGCAGGCCCTGGTAGTCCATGCTCCAACCGCGGTGCAGGTGCGCGTCGGGAGAGACGTGGATCACCTTCGCGCCGACCGGCTCTCCGCCCCACGCCTGCTTCAGCACGCCCGCGAGGTCGACCCAGTCGAGCGCGAGCACCACGTCGGCTTCGCGCAGCAGCTTCGCCGTGTCCGGAGAGAGAAAGGTCGCGGGCGGCGCGGCGTGCAGCGGGTGGTCGGTGGGAAACGCCGCGCCGAGCTTGATGTCCGTAAGAACGCGCGCCTGCAGCTTCTCGGCGAGCGCGACGCGGTCCTTCCACGCCGGCTCGCTCCTGCCGACGCGGCCGGCGAGGATCGCCGGGTGCTTCGCACCCGAGAGCAGCTTCACCGCGGCCTCGATCGACGCAGCCTGGGGCCGCACCGGGTCTGCGGGGCGAAAGCGCTTCACGTCGGGAAGCGCGGGCAGCGGGCCGACCTTCGCTTCCTGCAGGCCGGCGTCCAGGTTGACGTAGGTCGGCCCTCGGGGCGCGGTGCTCGCGATCTGCGCGGCACGCAGGATCGCCTCGTACGCCGCCGCGACGGAAGCCGGCTGGTTGTCCCACTTCGTGTAGTCGCGCACGAGCGCGCCCTGGTCGGAGGCGGTGTGGATCCAGTCGATCCAGGGCCTGCGCTTCGCCGCATCCCAGGGGCCGGTCGCGCCGAGGACGAGCATCGGCACGCGGTCGCACCAGGCGTTGAAGATCGCCATGCTCGCGTGCATCAGTCCGACGTTCGAATGCACCACCGCGCCCATCATGCGCTCCGAGACCTTGGCGTACCCCTGAGCGATCGCCACCGCCGACTCCTCGTGCAGGCACAGCAGCATCTGCGGGCGCGTGTTGCCGAGGTAATTGACGATGGAGTCGTGCAGCCCGCGGTAGCTCGCTCCAGGGTTGAGCGCAAGATAGGGGATGTCTACGGCGCGCAGCACCGCGGCGATCGCGTCACTGCCCCAGACTTCCTTCTGCTCGGGGCTCGCGACAGGCGCCTCAGCGCGGACTCCCGAGATGTTTTCCTTGGCGTTCATGGCGGCGATCATAGCAGGTGTCCAACGACCCGAGCGAGGAGCGCGTCGGCGTCCGCCGCCGGCGCGTTTCCCCGCCACGCGACGTGGTGATCGGGGCGGATGAGCGCGAGATCGCGCGCATACAGGTCCCGCGCCTCGTCGCTCGCGACGTCGACTACGGACAACGGCAGGCCGCGGCGGCGCGCCGCCGCCTCGATCGAGCCGACGTCGATCCCGGGGTCGAAGCGCAACAGCGTGAAATCGCGGCCGAAGCGGTCGAAGATCGAGACGCCGTCCTCGAGCCACAGGTGGGGCGCGCGCGCTCCCGGCACGGCGCTCGGCGCGTACCGGTGCCAGTCGTCGGGCGGCGGCGCCGAGCCGTCGGTGACGACGATAGGGGAGCCCCCGTAGAACACTCCCAGATGGATTCCCGGGATTTCGAACTCGGTCGCGGCGTGGCGCAGGAGCCGCTCGCCGAGCGCTGCGCGGGCCGCATCGCCCGCCGCGCCCGGGTCTTCCAGCTCGGGCGCGAGCGCTATCCTCCCGATGGAATCGGCCATCGCGCGCGCGAAGCGGGTGTTGCGCTGGGCGATCGGCCTGCGCTCGCGCTCATAGCTCGCGAGGAGCCCCGTCCCGCCCCAGCCCTGGCAGGCGGCGGCGAGCTTCCAGCCGAGGTTCGACGCATCGTCGACCGAGGTGTTGTAGCCCTGGCCGCCGGTCGGCGTGAAAAGGTGCGCCGCGTCGCCCGCGATGAAGACGCGCCCGGCGGCGAAGCGCTCCGCGACGAGCGTGAAGCCCGCGGTCCACTCCGCGATGCCCAGGATCTCGAAGGCGAACTCGCGCCCGGCCGCGCGCAGCAGCGACTCGCGCGCATAGCTCTCGGGATAAGCGCCCTCGCGCGGGAGCTGGACGTGCAGCACCCACAGCTCGCGGCCGTCGATGGCGTTCATGAGCGCGCGCTGCTCTCGGTTCATCGCCCAGTACTGCCAGGCGCGCGGCGCGCGCACGGCGTCGTAGAACGCGCTCGAGCGCACGTAAACGGCGAGCATCCTGCCGCCCATGAAATCGCGCTCTTCGCGCGAGAGTCCCTCGTAGCCCGCGCCGAGCGCCGCGCGCACCAGGCTCCTCGGGCCGTCGCAGCCGACCGCATAGTCGGCCGTGATGCGCTCGCTTCTGCCGGTTGCGACCTCCTCGACGCTGACCCTTACGCCGCTTTCGCGCTGCTCCATGGCGACCGCGCGCCAGCCGAAGCGCACGTCCACCGCGGGCCACCTTTCCGCGTGCTTCTTGAGGATGGCCTCGATGTACATCTGCTGCACGCGGTGCAGGGGCTCGGGCGTCGGCCAGCGCGAAGCCGCGCCTTCGCGCGCCTCGACGGCCTCGCGCCGGCTTCGACCCTTGAGGCGCGCAAGCTCGTGCCCCGTGTAGCGGGTGAAGTAGGCGATGTCCTGCGGGTAGTCCTCGGGAAGGCCGAGCGCGCGCATCTCGGCGGCGAAGCCGAGCCGCCGGTAGTGCTCCATCGTGCGCGAGGTGGTGGCGTTTGCCTTGGGGAGAGTGGGAGGGCCCGGGTCCTCCTCGAGGAGAACGCAGGGCACGCCGCGGCGGCCGAGCTCGATCGCGAGGATCAGGCCCGAGGGACCGCCTCCGACGATCGCGACGCGGGTGCGCGTCATCGCGCTTCAGGCGGACGGCGCCGCGAGCGCTCCGACGGCTGCGAAGAGCGGCTCGACCGACTCGCGCTCGAGGTTCCGCGTGATGAAAACGAGCCGGGAGCGGCGATCGTCGCTCGGCCAGGCTTCGAGGGTCACGGGCGGGTGGAACACGTGCTGCGCGCCCTGCACCACGACCGGCCCCGCTTCGCCCGCGACGTTGACGAGGCCCTTCACGCGCAGGAGGTCGGAGCCGCGCAGCGACGTGAGCACCTGCACCGCCGCGGCGAAGCTATCCCAGGTGAAGGGCGTGTCGAACCACAGGCAGAAGGAGCGGACCTGCGCGTCGTGCGCCCCGGCGCGCACGCGCTCGCCGAGGTAGGCGCCTTCGGGGCGCGGCTCGCCGGCAGGCGACAGCCAGCGGTCGATGTCCTTCGCGGCGCGCGTGCTCCTGGGGCCCACGTCGCGCAGGAACGCCACGTCGACCTCGCCGTTCACCGCGATCGTTCGCGCAGCGTAGGGGTTCATGCGCGCGAGCCGCTCCTCGAGCGCCGCCACCGCCGCAGGCACAGCGATGTCGCTCTTGGTGATGACGATGCGGTCGGCGACCGCGGCCTGCTTGGCCGCCTCCGGCGCGTCGTCGAGGTTGCGCGGCCCGTTCACCGCGTCGACCAGCGTCACGACGCAATCCAGGCGGTACTGCGCGCCGAGCATCCCGTCGGTCTGCAGGGTGTGCAGCACCGGGACCGGGTCGGCGAGGCCCGTCGTCTCGACGAACACGCGGTCGAAGTCGATCACCTCGCCGGCGCGCCGCTTGATGAAGAGCTCGCGCATCGTCTCCTGCAGGTCGGTGCGCACCGAGCAGCACAGGCACCCGTTCGACAGGAGCGTCATCGACTCCGAGGAGGACGCGACCAGCTCGTGATCGATGCCGACCTCGCCGAACTCGTTGACGATGACCGCGGCGCGGTTCATCGCGGGATCGCGCAGCAGCCGCTTGAGGAGCGTCGTCTTGCCGCTGCCGAGGAAGCCGGTGATCAGGGTGACCGGAAGCTTCCCCGCGAGGACGTCGCGCCCCTCGCGCATCAAACGGTCATCTCGAGGACGTATAGCCCGCCTGCGAAACGGTCGACGGTATACACGAGCCGCCGGTCGTCGACGTAGACGTCGTTCAGCTGGATCGAGCCGGCCTTCGAGAGCTTCGGCGCCGGGGGAACGTAGTAGGCGATCTCCTCGGGCCGGTAGGGGTTGCTCACGTCGAAGGCGCGCACGCCGCCGCCGAAGAAGGTGCCGACGATGATGCTCTCGGAGCGCCACGAGCCCGGCACCGGCAGGTTCTCGTGCAGGTTGTGCGCGCCGAAGCGCCCTCCGTTCTTCGCGAAGGTCGCGACGGGCGGCAGCGGGCAGGTGCTGATCGGGACGAGGTTCGTCTCCATGCGCGCGTCGACCACCCACACGAGCTTCGGCCAGTCCTTGCCGTCGGTGTAGGTGCACTCGTCGCTGACGATGAGCAGCTCGGGTCCGAATAGCGGGAGCACCGTGTGGGTGAAGCCGGTGTAGGGCGGCGAGTAATGCCAGCGCGAAACGAGCTTGGGGTGAGCCTTGTCCGCGATGTCGAGGATGACCGCGCCGCCGGAGATGTAGCCGATGTAGGCGCGGTCGGGCCTCTGCGGAAAGACGTTGGTGTTGTGCGCGCGGTAGCCCGAGTCGAACTTCGGGTGGCGCGCGAGCGGCGGCACCGCGTCGCCGACGCGCGTGCCGGGCAGCCACCAGCGCCCGATCTCCTCGGGCTTTGCGGGTTTGCGCACATCGACGATGCGGTAGAACTGGTCATCGGACGGATGCGTCGGCTCGAAGTCCGCCGCGCCCGAGGCCATGTGGACGTACTCGCCGTCGACGAACCACACGGCGTGCACGCCGCGCGAGTGCGGACCCGAGGCGTCGAAGTGCGAGATCAGCTTCGGCTGCTCGGGCTTCGCGATATCGAACAGGTCAAAGCCCGCGGGCTTCGTGTTCACCGCGCTCGTCTGGTAGGCGACCGCCATCACGTCGCCGACCACGTCGAGGGAATTCGAGCGCACCTTCGCATGCGGCAGCTCGGTCTGCACCACCAGCTTCGGGTTCTTCGGGTCGGTGACGTCGACCGCGGTGAAGTTCTTGGGCGCGGATTCGTGCGCCATCCACAGGATCCGGCGGCCGTCCTTGGCGAGCTGCATGCCCATGCCCTCGCCGATCCCGCCGAAGCCCGCAAGCTCATGGTGCGACAGGAGCTTCATGTTGAGCGAGAGCGCCCGGTCGGGGCGAGCGGTTCCGGAGAGCGTGGAGGCCATCTTGTGTCCTGTGGAATGGAGGGAGCGCTGCGAAGGCGTAATACTAACGCCTCGGGTACACTTTTTAGAAAACGACTCGAAGGAGGGGACCATGAAGAGGCTGCTCGTCTTCGTCTTCGGATTGACCGGGGCGCTGCTCGCCGGCTCATTCGCGACTGAGGCGCTCGCTCAGGCGTATCCCAGCAAGCCGGTGAAGCTCATCGTGACTTATCCGCCCGGGGGAAGCTCGGACCTGATGGCCCGGGTGTTCGGCCAGAAGCTCGGGGAAATCTGGGGTCAGACGGTGATCATCGAGAGCAAGCCCGGCGCGGCGGGCTCGATCGGCATGGAATACGCGGCGCGCCAGCCGAACGACGGCTACAGCTTCGTCGTCGGCAACATCGGGCCCGCGGCGGTCAACCCTCTTCTTTCCAAGGTACCCTACGACGTCGAGCGCGACTTCGTCGCGATCTCGCTCATCGCGACCGGCCCGAACGTGCTCATCGTCCATCCCGGCGTGCCGGCAAGGTCCCTGCGCGAGCTGACCGACTACGCGAAGTCCGCCGGCGCAGGCAAGCTCAATTACGGCACCAGCGGACCGGGCAGCATCTCGCACCTGGCCGGCGCCATGTATCTGAACCTGACGGGCGTCAAGGCCACCGAAGTGCCCTACAAGGGCGGGATCCTCGGCGTGCAGGATCTCGTCGCGGGACACATCCAGTACATCTTCTCCGATTCGCTGCCGGCGATGCAGTTCATCAAGGCGGGGCGCGCCCGCGCGCTGTGCCTGACCGGCGCCGAGCGCAGCCCGATCATGCCGGACCTGCCGCCCTGCGCGGAGGCGGTGCCGGGACTGGTGGCCGTCAACTGGTGGGGCGTGTACATGCCGGCCGGCGTGCCGAAGGCGATCACCGACAAGTTCCACGCGGACCTCGTCCGGGTGATGCGGGACGAGGAGGTGAAGCGGAAGTTCGCCGACCTCGGGGTCGAGGCCGTCTACAGCACGCCCGAGCAGTTGGTCTCGTTCATGAAGTCCGAGACGGCGAAGTACGCGAAGCTGATCAAGGACGCGGGGATCAAGGTCGAGGGCCAGTAGGGCCGCTCTCCAGCGCCGTTCTGAGCCGCGCTACCGCCTCGGCCGATTCCGCCGCGACGCGCTCGCGCACGCCGAAGTCGTCGAGGATCGCCGCGAGCAGATTGGGCATGTGGTAGGTGAGGACGCGCGTGAAGCGCGTGCCCCCGCCCTCGGGAGCGAGCGTGTAGGTCACCGTTCCGCCGCCGCGCGAGCCGACGTTCCTGCCTTCGATCGACCAGCGCACCGGCGCCTCGCGCGCCGTCACCGTCCAGGTCACCGTGCCGCGGTTGCCCGCGACGATGAAATCCTCGACGACGCTCTCGCCCACCGCAAGCGGGTGGTCGGTCGCGCCGCGCACCGCGAGCGACGACGGATGCCAGCGCGGCCAGTTCGCCGGCGTGGTGACGTAGTCGAAGACCTGCTGCGGGGATCGCGCGATGATGATCTTGTTCTCGATGCGCGTATCGGGCGAAAGGGGCGGGGCGAACCACAGCGCAGCCGCGATTGCGACGATCGCCGCCGCCGCGATGGCCAGGGCTCGTTTCATGAGCGCCTGCGCTTCCCGCGCGGTTTGCCCGCCATCTCCTCGAGCACCTTGCACACCGCGCCGGTGTCCTGCTTTCCGAGGCCCATCGCCATGGCGGCGTTGTAGATGGGAGCGCTCGCCGCGAAGAGCGGCGTCGGGCAGTCGAGACCGCGGGCGAAGTCACCGATGATGGTCATGTCCTTCTGCCACACCTCGTTCTTCATCGTCGCCTCGGAGTAGTCGCCCTTCACCATCATCGGCCCACGCACCTGGAACATGCGCGAGCCGCCCGCGCCGCCCGCGACGACCTTCAGGATCATCGCGGGGTCGAGCCCGGCTTTCATGCCGAGCACCATCGCCTCCGCCGCGGCGACGTTGTGGATCGCGACGAGCAGGTTAGCGACGAACTTCATCTTCGAGCCGGCGCCGAAGGGCCCGACGTAGAAGGCGGCGCTGGTGAAGCCCGGCAGCACCGCTGCGATCTTCCGGTATGCCGAACGCTCGCCGCTCACGTAGATGAGGAGGTCCTTCGCGCGCGCCTGGGCGCCGGTGCCGCTCAAGGGGCAGTCGAGGAGGATCACGCCGCGCCTTGCGAGCGCGTCGCGCGCGGCTGCCTTCGCCTCGATCGGCAGGGTGCTCGTCTCCACCACTACGGTGTGGCGCTTCGCCGATCTTGCGAGCTCGGCGGCGACCTCGGCGAGGGCGCGCGCCGAAGGTAGCGACGTGACGACGATGCCGGCGCGCCTCGCAACCTCGCGCACGGACTTCACGGGGACGCCCCCGGCGCGCTTATGGGCCCGGCGCGCCCCGGGGGCCACGTCGTAGCCGACGACGCGTATTCCCGCGCGCAGGAGGTTGTACGACATCGCCGAGCCCATGATGCCGAGGCCGATCATTCCGACGGTCTGCTGCGCCATCCTCGTTTGCTCCTTCTCCATTCTATCTACGCCCGGCACTTGAGCGGCAGCCAGCCCGGCGGAAGGCTGGTCCGGTTCTCGCCCTTGACGGTCATCTTGTCCGGGGGCGTCGCGAAGCCGCACACCCAGGTCACGGGCACGATGGGCGCGTCGGTGACCACGGCCGGCCGCAGCGTGAGGACCTTGCCGAGGATGGCGCGGTTCGCGTGGTTGCCGAACGTGATGTGGATGGCGCCGGCCTCGATCGCCACCGAGCTGATGTAGTTGTTGACGATCTTGTCGGCGACCGGCAATCCGGCGGCCGCGTTGTCCGACGGGAAGGTCTGCAGCAGGGCCCATTGCAGGGCGACCGGCGGCTTGGCGATGTCGGCGAGCGGCAGGGCCTCGGCGATCTGGTCGCGGATAGCCTTGTCCTGGTAGGTGGGGATCGCGAGCAGCGCCAGGATGGCGACGATCCCGACCACCACCATCAATTCGAGGAGAGTGAACCCGCGGTGTCTCAAAAGCCGTACAGCCGCGCCGGGTTGTCGACCAGGATCTTCCTGCGGATCGCGGCGTCGGGCGCCCACACCGGCAGCTGGTTGAGCAGCCGCCCGTCGTCGATCCGGAAGAGCGGCGTCACCTGCGTCGCCGGCGCGCCGGAGGAGGAGTTCGGGTGCGGCCAGTCGCTGCCCCACACGATGCGGTCGGCGTTCGTGGCGATCAGCGCCCTGGCGAGCGGCGCGGTGTCGGGGTAGTCGGGCGCCAATTTCGATGCGCGGTAGGCGCCGGAGATCTTCACGTAGGCCTTGCCCGAGGAGACGAGCTCGACGAGGTCCTTGAATCCGGGCTGCTCGACGCCGAGGGCGCCTTGAGCGCCGCCGAAATGATCGAACACCGCAGGAACGGGCGAAGCGAGCACGAGATCCTTGATCGAGGAGATCACCGCGAGGCTCGCGTACATCTGCACGTGCCACCTGCGCTTCTGCACGCGCTCGACCGCCGCCTCGAAGCGCTTGCGCGCGATCGAGGGGTCGTTGACGCCGCCGGTGGCGAGATTCAAGCGTATGCCGCGCACGCCCGCCTGGTGCATGGCGTCGAGCGTGGATTCCTGAGTCTTCTCGTCGATCACGGCGACCCCGCGCGCGTCCTTGCCGCGGACCTTCATCCCGTAGAGCGTGGCCGAGTTGTCCGTGCCATAGACGCTCGGCGTGACGATCACGACGCGCCGGATATGAAGAGCCTCGTGCAGCGCGGCCATTTCTTCCGGGAGCGCGGTTTCGGGCGTGTACGCGCGTCCCGGGAAGAAAGGAAAGGTCTCCGGGTCGCCGTGGATGTGAGTGTGACAATCGCAGGCGCCGGCGGGGACGTCGAAATTCACCGGCGTTCTCATGAGCAGACCGGGAGTGTACGCCACGTCCGTTTCGGATGCCGCTCGAAAATACGCTACCATCCCGCCCTCGGCACGCACAGGCAGGCAGAACAACAGTGGCACGGTTCCTGGTCGGGGTAGACATCGGCGGCACCTTCACCGACTGCGTGGTGCTCGACCGCCGGGGGCGAATCACCGCCACCAAGGCTTCCTCGACGCCGCGCGATTTTGCCGAAGGCATGCTCGCCGCCATGCGCGTCGCCGCCGAGCGCCTGGGTTTGTCCTTCGAGCAGTTCTGCCGCGAGGTCGACGTTCTTACCCACGGAACGACCGTCGGCACGAACGCGCTGATCCAGCGGAAGGGCGCGAAGGTCGGCCTCATCACCACGCGCGGGCACGAGGACGCCATCCACATCATGCGCGGCTCGCGCGGCGTTTCCTCGCGCGACATCGCCAAGGTCGTGCACTTCCCCTCGAGCCAGAAGCCTTCGCCGATCGTCCCCAAGCGGCTGATCGAGGGCGTGTCCGAGCGCGTCGACTGCTTCGGCGAGATCGTGGTGCCGCTGAACGAGGACGAGGCCGAGGCCGCGATCCGGCGCCTCGTGTCCCAGGGCGTGGAGGCGATCGCGGTCTGCTTCCTGTGGTCGTTCAAGAATCCGGCGCACGAGCGGCGCGTGAAGGCGATGATCCGCAACCTCGCGCCGCAGCTCTTCGTGTCGTGCTCGGTCGACATCGCGCCCAAGTGGGGCGAGTACGAGCGCACCACGGCCACGGCGCTGAACGCCTACATCGGGCCGGTGATGGCGAAGTACCTCGGCAACCTCGACCGCCAGTTGAAGGCCTCGGGCTACGCCCAGCCGCTGCAGATCACGCAGTGCGGCGGGGGCTCGATCTCGGTCGATCACGCGATGGAGTCGCCTCTCCTCACGCTCGACTCGGGTCCGGTGTCGGGCGTCACCGGGTCGCTGTACCTGGGCAAGCTGATGGGCGTGCCGAATATCATCACCACCGACATGGGCGGGACCTCGTTCGACGTCGGCATCATCCACGGCGGGCAACCGGAATATTCGTTTGTCTCGAACGTGGTGCAGTACGAATACTTCCTGCCCAAGGTCGACATCCAGGCGATCGGCTCGGGCGGGGGCTCGCTCGCCCGCGTCGACGCCGCATCCAGGTCGCTGAGCGTAGGCCCGGAGTCCGCCGGTGCGGACCCGGGACCGGCCTGCTACGGCAAGGGCGGGACGGTCGCCACCGTCACCGATGCCGACGTGGTACTCGGTTATATCAATCCCGATAATTTCCTCGGCGGCCGCATCACGCTCGACAAGAAGAAGTCGGTCGAGACCGTGCAGCGCGTCGCGGACGGCCTCGGGCTGTCGCTCTTCCAGGCGGCGGCGGGGATCGCGCAGATCGCCGAGTTCAAGATGGCCGACATCATCCGCAAGATGACCGTCGAGAAGGGATTCGATCCGCGCGACTTCGTGCTCTTCGCCTTCGGCGGCGCCGGGCCGGCCCACGCCGGTGTGTTCGCCAAAGAACTCGGCGTGCAGAAGGTCGTGATCCCGCAGAAGGAGATCGCCTCGACCTGGTGCGCGTTCGGCGCGGCCTCGGCCGACATTCTGCACGTCTACGAGCAGGTCGACATCCAGACGAGCCCCTTCGATGCCGATCGCATCAACACGATGCTCGCGGGGCTCGAAGCGAAAGCGAACGCCCAGATGGACAGGGACGGCATCGACCGATCGCGGCGGCGCTTCGCGTTTTCCCTGGACATGCGCCACCGCGGGCAGATCAACGAGGTCGAGGTGATGCTTCCCGAGAAGCGCGTGAAGGAAGCATTCTTCGTGCCGCTGCGCCGGCGATTCACCGAACGCTACGAGCAGCTCTACGGCCGCGGCTCCGCCTACGCGGACGCGCGCCTGGAGATCGTGACGCTGCGCCTGCGGGCGACCGCGGCGACGCCGCGCCCCAGGCTCTCCGCGTCGAGGAAGCTGAGCGCGAAGATCGATGCGAAGGCGAGGCACGGAAAGCGCAGCGTATACTGGGCCGAGCCGAGGAAAAGCGTCGCGACGCCCATCTACGACGGCGCGCACCTCGTGCCCGGGAATGCGATCAAGGGGCCGGCGGTGGTCGAGACGACCGACACGACGGTGGTCGTGCACCCCGGGCGCACGCTCAAGGTCGACAAGTTCGGCAATTTCGAAATCGTGTTCGGAAAGTAAGCCCATGCCCAAAGTCAGCGAGATGAAGGACGCAGTCTTCGACGGCCGCAAGATGGGCTACGTGCCGCCGAAGCATCTGAACATTTCGCCGAAGCTCAAGCTGCATCGCAAGAGCGCGAAGAAGATCGACCCGATCACGTATGAAGTGATCCGCCACAGCCTGTGGCACGTGAACGAGGAGCACGGGGCCACGATCCAGCGCCTGTCCGGGTCGCCGGTCGCGATGTACGCGCTCGACTTGAATCCCTCGATCCTCACCGAGGACGGCGAGTTCATCTACTTCGGCCCGTACATGCAGTACATGTCCGGGGTCACCGACACCCAGGTGAAGTGGGCGCTCGAGTACCGCAGCGACAATCCCGGCATCCGCGACGGCGACATGTTCCTCGCCAACGACCCCTGGGTGGGCGCGGCGCACCAGCAGGACGTGATGCTGATCTGCCCGGTGTTCTGGAAGGGCGAGCTGTTCTGCTGGGTCACGAACTGCCTGCACCAGTACGACCTGGGCGGCATCACGCCCTCGTCCTTCTGCGGCGGCGCCCGGGACGCGTTCGACGAGGGCATGTGCATCCCGCCGGTGAAGATCGTCGAGGGCAACGAGATCCGCCGCGACATTGAGGAGCTTTATCTGCGCTCCTCGCGCAAGCCCGAGGCGGTGGCGCTCGACTTCCGCGCCCAGCTTGCCGGCAACATCACCGCCCGCGACCGGGTGCTGGCGCTCGTGCGCCGCTACGGCCCCGAGGTCGTGAAGGGCGTGATGCGGAGAATCCTCGACAACGGGGAGCAGGCGTTCCTCGCGAAGCTCAAGCGCCTGCCCGACGGAGTGTGGCGCGAGCGCACCTACGTCGAGTGCTGCCGGCCGGGCGACCGGCGCACGCACCGCGTGATGCTGACGCTGAGGAAGAAAGGCACGAAGCTCGTGTTCGAGAACGAGGGCAGCGCGCCCCAGGACGGCGCGATGAACGCGACCTACTCCGGCTGGCGCGGCTCGATCATGGTCGCCTTGAACCAGCTCCTCTGCTGGGACCAGTACTTCTCGATCGGCGGCGCGCTGCGCCACGTCGAGTTCGACCCGACGCCGGGCACCTTCAACTGCGCCAACTTCCCCGCCTCGGTGTCGACCGCGCCGGTGCAGGCGATGGAGATCTCGCTCTACCCGGCGTACAACGTGCTCTCGAAGATGATCCACAGCGACCCCGCGATGCGCCGCGACATCATGTGCATCGGCGGCACCAGCCAGTGGCCGGCGACCATCTTCCGCGGAACCGACCAGTGGGGCGAGCGCTACGGCTACCTTCTCGTCGATCCGATCGGCGGGGCGATCGGCGCCTTTGCGACGGGCGACGGGATCTCGACCGGCGGGCAGTCGCGGACGCCGATCTGCAAGCTCCCGAACGTGGAGCACACCGAGCAGACCTTCCCGCTGCTCTTTCTCTACCGTAAGGAAGTGGTCGATTCGGGCGGCGCGGGCCGCAACCGCGGCGGGCTGTCCGCGGAGTCCTGCTTCATCCCGCACCACACCGACGCGATCACTCAGGACACGCTGTCCTCGGGCAACGCCATGCCGACCTCGCCCGGGATGATGGGAGGCTACCCGGGCTCGGTGAACGTCTACAAGTTCAGGCGCGCGACCGACATCTTCGAGCGCCTCGCGAAGCGCGAGATTCCCACCGACATCGCGCAGGTGAAGGGCGAGGACGTGACCCTGCAGCTGCGCCAGGAGAACTTCGTGCAGAAGCCCGAGGACGTGTACGCGGTGATCTGGTCGGCGGCCGGCGGCTTCGGCGACCCGCTCGAGCGCGATCCCGAGAAAGTGCGCGACGACGTGGTCGACCAGCGCTCGGTGTCGGCCGCGGCCGCGCGCTCCATCTACGGCGTCGTGATCGACCGCGAGCACCTCGATCCCGTCGCGACGAGGATGCTCCGCGCCGAGATGCGCGCGGCGAACGCGAAAGAGGGCGCGGCAAAGCTCTCGGGCAAGGTGGTCGCCCGCATCACCGACAACCTCGAGGTGCGCCGCGAAAGCGCCGTCCTGCGCTGCGCGTGCGCGAAATGCGCGGCCGACCTGGGGCCCGTGCGCGACAACTATAAGGACCACTGCGTCAGGCGCGAGTCCGACATCAGCGCGGCCAACCCCAACATCGGGGACTACAGGCGCTACATCGACGACCGCCCGGTGTTCCGCCAGTTCTACTGCCCGGGGTGCGGTGCGCTCGTCGAGAACGAGATCGCGCGCGCCGACGACGAGGTGCTGCGCGACATAGAGCTCGACCTGCGATGACGGCTTCGGCGATCGCGCTCCCGCGCGCGTTCGACTGGAAGTGGATCATGATCGGCGTGTGCGTGGCCCTGACCGCGTATATCGCGGTGGTGCCGCTCGCGTTCCTCCTGTGGCAGAGCTTCTTCACGCCGCAGACCGCCGCGAAGGCGGCGCGCTTCACGCTGGACAACTACGCCCAGGCCTACGGCTCGGCCGACACGGCGAGGCTCTTCTGGACCTCGCTCCAGTTCGCGTTCGGCGCCTCGCTGTTCTCGTTCTCCCTGGGCACCGCGCTCGCCTGGATGAACGAGCGCACCAACACGCCGTTCAAGACGCTGTTCTTCGCGCTGTCGATCATCCCGCTGGTGATCCCCGGGATCCTGTTCACGGTCGCGTGGATTCTCCTCGGCAGCCCCAAGATCGGCATCCTCAACCTCGCGCTCCGGGACTGGCTGGGCCTCGAGAAGCCGCTCTTCAACGTCTACTCGATCTGGGGAATGATGTGGGTCGACGGCCTGCACTATTCGCCGATGGCCTTCCTGCTGATGACCGCGGCCTTCCGCTCGATGGACCCGTCCCTCGAGGAGTCCGCGACCATGTGCGGAGCGGGCATTCTCCAGACGGCGCGGCGCATCACGCTCAGGCTCGCCTGGCCGGCGATCCTCGCGACGCTGCTCGTTCTCTTCGTGCGCGCGATCGAGTCCTTCGAGGTGCCGGCGCTGCTCGGGCTGCCGGTCGGCATCCACGTGTTCACCTCGGCGATCTACCAGGCGGTGCAGCGCTACCCGAGCCAGATCGGCCTTGCATCGGCCTACGGGATGACGCTCCTCGTGATCACCTCGATCGGCGTGTACTTCGTGTCGCGGCTCTCGAGCCGCGGCAGCCGCTACGCGACGGTGACGGGCAAGGGCTTCCGCCCCCGCACGCTCGACCTCGGCCACTGGCGCTGGGTCTGCGCGGGCGCGTTCGTCCTGTACTTCCTGATGATCGTGGTGCTGCCCTTCGCGGTGCTGCTCTGGTCCTCGTTCCAGAAGTTCTATTCGGTACCGTCCTGGCAGGCGCTGCACAACCTCACCCTCGATCCGTACCGCTTCATCTTCAGCTATCCGAACCTGCCGGGCACGGTGTGGAACACGCTCGTGCTCTCTTTCGGCAGCGCGACGCTCATCATGCTGGTCACCTCGGTCATTTGCTGGATGGTGGTCAAGACGAAGGTCCCCGGGCGCTGGCTGCTCGACAACGTCGCCTCGCTGCCCCTGGTCTTTCCGGGCCTCGTCCTGGGGCTCTCGATCATGATCTTCTATCTCAACGTCGACGTCGGCGTCTACGGCACGATGTGGATCATGTTCATCGCCTACGTGACGCGCTTCATGCCCTACGGGCTGCGCTACAACACCGCGTCCATGCTGCAGATCCACAAGGAGCTCGAGGAATCCGCGGCGATGAGCGGCGCGTCCTGGGGCACGACCTTCGTGCGCGTGGTCCTTCCGCTGCTCAAGCCGGGGCTGGTCGCCGGCTGGATCTACGTGATGATCGTCTCGATCCGCGAGCTCTCCAGCTCCATCCTCCTCTACAGCCCGGGCACCGAAGTGCTTTCGATCACGATCTGGGAGCTGTGGGAGAACGGCCAGTACGTCGAGCTGTCGGCGCTGGGCGTTCTCTTCATCGCGGCGCTCTTCGTCCTCGTGATGGCGGCCCAGTGGCTGGGCGGCAAGTTCGGCTTGAAGGAATAGGCGCGTGCTCAAGGTCGAGGGCCTCAACACCGAGTATCCGAACGAGCGCGGCGAGGTCGTGCGCGCCGCGCAGGACGTGAGCTTCGAGGTGCCGCAGGGGCAGCTCTTCACGCTGCTCGGTCCCAGCGGCTGCGGGAAGACCACGACGCTGCGCTCGATCGCGGGGCTCGAGCGGCCGCGCTCGGGGGAGATCAGCGTCGGCGGCCGGGTCGTCTACTCGGGCAGCCGCAACGTCTTCGTCGCCCCCAACCGGCGCGGCTTCGGCATGGTGTTCCAGTCCTACGCCATCTGGCCGCACATGAGCGTGTTCCAGAACGCGGCCTTCCCCCTCCAGGTCGGCGCGCGGCGGCTGAGGCGCACGGAGATCCGCGACAAGGTCATGCGCGTGCTCGCCGCGGTGCAGCTCGAGGCCCTTGCCGAGCGCGAGGCGACGAAGCTCTCGGGCGGCCAGCAGCAGCGGTTGGCCCTCGCGCGCGCCCTCGCCATGGAGCCGCAGCTCCTTCTCCTCGACGAGCCGCTCTCCAACCTCGACGCAAAGCTGCGCGAGCGCATGCGCTTCGAGCTGAAGCGCCTTCAGCGCGACCTGAAGATCACGACCGTGTACGTCACCCACGACCAGAGCGAAGCGCTCGCGCTCTCGCATTCCATCGCGGTGATGAACGAGGGACGAATCGAGCAGATCGGCACGCCGCGCGACATCTACGAGAAGCCGGGCAGCCGCTTCGTCGCGGACTTCGTCGGCACGACGAACTTCATCGAAGGGGAGATGCTCGCAGGCGGGAGGGCGCGCACCGCGATCGGCGACATCGAGACCGGCGCCGGGGAGCTGCGCGAGGGCGACCGCGTGCTGCTGTCGGTGCGGCCCGAGGACGTCGACCTGTCCGAGATCCGCCCCGAGGGCGCCAACGTGTGGGAGGGGAAGGTCGACCAGAAGGTGTTCCTCGGCGAGTTCGTCGACTTCCAGGTCAGGGTCGGCGGCCGCATCCTGCTCTCGCGCCGGCATCCGTCGCTGCGCACGCCCATTGGCGGGGCGATCTTCGTAAGGCTCCATCCCGAGAAGTGCGTGGCGCTAAAGGCCTAGCCCACGGCCTCGTTGACAGGGCGGCGGCCGCGGCGTAGAAGTCCCGCCTCATGAAGCCCTTTCTCGCCCTGGCGCTCCTGGCCGCCGCGATTTCCGCGCACGCCCAGGTCGAGCCGAACGCCACCGCCGCCGTCGCCCTCTACGCCGGCCCCGATCGGCTGCAGAGGCTGATCGAAGGCGCGAAGAAGGAGGGCGAGCTCAACCTGTATACCTCGGCGCAGGCCGACGACATCGGCGCCGTCGGCGCGGCGTATGAGAAGAAGTACGGGGTGCGCGTGAACATGTGGCGCTCGAGCTCGGAGAAGGTGCTGCAGCGCGCCCTCGCCGAGGCGCGCGCCAATCGGCACACCATGGACGTCGCCGAGACCAACGGTCCCGAGATGGAGTCGATGCACCGGGAGAAGATCCTCCAGCTCGTGAAGTCGCCCTATCTCGCCGACCTGATCGCGCCGGCGCTGTTCCCTCACGGCGAATGGGTCAGCACGCGCATGAACGTGTTCGTGCAGGCGTACAACACCAAGGCCGTGAGGAAGCAGGATCTCCCGAGGTCCTGGGAGGACCTGTTCGATCCGAAATGGAAAGGCAAGCTCGGCATCGAGCAGGAGGACGCCGACTGGCTCGCGGGCATGATGGGCGAGCTGGGCGAGGCCCGCGGCACGAAGGTCTTCAGGGACATCGTCGCGAGGAACGGCATGTCGATGCGCAAGGGCCACACCCTGCTCGCGCAGCTGGTGGTGTCGGGCGAGGTGCCGCTCGCGCTCACCGTCTACAACTACAAGGCCGAGCAGCTCAAGCGCAAGGGCGCGCCGATCGACTGGTTCGCCATCGGCACGGCGATCGCGCGGCCGAACGGCGTCGGCGTCGCGCGCGCTGCGCCTCATCCCCATGCCGCGGTGCTCTTCTACGACTTCGAGATCAGCGAGGAGGGCCAGAAGATCCTCGCGCAGCGCGATTTCGTGCCCACGAACCGGAAGGTCGACAGCCCGCTCAACAAGCTGCCGCTCAGGTTCGTCGACCCGAGCGTCACGCTCGACCAGTACGACAAGTGGGTGAATCTCTACCAGGACATCTTCGGAGCCGGCGCGCGCTGATGCTTCGCTGGATTCCGCTGCTCGCTCTCGCGTCCGCCCAATGCGCGGCGGCGCAGGCCCTCTTCGACTACGCCGGCCCCGACCGCATGGAGCGGATCGCGGCGGCGGCGAAGAAGGAAGGCACGCTCACGATCTACACCACCTTCGCCGAGAAGGACCAGCCGGCCCTGTTCGGTCCCTTCGAGGCGAAATACGGGGTGAAGGTGGTCGTGTGGCGCGCGGGAACCGACAAGGTCCTGCAGCGCACGGTCGCCGAGGCCAGGGCGAGAAGATACAGCGTCGACGTGATCCACTTCGGCGCGCCGGAGATGGAAGCCCTGTCGCGCGAGAAGATCCTCCAGGCGGTGAATTCCCCCGTGCACAAGGACCTACATCCGGGGTCGGTGCCCGCCCATCGCGAGTGGGCGGCGACGCTGCTCTCGGTCTGGGTGCAGGCGTACAACACCAACCTCGTCCGCAGGCAGGACCTGCCGAGGACCTATGCCGACCTCCTCGACCCGCGCTGGAAGGGCAAGCTCGGCATCGAGGCGAAGAACGAGGACTGGTTCGCGTCCGTGGTCGACGTCATGGGCGGCGGCGAGAAGGGGCTGAAGTTCTTCCGCGACCTCGTGGCGGGGAACGGCCTCTCGCCGCGCACCGGGCACACGCTCCTCAACAACATGGTGATCGCGGGCGAGGTGCCGCTCGCGCTCGACATCTACAATTACATGCCCGAGCAGGCGAGGCGCAAAGGCGCGCCGATCGGCTGGTTCGCGCTCGAGCCGGCGATCGCACGCTCGAACGCGATCGGCATCGCGCGCCGCGCCCCGCATCCGAACGCGGCGCTGCTCTTCTACGAGTACATGCTGGGCGTGGAGGGGCAGCGGATCCTCGCGAAGATGGACTACGTTCCCTCCAACACGAAGGTCGCCTCGCCCCTGACGGGAGTGAAGATCCTGCAGACCGATCCGATCCGCACGCTCGACGAGAGCGACAAGTGGAAGGACCTTTTCGAGAAGATCGTCCTGAATCCATCGAGGAATTGAGCCGGGTCTGGTAACATTGCGCGCTTGTCATGAGCGTCGCCGTCGCCGTTCCCGAAACTCCGCGCGGATCCTTCCGCGAAATGTGGCTGATCACCCTCGGCCACGCGCTCACGCACTGGTATCCCGCGACCTTCTACCTGCTGCTGCCCATCATCGGCAGGGAGCTGGGCCTCTCGTACAGCCAGATCGGCCTCGTCATGACCTGCCAGTACATCGCGGGCGCGGTGGCGAACGTCCCGGGAGGCGTGCTCGTCGACACCGTGGGCAGGAAGGGCGTCCTCATGGCGACCTCGCTCTTCTGGGTCGGCTTCCCGTACCTGCTGATGGGCTTCGCGCACAGCTACCTGATGCTGCTCGGGTGCGTCGCCCTTGTGGGATTCGGCAACAGCCTGTGGCACCCGACCGCGATCCCCACGCTCGCGCGGCGCTTCCCGGACCGCAAGGGCCTGGTGCTCTCGCTGCACAGCATGGGCGGGAACGTCGGCGACGCGATCGCGCCGCTCGCGGTGGGCGCGCTGCTCTCGGTGCTCACGTGGCGCCAGGCGGTGGTGCTCAACGTGGCGCCGGGGATACTGCTCGCGCTCCTCATCTTCGTGTTCCTGGGAACGATGCGGCTGGGCGCGAAGAAGGCCGCGCCGCCGGGCGGCCAGTCGCTGCGCGACTATTTCCGCGGGCTTCCCGAGCTGTTCTCCAACCGCGGGCTCGTCGTCCTCGCCTCGAGCTCCGCGTTCCGCTCGATGACCCAGAACGCGCTCCTCACGTTCCTCCCGGTCTACCTCGCCTACGAGCTCGGCTACCCGCCGTTCTGGGTGGGCGCGTGCATGTTCGCGCTGCAGGCAGCGGGCTTCGCCGCGGCGCCCGTCGCCGGGCACCTGTCCGACCGCATGGGCCGCAGGAGCGTGATGATGACCAGCATGGCGATGACCGCCGTGGTGCTGCTGTTCATGGCGCTCGCCGGGAAGTCCGCCGCGTTCGTGTTCTTCGTCACCATCCTCGGATTCTTCCTCTACGCGATCCGCCCGGTGCTGCAGGCCTGGCTGCTCGAGACGACGCCGAAGAACATGGGCGGAACGAGCATCGGCGTGCTCTTCGGCGCGCAGGCGCTCGGCTCCTCCGTGGGGCCGGTCCTCGGCGGGATGGTCGCGGACCGCTACGGCCTCTCGTCGGCGTTCACCTTCCTCGCGGTCACGATCGTGATCGCGAACCTCTTCATCTTCTTCATGCCGAAGGACGCGACGCGCGGTCCTTGACCGCCGGCATGCGGCAAGTCTGGCAGGGTGGGCAGTGGGCTGGGGTTCGGCTTGACAAATCGCGCCTTGCTTTCATAATCGCCGCTCAGGCCCACGGGAGGGCCGCGAGGCGGAGACGATCGCCTCAGCACATTCGGCAGTCCAATCTAGGAGGAGACATGAGAGGCAATTCTGTTCTGACCACTCTGGCGCGCTGGCTGGGGGCCTTTGCGGCCGCGCTCGCCCTCGCCGGCTCATTCGCGACCGAGGCGCTCGCGCAGCAGCCGCTGCGAATCGGATTCGGCATGAGCCTCACCGGGCCGCTCGCCGGCAACGGCAAGGCCGCGCTGATCGCCATGGAGATCTGGAAGGACGACGTCAACGCCAAGGGCGGCATCCTCGGGCGCAAGGTCGAGTTCGTCTACTACGACGACCAGACCAACCCCGCGACCGTTCCCGGCCTGTACACGAAGCTGCTCGACGTCGACAAGGTCGACCTGGTGGTCTCCGGCTACGGCACCGCGGTGATCGCGCCGGCGATGCCGCTGATGATGCAGCGCAACCTCATGTTCATGACGCTGTTCGGGCTGAACGTGAACTCGAAGTTCAACTACGACCGCTACTTCCAGATCATGCCCGCCGGACCCGAGCCCGCTATCGGCTGGACGCGCGGCTTCTTCGAGGCGGCGATGGGCCTGAACCCGAAGCCGAAGACGATCGCGCTGGTGGGCGCCGACGCGGAATACCCGCACCTCGCCCTCGAGGGCGCGCGCGTGCACGTGAAGCGCCTCGGCCTCAAGGTCGTCTACGACAAGAGCTACCCGCCCAACACGACCGACTACTCGCCAATCGTACGCGCGATCCAGGCGACCAACCCGGACCTCGTCTACCTCGCCTCGTACCCGCCGGATTCGGCCGGCATGGTGCGCGCGGTGAACGAAGTCGGCCTGAAGACCCGCATGTTCGGCGGCGGCCTGGTCGGAACGCAGTTCGCGGCGCTGAAGACGGCGCTCGGGCCGCTCCTCAACGGCGTGGTGAACTACGAGCTTTATACGCCCGAGCTGTCGGGCAAGTTCCCCTTCCTCGATGCCTTCCTGAAGAAGTACCAGGAGCGCGCGGCGAAGGAGGGCGTGGACCCGCTCGGCTTCTACCTGCCGCCGTACGCCTACGCGATGATGCAGGTCCTCGACCAGGCGATCACCGCGACCAAGGGCCTCGACAGCGGCAAGCTCGCCGAATACATCCACACGCACACCTTCGACACCTTCGTCGGCAAGGTGGGCTTCGCCAAGAACGGCGAATGGTCCGAGCCCCGCGTGATGATGGTGCAGTACAACGGCATCAAGGGGAACACCATCGACCAGTGGAAGCAGCCCGGCGTTGTGACGGTGCTCGAGCCCGGGCCGTACAAGACCGGTGTGGTCAAGGCGCCCTACCAGGACGCAAAACACTGAAGGGCGAAAGGTAACAGGACGAAACCGGCGGGCGACCCCCGCCGGTTTTGCTTTGCTCCATGGAAGCATCCACGGCGCTGGTCGTCAACGCCATCATCGCAGGCCTCCTGCTCGGAGGCTTCTACGCCGCCGTCAGCCTGGGCATATCGATCTCCTTCGGCATGCTCGACGTGGTCAACATCGCGCACCCGGCGTTCATCATCCTCGGCTCCTACGTCGCCTACATCGTCAACGACCGCCTGGGTTTCGATCCGATCCTCGTGTCGGTCGTGCTCTCGCCCCTGTTCTTCGCGCTCGGCATGGCCCTGTACAGGATCTACTACCTCTGTTTCGAGAAGCGCGGCCAGGAATCGCTGCGCGGGCTCGCGTTCTTCTTCGGCATCCTGTTCATCACCGAGGTCACGCTGGTGCTCATCTTCGGGGTGGACTACCGCCTGGTGACCACCGCCTACAGCGAGGTGACCTGGCGAGCGGGCGACATCGACCTGCCGATGCGCCTTTTCGTGCCGTTCCTCGTGTCGATCGCGATGGTGGTCGCGCTGCAGCTCTTCCTTACCCACACCTTCTTCGGCCGCGCGGTGCTCGCCGTCGCGCAGGACCAGCTCGCGCTGCGCCTCATGGGCGTGAACCCGGTGCGCGTGAAGGAGCGGGCCTTCGCCCTGTCGATCGCGACCGCGGGCGTGGCGGGCGCCTTTCTCATCGTCATCCAGCCGGTGCAGCCGTCGATCGGCCGCGAGTACATCGGCCTAGTGTTCGCGGTGTGCGTGCTCGGCGGGATGGGCTCGATCTGGGGAACGCTGATCGGGGCGCTGGTGCTCGGCATCGCCGAGTCCTTCACCTCGACCTTCTTCGGGCCCTCGTGGGCGCCGGCGGTGTCGTTCGGGCTGCTGCTCGCGACGCTCGCGTTCCGCCCCTCCGGAATCCTGGGGCGATGAGCAACCGCAACTTCGCCATCGTCGCGTTCGCGGTCGCGATCGCCTTCGCGGCGGCGAGCCAGCTCGTTCCCAACGAGTACTTCTTCACCGCGGCCTATGTGGTGCTGCAGTTCGTAATCCTCGCGACCGCCTGGAACATCCTCGGCGGCTACACCGGCTACGTGAATTTCGGCTCGGCCGCCTTCTTCGCGATCGGCGCCTACTCGACCGTGATGCTCTACAACGCCTTCAAGGCGCCGCTCCTCGTGATGATCGTCGCCGGGACGCTGGTCGCCGGGCTGCTGGGCCTCGGCCTGGGCTACCTGACGCTGCGCCTGCGCGGGGTGTTCTTCGCAATCGCCTCGCTCGCCCTCGCCGTCGTCCTCTATACTTTCGTCGTCAACTGGGACTACGTCGGCGGCGCGCGCGGCGCCTACGTGCTGCAGCCGCGCGAGGTGCCCTTCGGCCTGCCGCGCTACATCCACCTGCTGTACATCGTCCTCGTGCTGGAGGCCGCGGTGGCGCTCGTGGTCGCGCGCACGATCGAGAAATCCACGATCGGCCGCGGGCTCGCGGCGATCCGCGACGACGAGCTCGCGGCGGAGTGCTCGGGCGTGCCCACGCTGCGCCTAAAGATCTTCTCCGCGACGGTGAGCGGAGCGCTGATGGGCATGGCGGGAACCACGTTTCCGTTCTACCTCTCCTACATCGAGCCGTCCTCCGCCTTCGGCCTGTCGTACGCGGTGAACAGCATCGCGATGCCGCTCATCGGAGGCATGATGAGCTGGATCGGCCCGCTGATCGGGGCGGTGCTGCTGGGGACGGTGCAGCAGCTGGTGCAGGTGACGATCTCCTCGGCGTGGAACCTGCTCATCGTCGGCGTGCTGCTGGTGCTCTTCGTCACCCTCGCGCCGAACGGGATCATGGGCTGGGTCGAGGCCTGGCGCAAGCGCAGGAGCCGGCGGTGAGCGCGGCGATACTGGAGGTCTCCGGCGTGGTGAAGCGCTTCGGCGGATTCACGGCGCTGGACGGCGTGGATTTCGCCGTCACGGCGGGCGAGCGCGTGGGCCTGATCGGCCCGAACGGCTCGGGCAAGAGCACGCTCGTGAATTGCATCGCGGGGACGCTCAGGAACGAGGAAGGCCGCATCCGCTTCGAGGGCCGCGACATCCACTCCTATCCCGCGCACCGGCGCATCCGCCTCGGGCTCGCGCGCAGCTTCCAGATCCCCAAGCCCTTCGCGAGCATGAGCGTGCTCGAAAACCTGTGCGTGCCGCTGCTCTACGCGACGAAGGGGGGCGAGGGGCGCCGCGTCGCGGACGAGGCGCACGGCATCCTCCGCCAGGTGGGCCTGCACGAGAAGGCGCACGCGATGTCGGGCGGCCTCACGCAGGTCGACATGAGGAAGCTCGAGCTCGCGCGCGCCATGGCGGCGAAGCCGAAGCTCCTGATCTCCGACGAGGCCATGGCCGGCCTGTCGACCTCCGAGGTGGACGACATCCTCGAGCTGCTCATGGGCTTGAAGGCGCAGGGCGTGGCGGTGATCATGATCGAGCACGTGATGCGCGCCGTGATGAAATTCTCCGAGCGCATCGCGGTGCTGGTCGCGGGGCGCAAGATCGCCGACGGCGATCCGCAGGCCGTGGTCGGCACGCCCGAAGTCGTGAAGGCCTATCTAGGCGAATGAGCCGGTGAATAGCATCCGGGTCGAGAACCTCTGCGCCGGCTACGGCTCGGTGCAGGTGCTGAACGGCATCTCGCTCGCGGTGAACGACGGCGAGACGGTGACGCTGCTCGGCACCAACGGCAACGGCAAGAGCACGCTCATGAAGTGCATCATGGGCATCGTGCGGCCGACGAG
>DATJYC010000051.1:0-259863 GCA_035499735.1 Burkholderiales bacterium
AACCACCGCAGCGACCTCGGCCGTGGAGGCCGGTTTCACCACGGCCGCAGGCGAGCCCCGATAGCGCTTGCGCCAATCGGTCGCGTACGGAGCGACGTCCTGCGGAGAGCTGACCAGCGCCTCGGGTCCTACGATGTTCCGTATACGCTCGAGCAGCGCGCTCATTTGCGATTCGGATCCTGGCACCATCGACGCCACATCGAGCGGTATGCCTGCTCCAGATTATGGGTAAACCGCTCGGCATCGAGCAAGGGCGATGCCGACATTCGGTCCCGCATGCTCAAGCGCAAGTCCGAGAGGCGTCCGAGGTCGCTCGCCAGGTCGCACGCCACGTTCAAGTACTGCTCGGGGCTGTCGGCCACCAGTTCATCCAGGCCGATAGTTCCGAGAATGCTCGCCCCGCCGCGGCCCGGAACGGAGTCCCCTGACAGGGAAACGACCGGAACGCCCATCCACAAAGCATGACAAGTGGTCGTAGCTCCGGCGTGCGGGAAAGTGTCGACAATCACGTCCGCGGCTTCGTGCAGCGCCAGGTAGTCCCGGAACGGGCAGAAGCCCCGCAGCTCGATGCGCTCCGGCTCAGCGCCCCGGGCGGCGAACCGGACGAGGAACTCGTCGCGCATCGAGTCGAGGTCCGGGGCCACGACCATCAGGCGGGAACCGGGAACACGCTCGAGCAGCCGGCTCCACAACGCGATCACACGGGGGCCGATCTTGGGAAGGGTGCAGAACACGGCGAAGGTGACCGGCCGCCTCTCGCGAACCGCGGGAGGCAGGGCCACCGGTGGGCAATCGGGTGGCGGCTGATAGCACCACTGGCAATCGGGCAGCCTCACGAGGCGCTCCGTGTGGAGCGTATCGAGCGCTCCCTCGGGGCTCGCGCGCGCGTCGGTCACGCGGTAGTCCATCGTGTCCAGGCCCGTCGTGTTCAGATATCCGAGCCACGTCGCTTGCACGGGAGCCGGCTTTCGGGCGAAGACGAGCAGGCGGTTGTATCGGGTATGTCCGCTGAGGTCTACAAGGATGTCGATCCTGTCTCCACGCACCAGATCCGCGACAGCGTCATCGCCAAGGGATGCGATCTCGCGCCAGTGCTCGGCGCTGCGGCGCAGCCTTGCGGTTGTCTCGTCCGCATGCGAAAAGTTGTAGTAGCAGAAGATCTCGAAACCGTCGCGATCGTGCCGGGCCAGAACCGGCTCGAAGAATTGTGCGACCGAGTGGTGCCGGAAGTCGCCCGACACGTACCCTATCCGCAGGCGGCGCTCGGGCTGCGGCGCGTTCGCATAGCCGACGGAAACCGGATAGAACGCCGCGGCGTGCCGCTGCGCCCAGGCGCGGTGCTCGGCGAACACCTGAGCCGGCGCGATCTCGGTGGAGTGCATGAGCGAAAAGAGGAGGTGGGAATGGGCGCCAGGGTCATCCGGACGCAGCAGCAGCGCCCGTCTGTCCGCCTCGATCGCCTCTTCGAGGCGCCCCGAATCGTGCAGCGCCGAAGAGAGGCCATTCTGGGCTTCCGGCAGGGTCGGATCGGCCGCCAGCGCCGCGCGAAACTTGTCAACCGCCTCCTTGGGCCGCCGTAACCGCAGACACTGCGCTCCCCAGTTGCAATAGGCGTCCGCGTAATCCGGAGCGGCCGCTACCGCGTCGCGAAAGCAGGCGATAGCCTCTTCGTGGCGGCCGAGATCGCTCAACGCGTTGCCGAGGTTCGTCAAAGTCGCCGCGTCTCCGGGGTTCAGGGACAGTGCCTCGCGATAAGCCTCTGTGGCCTCCACGGTGCGATTCTGCGCGCGGAGCACCATGCCCAGATTCGTAAGTGCCGCGGGCGATCGCGGCTCGATTTCGAGCGCCCGGCGCAGGCTCTGCTCGGCGGCTTCGTTCATGCCCAGCCGGTGCAGGAGCAGACCCAGGTTGTTGTGTGCGTCCCATAGCTTCGGTTGCAGCGCCAAGGCCTTCCGAAACGCGTGTTCGGCGGCCTGCAGCAACCCCGCCTCCGCTCTCGCCAACCCAAGCTCGTTGTAGGCGTCCGCGTAGCCGGGATCGAGCAAGGTCGATCGTTCCAGCGCCTCGCAGGCTTCGGGCACGCGCCCGAGCCGAAGCAAAGCCTTGCCGAAATTGAAGCGATAGGCAGCGCTCTGCGGATCGGCTGCGACGGCCTTCCCGAGCCACTCCAGCCCCGAGGACGGGTCGCCGCTCTGTGCGCGCAGGATCCCCAGCAGGTTCATGGCGAGCGCGTTGCGCGGCGAGCGCTCCAGGATTTCCAGGTAAAGCATCTCGGCTTCCGGCAGGTACCCTTGCCGGTGCAACTCGCGCGCTCGCTCGAGCGAAGCGCTTCTCCCGACGGGCTTGCGGCTCGCCGACATCGTCAAAGTGAGGCAAGCGCCTCGCGCATCCGCCGGATGGTCGCCCGGTAGTCCTTCGAGCCGAAGATCGCGGAGCCCGCGACGAAGGTGTCTGCTCCCGCGCGCGCGATATCGGCGATGTTCGCGGTGTTCACGCCGCCGTCCACCTCCAGCAGGATCTCCCGACCCGTGGCGTCGATTCTCCTGCGCGCATCGCGCAGTTTCTCCAGGGCGTGCGGAATGAACTGCTGTCCGCCGAACCCGGGATTCACCGACATGATGAGCACAAGGTCGAGCTTGTGGAGGACGTGGTCCAAATAGGAGAGCGGCGTCGCGGGATTCAGGACCAGCCCGGCCTTGCATCCCGAGTCGTGGATCAGGCCGACCGTGCGATCGACGTGCTCGGTCGCCTCCGGGTGGAAGCTGATGATATTCGCTCCCGCCCGAGCAAAATCAGGAACGATGCGGTCGACGGGCCTCACCATCAGGTGTACGTCGATCACGCTCTTCGTGATCGGCCGGATCGCCTCGCACACCAGCGGCCCCACGGTGAGATTCGGCACGTAATGGTTGTCCATCACGTCGAAGTGGATCATGTCCGCCCCGGCTTCGACCACCGCGGCGACCTCGTCGCCGAGCCGCGCAAAATTCGCCGACAGGATGCTCGGTGCGATGCGGAAAGTGCGCGCGGCCATCGCCGGAAATTCTACTTCGATTCGCCTTCCGCCGCATGAAACGGCGAGGTTCCGCCCTTGTCAGGCCGCGCGAAATCGTGTGGAATGGCCGCATGGTCGAGGGAAAGAAATACGACGTCGCCGTCTCCTCGCAGACGCAATACGTTCCCGAGCAGTCGGACGAAGACAACAGCCGGTTCGTTTTCGCCTACACCATCACGATTCGCAACGAGGGCAGCGTCGCCGCCCAGCTGGTGTCGCGGCACTGGATCATCACGGATGGACGCAACCAGGTCCAGGAAGTGCGCGGCCTGGGGGTGGTGGGGACGCAGCCGCTCATCAGGCCCGGCGAAAGCTACGAGTACACCAGCGGAGCGGCCATCGCCACCCCCGTCGGGACCATGAAGGGCAGCTACCAGATGGTGGCCGAGGACGGCACGCATTTCGACGCGCAGATTCCGGAGTTCACGCTCTCGATGCCGCGCGTGCTGCACTAGCGGGGTGGTGTGGAGTCCTTGCGAGCGTCCCGCGGCTCGTGTTTTGGCTTCTTCGGCAAGGTCCACCAAACGAGCGCGAGCAGCAGGACGAGCGCCAGCCCCGCTTCGAGCACGATGATCCACAGCCCGGAACTCATTGGGACATGCTCCCTCAAAACCTGCCATCGATGATAGACCATGCGCGCCTCTGGATTCCGCTCGCGGCACTGCTGATGGCCGGCTGCGCGAGCCCGCTAGGGCCCGCGGCGCAGGGCGATTGCAGCGCGCTCGCGGGCTGCCCCGTCTGCCCGGTCTGCCCGGCTCCGGCCGTTCCGGCGCAGCGGGTCAACCCGCTGGAGCCCGTGGACTTCGCGGCGGTCACCGGATGGAAGAACGGCGAGCAGGCGGCCGCTTGGCCCGCGCTTCTTGCCTCGTGTCAGGCCCTGCGCTGGCGCGAAGGCTGGCGCGGCGTCTGCGCGAAGGCAATGGAACTGCGCTCGCCATCCGACGAGGAAGCGCGCCGTTTCCTAGAGGAGCGTTTCACCCCCTGGAGGCTCGCCAATCCTGACGGAGCGCTCGACGGCCTCGTGACAGGCTACTACGAGCCCGTGCTTCGCGGCAGCCGAACCAAGGTCGCCCCGTTCCTGTATCCGCTATACGGACCGCCCGACGACCTGCTCACCATCGACCTGTCCGCGACCAACCCCGAGTTGCGCGGACTGCGGCTGCGCGGCCGGATCGACGGAAAGCGCGTCGTTCCCTACTACTCGCGAGCGGAGATCGCCCGCGGGGCCGCGCCGGTCGCCGGAAAGGAAATCCTCTGGGTCGACGACCCGATCGAGGCGTTCTTCCTGCAGGTGCAGGGCTCCGGACGCGTGCAGCTGCCGGGCGGGGAAATGCTGCGCGTCGGCTACGCGGACCAGAACGGGTATCCGTTCCAATCCATCGGGCGCTTTCTCGTCGATCGGGGCGAGCTCAAGCTCGGGGAGGCATCGATGCAATCGATCAAGACATGGGCGGCCGCCAATCCGCAGCGAGTCGAGGATCTCCTCGACCAGAACCCGAGTTTCGTCTTCTTTCGCGAGCTGCCGCTCGCCGATCCCACAGTCGGACCGATCGGCGCGCAGGGAGTGCCCCTGACGGCGGGACGCTCGATCGCGGTCGACCGGCGCTACATCGATCTCGGCACGCCGGTATTCCTCGCGACCACCTTCCCTGCGAGCACGACGCCGCTCACCCGCCTGGTGCTCGCCCAGGATTCGGGCGGGGCGATACGCAATCCGGTGCGCGCGGACTTCTTTTGGGGATCGGGCGCCGAGGCCGGCGCGCTTGCAGGTCGCACGCGCCAGCAGGGAAGGATGTGGGCGCTTCTGCCGAAGGGAATGAAGCCCTCGCCGGGCCCCGCCGCCGTGCAGTAAGGCGCGGCGCTACCTGGCGGTGTCCGCGAGCGCCTTGATCAGCTCTTCAGGACGGGCTCCCATGATGCGCTGCCCGTTCATTGCGAAGCTCGTGGGGGTCGCCCTCACGCCGACCTTGTGGCCCAGCGCCAGCCACTTGTCGACGGGCGCGCTGCATTTCGAGCTCGCCGCCGGATCGCGACCGTTCAGCATGAAATCATAGTAGGCCTTGGCCCGGTCCGGAGCGCACCAGATCGTGCGCGCCTTGTCAGGGGATTCCGCCCGCAGGATCGGAAACAGAAAGGTGTAGATGGTGATGTCGTCTTCGCGCATCAGCGCCCGATCGAGGTTCCTGCAGTACGGGCAGAACGGGTCCGAGAAGATCGCGACTACGCGCTTGCCGTTTCCGCGCACCTGTTTTATCGCGAGCTCGAGCGGCAGATCCTCGAACCGGATCGCGGACAGCTTCTGCTGCCGCTCCTCGGTCAGGTTCCTTTGGCTGCGCGCGTCGATGAGGTCGCCACGGAAGAAGAAGCTCACTTTTTCGTCGGTGTAGAAAATCGAGTCGCCGACCACGATTTCGTACAGGCCGGCGTAGGGCGTGCGCGTCACGCTCTCGATCTTGACCCCTTCGAAGCGCGCTTCCACGCCGCGCTTGACCGAGGCCTCGTCCGCCAGGGCCCTGACGGCCAGGATCGACGCAAGAGCGAATACCGATAACCGCAAGATCATGATTTTTTCCGTCAGTGGAGCCCCCCGCCGACACCGGCCGCGCGGCGGGTGAGAAGAGTCTTTATGACCGGATTCGAGTTGGCGAGGTTCAATCCCAGATTGCGCGCGCGCCTGACAAGTGCGTGGTTCGTGCCAAATAACCGGAATAGACCGTCGGTGACCCAGCGCAAAGCCAGTATGTCTTCGGCGCGCGAGCGCTCGAAGCGCCGAAGCAGCATCCGGTCTCCCGGATCGCGGGCGTCGACGAGCAGATCCGCAAGACAGTGGGCGTCGCCCAGCCCGAGGTTGATTCCCTGCCCGGCAAGCGGGTGCACGACGTGCGCCGAGTCGCCGACAAGGGCGACTCTCTCCTGCGCGATCCGGCGCACGCTCATGCGGCTCAGCGGAAAAGCCGCGGGCGGAGTGATCTGCCGAAGCCCGCCCAGCGCGCCCCGGCTCGCCTCTCCGACGCGCGCGCACAGCGCCTCGGGCACAAGGCCGAGCAGCTCCCTCGCGTGCGCGTGCGAAGTCGACCATACGATGGACACGCGTTCCCCGGGAAGCGGCAGGAAGGCCAGAACGCCGTCCGGAAGGAACCACTGGTAGGCGACGCCGCGATGCGCCCGCGCGCACGCGAAGTTGGCGACGACGCCGAGTTGCCCGTAGCTCGCGGCCCGGGCCTCCATTCCCGCGGCACGCCTGACCCAGGAGTCGCCGCCGTCGGCGCCGACGAGCAGCCTCGCCCTGATCGGGCGCCCCCCATCGAGGCCGATCTCGACGTGATCCGCGGCGCGGCGGAGCGTCGCCGGGGCCTCCGGGCACAGCAAGGCGAGGTTGCGCCTTCGCTCGAGCTCCCGCCAGAGGGCGTGGTGCAGCCTGCCGGATTCGACGGTCGCTCCGAGCTTGAGCAGACCCGCGGCATAAGCCGAGAATTCGAGCCGCGATGCGGGCTCGTCGCCAAACACTCGCATGTCGTGAATCGGCGCCACGCGCTCGCCGGGCACGCCGCGCCATGCGCCGATTTCCTCCAGAAAGGCGATGCTCGCGGGGGTGAGCGTATACACGCGCGAGTCCCATTCCTCGAGCGGCGCGCGCGGCGCCTTGCGCTCGATCAACGCGAGGCGCTTGCCGCTGTCCACGAGCGACGCTGCAAGGCTCGCGCCGGCGAGCCCGCCGCCAACGATGACGATATCGAAGTCCACGTGCCGATTGTACTCGGGCAGGCGGCGTTTCTTGACATGTATCTAATGCAAAAAGGATAATTCCCGGCTTCGTGGCGAATTAGCTCAGCTGGTTAGAGCGACGGAATCATAATCCGCAGGTCCGGGGTTCGAGTCCCTGATTCGCCACCATTTTCCTTTCACGCCCGCAGGACCATGGTCCCTCGCCCAGCCGCATACCTTGCTCTCCTGGCGGTCCTGCCGGCAGCCACGGCCATGGCGCAGCTGCGGGCGCCGCCCATTCCTCCGGATTCTCAGCGCGGCGTCATCCGCCATATCGGGCAGATGGCGGTCGCCATCGACGACAGCCCGATGCAGCTCGCCGCCGGGGCGCAGATCCGCAATCAAATGAATCTCATCATCGTCCCGACCGCGATCCCTCAGGGCGGGGCTTGGGCCGACTACTTGGTAAACGGCGACGGACAGGTGTTTCGCGTATGGCTGCTCACGCCCGCCGAGCTCGCGACGCCCAAGCCCAGCGCGGGAGGCGGCTGAGCATGGCGAAAAAGCTGTTCATTCGGACCTTCGGCTGCCAGATGAACGAGTACGACTCGGAGAAGATCGCCGGTCTTCTGCACGCGGCCGCGGGATTCGAGAGCACCCATCGTCCCGAAGAGGCCGACCTTATCCTGTTCAACACCTGCTCGGTGCGCGAGAAGGCGCAGGAAAAGGTTTTCCACGACCTGGGGCGAGTGAAATCCCTGAAGCGGGCGCGCCCCGACCTCCTCATCGGCGTGGGCGGCTGCGTCGCCAGCCAGGAAGGCGCCGCAATCGTCGCACGGGCTCCCTGCGTCGACCTCGTTTTCGGCCCGCAGACCCTGCACCGGCTGCCGCAACTGATCGAGGCCCGGCGCAGCTCCGGAATGCCGCAGGTGGACATCAGCTTTCCGGAAATCGAGAAATTCGACTCGCTTCCCGCGGCACGCGTCGAGGGGCCGAGCGCGTTCGTCTCCATCATGGAAGGCTGCAGCAAGTACTGCAGCTTCTGCGTGGTGCCCTACACGCGAGGCGAGGAGATCTCGCGCCCCTTCGAAGACGTGCTCGCCGAGATCGCCGGCCTCGCGGAGCAGGGCGTGAAGGAGGTGACCCTGCTCGGGCAGAACGTCAACGCCTACCGCGGCCGCATCGCGGACGGCGAGGTCGCGGATTTCGCCCTGCTGCTGGACTACGTCGCGGACATCCCGGGCATCGGGCGCATTCGCTACACCACCTCGCACCCGAGAGAGTTTACGCCGCGGCTCATCGACGCCCACGCGCGTCTCGAAGAGCTCGCTGCGCACGTGCACCTTCCGGTCCAGTCCGGGTCGGATCGCGTGCTCGCCGCGATGAAGCGCGGCTACACCGTGCTCGAGTACAAATCCATCGTGCGCAAGCTTCGCGAGGCCTCTCCGGGGATCAGCATCTCCTCCGACTTCATAGTCGGGTTTCCGGGGGAAACCGACCGGGACTTCGACGCCACGCTCAAGCTCATCGACGAGACCGGATTCGACGACTCGTTCTCGTTCGTCTACAGCCGCCGCCCCGGGACGCCCGCCGCCGAGCTCCCCGACGACACGCCGCACGATGCCAAGCTCGCGCGGCTCGCCCGGCTGCAGGAGAGGATCGCCGCGCACGCGAACCGGATCAGCGAAGGCATGATCGGGACGCGCCAGAGGATCCTCGTCGAAGGCCCCTCGCGCCGGGACGCGACGGAATTGTCGGGGCGTGCCGCGAACAACCGCACGGTGACCTTCCCCGGGCCGCCGCGGCTCTCCGGGCAATTCGTCGATGTGACCATCACGGCCGCGCGGGCTCACTCGCTGCGCGGCGAGGCAAGCGCGGCCTAATCCTTGAAGACCCGCCCTCTGGAACTCGTTCTCAGCCCGGTCGACAACCAGCGTCTCGCGAATCTCTGCGGCGCGCTGGACGAGAACCTGAGACAGATCGAGACCGCGCTGGACGTGAAGATCGCGCGCCGCGGCGAGCGCTTCACGGTGCGCGGCGCCCAGGCCGCCCGCGCGGCCGAGGTTCTTCAGAAATTCTACGGCGAGGCGAAGCGCAGCCTCACGGTGGACGACATCCAGCTGGGGCTGATCGAGGTCCGCGCCCGTGCGGGAAGCGCCAAGGGAGATATGCCCCTGCTTACCCGCCGCGCCGACCTGCACGGCCGCACGCCCAGGCAGCGCCAGTACATCCAGAACATTCTCGAGCACGACATCACCTTCGCGATCGGGCCCGCGGGGACGGGCAAGACCTATCTCGCGGTCGCCTGCGCGGTGGACGCGCTCGAGCGCGACGCGGTCAAGCGCATCGTCCTGGTGCGCCCCGCGGTCGAGGCTGGCGAGCGCCTGGGCTTCCTCCCCGGCGATCTCGCACAGAAGGTCGATCCCTACCTGAGGCCCCTGTACGACGCCCTCTACGACCTTCTCGGCTTCGACAGGGCGGGAAAGCTGTTCGAGCGCGGCGCGATCGAGCTCGCCCCGCTCGCCTACATGCGGGGGCGGACCCTCAATCACTCCTTCGTCATCCTCGACGAGGCGCAGAACACGACACCCGAGCAGATGAAGATGTTCCTTACCCGCATCGGGTTCGGGTCCAAGGCGGTCGTCACGGGCGATGTCACGCAGATCGATCTCGCACGCGGCCAGAAAAGCGGAATGGTCGCGGCGCAGAAGATCCTGGCCGACGTGCGCGGCATCGCCTTCAGCGCCTTCAAGAGCGACGACGTCGTCCGCCATCCTCTGGTGCAGCGGATCGTCGATGCCTACGAGCGCCACGGCGACGAGTAGGCGCGAGCGCCGGCCGCGGCTGACGCTCTGCCTTCAAATCGCCCCCCGCGGAATCCGCGCGCCGACCGAAAGACAGGTCCGGCGCTGGGCGGGCGCGGCGTTGACGACCGCCGGGGACATTACCGTGAGGATCGTCGGGGCCGCGGAAGGCCGGCGGCTGAATTCCCGCTACCGCGGCGAGACCCACGCGACCAATGTGCTCAGCTTTCCCTACGGAACAACCCGCGGGTCGATCGTCGGCGATATCGTGCTGTGCGCCCCGGTCATCTCGCGCGAAGCGCGCGCCCAAGGCAAGACGGAGGAGGCCCACTACGCGCACCTGACGGTTCACGCCGTGCTGCACCTGCAAGGGTACGACCACAGGCGGCGGCGCGACGCCGAGCGCATGGAAGCGCTCGAAAAGAAGCTTTTGACGAAACTCGGTTATCCTGATCCGTACGAAGCCTCCACGTAGGCCGCCCACCCCCGGCGCGGCACCAGGCTCCGCAAGCATGGACGCGACCCCCAACAAGCCTTCGCTGCTCGAGCGCCTTTCGGCCCTGGTCACGCGCGCCCCCGAGGACCGCGAGCACCTCGTGAAGCTGCTGCATTCGGCTTTCGAGCACAACCTGCTCGACAGCGACGCTCTGTCCATGATCGAGGGTGCGCTGCAGGTCTCGGAAATGCAGGTGCGGGACATCATGGTGCCGCGCGCGCAGATGGACATGATCGATGTCAACGAGACGCCCGACAAGTTCATACCCCACGTGATCGCGACTGCGCACTCGCGCTTTCCCGTCATCGACAAGAACCGCGACGACGTGATCGGGATCCTGCTGGCCAAGGACCTGCTGCGCTATTACGCGGGCGAGGAGGAGTTCAACGTACGGCACATGCTGAGGCCCGCGGTGTTCGTGCCCGAGTCCAAGCGCCTCAACGTGCTGTTGCGGGAGTTCCGCGCCAACCGCAATCACATGGCGATCGTGGTCGACGAGTATGGCGGCGTCGCGGGGCTGGTGACGATCGAGGACGTGCTCGAGCAGATCGTCGGCGACATCGAGGACGAGTACGACTTCGACGACTCCGAGGACAACATCGTCCAGGAGCAGGGCGGACTCTTCCGCGTGAAGGCCCGCACGGAGATCACGGACTTCAACCGCGCCTTCGAAACGGACTACTCCGACGCGGACTTCGATACTGTGGGCGGGCTGGTTCTGCACCGTTTCGGACGCCTGCCGCGGCGCGGCGAATCGATCACCATCGACGGCCTGCGCGTGCAGGTGCTCCGCGCCGACAGCCGCAGGCTGCACGTTCTCCAGGTGCACCGGTTGCCGGCCAAGGCTTGAGGGCGTTGCTGAAGTCGTCTCCCGCCTACCTGGCGGCCTGCGGGGCGGCAGGCGCGCTGACCGTCGCGGGCTTTGCGCCGCTTTCGGTATTTCTCCTGCCGGTCGCGGCGCTCTGCGTCGTGCTGCTCGTGTGGCGCCGCGCGGCTCCGCGCGCGGCGTTCGCCGCGGGTTTCACCTTCGGCGCCGGACTGTTCGGCGTCGGCGCCTCATGGGTCTATGTCAGCCTGCACGATTTCGGCGCGATGCCGGCCCCGCTCGCGGGGATCGGCACCGTCGCCTATTGCGCGATTCTCTCGCTGTACCCGGCGGGCGCCGGCTGGTTCTACGCCAGGCTGCGCTCCGACGGATGGGTCGCGCCCGCGCTCGCCTTTCCCGCCTTATGGACGATCTTCGAGTGGTGGCGCGGCTGGATGTTCACCGGCGTCCCCTGGCTCGCGCTCGGCTACAGCCAGGTCGACTCCCCGCTCGCCGGCTTCGCACCCGTAGCGGGCGTCTACGGCGTGTCGCTCGCGACCGCGCTCTGCGCAGGCCTCGTCGTCGTGATGCTCGGCGGCGACGGCCGCACGCGCGTCGCGGCGGGCATGGCCTTGGTGTTCCTGGTCGGTCTGGGGCATTTCCTGAGGCAGGTCGAATGGACCTCGCCGACGGGCGCGCCGTTGAAAGTGGCGCTCCTCCAGGGAAACGTCTCCCAGGATCTCAAATTCCAGGCGGCGCGCTACGCCGCCACGCTGGCGATCTACAAGAGGCTGATCGAATCGAGCGACGCCAGGCTCATCGTGCTCCCTGAGACCGCGATCCCGCGCTTCCTCGACTTGGTCGATCCACGCTACCTGGACGAGATCGCGCAGTGGGCGAGGATGCGCGGGGCCGATATCCTGCTGGGCGTGCCGATCCGCGAGCTGGGCGGCCGCTATTTCAACAGCGTGGTCAGCCTCGGCGCCTCGCCGATCCAGCGCTACGACAAGTCGCATCTGGTTCCCTTCGGCGAGTTCGTGCCCTGGGGATTCCACTGGATCGTCAACACGGTGGCGATACCGATGTCGGACTTCTCTTTGGGCAGGAAGGATCCCAGGCCGCTCGCGCTCGCGGGTCAACGCGTCGCGCCAAACATCTGCTGGGAGGACGCCTTCGGCGAGGAGATCATCCGCCAGCTGCCCGAGGCCACGCTGCTTGTCAACGTCTCGAACGTCGCCTGGTTCGGCGATTCGCTCGCCCCCGCTCAGCACCTGCAGATCTCCCGCATGCGCGCGATCGAGACCGGTCGCACCATGCTGCGCGCGACGAACACCGGGATGACCGCCATCGTCGGCCCGCACGGCGAGGTCCTTGCGCAGCTGCCACAGTTCACCCAGGGCGTCCTCTCGGGCGAGGCGCAGGGCTACGCCGGCGCCACGCCGTACGTCGCACTGGGCAACACCCCTGTCGTTCTCGCCTGCGTCGCGCTTGTCGGCATCGTCGCATTTCTCCGGCGCCGCGCCCTTCGTGCGCGCAGGGAAACTCTGTAAAATCCCTGCGCCCATGCTCACCTTCCAGCAACTGATCCTCAAGCTGCAGGATTACTGGGGCGGCGAGGGCTGCGCCCTGCTCCAGCCCTACGACATGGAGATGGGCGCGGGAACGTTCCACACCGCGACCTTCCTGCGCGCCATCGGACCCGAGCCCTGGCGCGCCGCGTACGTCCAGCCTTCGCGCCGCCCCAAGGACGGCCGCTACGGCGACAACCCCAACCGGCTGCAGCACTACTACCAGTACCAGGTCGTGCTGAAGCCCTCGCCCGAGAACATCCAGGACCTATACATCGACTCGCTGCGCGCGCTCGGCTTCAACCTCAAGCAGCACGACGTGCGCTTCGTCGAGGACGACTGGGAATCGCCCACCCTCGGCGCCTGGGGCCTGGGTTGGGAAGTGTGGCTGGACGGCATGGAGATCACCCAGTTCACCTACTTCCAGCAGGTCGGCGGTCTCGACTGCAAGCCGGTGCTCGGCGAGATCACCTACGGTCTGGAGCGCCTCGCGATGTACCTGCAAGGAAAGGAAAACGTGTTCGACCTGGTGTGGACACCGGGGATCAGCTACGGCGACGTCTACCACCAGAACGAGGTCGAGCAGTCGAAATACAACTTCGAGGCGAGCGACGCCGCGTGGCTGCTGCGCCAGTTCAGCGACTACGAGTCGCAGGCCAAGCGCCTCATCGAAGCGGGGCTGCCGCTCCCGGGCTACGAGATGGTCCTCAAGTGCTCGCACACCTTCAACCTGCTCGACGCGCGCGGCGCGATCTCGGTCACTGAGCGCCAGGCCTATATCGGTCGCGTGCGCGACTTGGCGAAGCTGGTCGCAAAGGCTTACTACGACTCGCGAGAGAAGCTCGGGTTTCCGATGGTGAAGGCGGAGTCTTCTCAGAAGAAGAAGCGGGCCTGAGGTATGCCGAAGGGGAAAACAACTCCAGGTTCCGACACGCTGCTCGTCGAGTTGCTCACCGAGGAACTGCCGCCGAAGTCGCTGCGGCAGCTCAGTCAGGCGTTCGCCGACGAGATCATCAACGGGCTTGTCCGCTATCAGCTGAAGGTACGCGACTTCAGTGGCCGAAGAATATTCGCGACACCCCGTCGTCTGGCGACGCTCATCCCTGACGTTCTCGCTTTGGGAGAGGACCGCTCCAACGAAGTACTAGGCCCCTCGGTGTCGGCCCCGCCCGAGGCAGTCTCAGGCTTTGCCAGAAAGAATGGCATCTCTGTAGAGACTCTACTGCAGAGGGACACCCCGAAGGGCCCAGTGTTTGTTGCCCGGACCACGATCAAAGGGGTTGCTCTCACGACGGCGCTCCCGGAGATCCTCGACGAAGTTGTGAAGAAGCTCCCAGTGCGCAAGGCGATGCGCTGGGGGTCCGGAGAATCGCTGTTCGCCCGCCCCGTGCACGGTCTGGTGATGATGCACGGCAAGCGGGTGATCCCGGGGACGGTGCTCGGCACAACCTCCGGAAATACCACCAGCGGACATCGATTCATGGGCACCCCGACGATCCGGTTGAGCGGTGCGGACGCCTACGAAGACTCCCTTTACAAGAAAGGCGCGGTGATCGCCGACTTCGCCGCGCGAAGGACCGATATCGACGGACGGCTGCAAGCCGAAGCCAAGCGCCAGGGAGCGAGCCTAGGTGACTACGAGGAGCTCCTCGAGGAAGTAACGGCGCTGGTCGAGCTACCCGCTGTATACGTATGCGGGTTCGAAGCGTCGTTCCTCGACGTCCCGCAGGAATGCCTGATCCTTACGATGCGGCAGAACCAGAAGTACTTTCCCCTGTTTTCCAAGAACGGAAAGCTGCTCCCGAGGTTCCTGGTGGTCTCCAACATGCGCGTCAAGGATCCGCGCGCGATCGTCAACGGGAACGAGAAGGTCGTGCGTCCCAGGCTGGACGACGCGCGCTTCTTCTTCGACCAGGATCGGAAGGTGCGGTTGGAGGCGCGGGTTCCGCAGCTCACGAACGTGGTCTACCACAACAAGCTCGGCAGCCAGCTCGAGCGAGTCGAGCGCATTCAGCTCCTCGCGGGACAAATCGCCCGCGATCTGGGAGGCGGCGCGGCGCTTTCTGAGCGCGCGGCCTGGCTGTCGAAGGCCGACTTGCTGACCGGAATGGTCGGCGAATTTCCCGAGCTCCAGGGGATCATGGGGCGCTATTACGCATACCATGACGGCGAACCTGCCGAGGTCGCCGACGCCGTCGAGCAGCACTATCGTCCGCGGTTCGCGGGGGATCTGCTCCCGGAGAGTCCCACCGGGGTAGCTGTCGCTCTTGCCGACAAGCTCTATTCGCTCGCTGGCCTGTTCGGCATCGGCCAGCAGCCGACGGGGGAAAAGGACCCGTACGCTTTGCGCCGGGCGGCGCTCGGCATCGTCCGGATCCTGATCGAGAAGAAGGTCCCGCTGCAACTCAACAAATTGGTAGACGCCGCATTCAACGTATTTCCGAAGCAAGCGAGGCTTGGCGACGCCCATTCCGACCTCCAAACGTTCATCCTCGACCGGCTGCGCAGCTATCTGAGGGACGCAGGGTACAGTGCGAACGAGGTTGAATCGGTCCTGAGCAAGTATCCGACGGCGCTAGATCAAATTCCCGGTCAACTTGCAGCCGTACGCGCATTCATGGAGCTGCCCGAGGGGGCGAGCCTCGCCTCGGCCAACAAGCGCGTGGCGAACATATTGAAGCAGGCCGCCTCGAAAGGGGAATCGTTCAGTAGTGCAGACCGAAATGCTCTCACGGAAAAAGCAGAGATCGCGCTGCTGGATTCCTTGAGCTCGGCATCGGGCAAAGCTGACCTCCTCTTCCAACGCGGAGATTACGCGGGCTACCTCAAGGCCTTCGCGGTGCTCAAGCCTTCCGTGGACGCCTTCTTCGACTCCGTCATGGTCATGGTCGAGCAGGAATCGCTGCGAAGAAACCGGCTCGCCCTGCTCAGCGATCTCCGCGAGAAGATGAACCGCGTCGCCGACATCTCCAAGCTCGCCGTCGAGAAATGAAGCTCGTCGTCCTCGACCGCGACGGCGTCATCAACTACGACAGCGAGGACTTCATCAAGACGCCCGATGAATGGCGCCCGATTCCGGGCAGCCTGGAGGCGATCGCGCGGCTCACCCAGTCGGGCTGGCGCGTCGTGGTGGCGACGAACCAGTCGGGTATCAGCCGTGGCCTGCTCGACATGGCGACCCTGAATGCGATCCACGCCAAGATGCATCGCGCGGTGAGCCAGGCGGGCGGACGCATCGAGGCCGTCTTTTACTGCCCCGACACGGACGAGTCGCGATCGCCCTGCCGCAAGCCCAACCCGGGGATGTTCCACGCGATCGCCGACCGGTTCAATGCCTCGCTCGCGGACGCGCCCTGCGTTGGCGACAGCCTGCGCGACCTGCAGGCCGCCGCGGCGGTCGGCGCGCGGCCGATCCTGGTACTCACGGGCAAGGGCAAGAGGACCCGCGGCGCGGGAAACCTGCCTGCGTCGACAACGATCTATCCCGACCTCGCCGCCGTGGCGCAGGCGTTGTGCCAATGATCGTTCTGCGCTCGGTCGTCTTCGCATTAGCGCAGATCCTGATCACACCGCCTTACTCGATCGTCGCCCTCGCCACCTTTCCTCTGCCGCGGCTTGCACGCTACCGCGTGATCTCGGGCTGGTCGCACGTGATGATCTGGCTCGCGCGGCATGTGCTCGGCATCGAGTACCGGGTGATCGGGAGGGAGAATCTGCCAGACAGGCCCGCTGTCATCCTTTCCAAGCACCAGTCGACCTGGGAAACGCTCGCCTTCCAGGTGATCTTTCCACCCCAGGTCCTAGTGTTGAAGCGCGAACTGCTGTGGATTCCTTTCTTCGGATGGGGACTCGCGCTTGCGAGTCCGATCGCAATCGACCGCGCAAGCGGTGCCCGGGCGCTCAAGCGCATGGCCGAGTTGGGCCGCGAGCGCCTCGCCCAGGGATTCTGGATCGCGATCTTTCCGGAAGGAACACGGGTGAAGCCCGGCGAACGCGGCAAGTATCACGAAGGCGGTGCTTGGCTCGCGGTACAATGCGGCGCGCTCGTGGTGCCCGTTGCTCACAATGCCGGTCTGCTTTGGGGCCGCAACGCCTTCCTCAAACGACCGGGCACGGTGATCGTGGAGATCGGGACGCCGATCGATTCGCGCGCGCATACGTCGGAGTCGCTGAACAGGCTGGTCGAAAAATGGATTGAAGACCGCATGGCGAGTCTATGTCCTCAACACTGAAGCAACTTCGGCTTCCCTTTGACGCTTTACCCCAACCCGAGAAGGCCGGACGGGATCGCCAGGTACAGCTGGCGGGCGAGATCCTGAGCTACAAACTCGTCCGCGCCAAACGACGAACTATGGCGCTTTTCGTCGACGGCAACGGTATCGAAGTGCGCGCGCCGGGCCATGCCGCTATATCCCAAATCGAGACCTTCATGCGGGCAAAGGAGCGCTGGATCCGCAGGCGGCTGGCCGCACCGCGCGGGCGGCAGATCGTCTGGGAAGTGGGGACGACTCTGCCTTGGCTCGGGCAAAGCGTGACGCTGGCGCTGCGGCCCGGGGGGAACAGCGTTCGGCTATCGTGCGGGCTGCTCGAAGTTGGCCTTGCCGACGGGGCAAGCCTGCGCGAACGGGTGCTCGCGTGGATTCGCGTGCAGGCGCTTACCTTGTTTCGCGAACGCGTAGCGGCGCTGTCGCGCGCGCTCGACCTCACAGTCACCGGAGTCGGCCTGTCAAACGCAAGAACACAGTGGGGCAGTTGCAGCGCCAGCGGGCGGATTCGGCTCAACTGGCGGCTGATGCTGCTGCCGACGCATCTTGTCGACTACGTGGTCGCCCACGAGCTCGCCCATCGGCGCGAGCTCAATCATTCGGCGCGTTTCTGGGATGTCGTTGCCGCGCTTTATCCGCGCTACTGCGAGGCGAGGCGGGAGCTCCGAGCGCTTTCGAAAACTCTGCCCGAATTCTAGGAGAACATCTTGAGAATCCTGCACACAATGCTACGGGTCGGCGATCTTGACCGGTCGCTGCGCTTCTACACCGAGGTTCTCGGGATGCGGCTGCTGCGCCGGAACGACTACCCGGAGGGCAAGTTCACGCTCGCCTTCGTCGGCTACGGCGACGAAGCCGACACCGCCGTGCTCGAGCTGACCTACAACTGGGGCGTCGGCAAGTACGAGCTAGGCAATGCCTACGGCCACATCGCGATCGCAGTCGACGACGCCTACAAGGCCTGCGAGGAAGTGAAGCGCCGGGGCGGAAAGGTCACGCGCGAAGCGGGCCCGATGAAGCACGGCACAACGGTGATCGCGTTCGTCGAAGACCCCGACGCGTACAAGATCGAGCTGATACAGCGAAAGTAGAAGCCGCGAGCGCAGCTCAGCGGAACATTCCCGGGGCGCCGGCGACGCGGTACTTGCGGATTTCGCTCTGCTGGCCGATGAGGGCCTTGGCGAGGTCATCGAGGACCCCGTCGTTGACTTCCTGCGCCGGAATCGAGATGTACTCCACGCCGAGCCCGAACATATGGGTGGTCTGGAAATGCAGCTTTCCCTGCTCGTGATCGGCCTTGATGATGATGTCCGTGAGCACCGACGCGGGAACGATGAACTTCGCGCCGACGACGAATCCCTTCGCGTTCTTCTTCTCTTCCTCGATGAACTTGACCTTGCTCAGCCACAGGGCTTCGCGGATGCGCTGCATCGCCGGTGGCATGTCCTTCTCGGTCGTGTAGATGTCGGGGCCCGCCCACTTGATGAAGAAGTGGATCGTGTCGAAGTACTCCTTGTCGCTGATCTTCTTCTTCCGGTAGTCGATGAACGATTCGGCGAACGCGAGATTCCTGAAGTCGGTCACGCCGGGAATCGAGTACACCAGCGGGCTGGTCGGCTTCACGATGCCGAGCTGCTTGAGCAGCTCGTGGACGTACTGGAACGTCTGCTTCATCTTGTCTTCGACAAGCTTGAGCTTGTCTCCCTGCAGAGTCTGTTGTTGAATCTGCTGGGTCTTTACCAGGTCCGCCTGTTTTTTCAGGTCGTCAAGAAGCCCCATCGTCGTCCCCTGAGAAAGCCTTGGCTTTCATACGGCCGTCTGTTCGCTATTTTGCCAGCCGCCGTCGGCGGGGTCCAGTTCCCGCACCCGCGAGTCTGTTGGCGATCGTGACAAACGCCGCAACGGCGAGTTCCTGCGCCCTCTTGCCCGCGTCGATGCCGAGCTCGGCGAGCTCGGTCGCGGAGATCACGCCTGCGAGCGTGTTTCTCAAAGTCTTCCGGCGCATCGAAAACGCCTGAGCCACGATACGGGAAAGGCCGCCTTCGCTGACGGCCGCGAGCTCCTCCGCCGGCCGGGGCGTGAGCCGCACCACGGCGGAGCGGACCTTCGGCGCTGGACGAAAAGCCTGCGGCGGAACCTCGAAGAGCCGCTCGATGCTGAAGCGGTATTGGAGCATCACCGACAGCCGCCCGTACTCCGGGTCCGAAGGCTTCGCCGCCATGCGATCGACGACCTCCTGCTGGAGCATGAAGTGCAGATCCCTGCAGCGGCTCGCCGCGGTCGCCACGTGGAAAAGCAGAGGAGTCGAGATGTTGTAGGGCAGATTGCCCACGATCCTGAGCGGCGCCGGCAAGGCTGCGAAATCGAACTTCAGGGCGTCGCCCTCGTGCACGGTCAACCTACCGGCGTGGCGCTCGCGCAGCCGCGCGCCCAGGTCGCGGTCTATCTCGATGACATCGAGGTGCCCGAGGCGTGCGAGCAGAGGAGCGGTCAGCGCCCCGAGGCCCGGTCCGATTTCGACGACATGATCCCCCGGCCGCGGGTTGATGGCGGCGATGATGCGCTCGACGACCTTCGCGTCGACGAGAAAATGCTGGCCGAACCTCTTCCGCGGGACGTGCCGGCGGGTCGCCACGGCGGCGCTAGCGAGCCGCCTGGGCGCCGGTCCGGGCCATCTCCATCGCAGTCTCGACGGCCTCGATGAGGCTGTCGGCGCGTGCGCGCCCGGTGCCGGCGATGTCGACGGCGGTACCATGATCGACCGAGGTGCGGATGATAGGCAGCCCCAGGGTGATGTTGACGCCCTTCCCGAAGCTCGCGTACTTCAGCACCGGCAATCCCTGATCGTGGTACATCGCGAGCACGCAGTCGGCGCCCGCGAGGCGCTCCGGGACGAAAAGCGTATCCGCGGGCAGGGGCCCTTCGAGCCGCATGCCCTCGGCGCGCAGCTTCTCGAGGACGGGACCGATCACGTCGATCTCCTCCCGCCCGAAATAGCCGCCTTCGCCCGAGTGCGGATTCAGACCCGCGACCAGGATCCGCGGGGCGGCGACGCCGAAGTGACGCGTCAGTTCCGCGTGGATGATCCGAACCGTCCGCTCCAGGCGCTCGCTTGTCAGCTCGCGCGGAACGTCCTTCAGCGCAAGATGGGTCGTTGCGAGCGCGACGCGCAGCCCTCCGCCCGCGAGCATCATCACCACGTGCGGGGTGCCCGTGCGCTTCGCGAGATACTCCGTATGGCCGACGAAGGCGATGCCGCCGTCGTTGATGACGCCCTTGTGCACCGGGGCGGTGACGACCGCGGAAAACTCACCCGCCCTGCATCCATCGACCGCACGGTCGAGAAGCGAGATCACATATTGGGCGCTGCGAGCGTCCAGCTCGCCCGCCTTGCAGGCGTAGGAAAGGGGAAGGTGCAAGCACGCAATGGAGCCCGGTATCGCGGGCGTGCCGGGCTCGCGCAGCTTCACGCCCATCCCGAGCTGCCGCGCGCGCGCCTCGAGCACGTCCCGGTCGCCGAGCACGACCGTGCGGGCGGCGATAGGGCTCTGCGCGAGCGCAAGGCAGATGTCCGGACCAATGCCGGCCGGCTCGCCGGAGGTCACGGCGACCGGTCCGACGCCGCCGGCGCCGGAAGACTGGGCCCGCGCGCGCGCGACCCCCGATTGCAGGCGCGCGCTCATCGCTCGTCGAGTCGCGTCTCGACGTAGGCGCGGTCGCGGAGCTGGCGCAGCCATTCCTGGTAGGCCTCGTCGCCCTTTCTTTCGAGCAGCGCCTTGCGCGCCTCGATGCGCTTGCGGTCCGTAGAAACGTCTGCGGTGCGCCGCTCGAGCACCTGGATGAGGTGCCAGCCGAAAGGAGTCTTGACGGGCTGGCTGACCTCCATGATCTTCAGCTCCGAGAAGGCGCGCTCGAACTCCGGCACCGTGTCTCCGGGATAGAGCCAGCCCAGATCCCCGCCCCGCGAAGCGGAGCCGTCGTCCGAATTCAGCCGGGCGAGCTCGGCGAAGTTCACTCCGTTTATGATGCGCTCGCGCAGCCCGAGGAGCTTTCTTTTGGCCTCGTCCTCCGAAACCAGATCGTTTGTGCGCACGAGTATGTGACGGACGTGCGCCTGCTCGACGAGAAGGGGCGCGTCTGCTCCGCGCACCTCCAGGAGCTTGACGACGTGAAACCCCGCAGGGCTGCGAAACGCCCCGCTCACCCCCCCGGGGGCGAGGCCGGACAGCGCCTCGACGAACAGCTCCGGAAGGCGCTGCCGGTTGCGCCAGCCGATGACACCGCCCTGAAGGGCGTCCGGCGCGTCGGAATAGGTTGCCGCGACCTGGGCGAAGTCCGCACCTTCCTTGAGCCGCTTGACCACTTCTTCGGCGCGGGCGCGCTTCGCTTCCACCTGCGCCGGGGTCGCCTGCTCGGGCACCCGGATAAGCACGTGGGCAACGTTGTACTCGAGGCCGACCTCTTTTCTCTCGCTTTGTTCCTGGATGATGTTGTCGATCTCGCCTTCGCTGACGGTGAGCTTGCTGGTGACTTCGCGATCCCGGAGGCGCGACAGCAGGATCTCGTTGCGCAGTTCCTCCCTGAACTTGTCGAACGGTATCGAATCGCTCTCGAGGCGTTGTCTGAATTCCGTAAGGGATAGCTTGTTGTTCTCCGCAACGCGGTTCACGGTACGGTCGAGTTCAAGGTCATCGACCCGCATGCCGGTTTCTCTTGCGTATTGCAGCTGCACCTTCTCCATGATGAGGCGATCGAGGACCTGATGCTCGATGTCGGAGCTGTCGATGCCCGAGCCACCTCTGCGCTGCAGCTCCTTCTGTACCCGGGCGATGCGGTCGGAAAGCTCGTACTGCGTTATGACCTCCTTGTTGACCACAGCGACGATGCGATCGAGCAGATCGATGCGGCTGGTCGCGGCCTGATTCGGGCGCGCGCCTTGCGCGAGCGCCATGCCGCTCGCGAGGAGGGCTGTCAGGGTCAGGGCCAGGGCCAATCTCATGGTCGGTTCCGCCTCAATTGTAGAGGTCTACCTGGGCGTCCGGCTTGCCCTCAGGGCCAGGGCCGTTGATCTGCTGGTAGCCGGGCACGTTGCGCTTCAACGCCTCGAGCGGATTCGACCCCAGGCGCGAGAACCCGTTCAGCTCGAGCTGTATGAACAGGCTCGAGGAAGTGGTGGTCGCTGTGAGCGCGAATTTCTGCAGGATCAGGCGCGTCGTCCAGCACCCTTCCGCGTACTCCAGGCCGCCTATGGTCTCGATGATCTTGCTGTCCGGAAGCGAGTAGTTGAACCGCCCGACCCCGTACCACTTGCCGAAAAGCGGCCACTGGGCGGAGACGTCGATCTGCTTGGTGGGGCCGTTTTGCGTGACGTCTCCGCTGAGGTAGCGGTAGCTGACGTTGAGCGTTCTCAGGCTCTCGGGGCGGTAGCGCGCCGCCAGCGTCAGGCGCTCGGTGCGGAAGTCGCGCTGGTCGTACTCGGTGCCCGCATCCATCGACCACGCGGGAGAAAGGCGCCCCGACAGAGCCGCCAGCAGGTTCGACGCCTTGTAGGTCCGCGGCGTGTCCGTGGGGTTGAGCGTCACCTGCTGGTCCTTGAAGTAGTAGCGCTGCCCCAGCGTGCCGCGCATCACTTCCTGGCCGTTCGAGGGCAGCAGCAGGCGGGAAGTCACCGCCGCGGTGAGCTGGTTCGCGTCGTTGATACGATCGCCCCCCGTGAAGCTGTTCTCGGAGAAAATCTGCGCATAGTTGAAGTCCGCGATGGCCGTGTCGAAAAGCGGTATCTGGTTCTGGTCGCGGAACGGAACGTATACGTAGAACAGCCGCGGCTCGAGCGTCTGCGTGACTGTCTGCCCGAAGGCCTGCGTCTCCTTCTCGAACATCAGTCCGCTGTCCAGGCTGTAAAGGGGCAGCGCGCGGCCGATCGTGCGGGGCACCGGCTCGCCACCGTTGGCGGGCGCGGGACCGGGCCGCACCGTCGTGGAGGCGGCCGTGTTCTGATCGAGCGAATAGTAGGTCGCGCTGTAGCTCACCTTCGGCGTGATGAAATACTGCGGAGCCATCAACGGATAGCTCACGCTCGGAAAAACGGTGGTGCGCATTGCAGTGACGAGCATGGGGTGGCTGAAATTCACGAACTCCTCGGCGGACCGGAAGTCGAATCCGGCGACGTCCTGGCGCAGGGTCGTGAGAGTAAGCTGGGGCGTACGGCCGTAGGGGGCGACGATGGGGTTCTCCGGATCCTGGAGCACCTGGAAGGTCTGGATGCGGGCGGTCGTCGAATAGCTGCCCGAGCCCCACCAGTTCCCGTTATAGGTGGCGAAGCCCTCGCGCGGCAGCGTCGTCTGCGATGTCAGATTGATGCGGGTCGACAGATCGCGGAAGTAGTTGTCGTCCGAGACCTTGTTCAGGTTTAGCCCGCCCACGAGCTTGTTGTCGCGGTTGTAGGAGCCGAGGAAGCTGATCAGAGACCGCCCCTCATCGAGGGTTCGATCGTTCGGCAGCTGCTCGGCGTCAAGCTGGGTGGTGTAATTCTTCTCCATGTAGCGGACCTGCTCGACGAGCTGGGTTCCCCGTTTCTGCAGGTAGCGCGGCGTAAGCGTCGCGTCGTAGTTGGGCGCGAGGTTCAGGTAGTACGGGACGCCGACCTCGATTCCGCTCTTTCCGGAAATCGTTGTCTGGAGCGGGAGAAATCCCGACTTGCGCTCGTTGTTGAGCGAGAAATTCATCGTCGGGGCGGAAATGACGTGCACGCCCTCGAAATACAGGCTGCCGCCGTGGGCCGTGCCGACCGAGCGGGTGAAGTCGAGGTCCAGCTCGTCGGCGCGGACGTACCAGCCGTCGTCGCCGGGCTTGCACGACGTGAACAGGCCGTTCTTTATCCGGTAACGGTCTTCCCCCAGGATCTCCAGGCTCTCGGCTTGTCCGCGCCCCGAAACGGGCTCCCGGTTGGGTCGGGGTCGTGGCGCGAGCGTGAACTCGGGCTGCTCGATTGTCCCGGTCGAATCCCTGAGCGAGTACCTGAGGCCGGGACCCCGGAGGCTGTCAGCGCCCTGCTGCAGCCGAACGTTGCCTTTGGCCTGCACCTGCTCTGTGTCCTCGGAGTAGCTGAGCGAATCCGCGCGGATCGACACGTCGCCGCGCCGAAGGGTCGCGTTGCCCATCGCGGTGGTCTCCCCGCCCGCGGCGCCTTCGATACGGTCCGCTTCCAGCGTCGTCGGAGCGTTGGGGTCGGGCTTCACCCGCTCTTGGCGGGGCGCCTGCAGTCCTCTGCCTTGTCCGCACGCCGGAGCGGAGCACAGTAGAGCGAGTGCCAGCGCCAAGAAGCGGGCAGGAAGAAAAGGCATATCGCGGAGCGATTCGAGGATGGGCTGCCGGACCGAGTGCTAAAATCGCACAAATCAGAGGTGAAGGCAATTCTTTGTTTCCGGAGGAGTTTTGGATCGCGCTGAGCAATTGCGGCGCTGGCTGAACGCGACACTCGGCGAGGAGCCCCGTATTGCTACCGCATCGGACGATGCGAGCTTTCGGCGCTATTTCCGGGTTCGCCGGGCAGGGGCCGGGCCTTCGCTCATCGCCATGGACGCCCCGCCCGAGAAGGAAAGCTGCGAGCCATTCGTGAGAGTGGCGCGCCTTTTCTCCGCGGCAGGTGTGCATGTTCCGGCGATCCATGCGCAGGACATCACCCAGGGCTTCCTGCTGCTCTCGGACCTGGGCGACACGACCTATTTGAGCGTCCTCGATGCGCGTAGCGCCAGCGTGCTCTACGGGCATGCCCTCGACGCCCTCGTACGGATCCAGCTGGCGACCCGCCCCGGAGAGTTGCCCGATTACGGCCGGGGATTGCTCGAGCGGGAATTGCGCCTGTTCCCCGATTGGTACGTGGCGCGCCAGCTCGGCCGGAGCCTCTCCGCCGCGCAAGCGGAAGGCCTCGAGAGGGCGTTTTCGGCGATCCTCGCGAACAATCTCGCGCAGCCGCGCGTATTCGTGCACCGCGACTATCACTCGCGCAACCTCATGGTGTCGGAACCCTGTCCCGGGATTCTCGATTTTCAGGACGCGGTGTGCGGCCCGATCACCTACGATCTGGTGTCGCTCCTGCGCGACGCCTACATCGCCTGGGAGGAGGAGCGCGTCATCGACTGGGCGGTGCAGTATTGGGAGAGAGCCCGTGCCGCGAACCTGCCTGTCCCCCCGGACTTCGCCGATTTCTACCGCGACTTCGAATGGATGGGTGCACAGCGGCAGCTCAAGGTATTGGGCATCTTCGCTCGGCTATCCCTGAGAGACGGAAAGGACGGCTACCTGAAGGATCAGCCTCGCGTCATGGGCTACCTGAAGCGAACCTGCGAGCGCTACCGCGAGCTCGCGCCGCTCGCGCTGCTGCTCGACGAACTCGACGCGACAGAGAGGCGCGTCGGCTACACCTTCTGAGGTCGAACGTGAAAGCGATGATACTCGCGGCCGGGCGGGGCGAGCGCATGAGGCCTCTGTCGGACCTGCTGCCCAAGTGTCTTCTCGACGTGCGCGGGAGACCCCTGATCGCCTGGCTCATCGATGCCCTGGCGCGCGCGGGCGTGCGCGAGATCGTGATCAACCACGCGCACCTCGGCCACATGATCGAGGCCGCGCTCGGCGACGGCAGCCGCTTCGGCGTGGCGATCCGCTACTCCCCGGAGCGCGAGGCGCTCGAGACCGCGGGAGGCATCGCCAATGCGCTTCCCCTCCTCGGCGAATCGCCGTTTCTCGCCGTGAACGGCGACATCTTCTGTGATTTCGATTTCTCCCGCCTCGTGACGCTCGCTCCCGGCGAGGCGCACGCTCACCTCGTGCTGGTGCCCAACCCCGAGCATCACCCGCGCGGGGACTTCTGCCTGCGCGGATCGCAAGTCTGCGACGCGGGAGAGCCGAAATGGACTTTCGGCGGCATCGGGCTCTACCGTCCCGAGCTCTTCGCCGGCGTGAAACGCGGCTCCAAGGGACAGCTCGCGACGCTGCTGCGCGCGGCGATGCCGCGCGGCCTGGTCACCGGCGAATTGCATCGCGGCGAGTGGCACGACGTAGGCACGCCGAAGCGGCTCGCCGAGCTGAACGAGCCCGCTTGATCGGCCTCCCGAAGCGGACGACAATTCGCGAATGGACACGGCGAACGTCCTCTCGCGCTGCGCGGAGCGCCGCCACGCCCTGCAGCTGCGCATGGGCCGGGGCGTGGCTCTCATACCCACGGCTCCCGCGCGCGCGCGCAATCGCGACAGCGAATACCTTTATCGTTTCGACAGCTACTTTTACTACCTGACCGGATTCACCGAGCCCGATGCGGTGCTGGTGCTCACCGCCGGCGACACACCCAAGTCGGTCCTCTTCTGCCGCAAGCGCGATCCGGCGCGCGAACTCTGGGACGGCGTGCGCAGCGGCCCGGAGGGGGCCAAGGCTGCGCTGGGGCTCGACGAGGCCTTCCCGATCGAGATGCTCGACGAGCAGATCCCGAAGCTTCTTGCCGATCAGCCGGTGCTGCACTATGCGCCGGGATCCGACACAGCCTGGGACGCACGGATCATGGGCTGGCTGAACCAGGTACGCGCGCAGGGGCGTGCCGGCGTCGCCGCTCCGGCCGAGATCCGCGACACGCGCACGATGCTCGACGAAATGCGCCTGGTCAAGGACGAGGGCGAGCTTGCGGTGATGCGTCGCGCAGCGACGATTTCCGTCGCCGCGCACGAGCGGGCGATGCGCGCGACGTGCCCGGGAAGATACGAGTACGAGATCGAGGCCGAGCTGCTGTACGAGTTTCGGCGCCGCGGCTCACAATACCCGGCCTACACCCCGATCGTAGCCGGAGGTGCGAACGCCTGCATCCTGCACTACCGCGAGAACAGCGCGCGCCTTATAGACGGCGATCTGCTCCTCGTTGACGCGGGCTGCGAGCTCGACGGCTACGCCTCGGATGTGACCCGCACCTTCCCCGTCAACGGCAGGTTCAGCGGGCCGCAAAAGGACGTCTACGAGTTGGTGCTCGCGGCGCAGGCGGCGGCGATCGCGGCGGTAGGAACCGGGGCTCGCTGGGACGAGCCGCACAACGCCGCCGTGAGAACCCTCGCCCGCGGCTTCATCGATCTCGGCCTCTGTGTCGGGACTGTCGACGAGGTGATTTCGACCGAGGACTACCGGCGCTTCTACATGCATCGCACGGGGCATTGGCTGGGGCTGGACGTTCACGACGCCGGAGAATACAAGGCGGGCGGCGAATGGCGCCGCCTCGAGCCCGGGATGACGCTCACCGTCGAGCCGGGATGCTACATCCGTCCGGCGGAGAAGGTCCCCGAGGCGTTGTGGAACATCGGCGTGCGCATCGAGGACGACGTCGCCGTGACGGCGACCGGGTGCGAGGTGCTCACGGCCGCCGCGCCGAAATCGGTGGGCGACATCGAGGCGCTCGTTGGGCGCGAGTGAGCAGCCCGAAGTCGACCTGGCCGAAGTCGACGTGGCAATAGTCGGCGGCGGGCCCGTAGGCTCGGCGCTCGCGATCGCTCTGTCGGGGAGCGGAGTGTCGTTCGCGCGGATCGCGGGCGAAACCGGAGCCGCCGACCGCCCGATCGCCCTGTCTCACGGCAGTCGGCTCATCCTCGAGCGCCTCGACGCATGGGGAGTCCTGCCGAGCACGCCTATTCGCACCATTCACGTCTCGCAGCAGGGGTTCGGCAGGACGGTGATGCGCTCCTCCGACTACGGGCTCCCTGCCCTCGGGTACGTCGTCGCCTACTCGGAGCTGGTCGCGCACCTCGCGACCCGCACTCCCGCCCTCCCCGAGACCTTGACCAAGTGGGAGCATTCGGACGGCGGAATCGTCCTCCATCTGTCGGGCGCTGCAGGCGAAGCACGCGTGAGAGCGCGGTTGCTTGTGCTCGCCGACGGCGGATTGAGTCGCGACGCCGACCGCGTCGTCGACTACCGCCAGCGCGCCATCGTCGCCGAGGTCGTGGCCCGGCATCCTTCTGCGGGTACCGCCTGGGAGCGCTTCACCGCCGAAGGGCCGCTCGCTTTGCTTCCGTTCCGGGATCGACACGCCCTCGTGTGGAGCGTGAGCCCGGGGACCGCCGAGTCGCTTTGCGCGCTTCCGGAGCGCGAGTTCCTCGCGCAGCTGGGCGGGGCGTTCGGCGGCAGGCTCGGAGAATTCCGCTCCTGCGGGGCCCGCGCTAGCTTTCCGCTGGCTCTGCGCCGCAGCGCGGTACGCCCCTCACCCCGAGTCGTCGCCATAGGCAATGCCGCGCAGGCGCTGCACCCGGTCGCCGGGCAGGGACTGAACCTCGGTCTGCGCGACGCCTGGGAATTGGCTCGGATGTTGCTTGACGTCGCTCCAGAGGAAGTGGGTGCGCAACGTTTTCTCGCCCGCTACGCGCGCGGACGCTGGCTCGACCGCCATACCGGAATCGGTTTCACCGATTTTCTGGTCAGAACATTCTCGAACTCGGTGCCGCCGCTCGCCGTGGCGCGCGGCGCGGGCCTCGCGCTCCTCGACCTTCTGCCGCCCGCCAGGCATTTTCTCGCCCGTCGCATGATTTTCGGGGCGCGCGCGCTGCCCTGAAGCGCCGCAGGCGCCGGCATCAGCGGGCGCAGTCGCCGCGCGAGAAAATCGAGCGCGCGAAGCGCGGAAATCCTTCCCTTGATGCTCGCGTTTAGGTATAGAATTGCGCTCCCTCGAAAAATTTCCGTGAACGTCGATGCGAATCGGTTCGCACACGCTGCGAAATAATCTTTTCGTTGCCCCGATGGCCGGCGTCACGGACCGCCCGTTCCGTCAGCTGTGCAAGCAGTTCGGCGCAGGTCTGGCCGTCTCGGAGATGGTGGCATCGAACTCGCTCCTCTGGGGCAGCGAGAAGACGCGGCGGCGCGCCAACCACGACGGCGAAGTCGAGCCGATCTCGGTGCAGATCGCCGGCGCGGACCCGGCGATGATGGCCGATGCCGCGCGCTACAACGTCGAGCAAGGCGCCCAGATCATAGACATCAACATGGGCTGTCCGGCGAAGAAGGTCTGCAACACCATGGCCGGCTCCGCTCTGCTCAAGGATGAGCCGCTCGTCGGACAGATCCTCGAATCCGTGGTCAGGTCCGTCGGTGTGCCGGTGACGCTTAAGTTCCGCACCGGCTGGGACACGTCCAACAAGAATGCGCTCAAAGTCGCGAGGATCGCAGAAGAGAGCGGAGTGCAGCTGCTGTCGCTGCACGGCCGCACGCGCGCCTGCGGGTTCTCCGGCCACGCGGAATACGACACCATCCGCGAGGTGAAGCGGGCTACGCGCCTGCCCGTCGTGGCGAACGGCGACATCAACACCCCCGAGGACGCGAGGCACGTCCTCGAATACACCGGCGCCGACGGCGTGATGATCGGACGTGCGGCGCAAGGACGCCCCTGGATCTTCCGCGAGATCGGGCACTACCTCACCACCGGCGAGAAGCTTCCTCTACCGCTGGTCTCGGACATTCACGTGGTGCTGATCGCGCATCTGAACGACCTGTACTCCTTCTACGGCAGGGAGCGCGGAGTCAAGGTCGCACGCAAGCACATCTCGTGGTACACCAAGGGGCTCGCCGGCTCGGCGAGCTTCCGGCACCGCATGAATCAGCTCGAGAGCTGCGAGGAGCAACTCGACGCGGTCAACGGATTCTTTGAACAGCTCGGACGCGAGGACTCGCGCCTGCGCTACGAGCTGGAGCTGGCGGCATGAAGCAGACGAGCGAGATCGCGGACAGCGTGCGCCGCTCTCTGGAACGCTATTTCAAGGACCTCGACGGGGCGAAGCCGCGCGCTATCTACGACATGGTGCTCAAGAACGTCGAGCGCCCGATGCTCGAGATCGTTCTCGACCGCGCCGCGGGCAACCAGTCCGTGGCGGCCGAGATGCTCGGGATCAACCGCAACACGCTGCGAAAGAAGATCCAGTCGCATAAGATAAGAATGTGACCCACGTCCGGACGGCGCTGATCAGCGTTTCCGACAAGACCGGCCTCGCCGAGCTGGCCCGGGGGCTGGCCCGATTCAAGATCAAGATCCTGTCGACAGGCGGCACCGCGAAGTTCCTTGCGGCGCAGGGGGCGCAGGTCACCGAGGTCGCCGACTACACCGGTTTCCCTGAAATGCTCGGCGGGAGGGTCAAGACGCTGCATCCGCGGCTTCACGCCGGCATTCTCGCCAGGCGAGACTCGCCGGAGCACCTGGCCGAGCTCCGGGCCGCGGGCATCGAGCCCATCGACCTCGTCGTCGTCAACCTGTACCCTTTCGCGCAAACGGTCGCGAGGCCGGACGCCACGCTCGCCGAGGCGATCGAGAACATCGACGTCGGGGGACCGAGCATGCTGCGCGCCGCGGCCAAGAACTACGCGGGCGTGGCGGTCGTCACTGATCCATCCGACTACCCGAAGCTGCTGGCGGAGATGGACCGGCGCGGCGGGGAGCTGAGCAATGACACGCGATTTGCGCTCGCGCGAAAGGCGTTCGCGCACAGCGCCGCCTACGACGCCGCGATCGGCAACTACCTCACGGCGCTCGCCCCGGACGGCGAGCGCAGCGCTTTCCCCGGCAAGCTCACCTTGCAGTTCGACAAGCTCCAGGACCTTCGCTACGGCGAGAACCCTCACCAGGCGGCGGCGTTCTATAGGGACGCGAGCCCCGTTCGGGGCGGACTCGCCGGCGGGACTCAGCTCCAGGGCAAGGAGCTGTCCTTCAACAACATCGCCGACGCCGACGCGGCCTGGGAGTGCGTGAAGAGCTTCGACGAGCCGGCCTGCGTGATCATCAAGCATGCCAACCCCTGCGGCGCGGCAATAGGCAGCTCCGGGCGCGATGCGTACGACCGCGCCTTCGCCACCGACCCGACCTCCGCTTTCGGAGGCGTCGTCGCTTTCAACCGCGGGCTGGACGCGGCGACAGCGGAGGCCGTGTGCCGGCCCTTCGTCGAGGTCGTGATCGCGCCCGAGTTCGACGGCGGCGCGCGAGCCGTACTCGCGGGCAAGCCGAACGTACGCGCGCTCACGGTAGAGGCGGTGCGCGCCGCGCAGACCTACGACTTTAAGCGCGTCGGGGGAGGAATCCTCGTTCAGACCCCGGACGATCACACGCTGACGGCCCAGGACCTGCGCACAGTCACGCGCTCGAGACCGTCGCCGGCCCAGCTTGCCGATCTGCTCTTCGCCTGGCGCGTTGCGAAATACGTCAAGTCGAACGCCATCGTCTTCTGCAAGGACGGCCGTACCCTGGGCATCGGCGCGGGGCAGATGAGCCGCGTCGACGCGGCCCGAGTTGCCGACTTCAAGGCCAAGGAAGCGGGACTGGCCCTCGCGGGCTCGGTCGTGGCCTCCGACGCCTTCTTTCCCTTTCGCGATGGGATCGACGTGGTCGCGCGCGCCGGGGCTGCAGCCGTGATCCAGCCCGGCGGAAGCATGCGCGACAATGAGGTCATCGCGGCCGCGGACGAGCTCGGCCTCGCCATGGTGTTCACGGGCGTGCGGCATTTCCGCCACTGATGAAGCTGCTCGTCGTGGGATCGGGAGGAAGAGAGCACGCGCTCGCCTGGCGCCTTGCGCAGAGTTCGCGCGTGCAGAAGGTCTTCGTCGCACCGGGAAACGGCGGGACCGCCCGCGAGAACGGCCTCGAGAACGTCGCGATCTCCGAAATCGGCGAGCTCGCCGATTTCGCGCTCGCCGAAGGAATCTATCTGACCGTCGTGGGCCCCGAGGCGCCGCTCGCCGAAGGCATCGTGGATCTGTTCCGAGCCAGGGGCTTGAGAATTTTCGGCCCGACCCGCGCCTGTGCGCAGCTGGAGAGCTCGAAGCAGTTCGCCAAGGAATTCATGACCCGACACCGGATACCCACCGCCGCGTTCGCGAGCTTCGGCGACGCGCGCGGCGCGCACGCCTACATCGACTCGAAGGACGCTCCCATCGTCGTCAAGGCCGACGGCCTCGCCGCCGGCAAGGGTGTCGTGGTCGCGGCAAGCAACGAGGAGGCGCACCGCGCGATCGACAGGATCCTGGTCGAGCGCAGCTTGGGGCCGGCCGGGAATCGCGTCGTAATCGAGGAATGCCTCGAGGGCGAGGAGGCGAGCTTCATCGTTCTCGCCGACGGTGCGCACGTCCTGCCCCTCGCTACGAGCCAGGACCACAAGCGCCTGCGGGACGGCGACGAGGGTCCCAATACCGGCGGCATGGGTGCGTATTCGCCGGCGCCGGTCGTGACACCCGAGCTCCACGCGCGCGTCGTGCGCGAGGTGATCAAGCCGGTGCTCAAGGGAATGGCCGAGGAAGGCCACCCCTACAGCGGGTTCCTCTATGCGGGCCTGATGATCGATGGGGCCGGCAGGGCACGCGTCCTGGAATTCAACTGCCGCCTCGGCGACCCGGAAACGCAGCCCATTCTGCTGCGGCTTAGGAGCGACTTGTTCGAGCTTATCGACGGGGCGGTCGAAGGGAAGCTCGACCGGCTCAAAGCGGAGTGGGACCGGCGGCCTGCCCTGGGCGTGGTGATCGCGGCCTCCGGCTATCCCGACTCTCCCAAGAAGGGCGACGCGGTGACCGGCCTGTCCGCGGCCGCGGACGACCTGCGCGTGTTTCACTCGGGGACCGCGCTCAAGAACGGGACCCTGGTGACCAGCGGCGGGCGTGTGCTTTGCGTCACCGCGCTCGGCGATACGATCCGCATGGCACAGCGCCGCGCCTACGAAGCGGTCGAGCGCATCCGCTTCGAGGGCATGCAGTACCGGCGCGACATCGGCCACCGCGCCCTCTCCCCCAAGCGATGAACCCGGCAGCGGTCAGCGACTACCTCGTCGGGCTCCAGGACCGCATCGTGGGCGAGCTGGAGCGCGTCGACGGCGGGCGCTTCCGCGGGGATCGCTGGGAGCGCGCCGAGGGCGGGGGAGGCGAAACCCGGGTCATCGAGGAGGGAAACCTGTTCGAGCGCGGCGGCGTGAATTTCTCGCGCGTGCGGGGCGAGCGTCTGCCCGCCAGCGCGAGCGCCGCGCGCCCGGAGCTCGCGGGGCGAAGCTTCGAGGCGATGGGCGTGTCCCTGGTGCTGCATCCGCGCAACCCCTTCGTGCCCACCGCGCACATGAACGTGCGCTTCCTCACGGCGAGCAAGCCCGCGAGCGAGCCGGTGTGGTGGTTCGGAGGCGGGATGGACCTCACTCCCTACTACGGCTTCGAGGAGGACGCGCGCCATTTCCACCGCACCTGCGAGCGGGCGCTCGCGCCCTTCGGGCCGGAATGCTATCCCCGCTTCAAGCGGTGGTGCGATGAATACTTCTTTCTCAGGCACCGCGGCGAGCCGCGAGGCATCGGCGGAATATTCTTCGACGACGTGAACGACGGCGGCTTCGATCGCTGCTTCGGGCTCATGAAGAGCGTCGGCGACCATTTCCTGCCCGCCTACCTGCCGGTGGTCGAGCGCCGCAGAGTCCTTCCGTTCGGCGAACGCGAGCGGGATTTCCAGGCCTACCGCCGGGGACGCTACGTCGAGTTCAATCTCGTCTATGATCGCGGCACGCTGTTCGGCCTGCAGTCGGGCGGCCGGGCCGAGTCCATACTCATGTCGCTGCCGCCCACCGTGAAGTGGCGCTACGACTGGAAGCCCGACCCCTCGAGCGAGGAAGCGCGACTCTACCGCGACTTCCTGCGCCCCAGGGACTGGCTCGGCGAACAGGCTTGAGAGAGGAGAAACATGGAGACACGCAAGCTGGGTAAGACCGGACCCGAGGTTCCCGCAATGGGCCTGGGCTGCATGGGCATGACCGGGATCTACGGCGAGCCTAACGAGGCCGAGTCGATCGCGACCATCCACCGCGCCATCGATCTGGGAGTCAACCTGATCGTGACCTCCGACGCCTACGGGGCGGGAACCAACGAAGAGCTGGTCGGGCGCGCGATCAAGGGCAGGCGCGACCGCGTGCTGCTCGCAACGAAATTCGGCAACCTGGGGCTCTCCGGCTTCAAGCCCCCCGAGGGGCTCTCGGCGGGCCACCCGGCCTACGTGCCCCAGGCCTGCGAAGCTTCGCTGAAACGCCTGGGCGTAGACGTGATCGACATCTACGGCCTGCACCGCGTCGACCCCAAGGTGCCCATCGAGGACACCGTGGGCGCGATGAAGAAGCTCGTCGAGCAGGGCAAGGTGCGGCACCTCGCGCTATCCGAAGCCGGCGCCCAGACGCTGCGGCGCGCGCACAAGGTGCATCCCCTGGCCGCACTTGAGACCGAGTATTCGCTCTGGTCCCGCGACGTCGAGAAGGACATCCTGCCGGCCTGCCGCGAGCTCGGGATCGCGCTCATGGCGTACTCGCCCCTGGGCCGCGGCTTCCTCACCGCGACGATCAAGACACTCGACGCGCTTCGGGAGAAGGACCGGCGTCGCGACCATCCGCGCTTCAACTCCGACAACCTCAAGCTCAATGTCGCGCTTCTGCAGCCGATCGAGTCGATCGCCGCGGCACGCAAGGTGACGCCGGCCCAGGTCGCGCTCGCCTGGGTGCTCGCTCAAGGGAAGGACATCGTCCCCATTCCGGGCACGAAGCGCCGCGCCTACCTGGAGCAGAACGCCGCGGCGGCCGGGATCGCACTCGCCCCCGCCGAGGTCGCCCAGCTCGCGAAGGCCTTCCCCGCGGGGATCGCTTCCGGAACCCGCTATCCCGAAAAGCAGCTCGCGGGACTCGGTATCTGAAGCTATCTGAAGCGCCTCAGTCCGGCGGACGCTGCGCAAGGTCTGCGCTTGCCCTGAAATGCCGGTCCGCATCCGCCCTGCGTCCTAGCCGCTCGTGGAGCCTCGCGAGCGCGATATGCGCGGTCTGGCTCGGTCGCGTCGCCAGGCTTGCCTCCAGGTAGCTCTGCGCCTTCCCCCACAGCTCGCGCTGCACGCAAAGCCTCCCCAGCGTGAGCAGCAGCTCGGCCTCGCCTGGCCGCTCCCTAAGCCATTTCTCCGCGTGCTCGAGCCGCTCGAGCGCGTCCTTGTCGACGCATTCGCCGTAGAGGAGCGCGAGCCCTCCGTCCCATCCGCGCTCGAGGGCGCCCTCGATGATGCGGTGGGCCCTGGGGCAATCCCCGAGCTGTATGAAAGCGCGGGCGGCAGTCGCCGCAATTTTCGGGCGGACACGCTCCGCCCGAGGCACGTTCTCCCACTCGCGCAACAGGCCGTCCCGGTCGAAGGGCCTGCGCGTGAGCAACGCGACGTGTGCGGCGGTGCGCACGCTGTCGAGCGCCTCGGGGGGCATGGCGTTATGCTTCTCCAGGGCGTTCGCTGTTCTCAGCACTTCTTCCCAGTTCGACATGCCTTGCTCCGCGCGCAGCGTCAGGAACAGCGCCGCCACGTGACGGGGCCCGGTCGCGTGCAGCTCGCGCAAGACACCGCGCGCCTCGTCGAAGCGGCGCTCGTCCAGAAGCAGCTCTGCCTTGGTCATCGCCTGCGCTACGCGCCACTCGCCGTCCCCCTCGCGCGAGCGCTCCAGCCACTGGTCGCGCCGGCCGAAGTCGCGCAGCCTTTGCGCCGCACGCGCCGCTAGCAGGCCCGCCAGACCGGGGGTGGCGCCGAGATCGATCGCCTTGGATGCCAGTTTCTCGGCGCGCACGAAGCGGCCCTCGAACAGGGCTTGCACGGCACCGAGGATAGCGGTATGGCCGGCGTCGGCGCGGCGGCGCCTGCGAAACGCGCGCACGTGAGAGGGAAGCCTCAGGGTGTGCCATACCCCGCGCACGAGGAAATACGCGAGGGCGAAAGCGACGACCAAGACCAGCCCCAGGAAGTTGAGCGAGACCTCGGCGCGCCAAGGCGGCAGAACGAACAGCGCGTAGCCCCCGTTTCCGCTCAGCGCCAAGGACAGCGCAACCGCCAGGGCCGCGATAACGATGAGCCAGAGCAGCCCCTTCATTTTGTCCCGCGCTCGCGCGATGCCTTGTAGGCGCGCACCGCGGCAAGGCTCTCGCTCATCGTAGGGAACATGGGACCCGAGGCCGTCGCACGCAGCGTCTTCAGGGCGGCTCCCACGGAAGCGCCCTGGGCCGAGCGCGTGTCGACGTAGCGCGCAAGCCAAGCCGCGACCGTGTCCAGGTCGCTGCGGTACGCGGCTTCGTCGCGCGCGAGCAGCGAGATCCTGGCATTCAGCAGGCGCAGCTTCATGTTCTCGCGCAGATAATAGGCTTGCGAGGGGGCTATGAGCCCAGGATCTGCGGACTCCATCTTCTGAATCCGGACGACCTTTCTCAGCTCCGCCAGGAACCCCTCGAGCAGCCTCGCCCACAGACCCTCGGACGCCGTCTTCTCCGCCGTCTGCGCCTGAGGATGCATGTCCTGCGCGAGCGGCAGGTTATCCACCGCCGCGATCATCTGATCGAGCTTTGCGGCGATTCCCGGGACATCGACTTCCGGCACCGCCTTGAGACGCTCGATGTCGTGTGCGAACGCCTTGCGCAGCGGGAGAAACTGGGAGCGTCCCGACCGCGCGAGGCGCGCATCCGCGCTCTGGAGCGCCGCAAGCGCCACCGGCGCATTGCCGACTAGCTGCAGCTGCTGCGACGCGATCACGAGGACCTGCTCGATTTCGGCTACAACCCATTCGTCACGGCTGCGCGAAAGCTCCTGGTAGAGCCCTTCGAGGCTGGATTGATTGCTCTGGTATTCGCTGAGCCTCAGATCCAGCTGGGCCACCTTGGCGAGCGCTTCGCGCATCGCATCCTGCGCCTGCTTCGCGCTCAAGCGGGCGTCCCGACTGTCGCCCTCGATGTCGCGAACGCGCTGGGCGAGCTCGGCGCGCATGGCGTCGACCAGCACCCGGGCCTCGTACCATTGCCAGGCCGCGAGGAGCGCGACAAGGGCAAGGCCGACCGCCCACAGCGAGGCGGATCGCGTTCCTCGTCGCGAGGCCTTCGGGAGATCAACAGGCGGAGAGGCGCGGTCTTCCATGTCTCAAGCGGATCGCTGATCGGAAGCCGTCATACTCTAGCAAAAAAAGCCGCCATTCCCGCGACCGTGCGCTCGTCGCCACGCCCGGTCACGACGACTTCGCGAACGTCGAGCTCGCGCGCGGCGCGTGCGATTCTGGGGTGGGGGACGAAGACCGGGGTCGCGCGCAGATACCTGCCTCCGGTCGGACCGAGCATCGCAAGGAAGTTCGCGAGCCCTTCACTGCTGGTAATGGAAACACCCTCGACCGCTCCACTCTGCCAGCGTGCCAGCAGGCCGCGGGCGTCCGCCTGCGGCCGAGCGCGGCGGTAGCATTCGGCGTATTCGACATGCGCGCCGCGCGTCCCCAGCTCGCGCGCGAGCCACTCCCGGCCCCCCTGACCGCGGAAAATGACGATCGAGCGCCCGTGAAGCTCGCGGAGCTCGTCGACCGCGGCCAAGGCTTCGCTGTCCGCCTCACCCGGGGGGAATATCACGCTCTGGAATCCGCGCTCCAAGAGCGCCTCGGCTGTCCCCGCCCCGACGGCGGCAACGCGCAGTCGCCGCGGCCATGGCCGGCTCGCGCCGACCAAGGCGTGCCCCCGTATCGCGGCCGTCGGGCTCACGAAGATCGCCAGATCGAAATCCTCGAGGCGAGCGATGATGCCGGACACGGCACTCCCGTCTTCCGGAGGCAGGATCTCGATCGTCGGGAACAGTATCGGCTCGCCGCCCGCCGCGCGGATCCGCTCGGCGAGCGCATCCGCGTGCTCGCGCGGACGAGTAATCACGATTCCCCGCCCCGAAAGCCCCGCGCTCATGGCAACGCGGCCAGGATGGCGTCCGCTCCCTGGGCTCGCAGCTCCTCGGCGAGCGCCTCGCCCAGTTCCTCCGGTGCATCCATGGAGCCGTTCGACTCCGCGCGCACCACGCGGCTGCCGTCGGGCATGGCGACCAGGGCGCGCAGGCGGAGCTGCCCTGCGCTTGCCACGGCGTACGCGGCGAGCGGCAGCTTGCAGTCGCCGGAAAGCGCACGGCTCAGCGCGCGCTCGGAGCGCACGCACGCTGCAGTCACGGGGTCCTCGAGCGGCGCGAGCTGCCGACGCAAGGCGGCCCGCTCCTCCCGGCATTCGATCGCCAGGGCGCCCTGTCCGGGCGCGGGCAGGCTCTGTTCGGGCTCGAGCATCGCTCGAATCCGGGCCGCGAGGCCCAGCCTCTTCAGACCCGCCGCCGCAAGGACTATAGCCTGGCATTCCCCGCGATCGAGCTTGGCAAGGCGCGTATCGAGATTGCCACGGAGCGGCCTTACCTGCAGCGCGGGATAGCGCTCGCGCAACTGCGCTTCGCGCCGCAGGCTGGAGGTGCCGACCACGCTGCCCGCAGGCAGCGCCTCGAGGCTTGCACTCGAGCTCGAGACGAGGCAGTCCCGCGGGTCCTCCCGCACAGGGATGGCCGCCAGGCAGAAGCCCCCGGGCAGGCGCATCGGCACGTCCTTGGAGGAATGCACCGCGATATCGGCCCTGCCGTCCTCCAGCGCGGTCTCGAGCTCCTTCACGAAAAGGCCTTTGCCTCCCACATCGGCGAGCGGCCGATCCAGGATCTGATCGCCCCGCGTGGTAATCCCCAGGATGCTGACTTCGCAGCGCGGGTACAGGCGCCTCAGCTCGGAGGCCATATGCTCCGATTGCCACAAGGCGAGCCGGCTTCGGCGCGACGCGATGACGATGCGGTCGGGGGCCCGATCCACTTCAACCTGCCAGCGCTTTGACCTGAGGCCATTGCCTGCGGCTCACCGGCAGCTTCTCGTCGGTGCCCTCGAGCACGACCGACCAGCCGGCCTCGCCGTCGGTCTCGGCGCCACGCTCGAATCCGCGGATCCGGCGGCGCGCCACCAGGCAATTCCGGTGAACGCGCACGAATACTCCGCCGAACTCCTGCTCGATCTGGGTGAGCGATTCCTCGACCAGGTGTTCGCGCTCGCGGGTGCGCAGCGTGACGTACTTGAGCTCGGCCCTCAGGTAGACGACGTCGGCTACCGGAACGAGAGTCACGCGGCCGCGTTCGGCCACGCTAAAGTGCCGGCGCGGCGCCGGATCGATGCTTTCCAGCACGCTGCGGCTGGGGCGTGTGCCGCTGGCCGCCTTCCTGAGCGCCGTGAGCAGGCGCGCCGCGCGCACCGGCTTGGTGAGGTAATCCAGGGCGTTGACCTCGAACGCTTCCACCGCGTACTGGTCGTGCGCCGTGACGAAGATCACCGCGGGCGGGCGCTCGAGAACCTGCAGGTGCCTCGCGAACTCGATCCCGCTCATTTCCGGCATGTGAATGTCGACGAGAACGACATCGGCCGCGCTTTCCGTAACGGTCTGCAGGCCATCCACGCCGTTCGCCGCCTCGCCGACGACCGAGTGAGGAAATTCCGCCCGGCAGTCCTCCAGCAGCTCGCGCATGCGGCTGCGCGCGGGCTCCTCGTCGTCGATGATGACCACCCGGAGAGGGCTCATAGGCTGGTGCGATACGGCATGGTGATGCCGATCTCATAGCGCCCATCGGCGATGCGCGTGTTCAGGCTTGCCTCGACGTCGAAGTGCAGCTGCAGGCGCTCGCGTATGTTGGCGAGCGCCATTCGATTCCCCTGCCGATGCTGATAGTCCTCGTGGTAGGGGTTGGTCAGCTGCAGCCACAGCCGGTCGTTGCGCCGCTCGATCCGCACCTCGATCACGCCCGGTGCGATGCCCGGCTCGATGCCGTGGTACACGGCGTTCTCCACCAGCGGCTGCAGGACCATCGGCGGCACCAGGGCTTCGTCGGCGCCGGGATCGAGACGCCAGTCGACCCGCAGCCTTTCACCCAGGCGCAGCTGCTCGAGATTGAGATACTGCCTGCACAGGGAAAGCTCGTCGCGCAGGGCGATCAGCTGGCGGTTGTCCGCCATCACGGTGCGGAACAGCTCCGCCAGATCTTCCAGCGCACCCTCCGCTCGCTTCGGATCCTTGCGGATCAGGGAGAGCACCGCGTTGAGGCTGTTGAACAGGAAATGCGGCCGGATGCGTGCCTGCAGCGCCTGCAAGCGCGCCTCGGAAATCGCGGGCGAGAACGCCCGGCTGCGAAGATGGAAATACCAGGCGACGCCCGCGGTTGTGAACGCCGCGCAGCCGAGGCTCCAGGCGAGCTCGCGGCTTCCATCGGCCCCCCCGATGAGCGATTGGACCGGAAAGAGCGCGGCAGTCGCCGCCAGCACGATCGCAAACACCGCGAGCAGGCCGTAACGGTACTCCAGCCGCTCGAGCAGAGTCGACGCCGCGTACAGCGAGACTACGGCCACGAGCAGGACCGGCTCGAGCGATCCGGCGATCTCGGTGAGCTTCGCGGCGAATTCTCCGACGTCGCGTGATCGGGCCGCCGCAAAAAGGAGAGCGAGCGCATTCACCGAGAGAAGGATCCGCGAGATCACACCCAGGTTCCGGAAGTCCGGCAGGGCGTCGGGCAGATGGTTTTGCCGTATACTTTGCACTTTGATTGAGGCGCGTGGCTAGAGCTGCGCACCCGCGACTTCGGGCATTCTACAGTCAACCATGGAAGCGAAGCCCAAGTCGGGCAAGAAGCTCTGGTCGGGGCGGTTCGCCGAGCCGGTATCCGAGCTCGTCAAGCGCTACACGGCGTCGGTGGGCTTCGACCGGCGCCTCGCTCCCCACGACATCCGCGCCTCCATCGCGCACGCGCGTATGCTGCGCTCCTCGGGGATCATTTCGCGGAGCGACCTCAAGGCGATCGAGCGCGGCCTGTCAAGGATAGCCGGGGAAATCGCGGCGGGGCGCTTCCGCTGGTCGCTCGACGCCGAGGACGTGCACCTCAACATCGAGCGCCGGCTCATCGATATCGCTGGAAAGGCGGGCAAGCGCCTGCATACGGCACGCTCGCGAAACGACCAGGTCGCGACCGACCTGCGCCTGTGGCTGCGCGATGCGATCGACGAGATCGCAGGCCTCATCCGGAAGGTCCAGACGGCGCTTGTCGATCAGGCGGAAGGGCACGCCGCCACCGTCATGCCGGGGTTCACGCATCTGCAGGTCGCCCAGCCCGTAACCTTCGGACACCATCTGCTCGCCTACTTCGAGATGCTGGAGCGCGACCACTCGCGCCTCGCCGACTGCCGCAAGCGCCTGAACCGCCTGCCGCTGGGCGCGGCGGCGCTCGCAGGCACCTCGTTTCCTATCGATCGCGCCAAGGTCGCGCGCGAGCTCGCGTTCGAGGGAGTCGCCGAGAATTCCATCGATGCGGTCTCGGATCGCGACTTCGCGATCGAGTTCTGCGCCTGCGCCGCGCTCGCGATGGCGCATCTGTCGCGCCTGTCCGAGGAGCTGATCCTCTGGATGAACCCGCGCTTCGGCTTCGTGACCCTGCCCGACCGCTTCTGCACGGGCTCGTCGATCATGCCGCAGAAGAAGAATCCCGACGTCGCCGAGCTCGCCCGCGGCAAGACGGGACGGGTGATCGGCGACCTCGTCGCGCTGCTCACGCTTATCAAGGGCCAGGCGCTGGCGTACAACAAGGACAACCAAGAGGACAAGGAGCCGCTTTTCGACGCGGCAGACACCTGGCACGACACGCTCGCGATCTTTGCGGAGATGATCCCGGGCATCGTCGTCAACGAGCGCGCGATGCGCACCGCCGCGCTGCACGGGTTCGCGACGGCCACGGATCTCGCAGACTATCTGGTGAAGAAGGGCCTCGCGTTCCGGGATGCGCACGAAGCGGCCGCGAAGGCAGTGCGCTTCGCCGAAGAATCGGGACGGGCTTTGGAGCAGCTCCCGCTCGCGGAACTGCGCCGCTTCTCCGCGAAAGTCGGCGGCGACGTCTACCGCGTGCTCACGCTGGACGGTTCGGTCGCGAGCCGCGCGCACCCCGGCGGGACCGCACCTTCGCGCGTGCGTGCTGCGGTCCGGCGCGCGCGCGCCATGATCAAACGCGCCTGATCTCCCCGCTCCTACTCGCCGCGCTGCAGGAGTCGATTTCCCAGGCTGCGGGCCGGTTCCGCATCGAGCGAGCAGAGCCGGCTGGGGGCGGCTGCATCCACCGCTGTTTCGCGATCGAAGGCGGCGGTCGCAGGTACTTCGTCAAGGTCAACGAGCGGCCGCAGGCGGATAACTTCGCCGCCGAGGCCGAGGGTCTCGCCGCTCTGGCCGCGGCCGGGGCGCGGGTCCCGGTGCCGCTGTGCCGGGGCGACGCGGGCGAGGACACGTATCTAGTTCTCGAGTACCTGGAAATGCGCGGCAGCGGCGACTATGCCGCGCTCGGGCGCTCGCTCGCGCTGGTGCACTCGGCCCGCGGCGAGTACTTCGGATGGCCGCGCGACAACTACATCGGCAAGACCCCCCAGCTCAATCGGCGCTCGCGCTCCTGGAGCGAGTTCTGGCGCGACGCTCGCCTGCGGCCCCAGCTGGAGCTGGCGAGGCGCAACGGCGCGGGCGGGAAGCTTCTCGAAAAAGGCGAGCGCCTCGTCGAGAATGTGTCTCGGCTGCTCGCGGGCCACGTCCCTTTGCCGTCGCTCCTGCACGGCGACCTGTGGGGCGGGAACGCCGGCTTTCTCGCCGGCGGCGCGCCGGTGCTCTTCGATCCGGCTGTTTACTGGGGAGACCGCGAGGCGGACCTCGCTATGACCGAGCTGTTCGGGGGATTTCCGCCGGCCTTCTATTCCGCGTACGCGGAAATCGCGGCTCTGGATTCAGGCTATGCGCTGAGGAGGTCTCTTTACAACCTCTATCACGTGCTCAACCACGCGAACCTCTTCGGCGGCACCTACGCCGCCCAGGCCGAGCGGATGATGGACGCGCTGCTCGCTCAGACCTGAAGCAGCTTCTGCAGCTCTCCGGATTGATACATCTCCCGCATGATGTCCGAGCCGCCGACGAACTCGCCCTTGATGTAAAGCTGCGGGATCGTGGGCCACTTGGCGTATTCCTTGATGCCCTGGCGGATCTCCGGCTCCTCGAGCACGTTCACGGTGAACGGATCCGTCACACCGCAGGCCTTGAGTATCTGAACGGCGTTTGCGGAGAAGCCACACTGCGGGAATTGCGGCGTGCCCTTCATGTAGAGCACGACCGGATTGCCGCTGACTTGCCGCTTGATCAGTTCTTGCACATCCATGTTCGCCCCTAATACCTGAGGATATTCGTCGGGAATTCTACCAGCACGCGTTCAGCCGCGCCAGACGCCGGCGCAAACCCTTGGCAATCCCGCCAGGTCGCGAGAGTCAGCGACCTCGGCGTAGCCGATCTCGCGCAGAAGGGCGACGCAGCGCTCCCCTTGATCGTAGCCGTGCTCCAGGAGCAAACGGCCGCCTGGACGGAGATGGTACCGTGCCCGTGCGGCGATCGCGCGCACGCACGCAAGACCGTCGCCGCCGCCGAGCAGGGCGAGGCGCGGCTCGAAGCGCAGATCGCCCTGCTTCAGATGAGGGTCTCCTTCCGCCACGTAGGGCGGGTTGCTCGCGATCAGATCGAACGGCGCCGGGCCGACCGCTTCGAACCAATTGCTCCGGACGAAATCGATATCGGCGCCATGAGCGTCTGCGTTGCGGCGCGCAATTTCGAGCGCCTCCTGCGAGATGTCGCTTGCGGTGATCTTCAAGTCCGGCCTCTTCGACCACAGCGCGACCGCGACCGCGCCGCTTCCCGTCCCGAGTTCGAGCACCCGCGCGCCCGGCCCGGCGCGCCCGAGCGCGAGCTCGACCAGGAGCTCGGTTTCGGGGCGCGGTATCAGGACGTCCGCGGTGACCCGCAGCGCGAGACCGTAGAACTCCCGGACGCCGAGGATATGCGCGATCGGCTCACCCGCGAGCCGCCGCGAGAACCAGGCCCGTGCCGCCAGCGCTTTCGCCGAATCGACGGACTGCTCCGCATGAGCGATCAGGCGGGCGCGGTCGCAGCGCAGCACGCCCTGAAGCAGGATCTCGGCTTCCCGGCGCGGCAAGCGCGATTCGCGCAGCAGGCCCTCGATCGTAGAGCCGGCCTCGACCGCGCTCACCGCTGCTCCTCGGCGAACGCGGCGAGCTGCTCGGCCTGCAGCTCGGCGAGCAGGGCGTCGGTGAGCTGCGACAGGTCCCCGTCCATGATATCGTTGATCTTGTAGAGAGTGAGACCGATGCGGTGGTCGGTGACTCGCCCCTGCGGGAAGTTGTAGGTGCGGATGCGCTCGGAGCGGTCGCCCGAGCCGATGAGGGACTTGCGCGTGGCGGCCTCCTTCGCCTGCTGCTCGCGCATCTGCTTGTCCTTGATGCGCGCGGCGAGAACGGCCAGCGCCTTTTCCTTGTTCTTGTGCTGCGAGCGCGCGTCCTGGCACTCCACGACTATCCCCGTCGGGAGGTGCGTGATGCGCACCGCCGAGTCGGTCTTGTTGACGTGTTGCCCGCCCGCCCCGGACGCTCGGAACGTGTCGATGCGCATCTCGGCCGGGTTGAGCACGACGTCGCCGATCGCCGCGGCCTCGGGGAGGACCGCCACGGTGCACGCCGAGGTATGGATTCGCCCTTGCGTCTCCGTCTCCGGCACGCGCTGGACGCGGTGACCGCCGGACTCGAACTTGAGCTTGGAGTAGGCGCCGTGCCCGATGATGCGCGCGATGATCTCCTTGTATCCGCCGACGTCGCCGGGGGATTCGGAGATGATCTCCACCTGCCAGCCCTGGCGCTCGGCGTACCGAGAGTACATGCGGAACAGGTCGCCGGCGAAGAGCGCCGACTCGTCTCCGCCCGTTCCCGCGCGGATTTCGAGGAAGATGTTGCGCTCGTCGTTCGGGTCCCTGGGCAGCAGCATCTTCTGCAGCTCGGACTCGATCACGGCGAGCCGCTCGCGACCGGCCTTGATCTCGCTCTCGGCGTAGCCCTTCACGTCCGGGTCCGCGAGCAGCTCCTGCGCCTCCGCGACGTGCTGCTCGGTGTCGCGATACCTGTTGTACAGCTCGACGACCGGCTCGAGCTCGGCGTGCTCGCGCGATAGCTTGCGGAACTGCTCCAGGTCGCGCGTCGCGTTTTCCGCGGAAAGCAGCGCATTGACGTCGCTCAGCCGCTGGCGCTTCTGGTCGAGCTTGGCCGCAATGCTGGTCTTCATCGACTCGCTAAGAATGCGCCCGCGTCAGTCGCGCGCGCGCAGCCGGTAGAGACGCGCGACGAGCGCCTTGAGCGACTGATCTCCTTCTCCGCCCTGGCTGAGCGCCTCGGTGGGAGCATGCATCAGCTTGTTGGTCAGGCCGTGCGAGAGCGCCTCGAGCACGACCCTGGGATCCTCGCCCCTGGCGAGCATCTTCGCCGCCCGCTCGACTTCGCGCGAGCGTGCTTCTTCGGCCGACTCGCGCAACTGGCGGATCAGCGGCACGATCTCGCGGGTCTTCATCCAGTGCAGGAAGGACCCGACCTGGGACTCGATGATTGCTTCGGCCTGCGCGACGGCGGACTGGCGGGCGTCGATCCCCTCGCGCACGGTAGCGGCGAGATCGTCGATGGTATAGAGGAACACATCGTCCATTCCGGCGACTTCAGGCTCGATGTCGCGCGGCACGGCGAGGTCGACCATGAAGATGGGACGGTGACGACGTGCGCGGACCGTGCGCTCCATCGTGCCCTTGCCGATGATGGGCAGGGAGCTTGCGGTGCAGGACACGACGATGTCGTACTCGGGCAAGCGCTCCGGCAGGTCGCGCAGCTCGACAGACTCGGCGCCGAACCGGCGGGCGAGCGTCTGGGCCCGATCCAGCGTCCGGTTGGCAACCGCCATGACGCGCGGCCGTTGCGCCGCGAAATGCGTCGCGGCCAGCTCGATCATCTCGCCCGCTCCGATCAGGAGGACCTTCTGGTCGGCCAGGCTGGGGAATATCCTGGCGGCGAGCTTGACAGCGGCGGCGGCCATCGACACGACGTTGGCGCCGATCCCCGTATTGCTGCGCACTTCCTTCGCCACCGCAAAGGAGCGCTGGAAGAGCTTGTTGAGGAGCGTGCCCAGCGTCCCAGCCGACTCCGCGACGCGAGCGGCTTCCTTCATCTGCCCGAGGATCTGAGGCTCGCCGATGACCATGGAGTCGAGGCCGGAGGCCACGCGGAACGCATGGCGCACGGCCTCGGCCTGTGGCAGGGTGTATAGATAAGGCTGCAGCTCCTGCGGCTGGACGCGGTGATAGCCCGCCAGCCACTCGAACGCCGCTTCGGGCTCTCCGAGCGCACAGTAGATTTCGGTGCGGTTGCAGGTAGACAGGATTGCGGCTTCCTTGACCGGCTCGTGCCGGGTCAGCTCCGCCAACGCGGAGCGCAGGCGCTCGGTGTGGAACGCCACGCGCTCGCGGATCGCGAGCGGCGCGGTCTGGTGGTTCAGTCCGAGCGTGAAGAGCTGCATGGCAGATTGGGCAAATTAACCTGCTATTATAGACCAGCAACTCTGTGGAGCCCGTAAGACGGACAATGATCGAGCTTCCTCCCCAGCTGCGGGTCGTGCGTGATTTCTTCTTCAAGCAGGCCCTATCCCTGCCGGGAGAGCGCAGTCATCTTTTCCAGCCGGGGCTCCTCAAGGACCAGACGATCTTCCGCCTCGAGGACTTGCGCAAGCACCTCAACAATCCGTTCCTGCGCCTCGAGTTCATTCAGATCGTCGATCACGGAAAGCTCGTCGACACGCAGCCTGCTCGCTGCGTCAAGATGGTTCAGCGCCGCCCGATCGAGTTCGTCAATCGCCGCGTGCTGGAGGAGCACCTGGAGAAGGGCGCTGCCTGCCTTCTTGAGGGGGTCGACATCCTCGAGCCCCAGGTCGCCCTTCTCGCGGCGACGCTTGACCGCGCGCACGCCTGCACCTTCAGCAATGCCGTGGTGTTCTTCTCGCAGCGGGGAAACGAGGCCTACCGCGGTCACATCGATGCGGACGACGTTCTCGCGATCCACCTCGCCGGTGCAAAAAAGTGGCGCCTCCATGCGCGCCAGCCGCCGCGACGCTCGCACCTGGTTGAGCTCGAGCGCCCGGAGATGGGACCGGTGGAGGCCGAGATCGTGATGCGCCCTGGAGACGCGCTCTTCCTGCGCAACGGCACTCCTCACCAGGTTGAAACGGTCGGGGATTATTCGCTGCATATGTCCTTCGATCTGTGCGACCGGGCCGCGAGCGTGGAGACGGTGTTCGACCTGCTGCTGAAGCACTACGATCGCGACGCCCTGAGGCCCTACGGAAGCGCACAGGAGGTCCTGGAGAAGGCCGCTTCCCTTGGCCGCACCGAAGGATTCAGGCACGACTTCGACGTCCTTCTTCAGCAGCGCAAGATAGGTTACGAGGAGTTCCGCTCGATCGCCTCAAGCCGTGTCACCTTCTTCGATCCGCTCATCGCAGCGGAACAAAGCCGCCAGCCGGACGCCGCGGTGGATCGCTAGCCGGTTCCGGCGGCGTTCCCGTCCAGAATGGGCCGGCTGAAGAGGAAGATATTCTCGCCGCGATGCAGGAAATCGAAATCGTGCTTCACGATCGCGCTGAAGAAGCTCCTCGACGAGCCCGAGAACGGAAGCAGCCAGTCGTGCAGCTCGATGATGATAAGCGGGAACCGCCCCATCCAAGACGTCTCACCCGAGAACAGATCGCTCTCCGCCCCTTCGATATCGATCTTGAATATCAGAGGGGTGAGGCCGGCCACCCTGGGATCGGAAAGGATGGTCGCGGGCGAGATGCTCTTTACGACTTTCTTGCTGCCTTGCGCCATCGGCCTTGTTCGAAATCCCCAGTCCGAGAGGCCCGGATCGTCGAGACCCACTTCTCCGTCCGAGCTTGCAATGGCGCCGTTGAAAGCAATCTTGTTCTTATAGCGTCTCGTGTTCATCTCCAGGATCTGGAAGTTGTTCTCTTCGGGCTCGACGGCGTAGACGAACGCGTTGTCGAAGGCCTCGAGAAAATAGACGGCTGCAGCACCGATATTGGCTCCGGCATCGACTATAAGAGAAGGCCGTGCCTTGATCTGCTGCCGATGGTATTCCCAGAGCCTCCTGCCCTGCTCCCAGGCGGAGGCGTCGTAGTCACGGTTATGGAAGATCTGCTGGATCGCCCCGTTGTCGCCGACCGAATCGTGCCGAAAATAGAACGGCGCCTGTCCGCCCCGCGTCTGAAGCTGCATTACGGAGAGGTTCATCGGCGGAAGGCAATGGTGGCCAAGGGCGGAATCGAACCACCGACACAAGGATTTTCAGTCCTCTGCTCTACCAACTGAGCTACTTGGCCGTCTGCGGCATCCCGCATTCCGAGATACCGATGGAAGGGAGCGCGAATTATACGGGCGAAGCACTGCTTGCGCCAAGGACGCGGGAGCCCGGCACGCGTTTCGCATATGATAAGTGTCTCCCTGACGAGGCCCTGGAGGCGGGTTGAGCATCGCGCTGCTCTCGGATGTTCACGGGAATATCGAGGCGCTGAACGCATGTCTGAAGCATGCGGCGGAGAGCGGCGCCGAGCGATACGCTTTCCTCGGCGATCTGGTCGGATACGGGGCGGATCCGGAGGAGGTTGTCGCAACTGTCGCGCGCTGGACCGAGCGCGGCGCGGTGTCCGTAAAGGGGAACCACGACGAGGCGATCGAGAAGCGCGCCGGATACATGAACGACGCCACCAAGGAATCGATCGAGTGGACGCGACGGACGCTTCCGGCCGAGGGCAGGGCCTACCTTTCCTCGTTGCCGTTTGTGATTCGCGATGGTGCGATGTGCTTCGTTCATGCCTCGGCTGCGCTCCCCGCTCGCTGGGACTACGTGGACACGCCTGCCGTCGCGCAGCGCAGCGTCGAAGCCGCTCGTACTACCTACACTTTCTCCGGGCACGTGCACGATCAGGTCCTGTATTTCGAAGGGGCGCAGGGAAAATGGTCTGCTTTCAATCCCACCCCGGGCAGCCCGGTTCCGGTTCGCGGCCACCGGCGCTGGCTAGCCCTCGTGGGATCGGTGGGGCAGCCTCGCGACGGCCACCCGGCCGCAGCCTACACGCTTTTCGACCCCGCCCGCGAGCGAATCACCTTCTACAGGCTGGCGTACGACCACGCCGCCGCTGCGCGAAAGATCCGGAGCGCGGGCCTTCCGGAAGCCCATGCCTATCGTGTTGAAAAGGGCGTGTGATCGATCGTATTCCGATGGCAGAACCGATCGCGCCGGGTGTCGTTATCGACGGCTTTCATGTCGCCGAGCGCCTGTACGCCGGCGCGCAGTCGGAGATCTTCCGCGTGACCGAGCCGGTTCGCGAATTCCCGACCATCATGAAAGTGCCTCGCATCGGGGCGCTCGAGCCGAGCGAAAACCTGATCAGCTTCGAAACTGAAGCGATCATCCTCCCGGCCCTCAGCGGACCCCATGTGCCCCGCTTCGTGGCGGCCGGAGACTTGGCCAAAGCCCCTTATCTCGTCACCGAGCGGGTCGAGGGGGAGAGCCTCGAGAATGCGCTCAAGCGCGGGCCGCTTCCGCCCGCCGAGGTCGTCCGCATCGGAGCCGCCATCGCGGACGCCGTCCACGACGTACACCTGCAGGACGTAATCCACCTGGACCTCAAGCCGGACAACATCATCCTGAAGCCCGATGGCACGGTCGTGCTCATTGATTTCGGCCTTGCTCACCATGAACGGTATCCGGATCTGCTGGCCGAAGAGAAGCGCTTTGCCGCAGGCTCTGCGCCCTACGTTTCGCCGGAACAAGTGCTCGGCACGAGATCGGATTCGCGCAGCGATATCTTCGCGCTCGGCGTGGTGCTCTACGAGATGGCGTCCGGGTGCCTGCCGTTCGGGATTCCGAGGACCATGGCGGGCCTGCGCGACCGGCTGTGGCTGGATCCCGTTCCACCGCGCGTGCGCGCGCCCGAGATGCCGCGGTGGCTGCAAGAGATCATTCTGCGTTGCCTCGAGCCCGCGGCCGACGACCGCTACCAGTCGGCCGCTCACGTCGCTTTCGACCTGCGCAGCCCCGAGCAGGTATCTTTGACCGGCCGGGGTCACAAGTCCCGGCAGGCCGGATTGCTCGGACAGACCGCGCGCTGGTGGCGAGCCCGCCGCGTGCAGCTTCAGGTCAATGCGAAGCCGAGGTCAATCACTCCGAATGCCCCCGTGATCATGGTGGCGGTCGACACGACTCACCCGGACGACCCGCGCCAGCCCGCCCTCCAGCGGGCCACGGCGAGGGTGCTGTCCCTGTCGCCCGAATTCCGGCTGATCTGCGTGTCGGTGATCCGCGGCGGGCCTGGGGCGGAGAGCAGCGAGGACGGAACTTCGAGCGCTCACCTCGATCACCGCGTGCTGCTCCAGCATTGGGTCGAGCCGCTTCGATTGCCCGCGCGACGGATGTCCTTGCACGTGATCGAGTCACCGCGCCCGGAAGGGGCTCTGCTCGAGTTCGCACGCCGCAACAATGTCGACCTGATCCTGATCGGCGCACCCAGCCCCGAGCAGCACGCCCTCGCGTGGTGGCGCTCGGTGGCCTCGGGCGTGACTGCCGGGGCGCATTGCAGCGTATACGCCGTGCGCATCCCCGAGCCCGGATTGAGATCCCCGTAAAAGCAAAGGCCCGCTTCCGCGGGCCTTTGCGGTTTGCGCCCCGAGTCCCTCTAGGGCAGCATGCTGTGGTCGTAGGTCCTGATGTCCCTTTCCCTGGTCTCGGACAGGAAGAACGAGCCGATGATCAGCGTCATGACCGCCACGACAATCGGATACCACAGTCCGTAATAGATATCCCCCGTCGCCGCGACCATCGCCGTTGCGGTCAGCGGCAGCATGCCGCCGAACCAGCCGTTGCCGATGTGGTACGGCAGCGACATCGAGGTGTAGCGGATTTTCGTGGGGAAGAGCTCCACGAGGAAGGCGGCGATCGGACCATAAACCATGGTCACGTAGATCACCATGATGACCAAGATCACTTCGGTCATGAACCAGTTCACCTTGGACTTGTCTGCGCCGGCCTTGTATCCGGCGGCCGCAAGCACCGAATCAAGCTGCTTCTGGTCCCAACCCTCGATCCGGGCCGCGCCGATCGTGGTCACGACCGCCTTGCCCGCCTCCGCAGGAACGGACTTGAACGAGAGACCCTGCTTGGTCAGATAGTCCTTCGCCCGGTCACAGTCGGAGAACTTGCTCCACGGCCCCACGAACAGGTGGAAATTGCACTCATTCGCCGCGACCGTGATCGGCGTCTTCGCGGCAAACTCTTCCAGCGCCGGGTTCACGTAGTGAGTCAGAGCCCCGAACAGCGGGAAGTAGGTCACCGCCGCAATCAGGCAGCCCGCCATGATGATCTTCAGGCGACCGATCCTGTCCGAGAGCCAGCCGAACACGATGAAGAACGGGGTCCCGATCAGGAGCGAAATGCCGATCAGCGCGTAGGCCGACACGTAGTCCAGCTTGAGTGTGATGATCAGAAAGAAAAGCGCGTAAAACTGTCCCGTGTACCACACCACACCCTGACCTGCGGTCGCGCCTAGCAGCGCGAGCAGCACGTACTTGTTGTTGGGGTACTTGAAGAAGCTGTCCGTGAGCGGCGATTTCGATCCCTTGCCCTCGGACTTCATCTTCTGGAACACCGGGGACTCGTGCAGCTTGAGGCGGATATAGATCGAGAACACGAGCAGGATCAACGACACCCAGAACGGGATGCGCCAGCCCCAGGTGGAAAATTCCTTGGCATCCATGTTGGCGCGGCACAGGTAGATGACGACGAGCGCGAGGAACAGCCCCAGCGTCGCTGTGGTCTGGATCCAGCTCGTGTCGTATCCGCGCCGGCCCTGCGGAGCGTGCTCGGCCACGTAGGTCGCGGCTCCGCCGTATTCGCCGCCCAGCGCCAGGCCCTGCACGAGGCGCAGCGTGACCATCAGGATAGGCGCCAGCCACCCGACCGCCGCGAACGTCGGCAGCAGGCCGACGAGGAACGTCGAGCCGCCCATGAAGACGATAGTAATGAGAAAGGTGTATTTCCTGCCGACAAGATCTCCTATCCGGCCGAATACCAGTGCCCCGAACGGGCGCACGAGGAAGCCCGCCGCATACGCGGCGAATGCGGAGAGCAGCGCTGCAGTCTGGTTCCCCGGCGGAAAGAACAAGGCCGCGAAGAACGGCGCAAGCACCGCGTAGAGATAGAAGTCGTACCACTCGAACACCGTGCCGAGCGAAGATGCGAAGATGACCTTCCTTTCCTCGGTTCCGATGCTCTTGATTGATTCTTCCTCCATGAAACCTTTCTTGGCCTCCGCCATCGTGGTCTCCTCGGCTAGAAATAGGAAAAGCGGACTGCGCTGGGCTGCTTTGGCTGCGCTCTTCGTTCTGAAATCCGTCCGCTTGCGCGCGGCCCCTCTCCTCCAGCGCGTCGCCAGCCAATATCGCAGCCGAAGCTTACGCCGAACTTACGCGCGCTCCAAGATGGAGCGCGCCGCGTGTGTTGCGGTGCACTATCGGCCGAGCAGGCTGTTGATCTTGCCCATCAGCTCGCGCGTGGAGAAAGGCTTCGTGACATAGAGGTCGGCCCCCAGCGCCAGTCCCTTCGTCACCTCGGCGTCCCTGCCCTTGGCCGAGAGCATGACGACCTTGATGTGCCGCCACTCGGGTCGATCGCGGATGCGTGTGCAGATCTCGTAGCCGCTCTTCCGCGGCATCATCACGTCCAGGAGCACCAGATCCGGAATGTGTTCTTCTAGGATCGCCAGCGCCTCGTCGCCGTTGCGCGCGATCAGCACTTCGTATCCGTCCTGCTGGAGCAGGTACTCCAGCGCCGCGACTATGTTGGGTTCATCGTCGGCGATCAGAACTCTCTTGGCCATGTCCGCTCTCGCGTGACCGGAAACTCAGGCAACGCGCTCGGCGGCCGCGGCAGTGGGCAGCACGAACGAGAAGCACGCCCCGCGCCCCAAGTCGCTTTCCACCCACATCTTGCCGCCGAAGCGCTCGACGATCTGCCGGCTGATATGCAATCCGAGGCCGCTTCCCCGCGGCCTGTCGGTGAGAACTCCTCCAAGCTGGTGGAACTTGCTGAAGATATCCTCCTGGTCCTTGGGGCTGATTCCGCGGCCGTTGTCGCGCACGTCGACGCGAAGGTAGTTTTCGCGCTCGGACAGCGCGATCTCGATCCTGCCGTCGTGCGCGTCGCAGAATTTCGCGGCGTTCGAAAGCAGGTTGAGCATGACCTGGATCATCCGGTCGAGGTCCGCAGTCACCGGCGATACGCTCTCGGGCAGCCGCACCTCGACCTTGATCTTCCTTCCCTTGAACAGCTGGCCCATCGCGGCCAGGGTATCGGTTATCACTTCCTTCATGTCGACCGCCGTTTCGGCCCACTCCGCCTTGCCCGATTCGATCTTCGCGAGGTCGAGGACCTGGTTGATGAGCCTGGTCAGCCGCTCGGCCTCCTTGGTGATGATGCCGAGGAACTTCTTGCGCTGCCCCATTTCCACGTCCGGGTCGTCGAGGAGGATTTCGGTGAATGCGCGAATCGACGTGAGGGGCGTGCGCAGCTCGTGCGTCACTGTCGACACGAATTCGTCCTTGAGACGGTCGAGTTCCTTCAGCCGCTCATTGGCCTCGCGCAACTCCTGGGTAGCCTCCTCCAGCTCGTGGGATTTCTGCTCGAGTCGGTGGCTGTACACGACGACCTGCGACGCTTCGTCGAGGATTTCGCGCACTTCCTCGATCGTCAGAGCCTCTTCCTTGACCACTGAGCCCACCATGACCCGCGCCGATGCCGCCCCGATGGCTCCGGCGAGCTGAACCTCGACGTAGTGCACCAGATCGGCATCCGCGGCGAGCCGCTCGCCGGGCCAGGGAAGTCCCTTCGAGGCCGCGTACTCCGCGAACGCGCCGTCCGCCGCCGCGGAGCCGAGAAACCGGGCAAGGAGGTTGTACAGTTCCGGCGCGGATGCGGTCCCGCGCCAGAAGCGTGCGCCGCCCGCTTCCCCTGAAAGGCGAAACACGTCGACGAACAGGCTCGCCTGCCGGTGCTCGGCCGCGCTCGGGGAGACGGCCAGGGAAACGCCGACGTAGGCTCCGACGTTTGCGATCATGCTCCAGATCATGGCGTGATTGATCTGGTCCAATCCGGCGAGCCCGAACAGGGCAAGCGGCTTGAGGAGTTCGATGCCGAACGGTCCATGCTCGAGCAGGCCGATCGGCAGCCACTCCGAGCGCGCCAGCGCGGGGATGAACAAGGTGTACAGCCAGACGGAAAAGCCGGCAAGGAGCCCGCACAGGGCACCGGCGCGCGTGCCCCCTTTCCAGAAGATGCCACCCAGGATCACCGGGCCGAATTGTGCCACCGCGGCGAACGAGATCAGGCCGATCGATACCAGCGCATAGGCCTCGCCGGCCAGCTTGAAGTACAGGTAGCCGAGCAGGAGAATCAGCACGATCGCACCGCGGCGGATTCCGAGCAGCAGCCCGGTGAGATCAGGACGCTCGTTCAGCCGCAGCCGGCGCAGCCTGAGCAGGACAGGCATCACCAGGTCGTTGCACACCATGGTGGACAGCGCGATCGTCTCGACGATTACCATGCCGGTCGCGGCCGATAGCCCGCCGATGAAGACCAGCAAAGCGAGCAGCTCCTGCTTCTCGGCCATCGGCAACGTAAGGACAAAAGTGTCGGCGTCAACGCTTCCGCCCGGGAAGCGGAGAAGGCCCCCGAAGGCGATGGGAAGCACGAACACGTTGATCGCCAGCATGTAGAGCGGAAACAGCCAGATCGCCTTATTGAGATGCTTTTCGTCCACGTTCTCTATCACTGCGACCTGGAACTGGCGCGGCAGGAACATGATCGCCATCATGGACAGGATAGTGAGCCATACCCAGTTGGAATACCCCCCTGCCACCCCCTCGAGCGGCGTAAGCATCCCGCGCAACTTCGGGTCCGCCGCGGCGCGCGCGAACACGTCGCCGAACCCGTGGTAGACGCCGAAGGTGACGAAGGCTCCTACCGCCAGAAAAGCCAGGAGCTTGACGAGGGACTCGAAGGCTACGGCCGCGACCATTCCCTGGTGGTGCTCTGCCGCATCGAGGTGTCGCGTCCCGAAGGCTATCGTGAATGCGGCGAGGATGAGGGCAACCCAGAGTGCCGTGTCCTCGCGCATCGGCACCGCCCCGGCCTGGGCCGGGAGGATGATCTCAGGATATTGGACCAGGATGGTGAAGCTGCTCGACACCGCCTTGAGCTGGAGCGAGATGTAGGGAAGGATGCCGACGACGGCGATGATGGTGACGAGTCCTCCGAGCAGGGCGCTCTTCCCGTAGCGAGCCGCCACGAAATCGGCGAGCGAAGTTATCCGGTTCCGTTTGGAGATTCGCAGGATCTTGCGCAGCACGACCCACCACAGCGCGATCATCAGCGTCGGACCGATGTAGATCGGCAGGAAGCCGATTCCGTCGCTCGCGGCGCGGCCTACGCTGCCGTAGAACGTCCAGGCCGTTGCGTATACGGCGAGCGACAGGCTGTAGATATAGGGGCTGGCGATGACCGGTCGGCCCGCGTCCGCGCGCAGGTCCGCGTAGTAGGCGATGGCGAACAGCAGCCCCAGATACGCGAAGGAGATGAGGATGATGGTGGTGCCGTGGAGCATGCGCCGGTCCGCCGGGTCGGTCGCTAGGTGCCGGACTCGGCGAGATAGGCCATCGCGGCGATCATGCCTGCCCAGGCGATGAATACGTAGGCGTACAGCGCAGGCACGCCGAGGAGCGTGCCCGGCACATTGAACAGCGCGAGAATCGGATAGTTGAAAAGGAGCATGCCGAGCATGCACAACGCGACGAAATGCTGCCCCTTGGTTTCGAAGTTGGCCATTTGAGCCTCCTGTCCGAGTTCAGCGCCGCCGGGATCAGGTCTGCGAGCGCGCGCGCACCACCGACACGCTGCAGGGAGCGTCGGCCACGAGTTGCGTGCACACGCCGGCCAGCAGGCGTACCGGGCCGCCGCGCGGAGCCCCTATCAGCATTTGATCCACGTCGTTCATCTTCGCATAGTCGACCAGCGCCGCCGCCGGCTTGTCCGACTCGAGCACATGACAAGTCAGGCGCTCCTCCGGGAGCTCGAGCGGCCTCGCCCAATGCCGCAGTTCGACAAGGCGCTTGATCTGGCGGCCCGTTGCGGTCCCTTCTTCCCCTTCCCCGGTCAATCCCGCCGCAGGGGGCACGACCGTCACGCATGCGATGCGGCACGCCGGCTCCGCAGCCAGGACTTTCCTCGCCGCCCGACGCAGGGCATCGAGCAGCACCTCGTTGCGCTCGTTCGGGGCGATAGCGACCATCGCGACCTTCGACATTGGCGATTCGCGCAACAGCGGCGGGCATGGAGCGGGCACAAAGCGCAGCGCCTGGAGCCTGCGTCTCGCCCGAGTCAGCCATCTCGAGCGCCGATGCCGCGAAGCCCTCTCGGTGAGGGCGACAGCAGCCGGGTTCGCCAGATCGAACGCGACCTGCTCGGCCGAGTCGTAGCGCTTCCGGGCATCGACTTCCAGGCAGCGAAGGATGACCTCCTGCAACCACTCCGGGGTCATGGGGGCGATCGCCCGCGGAGGCACAGGATCGGCATGCAGGCGCCGCTTCAGCTCTGAGATGGACCGCGGGCGGTCGAACGGAAGGCGTCCCGTGGCGAGCTCGTAGAGGATGGCGCCCAGCGCGTAGACGTCGCTGCGTGGATCGCAGCGCACGCCCAGAATCTGCTCCGGAGCCATATAGACCCAATTGCCCACCGGGAAGCGGAGCTCTTCGGCGAGCAGGTCGGGAAGATGACCGTGGCGGGCGAGCCCGAAGTCGATGAGGATCGCCTCTCCGTTCTGGCGGAACATGATATTCGTCGGCTTGAGATCGAGGTGGATCACGTCGCGCCGGTGGAGATCATGGAGGGCGATGGCCACCGCAGAACCCAGGCGCGCGATCTCGTCGGGCGGAAGGGGAGCCCGGGAAAGCAAATCGCTCATCCTCGAGCCCTCTATGTGCTGGATGACGAGGTACGGCGTCGTTTCCACGTCTCCGTAAGCCACGAGCGTCGGATGGTGGGGCCCCTGGCCGAGGGCGCCCAGGACCATGCGGCAGACCTCGAATCCGGTAACGTTTACCGCGCGCTCTCCGACCCCGAGCCTCGGTATCTTCATGATGAGGGGCAACGGCCCCCGAGGACCGACGAGGCGGTAGATCAAGGCCATGCTGCCGGCGTGGATCAACTCGCCCAGCCGAAAACCGTCGATCTCGCAGCCTGGGTCCAAGGAATTCATCCGGGTGCCTTGCGAGCGGGATTGGCCTAGGTTCCGCGCTCGAGGCGGAGCGCGATCCGTTCCGGAAGCTTGGCGGCTCGGACCTTCATCGCCGCGGCGCGATGGTCATACGGGACACGATAGAACGTGAGCCGTTCGCGCTCCGAGTCGAACATCGCATAGCATGCCGCGCTGTTCCGGTCGCGCGGTTGACCCGCCGAGCCGACGATCGCAAGCCATTGTCTCTGCCTCGCGGCCGGAATCGGCACGTCCGGCACGGGCTGGAACAGCACGGTACGCCCGCTCGGTCCGCGAAAGTAAAGCTGCGGCTCGTGCACGTGGCCGCAGAAGACGTAGCTTGTCCCCGCGGCCCGCATGCTGGCGTCCGCTTGCGCAGCGCTTGCGATGTAGACCCACTGCTCAGGCGCGGCGGCGCTAGCATGGACGAAAAGCATGCCCTGCTCCCTCACGACGAGCGGCAGCCCCTGCAGGAAGGCTCGCTGGCTCGCGCCCAATTGCCCTCGGGTCCAAACGATGGCGGCCTGCGCGTGGGGATGGAGATCCGTTGCCTGACCGAGGGCCGCGGCGTCGTGATTCCCGAGCACTACCACGGCGCCCTTTCGCGCGTGGCTCTCGATCAGGTCAAGGACGGCCACCGGATCCGCGCCATATCCCACCAAGTCGCCGAGAAACGCGAACCGCTCCGCGCCCAGGTCGTGCGCGTGCGCCAGGCAGGTGGAAATCGCTTCCAAGTTGCCGTGGATGTCGGCGAACATTGCCGTCTTCATGATCTCGCGCGCCTCGCCGGGCACCTTGCGCGTCGGATTGGCGTTCAGTTGGTGCCGACGTCGCGAACGCGGTATCCGAGACCGCGCACGGTTACGATCTCGACTCCCGCGGCTCTCAACTTCTTGCGCAAGCGATGCACATAGACCTCTATCGCGTTGGTGCTGACCTCTTCACCCCACTCGCAAAGGTGGTCGAGGAGTTGTCCCTTGCTCACCCAGCGTCCGGCGCGCTGCACAAGCATCTCGAGCAGCGTGCTCTCGCGCGCCGAGAGGTCCACAACCTCCCCATTTATCCTTGCGACCTTGCCGACCGGGTCGTAGCTAAGGCCCCCGTGCCGGAGCAGGGTAGGAGTGCTCGAGATGCGGCGCGTGAGCGCCCGTACGCGCGCTTTCAGCTCTTCCAGAGCGAAGGGCTTGGCAAGATAGTCATCCGCTCCGCGATCGAGTCCGCGGACGCGGTCCTCCACGCCGTTCTGGGCCGTAAGAATGAGCACCGGCATCTCCCGGTCCCGGCTGCGCAATCGCCTCAACACTTCCAGGCCGCTCATCTTCGGGAGGTTCAGATCGAGGATGAGCAGGTCGAATTCGAAGGCTGCCGTCGCGCTGTCGGCTTCCGCGCCGGAATTGACGCAATCCACCGCATAGCCCGAATCGCGCAGGCTGCGGGTCAGCCCTTCCGCAAGCTGCACGTCATCTTCTGCGATCAGAATCCGCATCCATCTTCCCCTCCACCGGCGCCGTATTCTTCTTTCCCGCGCGGCATGCGGCTCTTCAAATCAGTGTAGCAAATCCCTACCCTCGAGGCGTGCACGCCAAAAAAAAGCCCCGCTCCTAGCGGGGCCCTTGGGAGTGCCTCTAGGGCGCTCCACGCACACACTACATATCCATGCCTTCCATGCCGCCCATTCCGCCCATGCCATGAGAGTGCCCGCCGCCGGCGTTCTTCTTTTCCTCGACGAGCTCGGCCACCGTCGCGTCCGTGGTGAGCAGCAGTCCCGCGACGGAGGCGGCGTTCTGCAGCGCAGTGCGCGAGACTTTGGTGGGATCCAGCACCCCCATCTCGACCATATCGCCGAACTGCTCGGTCTGGGCGTTGAAGCCGAAATTGCCCTTGCCCTCGGCGACCTTGTTCATGACCACGGAGGGCTCGGCTCCTGAGTTCGCCACGATCTGGCGCAGGGGCTCCTCGAGCGCGCGCTTGATGATCTTGATGCCCGCGTCCTGGTCGGGATTCTCGCCCTTAATCTTGTCGAGTGCCGATCGTGCCCGAATGTAGGCCACGCCTCCGCCGGCGACGATGCCCTCCTCGACGGCGGCACGCGTTGCGTGCAAGGCGTCCTCGACGCGCGCCTTCTTTTCCTTCATTTCGACCTCGGTCGCCGCGCCGACCTTGATCACCGCGACGCCCCCGGCGAGCTTGGCCACGCGCTCTTGTAGCTTTTCCTTGTCGTAGTCGCTCGTTGCCTCGTCGATCTGGGTACGGATGTTCTTCACGCGCGCCTCGATCACCTTGGCGTCGCCGGCGCCGTCGATAATGGTGGTTTCTTCCTTCGCCACCTCTATGCGCTTGGCGCGTCCGAGATCCTTCAGCGAGGCCTTCTCCAGAGTCAGCCCTACTTCCTCGGCGATGACCTGACCGCCCGTGAGAATCGCAATGTCTTCCAGCATGGCCTTGCGCCGGTCGCCGAACCCAGGGGCCTTGACCGCAGAGGTCTTGAGAATCCCCCTCAGGTTGTTCACGACCAGGGTCGCGAGCGCCTCGCCTTCGACTTCCTCGGCGATGATGAGCAGCGGCTTGCCCGACTTGGCGACCTGCTCGAGGACAGGCAGCAGATCGCGGATGCTGGAGATCTTCTTGTCGTGCAGCAGGATGTAGGGATCGTCCAGAACCGAGATCTGCTTTTCCGCGTTGTTGATGAAGTACGGCGACAGGTAGCCGCGGTCGAACTGCATCCCTTCCACCACTTCGAGCTCGTTCTGCAGACCCTTGCCGTCCTCGACGGTGATCACGCCCTCCTTGCCAACCTTGTCCATGGCGTCGGAGATGATCTTGCCGATCGCCTCGTCGGCGTTCGCCGAGATGGCCCCTACCTGGGCGATCTCCTTGCTAGTCGTGCAGGGGCGCGACAGTTTCTTCAACTCCTCGACCACGACCCCTACGCCCTTGTCGATTCCACGCTTGAGGTCCATCGGGTTCATACCCGAAGCGACGAATTTCATTCCCTCCCGGACGATCGATTGAGCGAGTACCGTGGCAGTGGTCGTCCCGTCGCCCGCGACGTCGGACGTCTTAGACGCGACCTCCTTCACCATCTGCGCGCCCATGTTCTCGAACTTGTCCTTGAGCTCGATCTCCTTGGCGACGGATACGCCGTCCTTCGTGACGGTCGGGGCCCCGAACGAGCGCTCGAGCACTACGTTGCGACCCTTAGGGCCGAGGGTCACCTTGACCGCATCGGCGAGGATGTTGACACCCGCAAGCAGCTTGTGCCTTGCGGGCTCATGGAAACGTACGTCTTTAGCGGGCATATCTCACTCCTGAGTTTGTGATCGTTTGATCTGGACCTACTTGGTGACGACACCCATGATGTCGTCCTCGCGCATGACAAGGTACTCAGTGCCCTCAACCTTTACGGCTTGCCCCGAGTATTTTCCGAAGAGAATGCGATCCCCGACCTTGACGTCGAGCGGGCGAACCTTGCCGTCTTCGAGGATCTTGCCCTTGCCGATGGCTACGACTTCGCCCTGATCGGGCTTCTCGCCGGCCGTATCAGGAATCACGATCCCGCCGGCAGACTTGCTCTCCGCGTCGAGACGCTTCACCACGACGCGATCGTGCAAAGGGCGAATCTTGTTCATCATTGGAACCTCCTTTAGCAAAAAGTTAGCGGCCACTAACTCTCTGTGGCCTCAGCGAATATGGGGAATGACGCTATTAGCACTCGTCTCTGGCGAGTGCTAATGATAAGTACGAGATCTTAGGATTTCAAGCCCTTCTGCGATATTCAAAGGCCGGGGAAGTGCCGCCTGTACAAGGGCAATCCTTCCCACATAAGCGCATTGGAACGAATCTGGAGAAGTTGGATTACATTGGTCAGCCAACCGCTTGGCTTGACACAAGTTTCGTCATTGGATTACAGTGCATTGCTACTGTCGATCTCAGACCTTTCCCAGGGACGAAGAGGGGAAAAAGGGGCCTACTCGATGAAATACCCAGTTGTGCGCTGCCTGGTCGCGTCTGTTCTGCTGATCGCCCCTTGGGGGGGCGCCGCCGGCGCCGACTACTGGTACGCGGGTGTAGGGCTGGGCTATGGAAAAGTCGAGTTCTATCCGGCCGACTTCTCCTCGGGCGGCGCAGCCCAGGAAACGATACGCGATGCCGACCTCGGATTCACCGGCGCGATCGGCGTGCAGTTCAACCGAAATTGGGCCTTCGAGGTGAATTTCATCCAACTCGGGAAATTCTCCTACAAGTACACCCAGGGCGCGAACACACAGGAGGACATCTACGAAGTTTCCGGATGGGGCGGCTCGTTCCTGCCGACGATCCCGCTGACCCGAAGCTTCTCGCTATTCGGCCGCCTCGGAGTCCTGGCCGGCCAAGCGCGGAACACGATCAGAAACCCTGCGCCCGCGTATGACGGCAGCGTCTCGGCGGTCCAGGTGAATACGACCAGCTTCCTGTCCGGGTTTGGTGCCCAGTACTTTCTGGACCGGGATATCGGCATTCGCGTCGAGTACCAGAATCTCGGCAAGGTCGGCACCAGCGGCTCGTGTGGCACCTGCACGGGCCGCGCCAACGCGCAATTCCTCTCGGCTAGCGCGCTGTTCACGTTCTGACGCCCGCGCGGCGCGGGGACCTAGATACCTAAGTCCTTCCACAGCGCGTCTACGCGGCGCTTCACCTCGGCCGTCATTGCGATCGGCCGACCCCAGCTGCGCGACGTTTCCGCGCTCCACTTGTTCGTGGCATCTATCCCCATCTTGGCGCCCAGTCCCGCGACGGGGCTCGCAAAATCGAGATAATCGATAGGGGTGTTCTCGACGACCACGACGTCCCGCGCGGCGTCCACGCGAGTGGTGAGCGCCCAGACGACTTCTTTCCATTCGCGAATGTCGATGTCGTCGTCGGTGACGACGATGAACTTCGTGTACATGAACTGGCGCAACGCGCTCCAGATTCCGAACATTACCCGCTTGGCGTGCCCCGGGTACTGCTTTCTCATGCTCGCCACAGCGAGCCTGTACGAGCATCCCTCGGGAGGCAGGTAGAAGTCCTCGATCTCCGGAAACTGCTTCTTCAGTATCGGAACGAAGACCTCGTTCAGCGCCGCGCCGAGTACCGCCGGTTCGTCCGGCGGTTTGCCAGTGTAGGTCGAGTGATAGATCGGGTCCTGTCGGAGGGTGACGCGCTCCAGGGTGAGCACGGGGAACACTTCCTTCTCGTTGTAGTAACCCGTGTGGTCGCCGAACGGACCCTCGAGGGCCGTCTCGCCCGCATGGATGACTCCTTCGAGAACGATTTCGCTGGTCGCGGGCACCTGCAGCTCCGATCCTAGACACTTCGTGACCTCGGTCCGCGAGCCCCGCAGCAGGCGCGCGAACTCGTATTCCGACAGCGTATCGGGAATAGGAGCTACCGCCGCGAGCATTGTCGCGGGGTCCGCCCCCAGCGCGACCGCAACCGGGAAAGGCTGTCCAGGATGAGCCTTCGAGTGCTCTTGAAAGTCGATCGCGCCCCCCCGGTGCGGGAGCCACCTCATGATCACCTTGTTGGGACCGATAACCTGCTGCCTGTAGATCCCCAGGTTCTGACGCGCCTTGTGCGGGCCGCGCGTGATCGTCAAGCCCCAGGTAATCAGGGGCCCGGCGTCTTCGGGCCAGCATGTCTGTATGGGAAGACGCGAGAGATCGACGTCCTTGCCTTCCCACACGGCCGCCTGACACGGCGCCCCGGAAATCTCCTTTGGCGACATCGGCACGACCTGCTTGGCAATCGGGAGCCAGCGCTCGAGTACGTCGCGAAACCCGCGCGGGGGCTCGGGTTCCTTCAGGAAGGCCAGAAGCGTGCCGATGTCGCGCAGCGCCTCGATGGGGTCAGCGTCAGGCTCGGCGCCCATTGCGAGGGCGATGCGACGGGTCGTGCCGAAAAGGTTGCCCAGCACCGGGATCGATTGGCCCTTCGGCTTCTCGAACAACAGCGCGGGCCCACCCGATCGGAGCACCCGGTCGCAAATCTCGGTCATTTCGAGGCTCGGATCGACCTCCGCGCGCACGCGCCTCAGCGCTCCCATGTCCTCGAGCTGCAAGAGGAACTCGCGCAGGTCACGATAGGCCATGCGAACCTCTGTCGCCTGCTCTTACGCCCATGGAATGCCCCGTCTCGCGGCGAAGTCGGCGAACATTCCGGCGAAGACCGCCGCGCCCACCCAGTTGTTCTGGTTGAAGGCCCTGAAGCAACCCTCCCGGTCGCGGCCGCGGATGAGGCGGTAGTGATACCCCATCAATGCCGCCGCGCCGGCGAGGCCCAGATAGTAGATCGGGCCCATCCCGTAGTGCACGCCCTCGCCCGCGAGCAAGGCGAGCGTGGCGCCGTAGCAAATCATCACGGCGAGCACGTCGTATCGCCCGAGAGTAATCGCGGCGGTCTTGATTCCGATGCGAACGTCGTCGTCGCGGTCGACCATGGCGTACTCGGTATCGTAAGCGATCGCCCAGAAGACATTGGCGAGAAGCAACCACCATCCCTCCGGAGGAACCGTATCCAGCAAGGCGGCGTACCCCATTGGGATACCAAAGCCGAACGCGATCCCGAGGTAGGCCTGCGGAATCGCAAGGAACCGCTTCGTCAGCGGATAGGTCGCGGCGAGGGCGAGCGCGACGAAGGACAGGAGCACGGTGAGGCGATTCAGGGAAAGAACCAGTGCAAACGCCGAAAGCGTCAAGACGCTCGCCAGCCCCCAAGCCTCGGCGCGGCTGACGGCTCCAGTGGCCAAAGGACGGGCCATGGTGCGCTTCACCTTGGCATCGAAGCGCCAGTCCGCGAGATCGTTCATCACGCAGCCCGCCGAGCGCATGAGCACCGTCCCGAGACTGAAGATCCAGACCATGCGTCCTGCCGGCTTGCCGTCGCTCGCGAGCCACAGCGCCCACAGCGTGGGCCAAAGGAGGAGCAGAGTGCCGATCGGCCTGTCGAGCCGCATCAGCCGCTCATACAGAGTGAGCCTCGCGGCAAGGGTGCCCAGATTCATGGAGGCCGCATTGTAGCGCCTGCCCCTCAAGCTCCGAGGAAATGGGCTCGCCCGCCCAGCCAGCGCTCGAGGTGACGCTCCGCGCGGTCCGGATATTCGGTGAGAAGCACCTCCGCCGCCGAGCGGGCGGCCTCGAGCAGATCTCCGTCCTTGTTGAGGTCGGCGAAACGCAGCAGTGGCTCGCCGCTCTGGCGAGCGCCCAGATATTCCCCCGGTCCGCGCAGAAGCAGATCTTCGCGCGCTATGGCAAAGCCGTCGGTGCTTTCAAATATCACCCTAAGGCGCTTGCGGGCGCCCTCGCCCAGGGGATTCTGGTAGAGAAGCACGCAAACCGACTCCGAGGCGCCCCGGCCCACGCGCCCGCGCAACTGGTGCAGTTGCGCGAGCCCAAATCGCTCGGCGTGCTCGATGACCATCAGAGACGCGTTGGGCACATCCACGCCGACCTCGATCACCGTCGTTCCCACGAGAAGCTGGATGCGACCCGACTGAAACTCCGCCATGGTCCTGGCCTTCTCCACGGCCTTCAGGCGTCCATGCAGCAATCCCACGCGTAGATCCGGGAGATCAGCGCTGAGCGCCGCATACGTATCGAGCGCCGTTTGCAGCTGCAGCTGCTCCGATTCCTCGATAAGCGGGCAGACCCAGTACGCCTGGCCTCCGGCGACGCACGCGTCGCGCACCCGGGCCACGACCTCCGCCCGCCGCGCGTCCGTAACGAGCTTGGTGACGACGGGCGTCCTTCCGGGGGGCAGCTCATCGATGATCGAGATGTCCAGATCCGCGTAGTAGCTCATGGAGAGCGTCCTCGGGATCGGGGTTGCGCTCATCATGAGCTGATGGAGATCGATGCCCTTGGTCCGAAGGGCCAGCCGCTGGTACACGCCGAATCGGTGCTGCTCGTCGACGATCGCGAGGGCGAGGGAAGGAAACGTCACGCGTTCCTGGAATAGAGCGTGCGTGCCTATGGCGATCCGCGCCTCGCCTGAGGCGATGGCCGTCCGCGCGGCGTCGCGCTCTCTCTTCGCCTGGCTGCCAGAAAGCCACGCGAGCTCCACTCCGAGCGGCCCCAGCCACTCGCAGAACTTCCGGAAATGCTGCTCCGCCAGTATCTCGGTCGGAGCCATCACTGCGGCCTGCATGCCGTTCTCGACCGCGCGCAGGGCCGACAGTACCGCGAGCACCGTCTTTCCGCTGCCGACGTCGCCCTGGAGTAGGCGGTGCATGGGGTGCGGCTGCTCGAGGTCGCGCTCGATCTCCTCCCACGCACGGCGCTGCGCGCCGGTCAGGCGGAACGGAAGGTGCTCCAGCAGTGCGGCGGTGTGCAAGCTCTTGCGCGCGAGGACAGGCGCCGCGCGCGACTTGCGCTCCCGGTAATGCTTTCGCATCGAAAGCTGCTGTGCCAGCAGCTCGTCGAACTTCATGCGCCTCCAGGCCGGCCGGGCGCGGTCTTCGAAGGCCAACGCGTCGGCTCCCGGGCGCGGGTGATGCAAGATTTCCACCGCCTCGCGGAAACCGGAAAGGCCCAGCGCCGCAGACATCGCCTCAGGCAGGGTATCGTCGAGCTGCTCGCGCGACAGCGCGTCCTCGATCAAGCGCCGCAGCGCTGATTGCCCGAGCCCCGAGGTCGTCGGGTAGATCGGCGTGAGCGCTGCCGGGAGCGGCACGTCGCCGTGCAGCACGCGAAAGCGCGGATGCGCCATCTCGCCGCCGAAGAATCCGGTGCGCACTTCCCCGAAAGCGCGAACGGTCGCACCCGGCGAGAGCGCCTTCGCCTGGCTGCCGTAGAAATTGAAGAACCGCAGCACGAGTTCCCCGGTCTCGTCCCGGATGTGCGAGATGAGCTGACGCCTGGGACGGTAGACGATCTCGGTCGCGCGCACCGTGCCCTCAACCTGTGCCGGACTGCCCGCGATCGTTTGCGCGATAGGCGTGAGCCGCGTCTCGTCCTCGTATCGAAGCGGCAGATGCAATACCAGGTCGAAGTTCCGGTGAATCCCTAGTTTCGCGAGCCTCCCCGCGATCGTCCGGCCAGCGGCCCTGATCCGAGGGTTCCGGCCGGATTCCCTCCGCACGCCGCCTCGATTCGGCCTCAACGCGAGAGCACGATGATCGCGTCCGCCTCGACTAGGGCCCCGCGGGGAAGCGATGCGACGCCGACGACGGCGCGCGCCGGATAGGGCTGAGCAAAATATTTCTCCATCGCCTCGTTGACGCGGGCGAAATTGGCCAGATCCGTCAGGTAGACGCTGAGCTTTACGACATCGGCGAGGGACGCGCCGGCCGCCTCGGCCACGGCCTTGAGATTTTCGAAAACGCGATGGATCTGCTTGTCGATCCCTTCTACGAGCCGGCCGGTGCCCGGATCGAGCCCGATCTGTCCGGATAGGTACAGCGTGTCGCCGGCGCGAACGGCCTGCGAGTACGTGCCGATCGCCGCGGGAGCGTTCTGCGTGGAAACGATCGATCGTGTCATGGCGGACAGCGGGGTGTATTGGGCGAGCAGTTATAATATCCGCGCTCGCCTGGGAGGCGCCAGCAGCGGGTAAGCCATGACTTCGCAGCAGATCGTGAACCTCCTGAAGCTCGTGGGCACACCCAGGGACGGCGCGCTCCTGCGCTTTTCCCTCGGATCCGAATACCTGAAGCACACCGACTACGGAGCCGCCGTCACGCACCTCAGCGCCGCGCTCGAGAAGGACCCCGGGTATTCCGCGGCATGGAAGCTTCTGGGGAGCGCTCTGGCGGGAAACGGACGCGACGAGGAGGCCCTTGCGACCTTCCGCAAGGGGATAGAAGTAGCCGAGAAGAAAGGCGACATGCAGGCCGCGAAGGAGATGACGGTGTTCGCCCGCCGTCTCGAGAAGGCCATCGCGTCGCGCCGCGGCGCCGCCTCATGAGCGTCTTTACCAACCTGCGACGACGGCTCTTCGGCAAACCCCTCGATCCGCTGGACGCGAAAACCCGGAGACATATCGCGCTCGCCGCGTTCTTCGCCTGGGTTGGCCTGGGAGCGGACGGCATATCCTCCTCGTGCTACGGCCCCGAGGAGGCGTTCCGCGCCCTGGGCGAGCACACTCATCTCGGCCTGTACCTCGCGCTTGCCACTGCGACCACCGTATTCATCATCGCGCTGGCGTACAACCAGGTCATCGAGCTGTTTCCCACGGGGGGCGGCGGCTACCGGGTCGCCACGCGCCTGATCGGCCCCTATGCAGGGCTGACTTCTGGCGCGGCGCTCGTTCTAGATTACGTCCTGACGATCTCGATTTCGATAGCGAGTGGAGTCGATGCGTTTTTCTCGCTGCTGCCGCTGACCTGGCAGCCGTACAAGCTCGCCACCGAAGTTGTGATCATCGTGGTGCTCGTGATGCTCAACCTTCGCGGGATGAAGGAAGTGATCGCGGTCCTGCTGCCCATCTTCCTTGGCTTCGTGCTCACGCACGCCTTCCTGATCGTCTACGGCGTGCTCGCGCAAGCGACGGCGCTGCCCAGCCTGGTTCCCGAGGCCGGGCGCGTGACTTCGGATCTCACAGGGCAGCTCGGCTGGGTCGGATTCTCCGCGCTGCTCCTGCTCGCCTACTCCCAAGGGGGAGGAACGTACACCGGGCTGGAAGCCGTATCCAACAACGTGAACGTCCTCGCCGAGCCGCGCGTGCATACCGGAAAGGTCACCATGCTCTACATGGCGCTTTCGCTGGCCTTCACCGCGGGAGGCATAATCCTGCTGTACCTGCTGTGGGGTACGAAGCCGACTGAGGGACAGACCCTCAATGCAGTGGTTTTCGGCGCCATCATCGGCAGTTTCGGATGGGAAGCCGGTGTCGCCCAGTCGGCGCTGGTCATGGTCCTGGCGCTTGAGGCAGGTCTTCTCTTCGTCGCAGCGAATACCGGCTTTCTGGGCGGGCCGGCGGTGCTCGCGAACATGGCGGCCGATTCGTGGGTGCCCCACCAGTTCCGCTACCTTTCGACCCGGCTGGTCACGGAAAACGGAATCCTGGTCTTGGGAGTCGCGTCCCTGGTCATTCTCCTGTGGACGGGAGGCAGCGTTGCCACCCTAGTCGTCCTCTACAGCGTGAGCGTGTTTCTCACTTTCGCCGTATCCCTGTTCGGCCTGTGCCTCTACTGGGGGGGACGCCGCCAGGGAAGCAAGTGGTTCGGCAGGCTCACCCTTTCGGCCGTCGGATTCGTTGTCTGCGCGACTATCCTGACGGTGCTTCTCGCCGAGAAGTTCAGGGACGGTGGCTGGCTTGCGATCCTCATCATCGGCGCGATTTTCGCCGCATGCATGAAGATCCGGCATCACTACGACGAGACCAAGGTGCTGCTCAGGAAGGTCGATGCCGACTTTTCGGGAATCGATTTTGGAAGCATCGCCAACCCCCCCAAGCCGGATCCCAGAAAACCTACCGCGGTGTTCCTTGTGGGTTCCTCGCGAGGCGGGGGCCTGCACGCTCTGCTCTGGGTCCAGCACATGTTCCCGGATCACTTCAAGAACTTCATCTTCGTCAACGCGCGAACCGTCGACTCTCAGAGCTTCGGCGGCCGCGAGGACCTCGCTGCGATGAAGGTCGACGCGAACGCCTCGCTCTCCTACTTCGTCAACTTCTGCAACAGCAAGGGTTGGGCCGCGAAATCCTACTTGTCCTTCGGTACCGACCCCATCGACGAGTTCACCCGGCTGGCCGAGCGCGTTCTGACCGAGTTTCCGAATGCGGTTTTCTTCACGAGCAAGCTCATTTTCGACCGGGAAAACTGGATGACCCGGCTGCTTCACAACCAGGCGGCCATGGCACTGCAGCGGCGCTTCCACCTTCGCAGCATGCAGATGGTCATCCTGCCGATGAAACTGAGCGCCTGACGATATGAAAAGGCCCGATCGGACCGGGCCTTCTTGAAGGAGCTTGAGCTATGGAAGCTGGTGGAGTTGAGGAGGATCGAACTCCCGACCTTCGCATTGCGAACGCGACGCTCTCCCAGCTGAGCTACAACCCCACGTTGACGTAATTCTAGCCGCAAAAGGCTCCCTCCGCCAACGCGCACATCCTCATGCAGATCAACCCGCCATTCGGCTATCGCGAAATCGTACCTTTGCAAAAGGACCGCAAGGTGCGCCTTCCCGCCCCTGGAGAGGTTCCGGAGTTCTGTCGCAAGACCAACGCCGTACCGATTTCTTATTCGGAATTCGGCGTCGCGTCCCGCGACTACCCGCTCGCGTTCGTGTCGACGGAAGCGGCAAAGGTGTACAGCCCGGTCGCGGTCCTAGGAGTTGCCGGAGGCGAGAATCTGTTCCTGCGCGATGGCGGCTGGGACCCCTCGGTATACTTGCCCGCGTATCTTCGCCGGTATCCCTTCTGCATGGCGCGCGTCACATTGAACACCGTCGAGCAAGACGACCGCTTGATCTGCGTCGAGAAGGACGCCCTATCCGAGGACGGGGAACGCATGTTCGACCATGCGGGAGCCCCCCTACCTCGCTGGCTGGCGATCGAGAAGCTTCTGCGGGAGTACGAGGCGGATATCGAACGCGGCCGCGAGATGTGCGCAATTCTCGCGGACTATGCGCTGCTCGAGGGATTCACCCTGCAGGCCTCCGTCCGGGGCGCGTCTGTGACCTTCGGCGGCATGTACCGCGTCGATGAAAAGAAGCTCGAGCTGCTCAACGCGGCGCAGCACAAGACGCTCATTCGCAAGGGGATCATGGGCCGTATCTACACGCACCTGACGTCGCTCGACAACTTCGCGAGGCTCATCGCGCGCCGGGAGGCGTCGATGCCTACGCCGAGCAGGCGCGGCTGAGCCGGTCCCGCACGGCAGCCCAGGCCAGGGTAGCGGGCGGGTCTTCCACCAGGATTTCCTCGCAGCCCGAGGAATCCAGCGCACGCAGGTTGGCGTAGAGATCGTGCGCGTAACGCTGCGGATTCCGCGATGCTTCGATCCACAGCGAAGAAGCGTCGCCGGCCGGGCGAGCATGGAAGGACATCACGGCGCACCGCGCGGAAGCGCCCTGCCCCCGCACGTTCGAATCGCCGGGCCCGAGCAGGCGCAAGGGACGCCGCGGCGCGTAGTGGGACACGAGCGCGCCGGGAGCGCGCGGCGCCGCCGAATCGGGCGGCGATGACGCCACGCCTAGGGCCTGGGCGATGTCGTTTTCGCTGATCCGCCCGGGGCGCAGGACCACCGGCCGGCCGCGAGAGAGATCGACGATGGTCGATTCGATCCCGATCTCGCAGGGTCCGCCGTCCAGGATCATGTCGACGTCTCCGTTCAGGTCGCTCAGCACGTGCTCCGCAGAGGTCGGACTGACGCGTCCAAACCTGTTCGCCGACGGAGCGGCGATACCCCCGCCAAATTCCCGGAGCAGAGCGAGAGCGACCGGATGCCCGGGAACCCGCAGGCCTATGGTGTCCTGGCCGCCGGTCAGCTCGTCGCGAACCCCTGGCGCTCGCCGCAGTACGAGAGTCAGTGGACCAGGCCAGAATCGCGCCGCCAACCGGGCCGCTTGCTCAGGGATTTCACGCGCCCAGCGGTGAAGCTGCTCGGCGTCGGCGATATGCACAATCACGGGGTGAGCCGCGGGCCGCCCCTTCACCTCGTAGATCCTCGCGACCGCCATCGGGTTGGACGCATCGGCACCCAGCCCGTACACCGTCTCCGTAGGAAAGGCGACCAGGCCCCCACGGCGCAGTATCGCCGCAGCCTCTTTGATCGGCAGCAAGGAAAACGGCCGGTCAGGCCGGCAGCTTGGCGTTCATCACGGCCTCAGCCTGCGCAGCGCGGAACTGAGCGAGCCGCTCGGCAAGCTTCGCATCCCCTAGGGCGAGCATGGAGACCGCGAACAACCCCGCGTTCGCGGCACCGGCCTCGCCGATCGCGAAAGTGGCCACGGGGATACCCTTGGGCATCTGCACGATCGAGAGCAGCGAGTCGTGCCCGTGCAGGTACTTGGACGGCATGGGCACCCCGAGCACCGGCAGAGTCGTTTTCGCCGCGATGACTCCGGCAAGGTGGGCCGCGCCCCCTGCTCCGGCGATGAAGCAGCGGGCACCATTGGTGCTCAGGCGCTTGACCCAGGCTTCCAGCGCTTCGGGCGTGCGGTGCGCCGACAGCACCTTGCTCTCGAAGGGAACGGAGAAGTCGCTGAGCTGCTTGGCAGCCTCGCGCATGACGTCCCAGTCGCTGGCGCTTCCCATGACGATCCCGACGAGCGGCGAGATGCTGGCCATTTCTCTATGCTCCCAGTTTTTGTCCGGTGAGACGATACAGGGCCTCGCGATACTTCTCCGAAGTCCTGGCAATGACCTCCGCCGGCAGCCGCGGCGCGGGCGGGGTCTTGTTCCAGTCGAGCGTCTCCAGGTAATCCCGGACGTATTGCTTGTCGAACGAGGGCGGGCTCGAGCCCGGGCGGTACTGGTCGACGGGCCAGAATCGCGAGGAGTCCGCCGTCAGGGCCTCGTCGATCAGAACGAGATTCCCCTTCGCGTCGGTGCCGAATTCGAACTTGGTGTCGGCGATGATGATGCCCCGCTCGCGGGCGAAGTCCGCCGCTTCCCGGTACACACGGATACTCACGTCCCGAACCTTCGCGGCGAGCTCCTTGCCGATCAGCTTCTCGACCTGGGCGAACGAGATGTTCTCGTCGTGTGCGCCGATTTCGGCCTTGGTCGCGGGCGTGAAGATCACCTCGGGCAGCTTGTCTGCTTGCTTGAGGCCCTTCGGCAGGGGAATGCCGCAGACTGCGCCGGTCTTCTGGTAGTCCTTCCATCCGGAGCCGATGAGATAGCCTCGCACTACCGCTTCGATCGGCAGCGGCTTGAGCTTCTTCGCCACCACCGAGCGCCCCCTCACCTGCGCGGCTTCCTCGCCGCCTTTGACTACGGTGTCCGGCGCCATCCCGTCCAGGTGGTTGGGCACGATATGCTCGAGCTTCTTGAACCAGAAATTGGACAGCTCGTTCAGCACCCGTCCCTTGTCTGGGATCGGGTCGGGCAGGATCACATCGAAGGCCGAAAGCCTGTCTGACGTGACGATCAGCAGGTGATCGTCGCCGACCGCATACATGTCGCGGACCTTGCCCCGGCTGAGAAGGGGAAGGCTCTTAATGCTCGATTCGTAGAGCGCAGCCGCCATGCTTCAAGCCGCCTGCTTCTCGAGATCGGCCCGGTACTTGCCCTGCGAAGCCAGGCTATTCATCCGGGCGCGGTGATGGAACGCGCGCTGCGCCGCGGCGACGTTGCCGGGCGCTCCGCGCCAAGCCTTGAGAGCCGGATTCTGGAGCGCGCGGCTGTAGGAGAACGTGAGCGGCCAGGGCAGGTTCGGCATCCTTGCCATCTCGTTGAGATGGGCGGTCGCCGCTTCATCGCTTTGGCCGCCGGACAGGAACACGACCCCGGGGAGCGCAGCGGGAACCGTGCGCTTGAGGCATCGCACTGTCTCCTCCGCGACCCGCTCCACGCCGGCTTGTCTCGGGCAGTCCTTGCCCGACACGACCATGGAGCCCTTGAGAATGGTGTGCTCGAACGACACGTTGTAGGCGCGCAGTGAGGCAAACAGGGCGGAAAGGGTCGCCTCGGTCGCCTCGTAGCAGCGCTCTATCGTGTGGTCGCCGTCGAGCAGGACTTCGGGCTCGACGATGGGAACGATGGACGCTTCCTGGCAAAGCGCAGAGTACCGGGCGAGTGCATGGGCGTTGGCGTAGAGGCAGGAGTGGGTCGGAATTCCCGGCCCGATCGTGATGACCGCGCGCCACTTGGCGAAGCGCGCGCCAAGCCTGAAGTAATCCTCGAGCCTCGCCCGCAGGCCGTCCAGCCCCTCGGTGACCTTCTCGCCGGGTGAAAGCGCGAGGTCGTGCGTGCCCTTGTCGACCTTGATTCCGGGAATGATGCCCTTTGCGGCCAGGTATTCCGGGAAGGGCTCGTTGCCGGAGACGGTGCTCTGCCGCAGTGTTTCGTCGAACAAAATCACGCCGCTGACGAAATCCTCGAGGCCCTTGGTCGTGAAAAGGAGGTCGCGATACGCGCGCCGGTTTGCTTCGGTGCTGTCGACACCGACCGATTTGAAGCGCTTCTCGCACGTGCCGCTTGATTCGTCTGCTGCGAGCAGCCCTTTGCCCTTGGCGACCATGGCTGCGGCGGTCTTGGATAGAAGATTACGGTCCATTGAAGTTCCTTGTTGCGGGAAAGCTGAGGGGAAGCGGGTAATTCTAACCGTTTGGCCGTCGGCCTAGCAGGCGGTCTGATGTCGGATGCGGCAGGTTGCGAGGACTTCGTCGGGGTCGCGCCGCCACCAGTTGCCCGCGGAGAGAATCTCAACCTCGTGGAAGCCGCGGTAGCCGGCCGCCTCCATCCAAGAGCGAACGAGCGGGAGGTCGATGACGCCGTCCCCCATCATTCCCCTGTCGGCGAGGATGTCCTTCGACGAGCGCAGCCAGTCGCTGATCTGGAAGACGAGCAGGCGGCGATCAGCGGCCCTCTCGATCTGCGCCTTGAGCTGCGGATCCCACCAGACGTGGTAGACGTCGACCGCAACCCCGAGCGCAGTGCCGCCCCAGTCGAGCTCGTCGCACAGATCAAGCGCCTGCGCCAGTGTATTCACGCACCCCTGATCGGCGCAGTACATGGGATTCCGCGGCTCGATCGCCAGCGGCACGCCGGCCGCCCGGGCGTGATCAAGCACTTTCCCGATGCCATCCCGCACCATCTCACGCGTTCCCGCCAGGTCTTTCGACCCCCCCGGCAGGCTGCCCTCCACGAGCACGAGGCAGCGTGCTTCGAGCGCTGCAGCTTCGTCGATTGCCCGCCGCGTGTCGTCGATCGCGGCGTGGCGCTCCTTCCGTTCCGGCGCCGGAAACCTCCCCCCACCATGGAGCGCCGCGACGGTGAGGCCGCTGCCTCGAGTCGCCCTCGCCGCCTCCTTGACGCCGGTCTGGGCGAGCCGCTCCCGCGAGGGCGAAATGGCGCCAAAACGGTGGCGCACGCAGCCGTCGATAATCTCGCGCAGGGTCCACCTGTCCCGCACCGTGGCGGTGTCGAGAGCAAGCAGCTCGGGGGCGGGCGGCACTCTCACACGAAACCCTTGCCGCGCGCGGCCGTTAGCCGCGGCGGTGCTCGCCGACCCTCACGATCTTCATCGTGTTGGTCCCCCCGGCTTTGCCGATCGGCTCGCCGATCGTGATCACGATCAGATCGCCAGGCTGCACAACGCCGTTCCTCACCAGGACGTTCTCGGCTTCCGCGAGCAGCTCCTCGCGGTCGTGTCCCACATACTTGACCATGAGGGGGTAGGTGTCGCGAAAAAGGGCACAGCGGTACCGCGTCACGGTCTGGGACGTCAGCGCGTAGATTGGCACACCGCAGTTGAGGCGAGACATCCACAGCGCGGTCGAGCCCGATTCCGTGAGCGCCGCGATGGCCTTCACTTTGAGATGGTAGGCCGTGAACAGCGCCGCCATGGCAATCGACTGGTCTACGCGCGTGAAGACCCGAGCGAGAAAATCGCGGTCCAGCGTCACTTCGGCCGAGCTTTCGGCGACCTCGCAGATACGGCTCATCGCCGCGACCGTCTCCACGGGGTACCTGCCGGTCGCGGTCTCGGCTGAGAGCATCACGGCGTCGGTGCCGTCGAGGACCGCATTGGCCACGTCCGAGACCTCGGCGCGCGTCGGTACCGGGTTGGAGATCATCGACTCCATCATCTGCGTGGCGGTGATCGTGAGTTTGTTCTGCTCCCGCGCAAGGCGGATCATGCGCTTCTGCAGCGCAGGAACCGAGGCGTCGCCGACTTCCACCGCAAGGTCACCCCGGGCAACCATGATGCCCTCGCACCCGGACATAATGTCGCTGAGGGCCTTGGGCTCGACCGCCTCGGCGCGCTCGATCTTCGCGATGAGAAAAGCGTCCGCGCCCGCCGCACGCAGCAGCTGCCTCGCCATGTACATGTCCGCGCTCGACTTGGGGAAGGACACGGCGAGGTAGTCCACCTTGATCCTCGCGGCGGTCCGGATATCCTCCATGTCCTTGGGCGGGAGAGCGGGCGCAGTCAGCCCGCCGCCCAGGCGGTTTATACCCTTGTTGTTCGAAAGAACGCCGCCGTGGCGCACGCGGCTGTGCACCTCATTCCCCGTGACCCGCTCCACTTCGAGCACGATCCTTCCGTCATCGAGAAGCAGCACGTCGCCCGGGCGGACGTCGCGCGGCAGCTCCTTGTAGTCGAGCCCGACTCGACCATCCCCGCCCAGCTCGCACTCGGCGTCGAGCACGAACGGATCGCCGGGGTTGAGAGTGACCCTGCCCTCCTTGAACTTTCCGATGCGGATCTTGGGGCCCTGCAGGTCAGCCATGATTCCGACCGTGCGCCCGGTCGTCCGACAGGTCTCGCGCACCATCTCCGCGCGTCGCTCGTGGTCCGCAGCCGTGCCATGCGAGAAATTCAAGCGCACGATGTCCACTCCCGCGAGGAACATGCGCTCGAGCGTTTGCGGATCGCTCGACGCCGGCCCTAGCGTGGCGACGATCTTGGTGCTTCTGCTCATCAATCCTCCGAGGAAACGGCTCCACTGAATTTTGGCATTCGGGCCCTACTTTCGGCTATATTTCCGGTCTGCGCCGCCGCCAGGGCCCCGATCGGGGGGCGGAATCTCGAGGCGGCGGCCTTGGGCCATGGGACACAAAAGGGTCCAACCCCGGCCTGAAACGGTATGGGAGAACTTACGTGCTTGCCACCCAGATTCGCCAGAAGGACGGGATTTTCTACTTTGGCAGCGTGCGCGCCCCCGAGCTGCTCGCCAAGGTCCGCTTCATCAGCCGCTTCTACGGCGAAGGCGAGGAAATCGCCCCCGCTCGTATCTCCCAGGATGACGATATTGCGCAGTTCATAGCCAAGATCGAGCGGACCGACCGGGCCTTTCAGAGAACGCTGTCGCGCGCCAAGGTGCGCCAGCTGAAGAATTTCTACGAAACGGCGATCACCCAGCCCCCCATCCCCGGAACGGTGCTGCTGTTCACCCCGGAGAAGCTGCGCTTCCAGCCTCTCGGCGGCCAGGACGGCGTCGGACAACTCGCCGAGCCCCAGGCAAAGTTCCTGATTATAGACGGCCAGCACCGGCTCGCGGCCCTGCGGTTCTACCTCGAGGAGCGCCCCGACGACGCCAAGACGATCAACGTTCCCTGCGTGATCTTCGACGGACGCAGTGAAGACTTCGCCACCGAGATGTTCGTGATCATCAACTCCACTCCCACGCGCATCAACAAGAGCCACCTCGTGGACCTGTACGAACGTGTCTCTTGGGCAGAACCGCACCGCAAATTCGCCGCGCGCCTCGTCGGCAACCTGTACAGCGAAGGCGACAGTCCCCTTCGGTATCGGATCAACCGGCTCGGCGGCCGCAGCCAGCAGGACAAGTGGATCCTCCAGGCGGAGCTTTTCAACGAATTGCACCGCTGGGTGAACCGCGACTGGCGCCGCATCCAGGTCGCCGGCGGCAGCAGCAAGGAGGTGCCCCGCTATTACGGCATGGTGCGCGACTTCCTCAAGGCGGCCGAGCGGGTCTGGGGCGAGGCCTGGGGCCACGGCAACTACATGGTTACCAAGCCCGTGACCCTCAAGGCGATGATCCGCGTCTGCGCTGACCTCGCGCGCGAGGACGGCGATCCGGCAGAAGGCCGGCTGAAGCGTTGGGAAGACCGGTTGGCACCGTGGCAGGAGCAAATGAAGGCCTTCCGCGTAGAAGGTTTCTACGAGCGCTTCGCCGCCAAGGGCGAGGTCGAGCGCGTCGCGCGGGTGCACCGCGAGCTTGGGCGCGCCGCCGGGATCGATCCCAAGCCAGCCAAGTAGGGCAAGTTGCGCGATCCTAGGCCGCGGCGCGCTCTTCGAGAATCTGGATCGCGGGGAGCTTCTTTCCTTCTAGAAACTCGAGAAAAGCGCCGCCTCCGGTAGACACGTAGGAAATCCGGTCTGCGACGCCGTACTTGGCGATCGCGGCCAGCGTCTCCCCGCCACCAGCAAGCGAGAACGCCTTCGAAGCGGCGATCGCCAAGGCGATCGCCCGTGTCCCTTGGGCGAACTGCTCGAACTCGAACACCCCGACCGGCCCGTTCCACACGATCGTCCCGGCGCCCGCGAGCGATCTCGCAAAGGCCGCAGCGGTCCTCGGGCCGATGTCCAGGATCATGTCATCCGCGGCGATCTCCTCAATCGGCTTGGTCTCCGCCTTTGCCGTTGCGCCTATGGCCTTGGCACAAACCACGTCGGTCGGGAGGGGAACTTCGCCACCCTTGGCGCGCAGCTTGCCCGAGATGCGCCTGGCTTCACCGACGAGTTCCGGCTCCACCAGCGACTTGCCTACCTCGATCCCGGCGGCGAGCATGAAGGTGTTGGCAATGCCGCCGCCCGGGATGAGGCGGTCGACCTTCTCCGACAAGGCGGCTAGCACTGTCAGTTTGGTGGAGACCTTGGAGCCAGCCACGATCGCCACCAGGGGACGCGCCGGGCGCTCGAGCGCCTTCGAGAGGGCCTCTATCTCGGCCACCATGAGTGGGCCCGCGCATGCCACGGGGGCGAACTTCGCGACCCCGTGAGTCGTGGCTTCCGCTCGGTGGGCCGCGCCGAAGGCGTCGTTGACATATATGTCGCACAGGGCAGCGATCTTCTTGGACAAGACGTCGTCGTCCTTCTTCTCCCCCTTGTTGAAGCGGCAATTCTCGAGCAGGGCGGCGTGGCCGGGTTCCACAGCGACCCCGCTTAGCCAGTCGCGCTTCAAGGGCACGTCCGTGCCGAGGAGAGACGACAGATGCCTCGCCACAGGCGCGAGCGACTCCTTTTCGTCGAATTCGCCTTCGATCGGGCGCCCAAGATGCGACGCAAGGAGCAGACGGGCGCCACGGGACAAGGCGTCCTTGATGCCCGGCAGCGAGGCGCGGATGCGCGTGTCGTCCGTGAGCTTGCCGCTCTGGATCGGGACGTTGAAATCCACACGCATGAACACCCGCTTGCCGCGCAGGTCCAGCCCGGACATTTTCAGCACCGGCATGCTACTTGGCGCCCATCAACGCGACGGTCACGTCGAGCATGCGGTTACTGAATCCCCACTCGTTGTCGTACCAGGCAAAGACCTTCACCAGCGTGCCTCCGGACACCTTGGTGATCGTCGCGTCGAACACCGACGAGGCGGAGTTGTGGTTGAAATCGCTCGACACGAGGGGCTCCTTGGTGTATTCGAGGATGCCCCTCAGATCGGTCTCGGAGGCCTGCTTCGCCGCGTTGTTGACCTCGTCGACGGTCGTCGCGCGCTTGGAGACGAACGAGAGATCGACGAGCGACACGTTGATGGTCGGCACCCGGATCGAGAAGCCGTCGAGCTTGCCGTTCAGGTGCGGAAGCACCAGGCCCACTGCCGCCGCCGCTCCGGTCTTGGTGGGAATCATGTTCATGCTCGCCGAGCGCGCCCGGCGCAGGTCCTCGTGATAGACGTCGGTCAGGACCTGGTCGTTGGTATAGCTGTGCACGGTAGTCATAAGCCCGCTCACCACCCCGATGCGGTCGTCGAGCGCCTTCACGAGCGGGGCTAGGCAGTTGGTGGTGCACGAAGCGTTCGAGATGACGGCGTGCGACGCCTTCAGCGTGTTGTGGTTCACGCCGTAGACGACGGTCGCGTCCACGTCCTTCCCGCCCGGCGCGGAGATGATCACCTTCTTCGCCCCTGCCGCGAGGTGCGCCGACGCCTTCTCCTTGCTCGTGAACAGACCGGTGCATTCGAGGACCACATCCACCTTGAGATCCCTCCACGGCAGCTCGCCCGGATTGCGCTTTGCACACACCTGGATGCGGTCGCCGCTTACGACCATGGCGTCGCCCGCCACGGCGACCGTCCCGGGAAATTTGCCGTGCACCGTGTCGTATCGCGTGAGGTGCGCGTTGGTCTCCGCGCTGCCCAGGTCGTTGATAGCGACGAACTGGAGGTCGTGTCGCTTCCCGCCCTCGTAGTGGGCACGCAGTATGTTCCGGCCGATGCGGCCGTAGCCGTTGATGGCGACTCGAATGCTCATGCAGTGCTCCTTCGCTTATTTGAGAACGCTCTTCACGGCGTTCACGACGTTTTCGACCGTAAAACCAAAATGCTCGAACAGCTTCGCCCCCGGCGCGGATTCGCCATAGCGGTCGATGCCGACCACCGCACCCTCGAGGCCCACGTACTTGCGCCAGAAGTCTGTGACGCCGGCCTCGACCGCGACCTTGCGCACGGTCGGGATCAGCACCACATCCCGGTACATCGGCGGCTGCCTGTCGAAGACCGACGTGCAGGGCATGGAGACGACGCGTACCGCGATGCCCTCCTCGGCGAGCTTCTGCCTTGCCCCCATGGCGAGCTGTATCTCCGAACCGGTAGCGACGATGATCGCCTTGGGGTCTTGCGCGTCTGACAGGATGTAGCCGCCGCGGCGGATGGCAGCGATGGTGTGGGGGTCGCGCACCTGGAAGGGCACGCTCTGCCGGGTGAACAGCAGCGAGCTCGGTCCATCCCTGCGTTCGATCGCCGCGATCCACGCAGCCGTGGACTCGACCGCATCGCAGGGCCGCCACACGTCCATCCCGGGGATGGCGCGCAGCGCCGCCGCGTGCTCGATCGACTGGTGCGTGGGTCCGTCCTCCCCCAGGCCGATCGAGTCGTGGGTAAACACGAAAATCGAGCGGACCTTCATGAGCGCCGCCATGCGCAGTGCATTCCTCGAGTAGTCCGAGAACGTCAGAAAGGTGCCGCCGAAGGGAATCAGCCCGCCGTGAAGCGCGATCCCGTTCAACACCGCGCTCATCCCAAACTCGCGCACGCCGTAAAAGACGTAGTTCCCCGCTCCTTCGCGGCCTACCGTCTTGCACCCCGACCATTGGGTCAAATTGGAGCCGGTGAGGTCGGCCGACCCGCCGACCAGCTCGGGCAGGACCTGCGCTAGCCCCTCAATTGCGTTCTGCGACGCCTTCCGGGTCGCGATCGACTCGTCCCGGCCGGCGATCTTGTCGAGCAGGGCTCGGCAATGCACGCTCCAGTTGTCCGGCAGCTCGCCCGCCATGCGGCGCCTGAATTCGCGCGCGCCAGCAGGGTGCGCCTTCTCGTAGGCGGCGAGCTTTTCGTTCCAGGCGCGCTCGAGACCCGCCCCCTTGCTGCGGGCATCCCACGCCTCGTAGACGCGTTGCGGGATCTCGAACGGGGGGTAGTGCCAGCCGATCGCCGCGCGCGTCGCAGCGACCTCGTCCGCGCCGAGCGCCTCGCCGTGGGCCTTCGCGGTCCCCGCGCGCTTGGGAGAGCCCTTGCCGATGACGGTCTGGCAGCAGATCAGGCTCGGCCTGTCCGTCACTGCCTTGGCCGCGCGGATGGCCCGGTCGACGGCGTCGACGTCGTGACCGTCGACATTGGCGATGACGTGCCAGCCATAGGCCTCGAATCGCTTCGGCGTATCGTCCCTGAACCAGCCCTTGACCTCGCCATCGATGGAGATGTGGTTGTCGTCGTAGAGGGCGACGAGCTTTCCCAGTGCAAGGGTCCCGGCGAGCGAGCAGGCTTCATGCGAGATTCCCTCCATCAGGCAGCCGTCGCCGACCGAAACGTAGGTGTGGTGATCGACGAGTTCGAACCCGGGGCGGTTGAACTCCGCAGCTAGCAGGCGCTCGGCGATCGCCATGCCGACCGCGTTCGCCAAGCCCTGTCCCAGGGGACCAGTGGTGGTTTCAACACCGGGAGTGAGCCCGAATTCTGGGTGACCGGGCGTCTTCGAATGCAGCTGTCGGAAGCGCTTGATCTCGTCCATCGGCAGCTCGTAGCCCGTGAGGTGCAGAAGCGCGTAGAGCAGCATGGAGCCGTGCCCGTTGGAGAGCACGAAACGGTCTCGGTCAGCCCACCTCGGGTTTGCCGGGTTGTGTCGCAGGTGCCGGCCCCAGAGTGCCAGGGCGATCTCGGCCATTCCCATGGGCATGCCCGGATGGCCCGAATTCGCCGCCTGAACGGCGTCCATGGCCAACGCACGAATCGCGTTGGTCAAGTCCTGACTCATTACGTGGAAGGGACCGAGAAGGTGAGTCGAAACCTTATAATTATCGGCGAATCTCGCTTCCTTGGCGAGAAATACCCGTAACGGAGGCGCAGTGAGCAAACTTGCATTCATCGGGCTCGGCGTGATGGGTTTCCCCATGGCCGGCCATCTCGTGGCACGCGGCGGGCACGAAGTGACCGTGTACAACCGCAGTCGCGCCAAGGCCGAGGCGTGGGTGGCGAAGCACAAGGGGCGCTTAGCGGATACGCCGGCCAAGGCGGCCGAGGGATCGGAGATCGTCTTTTCCTGCGTGGGCGACGACCCGGATCTGCGTGAGGTGACGCTTGGGCCGAACGGAGCCTTCCACAAGATGGCCAAGGGCACGATCTTCGTCGACCACACTACCGCCTCGGCGAAAGTTGCGAGGGAGCTCGCCGGTGAGGCGAAAAAGCGTGGCTTCGAGTTCCTCGACGCGCCCGTCTCGGGAGGGCAGGCCGGCGCCGAGAACGGGCAGCTTACCGTCATGGTCGGAGGCGACCCGGCTGCCTTCGAGCGAGCCAAGCCCGCGATGGCACACTTTGCCAAGGCCGTCACCCTGCTCGGCCCCTCGGGCGCGGGGCAGCTCACGAAGATGGTCAACCAGATCTGTATCGCAGGACTCGTCCAGGGTCTTTCAGAGGGCCTGAATTTCGCCCTCAAGGCAGATCTAGACGCGAAGCTGGTGCTCGACGTGATCTCCAAGGGCGCCGCGCAGTCCTGGCAGATGGAAAACCGAGGCAAGACCATGGTTGACGACAAGTTCGACTTCGGTTTCGCCGTCGACTGGATGAGAAAGGACTTGCGTATCTGCGCCGAAACCGCCCGCCAGAACGGCGCCCCCCTGCCCGTCACACAGATGGTTGCCGGCTATTACGACGAGATCTCCAAGATGGGCGGGGGGCGCTGGGACACCTCCAGCTTGATCCGGCGATTGCGTCGCGCCTGACTCGCCGGGCTCTGGCGCGAGCCCTTTATGAGCCTGCCCTTCGAGCGACCGGCAGGCTATGCGCCGGCCATCCAGCCCCCCGCCGAATCCCCCGGGCGGGCGCTGTGGTTCGTCTTCCGCGGCGCCGAGCTGTTGGTGACGGCCCCCCCCGAAGTCGCACTGCCCCATTGCGCGCACCCCAACAGTTTGGGTATCATGCCCCAGCGAATACAATACCTTGGGGTTCTCGGCCAGGAGCATTGCTATAGCGCCGAGTTGCCGCCGAGCGTGGCGGCGCCACAGGGATGGGTATGGCAGGGCTTGCGTGGACTGTTCGGCGCCTTGGACGACGCACAATTCGCGCTGGCAGGTCGTGCGCTTCAGATCGTGGATTGGGATCGCACGCACCAGTACTGCGGGGCGTGTGGGGCGGCGACGGTGGCGCGCAGCAACGAGCGCAGCCGGGTGTGTCCGGCGTGCGGGCTGGTGGCGTACCCAAGGCTCGCCCCGGCCGTGATGGCGCTGGTGCGGCGGGGGCCGGAGTTGCTCTTGGCGCGCTCGCCGAGGTTCGCCAAAGGCGTCTACAGCGCCTTGGCCGGTTTCGTCGAGCCGGGTGAGACGCTGGAGCAGTGCCTGGAGAGAGAGGTGCATGAAGAGGTCGGGATTCGCGTGTGCAACGTGCGCTACTTCGCCAGCCAGCCCTGGCCGTTCCCGCATTCGCTCATGATCGCCTTCTTCGCCGACTACGACAGCGGAGAGATCCGAATCGACGGCGTCGAAATCCAGGACGCTCGCTGGTTCGACGTAGAAAATCTTGAAAATTTGCCGCGTTTGCCTGCTAGAATCAGCATCGCTCGCAGACTGATCGACGCGGCAATAGGGGAGATGCGCGTAACATGATTCTTGCATCTCATTCGTCAACGCTCGTGGGGATTTATGCAAATTGGACGGATTACACATAGTTGCCAATCTGTACCGTTGCGGGGGGGATGCACGGTACTTGACTGACGCAGCCGAGCTGCGTCGTTTTTGTCACGACTCCATCAACAGGGCCGGTCTTACGATACTCGGCGACCTGTTCCACGAGTTCGACGGTGGCGGAGTCACAGGCACGGTGGTCCTGGCGGAATCGCATCTTGCCATTCACACCTGGCCGGAGCTCCAAAGCGTCACCCTCGACGTTTACGTCTGCAATTACACCCAGGACAACAGCGGCAAGGCGCGTCAGGTCGTCGCCGACCTGATGGATGTCTATCGTCCTGAGGAGCACGTGCAGCACGACGTGCCGCGCGACAAGCGCCTGATGAACGAGTGGCTCAACGGGGACTACGGTTTCTTTCTGCGCTCCAGCAAGCTCATCGAGTCCTCGAAAACGCACTTTCAGGACCTGGAGATCCACGAGACGCCGCAGTTCGGCAAGCTGTTCCGTTTGGATGGCTGCTTCATGACCTCGGAGCGCGAGGAGTTCGTATACCACGAGACGCTGATGCACCCGGCGCTCACGGCCCACCCGGCGCCTAAGCGCCTGCTGATCATCGGCGGGGGCGACGGAGGAGCTGCAGAAGAGGCGCTGAAGCACCCGTCGGTCGAGCAGGTCGTGATGGTCGAACTGGACGGAAAGGTGGTCGAGGTCGCCAAGGAACACTTTGCCGCCGTACACCGCGGCGTGTTCGACAATTCCAAGCTGAAGCTACTCATCGAGGACGGCTTGAAGTACTTGGCCGAGACCAAGGAGAAGTTCGACCACATCGCATTGGACCTGCCCGACCCGATAGGTCCTGCTACGGCTCTGTATGAGGAGTCCTTCTTCCGCGATTGCAAGCGGGCACTCGCGCCCGGGGGCATCCTGACGCTGCACATGGGTTCGCCCTGGTCGAGGCCCGAGCGCGTGAAACTGCTCTATGCCCGCCTCGCGAAGATGTTCAAGGTCGCTCGGCCGTACACCATGTTCATACCTCTGTACGGCTGCCTGTGGTCGATGTGCGCGTGCTCGGACTCGACCGACGTCGCTTCGGTGAGCCCAGGTGAGATCGATATCCGGATCGGCAACCGCAGCCTGTCTCATCTGCAATACTACAACGGTGGGATTCATCAGGCTCTGTTTGCGCTGCCAAACTTCGTGCGCGAACTGACCGTCGAGGCCGTACCTAAGCCCCGGCTGGTAACAGCGAGGAAGAGGGCCGCAGCCGGCGCGAAATAGTCCGTTAGCCTGTCGGACGGGGGGCGACCGAGGAGGTCGCCCTTTTTCTTGCGTCCTGGGGTTCGAGGAAGCCGAACTCGGGTTCAGGCCTGCGTCCGCTGACGATGTCGGCAAGGGCGCGCCCCGACCCGCAGGCGAGGGTCCATCCCAGCGTGCCGTGACCGGTATTGAGGAACAGGTTCGGATACTTTGACCTTCCGATCAGCGGCAGATTGCTCGGCGTCGCCGGGCGCAAGCCCGTCCAGAACTGAGCCCCTTCCGCCCGTCCCGCCTTTGGAAACCACTCGAAGCAGCGCTTGACCAGCGCGTCGCAACGGGCCACGTTCACCTCGGTGTCGTAGCCGTTCAATTCAGCCGTGCCTGCCACGCGCAGGCGATTGCCAAGCCGGGAGATGACGATTTTTCGTGCGTGATCGGTCACGCTGATCTGGGGCGCCACGCTGTCTGGATCGAGGGGCAGGGTGATGGAGTAGCCCTTGACCGGGTATACGGGAATCGATATCCCAAGAGGCGCGAGGAGAAGAGGGCTGTAGCTCCCCAGCGCTATGACATAGGCGTCCGCGCGCAGGGATTCCTCTATGCCAGCTTCGTCATCGATCACGGCCCGCTCGATAGGCCCGCGGCCAGCCTCCAAGGCCCTGACGCTGACGTTGAAGCGGAACTCGACTCCCTGCGCGCGGCATAGATCGGAAAGATTCTTCGTGAAGAGCTGGGCGTCGCCGCTTTCGTCAGAACCTGCAAAAACGCCCCCGACAACACCGACCCTTGAGTCGCGCAGGGCAGGCTCCATCTGGACGCATTCACCAGGCGTCTTGATCTCCAGTTCGAGTCCCCGCCGCTTGAGGGAGCCTACCTGCCGGGACGCATGTTCGAACTCACGCCGCTCCTCGTACAAATGCAGGATGCCGGAGGTCCTCGCTTCGTAGCTGATGCCTGTGTCGCGTCGCAGCTGGCCGAGCTGTTCCCGGCTGTACAGGGCCAGGGCGAACGCCTCCTCGGTATTGCTTCGTGCGCGGCCGGGCAAGCATTCCCGCAGGAAGCGCAGTCCCCACAGCCACTCGCCGAGCTCGGCACGAGGACGGAATAGAAGCGGCGCGTCTTCGCGCCCGAGCCATCGCAGGATCTTCACGGGCGCCGTGGGATTCGCCCAGGGCTCGGAGTGGCTGACGGAGATCTGGCCGCCGTTGGCGAAGCTCGTCTCAAGGGCTGCTTCGGGCTGCCGGTCGACGACCGTTACGTTGTGACCGGCGCGCGCCAGATACCAGGCACTGGTGGTGCCGATGACACCGGCGCCGAGAACGATCACTTTCATGCCCGTCTCCAACGAAACCAGCGGAGCAGCTTCCTTCTGGATTCGCCTTTTTTGACTCTACGAGGACAGCCGAGTTCTCCCTCTTAAAATACCAAGCCGCGCGCGAGCGGCAAGGGGAGCTTCTATTTCCCTGTGTAGGAAATCACTTTCTGCCTCTGCTCGCCCAGGCCCTTGATGCCCAGCGTCACCACATCGCCCGGCTTCAGCCATGCCTGAATGGGCTTCATGCCCAGGGCAACGCCCGCGGGCGTGCCCGTTGTAATGATGTCGCCAGGCAGGAGAGTCATGTAATTGCTCACGTAAGAAACGAGCTTTGCGCAGGAGAAGATCATGTTCCGCGTGTTGGAAGACTGTCTGCGCTCGCCGTTTACGTCGAGCCAAACGTCCAACGTCTGAGGGTTCATGATCTCGTCGGTGGTCACGAGCCACGGACCAATGGGCCCGAAGGTGTCAGCGCCTTTCCCCTTGTCCCATTGCGAAGACTGCAACTGAAAAGCCCGCTCCGAGACGTCGTTCACGATCGTGTAGCCCGCGACGTAATCCAGCGCCTTGTCTTCGGGAACATACTTGGCCCGCGTCCCGATGACAATGGCGATCTCGACTTCGTAGTCCAGCTTTGTGGAATTCCGGGGCTGCTGAATGTCGTCGTTCGGGCCGCTGATGCAGGTTGTCGCCTTCATGAATACCACGGGCTCTGCGGGTATCTGCAGTCCCGCCTCGTGGGCGTGGTCGACGTAGTTCAATCCGATGGCGACGAACTTGGAGATGCCGGTATAGGGAACGCCGAACCGCGGGTTGCCTCTCACCAGCGGAAGGGACTCGGGACGGATCTTGCGCAGCCGCGCAAGGCCCTTGGGGGAAATCGTTTCCTGGTCGATATTGGAGATCACACCGGAAAAGTCGCGCAACTGACCCTGTGCGTCGATGACGCCCGGTTTCTCGAATCCGTTCCTGCCGTAACGACAAAGCTTCATTTTTCTTGCTTCCTTTCCAGATCATCCGGGAACGCTCGAGCAGTGCAAGACTTGGATCAGGCCCTGATCGGGCGAGAGAGGCAGCTCGATGTCGTCACCCTTCGCCACCGAGACGCGGTGGGTTGCGACCAGCGCTCCTGCCGTGAGCCGCTCTCCCCTAGAGTATCTTCTTATGCGGGGCGATTATAGCAGCGCAAGGCCGAAAAGCGCCAGAGTACGAGCAGAATCATGGGGTTATTGCTATTGACTTCTCTTCCACTTGATAGAGCAGCCGATGGAAGCGACCTGGTCGACCGGTCCGTGTCCAGTGCGGGCGATCCGGACCATTGCGTCGAACAACTCGCGCCGCGCGCCCGGTACCGACTCGCGCCCTGAAGCGTCGAGGCGCCCGCGATACTGAAGTTCCATGGCGGCGTTGTAGCCGAAGAAGTCGGGCGTGCACACCGCTCCGTAGGCTTTCGCAACCTCCTGAGTCTCGTCGAAGACGTAAGGGAAGGGATAGCGGAACTGACTCGCAATTCGCTTCATATTCTCGAAGGAGTCTTCTGGATAGTCGTCGGGATCGTTCGACATGATCGCGACCGACCCAATGCCGTGGCTCGCGAGCTCCGTGCAATCCCGAACGATGCGCTCGCGTACCGCTTTGACATACGGGCAGTGGTTGCAGATGAACATGACCAGCAGGCCTTTGGGCCCCTGGCAGGACGCGCGAGTGTGGCGCCTGCCGTCAGTTCCCGGAAGATTGAAATCGGGTGCGCGTGAGCCGGAACTCGCGCCGGTGGAAGTCGCGCTCACTAGGCGAACTCGAACACGTCGGATATGCTTGAAATCGTAGCATGAAAAACTCCGCGTCTCGCGCCGCGCCGCGTCTCTTTACCCCGGTAGATCTCACCCTCGGTGTCGAAATCCGACTCCCGGATCGGGCGGCGCACCACGTCTCCGTTCTGCGTCTTCGCCGCGGCGACTCGATCATTCTTTTCAACGGACAGGGCGGGGAATTCACCGCCGAGCTCGCGCGCGTCTCTGCGGGGCAAGCCTGGGCCCGCGTTCTGACGGGCCGCTCGCCAGTGCGCGAATCACCCCTCTCCGTTGCCCTGGCACAATGCATATCCAGCGGCGACCGCATGGACACGACTTTGCAGAAGTCCACCGAGCTGGGCGTCTCGAGGATCATCCCGATTGCCAGCGAGCGCTCGGTGGTCAAGCTGTCGGGCGATCGCGCCGCAAGGCGCTTGGCCCACTGGCGCAATGTCGTGATCGCCGCTTGCGAGCAATGCGGGCGCAACCAAGTGCCCGAGGTCGCCAGCATTACCGACATTGAGGCGTTTCTCGATGCCCATGACCCGGGGGGCCAGCGGCTGCTCCTCGCTCCCGAGGCCGGCCAGACCCTGAGGCAGCTTCCCCGCGCGCAGAAAGTGGCGCTCCTCGTCGGTCCCGAGGGAGGGCTTACCGACAGGGAGCGCGCGCACGCGGAACGCGCGGGCTATGTCCCTCTCCGGTTCGGGCCGCGCGTGCTTCGCACGGAAACGGCCCCGCTTGCCGCGATTGCCGCGATGCAAACTCTCTGGGGCGATTGCTAGAATCGCTTCTTTTCGACAAGGCTGGGCATGCCCACCCCCGACCCGCACTTCGTGAGTTGGTTTCGCTCCGTGGCGCCGTATTTCCACGCCTTCCGCGGAAAGACCTTTGTTCTCGCCTTCGGGGGAGAAGTGTTCGCGGAGCGCCGCTTCCTCGAGCTTGCGCACGACATCAACCTGCTGCACAGCACAGGAATCCGCGTCGTCATGGTGCACGGCTCGCGACCGCAGATCGAGGCTCAGCTGAAGCAACGCAAAGCCACCTCTCGCTATGCCAGGGGCCTGCGCATCACCGACCCGGTCGCGCTGGAATGCGTCAAGGAGGCAGTGGGACTACTGCGGGTAGAGATCGACGCGCTGCTGTCGCTCGGCCTGCCGAATTCGCCGATGGCTGGCGCCGCGATCAACACGGTCTCCGGCAACTTCATCACGGCTCAGCCGATGGGCGTGCACGACGGGATCGATTTCCAGTACACAGGCTCGGTGCGCAAGGTGGACTCGCAGGCGATCGTCGGCTGCCTGGACGCCGGAAACATCGCAATCGTCTCGCCGGTGGGGTATTCGCCCACCGGCGAGGTTTTCAACCTCGCCATGGAAGACGTGGCGGTGGCTACGGCCTCGGCGCTTCGCGCGGAGAAGCTCGTATTCCTCTCGGATGCGCCGGTCGAGGATAAAGAGGGCGAGCTCCTGCCAGAACTCACGGCGCAGGAGGCGGCCGATCTGCTCGGGCGCAGCAACCGGCTCACGGACGACACGCGCCTCTACCTCGCCCACGCTGTCGAGGCTGTGCGCGGCGGGGTCCAGCGCGCCCACGTGATCAGCCGGAAGGTCCCGGGAGCCCTGCTGGTCGAGCTTTTCACGCACGATGGCTCGGGGACCATGATCACCGCCGACAAGGTAGTGAAGCTGCGCGCCGCCGCAATCGACGACGCCGGCGGCATACTCAAGCTGATCGAGCCTCTCGAGGAGGACGGTACGCTGGTGAGGCGCGGGCGCGAATTGCTCGAGCGCGAGATCACGCGGTTCTCAGTGATCGAGCACGACGGCGTGATCGTTGGCTGCGCCGCGTTGTATCCCTTCGCGAGCGCACGCGCGGGTGAGCTCGCGTGTCTCGCGGTCAGGGCCGATTCCCGCGACGCCGGCTATGGAGAGCGGCTGGTTCGGCACATCGAGGTCCAGGCCCGTGCCCGCAAGCTGAAGAGGCTTTTCGTGCTGACGACCCGCGCCACACACTGGTTCATCGAGCGTGGTTTCGCCGAATCCTCCGTCGAGAAGCTTCCCAAGGAAAAGAAGGACCTGTACAACTACCAGCGGCGCTCGAAAGTCCTGGTGAAGTCGCTATAGAATGCAAGCGTACGCGAAGGAGCGGCGATGGCGAGGATGGTGAAGTGCGTCAAGCTGGGGCGTGAGGCCGAGGGGCTCGACCTGCCGCCCTATCCCGGCGAGCTGGGCAAGCGCATCTGGGAGAACGTGTCGAAAGAAGCCTGGCAGGGCTGGCTCAAGCACCAGACCATGCTGATCAACGAGAACCGGCTGAACCTCGCCGACTCCCGTGCCCGCAAATACCTCGCGGAGCAGATGGAAAAGCATTTCTTCGGCTCCGGGGCCGACGTGGCTTCGGGATACGTGCCGCCCAAGTAGTAGCGGCGCTACTTCGCGACGGTCCTCACACCCGTCTTGGTTCCGAGGAGCAGCACATCTGCTCCGCGGCGGGCAAACAGTCCGTTGGTCACGACCCCCGCAATGTTGTTGATGGCAGTCTCCAGCTCGACCGGGTTGAGAATGGACAAGCCCCTTACGTCGAGCACGACGTTCCCGTTGTCGGTCGTGAAACCCTCGCGCAGTTGAGGCTGGCCGCCCAGCCTGACCATCTGGCGCGCGACATAGGCCCGCGCCATCGGGATCACCTCGACAGCTAAAGGGAACTTGCCGAGCACCGGGACGAGCTTGGATTCATCGGCGATACACACGAATTTCCTGGCCACCGCGGCCACGATCTTCTCGCGGGTGAGCGCGCCGCCCCCGCCCTTGATCAAAGCCAGATGCTCGGTGACCTCGTCCGCGCCGTCGACATAGACGGGCAGCTCGTTAACGCTGTTCAGATCGAACAGGCGGATCCCGTGGCCTTTCAGTCTTTCCGCGGATCGGTCCGAACTCGCCACGGCCCCGGAGATCCGGCCCTTGATCCTGGCCAGCTCGTCGATGAAGAAGTTTGCCGTCGATCCCGTCCCCACACCGACGACCGAGTCCTCGACCACGTGCTTGATCGCCTCGCGGGCGACCGCCTGCTTTAGTTCGTCCTGTGTCACTTTTTCGGCGGCATGTAGAGATCGGTGATGCTTCCAAGCGCCACCTCCGCGGCCAATCCGGGCGTCTCGGACAGCGTCGGGTGGGGGTGAACGGTGAGCGCGATGTCTTCCATGTCGCTTCCCATTTCGAGCGCCAGCACCATCTCCGCGATCAGCTCGCCGGCGTTTGGACCGACCATCCCCGCTCCAAGGATGCGCTTGGACGCGGGATCAAAGAGCAGCTTGGTGCTGCCCTCCGTCCTGCCGATCGAGCGCGCGCGCCCGGAGGCGGCCCACGGGAAGCTCGCCTTCTGGTACGCGATACCCAGCCGCGACGCATCCAACTCGGTGAGGCCCATCCATGCTACCTCCGGGTCGGTATACGCCACCGAGGGAATCGCGCGAGCGTCGAAAGCGGCTTTGTGCCCCGCGATTACCTCCGCTGCGACCTTGGCCTCGTGAGTCGCCTTGTGCGCAAGCATCGGCTCACCGACGATGTCGCCGATAGCGAAGATGTGCGGCACGTTGGTGCGACATTGCCTGTCGACCGGGATGAAGCCCCGCTCGCTCACCTTCACGCCCGCTGCCTCTGCGCCGACTTCGCGCCCGTTGGGTCGCCGGCCGACCGCGAGCAGCACGCGGTCGTAGGTTTGGGGCGCGGGCGCTCCGTCGCCTTCAAATGTCGCCCGCAGACCCGCGGCTTGTGCCTCGAGTTTCGCGACTTTCGTCTTCAGCAGGATAGCTTCGTAGCGCTTCTGGATGCGCTTCTCCAGCGGCCGGATGAGATCGCGGTCGGCGCCCGGGATAAGGCCATCCATGAGCTCCACCACCGTGACCTTCGAACCCAGCGCATCGTAAACGCAGGCCATCTCCAGACCGATGATCCCACCGCCGATGACGAGCAGCCGCTTGGGCACGTCAGGAAGTTCGAGCGCCCCGGTCGAATCCATGAGACGCGGGTTCTCGTATGGAAAGCCGGGAACGCGCGCAACCGAGGAGCCCGCCGCGACTATGCAGTAGTCGAACCCTATCCTCGTGGTCTTGCCGTTCTTCGCCTTCACCGAAAGGACCGCAGGTCCATCGAACTTGCCGACTCCCTCCACCACGGTCACCTTGCGCTGCCTCGCCAGACCGGCGATACCTTTGGTTCCCTTGCCGACGACGTCTTCCTTCCAGGCTCTCAGCCTGGCCACGTCGATCGAAGGTTTGCCGAAGGCGACGCCGGCATCCAGGGTCTCCTCGGCTTCGGTGACCACGCGAGCGACGTGCAACAGCGCCTTGGAGGGAATGCAGCCGACGTTGGTGCACACCCCGCCCAGATTCGGATACCGCTCCACGAGGATTACGCTCTTGCCAAGATCTGCAGCGCGAAATGCGGCTGTGTAGCCTCCGGGACCCGAGCCGAGCACCACCACTTCGGCGCGCAGGTCCGCCGCGCCCGCCTGCGGCGACGGAGTCGCGGGCGCCGGCTTGCGCTCCTCGGGCACGCCCGGCGGTCGCGGCGTCTGCGGTGCGGCAGGCCCCGTCTCCAGCATCACAATCACCGAGCCGGCGGAGACCTTGTCTCCCACCTTGACCCGCAACTCCTTGACCACACCTGCGTCCGACGAGGGTATTTCCATCGTGGCCTTGTCGGATTCGAGCGTGATGAGGGAGGCTTCCTTGGCGATCCGATCGCCCGGCTTGACCAGCACCTCGATCACATCGACGTCCTTGAAATCGCCGATGTCCGGCACTTTCACTTCGATAAGCTGCGCCAAGCCAGCCTCACAATAGGGTGCGGCGAATGTCGGAGAGAACCGAGGCGAGATAGCTGGTGAACCGCGCTCCAGCAGCACCGTCGATGACGCGGTGGTCGTAGGCGAGGGACAGCGGCAGCATGAGGCGTGGAACGAACGCACCGTCCCTGTAGACCGGGCGCATCTGTGATCGCGCCACGCCGAGTATCGCGACTTCGGGCGCGTTGATGATGGGCGTAAACGCTGTTCCTCCAATCCCGCCTAGGCTGGAGATGCTGAACGTGCCCCCCCGCATTGCGTCCGGCTTGAGCTTCTTCTCGCGCGCGGCCTTCGAGATTTCGGCGAGCTCTTTTGCGAGGTCGAACACGCCCTTGCGATCAGCATCCCTGATGACGGGGACGACCAATCCATCCGGTGTGTCGACCGCAACCCCTATGTGGTAGTACTTCTTGATCACTAGGTTTTCGCCGGCCTTATCGAGCGAGGAATTGAACTCCGGGAACTGCTTCAACGCGTTCACCGATGCTTTCACCAGAAAGGCCAGCATGGTTAGCTTGAAGCCGCCCTTCTCGGCGACCTGCGCGTTTTCCTTGCGGAAAGCCTCGAGCTCCGTGATATCGGCCTCGTCGTGCTGGGTAACGTGGGGAATCGACACCCAGTTGCGGTGGAGGAAGCCGCCGGAGAGCTTCCTGATGCGCGACAGCGGCTTGGCTTCCACGGGACCGAACTTCGCGAAATCCACTTGCGGCCATTCCGGCAGATCCAGAACAAGGCCGGCCCTCGCGGCCGCCGCCGGCACGGCAGGCGCTCCACGCATCACCCCCTTCACGAATTCCTGCACGTCGGCCTGCGTGATGCGACCTTTCGGCCCCGATCCCTTGACCCGCGCGAGATCGACGCCGAGCTCGCGCGCGAACTTGCGCACCGAAGGACTTGCATGCGAGACGCCCTCCGCCGCGCGCGCGGACTCGCGGGGCACCGGCTCGGGCCGGTTGATCGGCACGACCGGCGCGGCGGGAGCCGGCTTCGCAGGCGGCGGCACCGGTGCAACGGCCGGCGCAGACACGACAGGCTCGGCCGCCTTCCCCGGCTGGGCCGGCCCCGGCGAGGCGTCGAGGAGCAATATCGGGCTTCCCTTCGAGACCTTGTCCCCCGTCTTGACACGAAGCTGCTTCACCACGCCGGCCGACGGCGACGGAATCTCCATGGTCGCCTTGTCGGACTCGACCGTGATGAGGGATTGCTCCGCCTGGACCAGGTCGCCGGGCTTGACCAGGATCTCGATCACGGCGACATCCTTGAAGTCGCCGATATCGGGTACGGAAATCTCTTTTGTTGTGGCCATGCTTGCCTGCGGACCGAGCCCGCGCCGGGCTGCGTCCCGGTCAGACCGTCACCGGGTTCGGCTTTTCCGGGTCGAGACCGTATTTGCCAATGGCCTCGGACACGATTTTCGGCTTGACCTCGCCGCGCTCGGCAAGCGCGGCCAGCGCTGCGACCGTCACGTAGTGGCGATCGACCTCGAAGAAGCCGCGTAGCTTCGCGCGCGAGTCCGAACGGCCGTACCCGTCGGTACCGAGGACCTTGTAGACGCGGTCTTTCGGCAGATACGGGCGGATCTGGTCCGAATAAGCCTTGATGTAGTCGGTCGCGGCGACGACCGGACCGGCGCGGGTCTCCAGGCACTGGGTCACATAGGGGACTCGAGGCTTCGCCTCCGGGTGCAGCATGTTCCAGCGCTCGATGGCGAGTCCTTCACGGCGCAGTTCGGTCATGCTGGTCGCGCTCCAGATGTCCGCAGAGACGGACCAGTCTTTCTCCAGCAGATCCGCCGCAGCGATGACTTCCCGCAAGATCGTTCCCGACCCCAGCAGCTGGACCCGCGGCTTACCCTTCGAGCCCTCGCGGAAGAGGTACAGGCCTTTGAGGATCGCCTGCTCCACGCCCGCGGGCATCGGGGGATGCTCGTAGTTCTCGTTCATCACCGTGATGTAGTAGAACACGTCCTCCTGCCCGGCCAGCATGCGCCGCAGCCCGTCCTGAATGATCACCGCGAGCTCGTAGCCGAACGTCGGATCGTAGGAGACGCAGTTGGGAACCACCGAGGAGAGGACGTGGCTGTGCCCGTCTTCGTGCTGAAGTCCTTCGCCGTTCAAGGTGGTACGGCCGGCGGTCGCGCCGAGGAGGAAACCCCGCGCGCGCTGGTCGCCCGCGGCCCACACGAGATCTCCCACGCGCTGCATGCCGAACATCGAATAGAAGATGTAGAAGGGCACCATCGCCAGATCGGAGTGGCTGTACGAAGTCGCCGCCGCGATCCATGACGAAAACGCTCCGGCCTCGTTGATGCCTTCTTCGAGAATCTGTCCCGCCTTGTCTTCCCGGTAGTACATCACCTGGTCGCGGTCGACCGGCTCGTACTTCTGGCCTTCGGACGAATAGATGCCGAGCTGCCGGAACATGCCTTCCATGCCGAAGGTGCGCGCCTCGTCGGGGACGATGGGGACGATATGCTTGCCGATGCTCTTGTCGCGCACGAGCAGCGTGAGCACGCGCACGAACGCCATGGTCGTCGAGATTTCGCGGCCCTCGGACCCCTTCAGCAGAGGCTCGAACGTTTCAAGCGCCGGCACGGCGGGAGGGCCTTGGGCCTTGCGCCGGCGCTGCGGCAGGTAGCCGCCGAGCGCCTTCCTGCGCGCGTGCAGATACACCATGACCGGGTCGTTGTCCGCGGGCTTATAGAGAGGCAGATCCTCGAGCCTGTCGTCCGGGATGGGCACATTGAAGCGGTCGCGCATCTCGCGAATCGTCGCGATGTCGACCTTCTTGAGCTGGTGCGTGGGATTCTTCGCTTGCCCCTGCTTGCCGAGCCCGTATCCCTTGATGGTCTTGGCGAGAATCACCGTAGGCTGGTTCTTGTGCTTCACCGCGACGGCGTAGGCCGCATAGATCTTGTGGGGATCGTGCCCCCCGCGGTTCAGCCGCCAGATGTCCTCGTCGGTCATGCGCGAGACCATCTCCAGTACCTTCGGATCCTTCCCGAAGAAGTTCTTGCGCACGAAGGCGCCGTCGTTCGCCTTGTAGTTCTGGTACTCGCCGTCGACCGTATCCTCCATGATGCGAAGCAGCCGCCCTTCAATATCGCGCGCGAACAGGGGATCCCAGTACGACCCCCAGATGAGCTTGATGACGTTCCACCCCGCGCCGCGGAAGTCGGCCTCCAGCTCCTGGATGATCTTGCCGTTACCTCGCACGGGACCGTCGAGGCGCTGGAGATTGCAGTTGACCACGAAGATCAGGTTGTCCAGCTTTTCGCGAGCGGCGAGGCCGATTGCGCCGAGAGATTCCGGTTCGTCCATCTCTCCGTCGCCGCAGAAGACCCACACCTTGCGGTTGGCAGTGTCGGCCAGGCCACGGGCATGCAGGTACTTGAGGAACCTCGCCATGTAGATGCCTTGGATGGGCCCAAGCCCCATCGAGACGGTGGGGAATTGCCAGAAATCGGGCATCAGCCAGGGATGCGGATAGGACGAGATGCCGCCGCCGTCCACTTCGCGCCGGAAGCTCAGGATCTGCGCCTCGGTCAGCCGGCCTTCGAGGTAGGCGCGCGCGTAGATTCCCGGCGACGAGTGCCCCTGGAAATAGATCAGGTCCCCGCCATGGCCCTCGTGCGGGGCGTGCCAGAAGTGGTTGAAGCCGATACCGAAGAGCGTTCCGACCGACGCAAAACTCGCGATGTGGCCGCCCAGCTCGTCGTCCGACTTGTTCGCTTTAGCGACCATCACCATGGCGTTCCACCGGCAGAACGACCGGATGCGCTCTTCCAGCGCGTGATCCCCGGGCGAGCGCTCCTCCATGTGCACCGGAATGGTGTTGAGGTAGGCCGTGTTGAGGGAGAATGGGATGTAGGCGCCCGAGCGCCGTGCCTTGTCGACCAGCTTTTCGAGCAGGTAGTGCGCGCGCTCCGGGCCTTCGCGCTCCAGAACAGCCTCGAGCGCATCGAGCCACTCCTGAGTCTCGAGAGAATCAGGATCGTTTGCGGCCGGAAATTCTGGCAGCGCGGACATGGTGTTTCCTCTGGAGGGGCTGGCGGCTGGGAGGGGCGCGGCTCGAAGCTTACCCCGCCGCAACCGCGGGATCAATCGGCGAGCGCCCATTATAATTGCTGACCTCGCCGGCGCATCGATCGTTCCCATGCAAACCCGCATCATCGACGGAAGCGCAATCGCGCGCGGCCTTCGCGTCGGGCTTCTCGAGCGTGCCACCGCGTTGGCCGCGGACGGGGTCAAGCCCGGACTTGCCGTGATCCGCGTGGGCGATCACTCGGCCTCCAGGGTCTATGTGCGCAACAAGATCGCGGCCTGCAGCGAAGCCGGCATCTATTCGCAGGACCTTCAGCTGCCCGCAACCACATCGGAGGCAACCCTGCTGAGGCAAATCGGGATCCTCAACGCCGAGCCCCGCATCCACGGAATCCTTGTGCAGCTGCCCCTCCCACAGGGCCTCTCGAGCGACGGGGTGCTCGAGGCGATCAGCCCCCTAAAGGACGTCGACGGCTTCCACCCGACGAACGTGGGACTGCTCGCAATAGGGCATCCGCGCTTCGTGCCCTGCACACCTCTCGGGGTGATGCGACTCCTGGAGCACGAGGGAATCAACCCCGAGAGCCGGCACGCCGTCGTGGTGGGCCGCAGCAACATCGTCGGCAAGCCCATGGCGCTGCTGCTCTTGCAAAAGGGCGCCACGGTCACCATCTGCAATTCGAAAACCCCCGATCTCGGCGCGATGACCCGCGAGGCGGATATTCTGGTCGTCGCCGCGGGCAGGCCGAGCCTCATCACGGGCGAGATGGTCAAGCCCGGCGCGACGGTAATCGACGTCGGCATCAATCGGCTCGCCGACGGAAAGCTCGCCGGCGACGTCGATTTCCGGAGCGTGCAGGGCACGGCCGCGCGGGTCACGCCTGTTCCCGGGGGGGTCGGCCCCATGACGATTGCGATGCTCCTAGAAAACACGATAGCCTCCGCCGAGCGGGCGCTCGCGGCCCAGCGGGCATGAGCGACAATCCCCTGCTCGATTTTTCGGGCCTGCCCCGCTATCGGGCGATCCGTCCCGAGCACGTCGCTCCGGCGGTCGACGAGCTTCTTGCACGGAACCGCGCGCTCGTCTCCGCTCTTACCGCGCAGGGCGCGCCTGTTTCCTGGGACGCTTTCGCCGCGCCACTGGAAAGCGCCAATGAACGCCTCGGGCGCGCGTGGGGCGCGGTTGCCCACCTGCACGCGGTGGACGACAGCGCCGCGATTCGCGACGCCTACAACGCCAACCTGCCCAAGGTCACGCGTTACCACACGGAACTTGCTCAGAACCTCGAGCTCTACGAGAGATTCAAGTCTCTGCGCGCGGCGCCCGATTTCACGGGCCTGTCGCAGGCGCGACGGAAAGTCGTGGAGAACAGTCTCCGCGACTACCGCCTGGGAGGAGCGGAGCTGCCGCCCGAGAGAAAGCCACGTTTCGCCGAGATCCAGGAGCAGCTCGCGGCCCTGGAGGCGAAATTCTCGGAGAACCTGCTCGATGCGACCAATGCGTTCTCGGAATGGATCAGCAGCAGGGAGGACCTGCTCGGAATTCCGGAGGATGTGCTGCGCGCGGCGGAGGACGCCGCCCGCAAGGAGGGCACGCCGGGCTGGAAGCTCACCCTGCACGCGCCTTCCTATGGCCCGGCGATGCAATACGCGGAGAACCGCCCCTTGCGGGAGCGTCTATATCGCGCACACGTCACGCGGGCGAGCGAGTTCGGCCCACCGGAGCTCGACAACACCTCCATCATTTCGCAAGAGCTCAGTCTGCGGAAGGAAAAGGCGCGGCTTCTGGGCTACCAGTCGTTCTCGCAGCTCTCCATGGTTCCGAAAATGGCGCAGTCTCCCGAGGCCGCGCTGGCCTTTCTCGAGGACCTCGCGGCAAGAGCGTTGCCCTACGCGCGCCGCGACTACGCGGAGCTCAAGGAGTTCGCGCGTGCCGAGCTCGGTCTGCCGGACCTGAAGGCCTGGGATATCGCGTTCGCCTCGGAGAAACTGCGCGCCAAGCGCTACGCCTTCTCCGATCAGGACGTGAAGCAGTACTTTCCCGAGCCGACAGTCCTGGACGGCATGTTCAGGCTGGTCGAGACCCTCTACGGCATCAGGATCTCCGCCGACGAGGCCGAGACCTGGCATCCGGACGTGAAAGTCTTCCGGATCACGGACACCGGCGGCGCCCTGGTCGGCCGCTTCTTCCTCGATCTCTACTCGCGCGCAAGCAAGCGCGGGGGCGCCTGGATGGACGAAGCGATCACCCGGCAGCGGATCGCCTCTGGCCTTCTGCCGCCCGTCGCCCATCTGGTCTGCAACTTTCCCGCCCCGGTGGACGGCAAGCCCTCGCTCCTCACGCACGACGAGGTAATGACCCTGTTCCACGAATTCGGCCACGGCCTGCACCACCTGCTTTCCCGGATCGAGGATCCGGGCGTGTCGGGCATACGCGGGGTCGAATGGGACGCGGTCGAGCTCCCTTCGCAGTTCATGGAGAACTTCTCCTGGGAGTGGAGTGTGCTCTCGCGCATGACCGCTCGCGTGGAAAGCGGCGCGCCGCTACCGCGATCGCTCTTCGACAAGATGATCGCGGCGAGGAATTTTCAGAGCGGCATGCAGACGGTGCGGCAGATCGAATTCGCTCTGGTCGACATGCACCTGCACCACGACTACGACCCGGACGGCGCCAGGACGCCGCAGCAGGTGCTCGAGGAGATTCGCGCGAAGATCGCGGTCGTGGTTCCGCCGGAGTACAACCGCTTCCTCAACAATTTCGCGCATGTCTTCTCGGGCTCGTACGCGGCGGGCTATTACAGCTACAAGTGGGCCGAAGTCCTCTCGGCGGACGCCTACAGCCTGTTCGAGGAGAAGGGCATCTTCGACCCCGACACCGGAGCTCGATTTCGCGACGAGATCCTCGCCGTTGGCGGCAGCCGTCCCGCGATCGAGTCCTTCAAGGCCTTCCGCGGCCGCGACCCGAGCATCGACGCGCTCCTGCGTCACAATGGTATGATCGCCTGACCCCCGCATGCGCGCCTACCTTATCGCCCTCGCCTGCGTGATAGCGTGCGGCGATTGCGCCGCGCAGATGTATCGGTGGACGGACGACCAGGGCCGCGTACACTACACGCAGACGCCGCCTCCTCCGCAAGCGAAGGCCGTCCAGAGAAAGAATTTCCGTTCGAACCAGGCGGCCGGCTCGGTCGAGCTCCCGTACGCCACGCAGTTGGCGGCCAAGAACTATCCCGTGACCTTGTACACGCAGCCCGATTGCGGTTCCCCGTGCGACGACGCGCGGGCGTCGCTGGTGAAGCGAGCCGTGCCCTTCCGGGAAGTCAGCGTTCTCGGCCAAGCGGAGATGGACGAAGTGAGACGGGTATCGGGAAGCCTGCGGCTGCCCCTGCTCGTCGTCGGCTCCCAGTACCAGGTCGGCTTCCAGGAAGGCCTGATCAACAATCTGCTCGACACCGCGGGCTATCCGCAGGCAGGACAGCGCATCCCGATCGAGGCGCTGCGCAAGGCCGAGCCGGCCTCTCCGCGACAGCCTGCGGGCGGCCAACCCTCCAGCGAAACCCGCTAGGCCCGCAACGTCCTGCGAGCGCGATGAAGCTTGCGTCGTGGAACGTCAACTCGCTGAAGGTAAGGCTGCCTCAGCTGCTGGAATGGCTCGCGCGCTACGGACCCGACATCGTGTGCCTGCAGGAAACCAAGGTCGAGGACGACAAGTTTCCGGTCCTCGACTTCGAGGCGGCAGGCTACCGCTGCGCCTGGTCCGGGCAGAGGACATACAACGGCGTCGCGATCCTGTCGCGCCTCGGTCTGAGCGACATCGCGACCGGAATGCCCGCCTTCCGCGATGATCAGAAGCGCCTGATCGCGGCAAGCGCCGGAGAGGGCGCCCAGGCGCTCCGCGTGGTCTGCGTATATGTTCCCAACGGACAGGCTATCGGCACCGACAAGTACGAGTACAAGCTGAGGTGGCTGTCGGCGTGCCGAGACTGGCTCGGGCAGGAGCTCGGCAGAAGCACGCGCATCGCGGTACTGGGGGACTACAACGTCGCTCCGGAGGACGCGGACGTTTACGACCCTAAGGCCTGGGAGGGCCAAGTGCTCTTCAGCGCGCCAGAACGCGAAGCCTTCAGGAGTCTTCTAGCGCTGGGTTTGAAGGACGCCTTCCGGCTGTTCTCACAGAGGGAGAAGTCATTCACCTGGTGGGATTACCGCATGAATGCATTCAGGCGCAACCTCGGCCTGCGCATCGATCACGTCCTGCTCGGGTCGGAACTCGCTTCGCGCTGCCGCGGATGCGCCATCGACGTGGAGCCGCGCCGCGCGGAGCGGCCGTCGGATCACGCTCCGGTCGTAGTCGAGCTCGACCCTTAGTCGCTATAATCCGCGACCAACCAGGAGGAAGAAGCCATGGTTTTCCGGAAGATCCCAATCCAGTTCGTCGTGCTCGCCCTCGGTCTCGGCACCGCAGCCGGCGCGACGGGGCAGGCCGCCTATCCGACAAAGCCGGTGAGGATCATCGTCCCGTACTCGGCGGGCGGACCAGCGGACATTTACGGCCGCTTCCTCGGAGACCGGCTGCAGAAGGCGTTGGCGCAGCCTTTCGTGGTGGAGAACCGCCCTGGGGCGGGCGCGATCATCGGCACCGACGCCGTCGCGAAGTCCGCAGCGGACGGATACACCCTCCTCATGATGTCGAACACCCACACCGTCAACGAGTCCCTGATCACGAAGAAGCCCTATGTCCTGCTGCGCGACCTCGCGCCCATCACGCCCGTCAATTACTCCGACCTGATTCTCGTCGTCCATCCCTCGGTGCCGGCGAATAACCTGAAGGAGCTTGTTGCCTTGGCGAAGTCCAAACCGGGCGCGCTCAACTACGCGTCGTCCGGGCCGGGCACGCCCTACCATATGGCGGGCGAGCTATTCAAGGCGATGGCCGGAATCGACGTCGTACACGTGCCGCACAAGGGAAGCGCCGAGGCACGCACCAGCGTCCTGGCCGGGAACGTGCAGATGATGTTCGACGCGATCACCACGATGGCGCCCCTTGCGCAGGCCGGCAAGGTGCGCGCCATCGCCACATCGGGCAAGACGCGCTCGTCGATCACACCCAGCGTGCCGACCCTCAACGAGGCGGGTGTTCCCGGCTACGACGCGGTCATCTGGCTGGGAATGATGGCTCCCGCGGGAACTCCGAAGCCGATCATCGAAGCGCTTAACGCCGACGTCCGCAAGATTGTTACCTCGCCCGACGTCAAGGAGGCCTGGGCCAAGCAGGGAGCCGTTCCGATGAGCATGAACGCCGACGAGTTCCGGAAGTTCATGGAGCAGGACATTCAGAAATGGGCGAAGGTGGTGAAGTTCTCGGGTGCGACCGTCGACTAGCGCCACGCTGGAAAATTCGTGACGGGGCGCGAGCTCCCGCTCACGCCCGATCGGATCATCGCCGCGATCGAGCGGCAATAGCCCGTCAATCGATGAGCTCGTAGGCGGGCAGCGTAAGGAACTCGACGTACCGGTCGTCGGTCGTTATCTTTTCGAAGAGCTTCGCCCCCTCCTCGTACTTCCCGGACTTCCAGGCGGCGTCTCCCAGGTAGGTCCTCACCTTGGGGAGTTCCTCGCCAAGCAGGATGCTGAACAACTCCTTGGTGACCTTGCGCCCGTCGGAAAGCTTCCCTTTTGGCGAGCGCATCCATTGCCAGATCTGGGAGCGCGAGATCTCCGCCGTCGCGGCGTCCTCCATCAGGTTAAAGACCGGCACGCAGCCGTTGCCGGCGAGCCAGGCGCCGAGGTACTGGATCCCGACCGAGATGTTGTTGCGCAGGCCCGCCTCGGTGATCGGCCCCTCGGGCAGGAAGGCAAGCAGGTCCTTGGCGCTCACGGATACATCGGGGCGTTGCCGGTCGTACTGGTTTGGACGCGGCATGTGCTCGTCGAAGACCTCTCTTGCGATCGGCACCAGGCCGGGGTGGGCGACCCAGGTGCCGTCGCATCCGTCCGTGACTTCGCGGAGCTTGTCCTCGCGTACCTTCGCGAGCGCAGCCTCGTTCGCCTTGGGATCGTTCTTGATTGGAATCTGCGCCGCCATTCCCCCCATGGCAGGAGCGCCGCGGCGGTGACAGGCCTTGACCAGGAGCAGCGCGTAGGCGCGCATGAAGGGCGCGGTCATCGTCACCTGCGCGCGATCCGCTAGACAGAAATCACGGTTCGACCGGAATTTTTTTATGCACGAGAAGATGTAGTCCCATCTTCCGATGTTGAGGCCCGCCGAGTGCTCGCGCAGCTCCCACAGGATCTCGTCCATCTCGAAAGCGGCAAGCACGGTTTCAATGAGCGCGGTGGCTTTGATCGAGCCTTGCGGCACTCCAAGCTCGTTCTGGGCGAGAAGGAAGATGTCGTTCCAGAGCCGCGCCTCGAGATGCGATTCCATCTTCGGCAGGTAGAAGTAGGGTCCAGTTCCCCGCGCGAGGAGCTCTCTCGCGTTGTGGAAGAAGTACAAGGCGAAGTCGAAGATCGCTCCCGAAACCGGCTTCCCGTCCACGAGCAAGTGCTTCTCGTCCAGATGCCAGCCCCGAGGCCGCGGGATCAGGACTGCGGTCTTCTCCTTCAGGCGATACGTCTTCCCTTCCTGATCGAACGTAATGGTCCGCCGTACCGCGTCGCGCAGATTGATCTGCCCGTCGATCATGTTTCTCCACGTGGGGCAGTTCGCGTCCTCGAAGTCCGCCATGAAGGTGGACGCGCCGGAATTGAGCGCGTTGATCACCATCTTGCGGTCGGTCGGCCCCGTGATCTCAACGCGGCGGTCGAGCATGTCCCTCGGCTGCGGTGCGATGGTCCAGTCGCCCGATCGGATCTGTGTGCTCTCGGGCAGAAAGTCGGGAAGTTTGCCCGCGTCGAACTCGCGCTGCCGCGCGGCGCGGCGAGCGAGAAGCTCCTGGCGGCGCGATTCGAACGCGCGGTGCAGCTTGGCGATAAAACTCAATGCGGCCGGAGTCATGATCGTTTCAATTCCGGAAACGGTCGGTCCTTGGAGCTGGATCCCGGCAGGCAGGCTCATGCGGTTTTTCTCCCGAACAAAGCACTATACGGAGAAAACCCCGGGCCGACGACAAACGTGAAAATGACTCTGTGAAAAAGGCGCGCGAGTCGGGCAGAGGCCCGCTTACTCCGTTTCAGACGGACTCGCGTCCGCGATGCCCAGCTCTCCGATCTTGCGGGTGATGGTATTGCGGCCTATGCCGAGCAGGCCCGCGGCCTCGATGCGCCGGCCGCCTGTATGCGCGAGCGCTTTAGCGATCAGCGTCTTTTCGAAGCTCTTCGACAGGTTCTCCATGATGTCTTTCTCCCCGCTCGACAGCCTGCGGTCGGCTTCGCGCGCGAGGGCATCCAGCCAGTCGCCGGAGCTCGGTCCGGCGTCGTCGCGCAACTCGGGCGGGAAGTCGCCGATCTCGATGACCTGCGTCGGCGCCATGACCGTCAGCCAGTGGCAGATGTTCTCCAGCTGCCGCACGTTGCCCGCCAGATCTCGCGCCGATAGGTAGGCCATCGCCGAATCCGAGAGACGTTTGACCTCGACGCCTAGTTCGCGCGCTGATTTCGCAAGAAAATGCCGCGCGAGGAGCGGGATGTCTTCCCGCCGCTCGCGCAACGAGGGCAGGCGAAGCCGGATCACGTTCAAGCGGTGATAGAGATCTTCACGGAACAACCCCTCGCGTACGCGCGCCTCGAGGTCTTGATTGGTGGCCGCAATGACGCGGACGTTGGCTCGAATCGACTGGTGACCGCCGACCCGGTAGAACGTCCCGTCCGAGAGAACGCGAAGCAACCGTGTTTGAAGCTCGGCGGGCATGTCCCCGATCTCATCCAGGAACAGAGTGCCGCCCTCGGCCTGCTCGAACCGGCCACGTCTCAAGGATTGCGCACCCGTGAATGCACCGCGCTCGTGCCCGAACAGTTCCGATTCCAGCAGATCCTTGGGCATCGCCGCCGTGTTGATGGCGATGAAGGGCTTGTCCGCGCGCGGGCTGTGACGGTGCAGCGCCCGCGCCACCAGCTCCTTTCCGGTTCCAGACTCGCCCGTGATGAGCACCGTCGCGCTGGATTGCGACAGGCGACCAACAGCGCGGAAGACCTCCTGCATTGACTGCGCCTTGCCGAGGATGTCCGGCGTAGCGGCCGACAGTTCCTCGGGCTTTTCCTCCTGGCTGCTCTCGCCGAGTGCGCGCCGGATCAGCTCCACGGCCTGATCAACGTCGAACGGCTTCGGCAGGTATTCGAATGCCCCGCCCTGAAAGGCGGCCACTGCCGACTCGAGATCCGAGTATGCGGTCATGATGATGACCGGAAGATCGGGGAAACGCCGCTTCACGTTCTGGAGCAGGTCCAGGCCCGAAGTACCCGGCATGCGGATGTCCGATACCAGGACCTGGGGAGCGCCGCTCACGTCCAGGGCGTCCATGGCTTCGGTCGCTTGCGCGAACGTCTTGAAGGGAATGCCCTCGCGGGCCAGCGCCTTCTCGAATACCCAGCGGATGGAACGATCGTCGTCGATGACCCAAACAGGTCTCATCATGCTCTTTCAGCCCAGCGGCAATACGATGCGGAAACTGGTCTTGCCCGGCTGGCTATCGCATTCCACAACACCTTGGTGCTGCTGGACGAAGGTTTGCGCAAGCGTCAGGCCAAGCCCTGTTCCGCCCTCACGGCCCGAGACCAAGGGATAGAAGATCTGGTCGCGGATTTCCGCCGGTATTCCCGGCCCGTCATCCATCACTTGCAATTCTAATGCCAGCTTGTGGAAGCGACGGGCCAGAGTCACCCTCCGGGCGACTCGCGTCCGAAGGACGATCCGCCCCTTTCCTTGGATACCCGGCCCGCGCGAGCCCAGGACGGCCTGCGCGGCATTGCGAGCGATATTCAGCACAGCCTGTATCAGCTGCTCCGGATCCCCTCGGAACTCGGGCAGACCGACGTCATAGTCGCGCTCGACATCCACTCCGTGGGGAAATTCAGCAAGGATCAGCGTTCGCACCCGCTCGCAAACCTCGTGAATGTTCATGGGCACGTGGACCGCAGGCCGGTGAGGGGTCAGGAGACGATCCATCAGGGCTTGCAGGCGGTCGGCTTCCTTGATGATGATCCGCGTGTACTCGCGCAGGCTAGGCCGGTCCAGCTCGCGCTCGAGAAGCTGCGCCGAGCCCCGCAACCCTCCGAGTGGATTCTTGATTTCGTGCGCGAGGTTCCGAATCAGCTCCCGGTTCGCCCTGTGCTGGGTCATGCGCTGCTCCTCCCGCTCGATGCGGAGCCTCTGATCGATTGGGCGCAGTTCCAGCAGCAGAGCTGCCTGCTCGACCTCCACAGGGGTCACGATGCAATCGAGATGAAGGGGCTCCTGGCCTGCGGGAGCGAGCATCAGGTCCTGGTCGGCAAATCCGCGTTCCTCCCGGATCGCCTGGTGCAGAAGCCCCGCCAACGCGCTTGCGTCGGTGAAAAGCCCCGGGAAGGATTGGTCGAGCACGGTCTTGCGGCTGGTCGCGAACAAGGCTTCGGCCGCCGGATTGAGATACCTGACGCGCAGCCCGCGGTCAACCAGCACGACCGCCGTCGCGAGCCACTCGAGGCCAGGCAGGTTTACCGTCTCCATGCCCAAGCGCATGCACAGGTTGAAGCGCCAGAAGGGCCCGCTAGAGGTTGCGACCGCCCGTTCCCGCGCCGGCAAGCTACTTGAGCCGGGCGAGCTCGCTTCGAAGCTGCTCGATGTTCTTGGTGTGCTGGTCTACGGCTTCCTGGTACGGCCTCAAACGGTCCTGCACGCGGGCAAAGTTGCGCTCCTCGCCGGTGCGCACGCTTTCCTGCTCCGCCAGCTTCTGCCGGGCGTCCGAAAGGAGTTGCTGCTCGTTCTGCAGCTCGGATTCGAGAATCTTGCGCCGATTCTGGTTGCGATCCACCGCTACGGACGATTTCTCGCGGCTGGTGACTTGGGCGGGAACCACCTGCACTTCCCTGACCACCAGGGTGCACTTCTTGCCCACCGTGTCGCGCTTGACGTTGGTATAGGTCGGGCGGCCGCTGGCGTCGGGGCACTTGTAGACCTCGCTCTGGGCGTGCCCGCAAGGCGCCGCCAACGCGAGGAAAACCCAGCCCAACAATGTCTTGCTGCGTGCCATAACTTGTCCAAGCCCGCGAACGAGCTTCAAGTCTAGGCCAAAACAACCCTGATTTCAAATGGAAAAAGGACGGAACACCCGGTGGGTGCTCCGTCCCTCCCGCGGTAACGTTTCAAATCGGCCCTTTGCTGATGGGCACTTCCCAGCTCTAGGAGCTGTAGTACATATCGAACTCGACCGGATGCGTGGTCATGCGGAACCGCGTGATCTCCTCCATCTTCAAGGCGCAATAGGCATCGAGCATGTCGTCGGAGAACACGCCGCCCTTAGTGAGAAATTCGCGATCCTTGTTGAGCTGATCGATAGCCATGTCGAGCGAGGAGCAGACGTTCTGAACCTTCTTCGCCTGCGCAGGCGGCAGATCGTACAGATTCTTGTCTACGGGATCGCCCGGGTGGATCTTGTTCTGTACGCCGTCCAGCCCCGCCATGAGCATCGCTGCGAAGGCCAGGTAAGGGTTCGTCGTCGGATCCGGAAACCGTACTTCGACCCGTCGCGCCTTGGGATTGGTTACCAGCGGTATTCTGCATGCGGCGGATCGATTGCGCGACGAATAGGCGAGGTTTATCGGCGCTTCAAATCCGGGTACCAAGCGCTTGTAGGAGTTGGTACCCGGGTTGGTGATCGCGTTCAGGGCTTTGGCGTGCTTGATGATGCCGCCGATGTAGTGGAGCGCGAAATCCGAGAGTCCGGCGTAGCCGTTTCCTGTGAAGAGGTTCTGCCCGCCCTTCCACACGGATTGATGCACATGCATTCCCGAGCCGTTGTCCCCGACAATGGGCTTGGGCATGAAGGTCGCCGTCTTGCCGTACGAATGCGCGACGTTCCAGACCGTGTATTTGAGAATCTGCATCCAGTCTGCGCGCTTAACGAGGCTGTTGAATTTGGTGCCGATCTCGTTCTGACCGGCGGCGGCCACCTCATGGTGATGCACCTCACATTCGACTCCCTGCTGTTCGAGCGCAAGGACCATTGCGTTGCGAATGTCCTGAAGGGTGTCGGCCGGTGGAACAGGGAAATAGCCGCCCTTCACCGGAGCCCGGTGGCCCATGTTGCCGCCCTCGTATTCCTCGCCCGAGGACCAGGGAGCCTCCTCCGACTTGATTTTCACGAAGCAGCCCGACATGTCCACGTTCCACGTCACCGAGTCGAAGATGAAGAATTCGGGTTCCGGACCAAAATAAGCGGTGTCACCCAGACCGGTCGACTTCATGTACGCCTCGGCGCGCTTCGCGATCGTCCGCGGATCGCGGTCGTAACCCTTGCCATCCGAGGGTTCGATGCAATCGCAGGTTAGGTTCAGCACCGGCTCGTCGGTGAACGGATCCATGCGGGCCGAATCCGGATCCGGCATCAGAAGCATGTCGGAGGCCTCGATCCCCTTCCATCCGGCGATCGAGGAGCCGTCGAAGAAATGCCCGCTTTCGAACTTTTCCATACCGAAAGCCTTTACAGGCACCGAAACGTGTTGCTCCTTGCCTCGCGTGTCTGTGAAGCGCAGGTCTACGAACTTGACCTCCTTCTCCTTGATCGTCTTCATCACGTCAGCGGCGGACAATGCCATTGCAAGATCTCCTCAAGTTGCGGATTGTTCGTGGTTAGGAAGGTGAAAAGGCGCTAGATCGGTGGAATCTCTGCAGATTCCATGCCATCCGGCGCGGAAAAGGCAGGCCATTGTGCCATAGAGAGCAATTCGGAAACCCCGCAGGACCTCGCGCACCAATCGGGCGCAAAATCGCCATTATGCGCACCGCCTCGGTGCGAAGCAACTCCCGAACCTGCTGTGCCGAGCTAAACTATCAACATTGTGGCTGCTCTCGAAGTCCCCATGGATATGGAATCCGCCGAAGCGATTCTCGCCGGGGCCAGGCATCGGGCACAGACAATGAAGTTGCCCTATGCTGGGGCCCTGCTGCCAGGGGAAGCGTACGTCGTTCTTCAGCATCTTCCAGAGTCCAGACTCGTCGACGTCCGCACGCGGGCAGAATGGCACTACGTCGGGCACGTTCCCGAATCCGTGCTCATCGAGTGGAATATCTACCCGAGCGGCCAGCGAAACCCCGCGTTTCTCGAGCAACTGAAAGCAGAGGTCGAAAGAACCGAAACGCCGGTGCTGTTTATATGCCGCTCCGGAGCTCGCTCGCATCACGCCGCCCAGGCCGCCGCCAAGGCCGGATACTCGAACGCCTATAACGTCCTCGAGGGGTTCGAGGGAGACAAGGATGAAGACGGCCATCGGAGTTCGATTGGAGGCTGGCGATTCGCCGGGCTGCCTTGGGTGCAGGGCTAGGCGCGTATCTTTGCAGCATCTGGAAGCTCACTTTTTCTACCCATAATTCCACACGTGGAGGGACCATGAATCGCAGGAGATTCCTTTCTCGCGCCGGCTTCGGCGTCATCTCAGCCGCGGCGGCCGCGCAGGCGGTCGCCCAGACTCCGGCTCTGCCCGAGGTGCGCTGGCGCTGTGCCTCGAGCTTTCCCAAAAGCCTCGATACGATCTACGGGGGCGGCGAGACCATCGCAAAGCGCGTGGCCGCCATTACCGGCGGAAAATTCCAGATCCGCGTGTTCGGCGCGGGTGAGATCGTCCCCGCGTTCGGTACGGTCGACGCCGTGCAGCAGGGGACGGTGGAGTGCACGCACACGGCGAGCTACTACTTCGTCGGCAAGAACAAGACCTTTGCTTTCGATACTACCCTTCCCTTCGGCATGAACCAGCGGCAGCAGAACGCCTGGATCTACTACGGGGGCGGGCTGGAGCTGGTGCGCGCCTTCTTCCGCGACTTCAACATCATCTCCTTCCCGGCGGGAAACACGGGCTGCCAGATGGGCGGCTGGTTCCGGAAGGAGGTCCGCACCGTCAAAGACCTGAAAGGGGTCAAGATGCGCATTGCGGGTCTGGGCGGCGAAGCGATGGCGCGCCTAGGCGCGGTGCCCCAGCAGATCGCGGGCGGAGACATCTATCCAGCCCTCGAGCGCGGCACCATCGACGCCGCAGAGTGGGTCGGCCCCTACGACGACGAGAAGCTGGGTTTCTACAAGATAGCTCCGCATTACTACTATCCGGGCTGGTGGGAAGCGGACTCCATGTACTCGCTCTTCGTGAATATCAAGGAATGGGAGAAGCTTCCCAAGGAATACCAGGCCGCGGTGGAGGCCGCCTGCTACGAAGCCAATATAGACATGATGGCCCAGTACGACTACAAGAACCCGCAAGCCCTGCAGCGCCTCGTGAAGAACGGGGTCAAGCTGCACGCGTTCACCCCCGAGATCATGAAAGCCGCGCACAAATCGGTGTTCGAGATGTACGAGGAGGAAGCGGAAAAGAACCCCTCATGGAAAAAGATCTACGAGCCCTGGAAGAAATTCCGCGAGGACGAGTTCCTGTGGCACCGGGTCGCCGAGCAGAACCTGACGACCTTCCTGCTCTCCAACCCGACCAACCCGGCAGCGAAAAAGGGATAGACGATCGGTCTCCGCAGAAGCCCCGCGAAATGCGGGGCTTCTCGTTTCTACTGCTGCTGATTCAGCATCTTCTCGATCTCGCTCTTCGCGTCGCCCTTGGTTTCGTCGGGCTTCGGCGCCTCGCCAGGCTCGCCCTGCGCCGGAACCTCAAGCTGGCGGCGAATCTCGTCGGCCGCAGATCCCTTGAAATCACCCGTAGCCTTCGAGACATTGCCAGTAACGATGCCCGGGAAGACGATCACCACGGCGACCATCACGATCTGGATCAGCACGAAGGGCGCGGCCCCCCAGTAGATGTCCGTCGTCTTGATGCTCTTCGGGGCGACGCTGCGCAGGTAGAACAGGGCGAAGCCGAACGGCGGGTGCAGGAACGAGGTCTGCATGTTCACCGCGAGCAGCACGCCGAACCAGATGAGGTCGATGCCGAGCTTCTGCGCGACGGGTGCCAGCAGCGGCACCATGATGAACGCGATCTCGAAATAGTCGAGGAAGAACGCGAGCAGGAAGATCATCACGTTCACCACGATCAAGAAGCCGAACGAACCGCCCGGAAGATCGGAAAGCAGGTGCTCGACCCAAAGGTCGCCGTTCACGCCTCGGAACACTAGGCTGAAGACGGTGGAGCCGACCAGGATGAACATGACGAAGCTGGTCATGTTCGCCGTCGACTCGACCGCCTGCCTGAGCAGGCGCCAGCTGAGCTTGCGCTTGGCGAGCGCCATAGCGATGGCGCCGCTCGCCCCCATGGCACCGCCCTCGGTCGGCGTGGCGACGCCGAGGAATATCGTTCCGAGAACCAGGAAGATGAGCACGAGCGGCGGCACCATCGAGGTGAAGACCTTGATGACCAGCGCGCCGCCGTGAAGCGTGCGCGCGTCGGCCGGACAACCGGGCGCGGCTTCCGGTCTGATGATCGAAACGACCATTACCCACAAGGCGTAGAGGGCGGCGAGACCCAGCCCCGGGATGAGCGCGCCCTCGTACAAGTCGCCGACCGACGCGCCCATTTGATCGGCCAGGACGATCAGCACGAGACTGGGGGGAATGATCTGCGCGAGCGTGCCCGATGCAGCGATCACCCCGCTCGCAAGCTGTTTGGAGTAGCCGTAGCGCATCATGACCGGCAACGAAATAAGTCCCATTGCGAGCACCGAGGCGGCTACGACGCCGGTCGTCGCCGCAAGCAGAGCCCCCACGAAAATCACGGCGTAAGCGATCCCGCCGCGGACTGAGCCGAAGACCTGGCCGATGGTATCGAGCAGATCCTCCGCCATGCCGCTTCTCTCGAGGATGAGCCCCATGAAAGTGAAGAACGGGATGGCGAGCAGCGTCGAGTTCGCCATGATGCCCAGCACCCGCTCGGGCAGCGCCTGCAGGAGCGACGGATGCAGGAGGCCGAGCTCCATCCCGACGACCCCGAAGAAAAGGCCCGTGGCCGCGAGCGAGAACGCGACCGGGTAGCCGATCAGCAGGAACACCACCAGGCCGCCAAACATCAGCGGCGCCATGAGATCGAGGGACATCAGGCGCTCTCCGGCTTGGCGTGCTCGCCGGGGAAAGGCACCAGACCGTTGAGAAAGGCGATCCTCTTGATGATCTCGGAGACCCCTTGCAGTGCCAGCAGGCCGAAGGCGACCGGGATCAGCAGCCGGATTGGCCAGCGTATCAGCCCCCCCGGGTCAGAGGAATACTCGCTGATGAGGTACGAATTGACGAGTGAAGGCCAGCTGTACCATGCGATGATGAGCGAAGCAGGGAGAAGCGCGAGCAACCCGCCCAGAATGTCGATCCATGCTTGGGCCTTTCGCGGAAGGCGGCCACCGATCACATCGATGCGCACGTGGTCGTTGCGCTTGAGCGCCCAGCCCGCCACCAGCAGGAACATAGCCGCGTTGAGGTACCACTGAATCTCTAGCCAAGCGTTCGAGCTCATGTTGAAGGCATAGCGGAACACGGCGTTGACTGTGCAGATGATCACGGCAAGCAGGCCAAGCCAGCCGGCGATCTTTCCGATCCATTCGTTAGCAGCGTCGATTCTTGCCGAAAGGCGCAGCAGGGCGTTCATTGGACGTTCAATCCAGGACGGGACAAGGGCGCCGGAAAGTGTGGCGAAACCCCTCCCAAAACGCAATTGACGCGGATCAACCCGTGGACCAGTTCACGACCCCGGCGTACGCGGTGATGAGCACGGCGGCTCCGAAGGCGATGCGGTACCACGCGAAAGGGGTGAAGTCATGCGTCGCGATGTAGCGCAGGAGCCAACGCACGCAGAGAAAGGCCGAGACGAAGGCCGTGATCGAGCCGGCCGCGAACAGCCCGGCGTCGCCTGCATCGAATAGCGCGCGGTTCTTCCAGAAGTCGTACGCACCTGCGGCGACGAGCGTGGGCACCGCGAGGAAGAACGAGAACTCGGTCGCCGCCTTGCGCGAAAGGCCGAAGAGCATGCCCCCGATGATGGTTGCTCCGGAGCGGGAGGTGCCGGGAATCAGCGCGAACGCCTGGGCGGCACCCACCTTGAGCGCGTCGCGCCAGGTCATGTCGTCCACCCGTTCCACGCGCACACGCGGGCGCAGGGAGCGCTCGACCCACAATATTACGAGGCCGCCGACGATGAACGCGAGCGCCACGGGTATCGCGTGGAAAAGGAAGGCCTTGATCAGCTTGCTGAAGGCGAGCCCGAGGACCGCGGCGGGCATGAACGCGACCAGCAGGTTCAGCGCGAAGTGCTGTGCCGAGCGGTCCGACCCCAGGCCGGCGAGCACCCCCCAGAATCGCAACCGGTATTCCCACACGACCGCGAGCATGGCGCCCGTCTGGATGACGATCTCGAAGACCTTGGCCTTCTCGTCGCTGAAGCCGAGGAGGTCGCCCGCGAGAATCAGATGCCCAGTGGACGAGATAGGCAGGAACTCGGTCAGACCCTCCACGACGCCGAGGACGAGCGCTTTCAGAAATAACGCGAGATCCACGTAGCTCCCACAGAAAATGAAAAGGGCGGCGAAGAAACCGCCGCCCGGAGTGTAGCGGAAAGGCTCAGGCCTTGGTGTACAGCTCGGCGCCCTTATTGACGAACTCGATCGCCTTTTGCTCCATGCCGCGCTTCAGGGCATCCTGCTCGGATACGCCGTGCTTTTCCGCGTAATCGCGCACGTCCTGCGTTATTTTCATCGAGCAGAAGTGCGGGCCGCACATTGAGCAGAAGTGCGCGACCTTGGCCCCTTCCTGGGGAAGGGTTTCGTCGTGGAACTGCTTCGCCTTGTCGGGATCCAGGCCGAGGTTGAATTGATCCTCCCAGCGGAATTCGAAGCGTGCCTTAGACAGGGCGTTGTCCCGGATCTGCGCGCCAGGGTGGCCCTTGGCGAGATCCGCCGCGTGGGCGGCGATCTTGTAGGCCATGATGCCGTCCTTGACGTCGTCCTTGTCAGGGAGCCCGAGATGCTCCTTGGGTGTCACGTAGCAGAGCATCGCCGTACCATACCAGCCTATCATCGCGGCGCCGATAGCGCTGGTAATGTGATCGTAGCCGGGCGCGATGTCGGTGGTGAGCGGTCCGAGGGTGTAGAAGGGCGCTTCCTTGCAGTACTTCAGTTGCAGGTCCATGTTCTCCTTTATGAGCTGCATCGGCACGTGCCCCGGCCCCTCGATCATCACCTGGCAGTCGCGCTTCCAGGCGACGTCGGTCAACTCGCCGAGGGTCTTCAATTCGGCGATCTGCGCCTCGTCGTTGGCGTCGTAGATCGACCCGGGACGCAGGCCGTCTCCGAGCGAGAAGGACACGTCGTACGCCGCCATGATCTCGCAGATTTCCTCGAAATGCGTGTAGAGAAAGCTCTCCTCGTGGTGTGCAAGGCACCACTTGGCCATGATGGAGCCGCCGCGGGACACGATCCCGGTCATGCGGTTCGCCGTCATCGGGATGAAGGGGAGGCGCACCCCGGCATGGATCGTGAAGTAGTCGACGCCCTGCTCAGCCTGCTCGATGAGCGTGTCGCGGAAGATCTCCCAAGTGAGCTCCTCGGCCCTGCCGTCGACCTTCTCCAGCGCCTGATAGATCGGCACCGTGCCGATCGGCACGGGAGCATTGCGGATGATCCACTCGCGCGTCTCGTGGATGTGCTTCCCTGTGGATAGGTCCATCACCGTATCGCCACCCCAGCGGATCGCCCAGGTCATCTTTTCGACTTCCTCCGCGATTCCGGAGGTCACCGCCGAGTTGCCGATGTTGGCGTTGATCTTCACCAGGAAATTCCTTCCGATGATCATCGGTTCGGATTCAGGGTGGTTGATGTTGGCGGGAATGATGGCGCGTCCGCGTGCGACCTCGCTGCGCACGAATTCCGCGGTAATGGCCCTGGGAATCGACGCGCCGAAATGCTGGCCGGGGTGCTGGCGGGTGATCAGCTCGGGAAGGGCATCGTGCCGCTGGTTCTCCCGTATCGCGATGTATTCCATCTCGGGCGTGACAATGCCGTTCCTCGCATAGTGCATCTGGGTGACGCAGCGCCCGGCCCTGGCCCGGCGCGGTCTGCGCTTGAGGTCGAACCGCAGTTCGGCGAGCCTGGAGTCGTCCAGGCGCTCCCGTCCGTAGCGGGACGTCGGCCCGGGCAGTTCCTCAGTGTCGCTTCGTTCGGCGATCCATCGAGCCCGCAAGGCGGCGAGACCCTGCCTGACGTCTATCCGGGCCTGCGGATCGGTGTAAGCCCCGGACGTGTCGTACACAAGAATCGGCGGGTTCTTCTCGGCTCCGAAGGACGCCGGTGTATCCGACTGCGCGATTTCCCTCATGGGAACGCGCACGTCGGGGTGCGATCCCACGACGTAGACCTTGCGCGAGTTGGGCAACGGTCTTACCGCAGCATCGTCCACACGGGCGGTCGCCGCGATGAACTTGGGATTGGCATTCATGGCACTCCTCTCACACTTGCCGCGCGGGAGCGCATGAACCGGTCGTTCAACGCTTCCCTGCGGCGGCATTATCCGCGTCAGGTTCGAAGGGTCTGCTCTCACCCGGGCGGAGCGGATTCGCCCCGGCCAGGACCCCTACGTTGTGCAGGAAAACTTACTCCAAGCCCTACGCCTTGGCAAGCAGCGCTCGATGCGCACTCAGCCGGGCGAATGCCCGCGGGTCCGCAATGCGAATGTCATGCGAATGCAGTTGCGCTCCCCCTCGCGCGTGTAGCCGGTGTCTCGCGCAAGAGACCGGATCAGCTTCAGTCCGAGGCCTCCCACAGGCTGCTCGGCGATTAGCACGGTGGTGTCCGTGGGGCGAAACTCCCCAAAGGGGTTATGTGGCGGAGCCGCGTCCTCGTAGCGTAACGTGAAACCGGCGTTATCCGGCTCCAAAGCCAGCCATACGGGAGACTCACTCTCCTCGCGATATCCGTGGGTTACGGTGTTCGTGAATAGTTCCTCGACGATCAGGAGGATCTTCAGGCAATCTTCCCGACCGATTCCGGCGGTAGCGCACGCGGACTCAACGAAGCTCCGGATTTCGGCCATCGAATCCATCTTGGCCGGAAACCGGGCAAGTGGGACGTTAGCCATAGTCGGAATGCGCCGGGGTAAGGCCGTTTAGGCTATTATAGAAAAAAGCGACCCCGGTACTGGAAGGAATTGCAAGCTGACCAATCATTGGGGGGTCATTATGCAAGCAATGCGCCGGATCGACTTTCGTCGACTCATTCTCGTGTGCGCGCTCGGTCTTGCGCCGGTTGGCGCATTCGCGGCGGATATCGCTCAGTTCAAGGTCGCCAAGGGCGCGGTATATCTCGAGCGCGACGGCAAGCGCACACCTGCGCAGGTCGGGACCCATCTGCAGGCGACCGATGTCGTGGTGACCGGCGCGGACGGATCTGCCGGGATCACGTTCATCGACAATTCGCTCCTCTCGGTCGGGCCGAACAGCGTGCTGCAGATCGAGCGCTATGCGTTCAACTCTACGACGCATGAAGGCGTCTTCGAGACGATGCTTTCGCGCGGAACCCTTTCGATGGTTTCGGGGAAGATCGCCAAGCAATCCCCTGACGCCGTAAAGGTGAAGACGCCCTCTTCTATCCTCGGAGTGCGTGGGACCGAATTCCTGGTGCGCACCGGCGAATGAGGTGTAAAGCGGATTCATGCAGGCGCGATACCTAGGGCCTCTAGCGGCGGTTCTGGTCCTGGGTGGCTGCGCAACCTCCCAAGACCTTGTCGTCCTGCTCCCCGACAAGGACGGCAAGGTCGGGAAAGTCTTCGTACACAATCCCAAAGGCGAGGCAGTGCTCGACACCGCGTATGCCGCCGCTCGCACCTCTAGCGGTGGAGTAACGCGCGAAACGGCGAGCCAGAGCGAGGTGAAGGACGTGTTCGGCGGGGCGCTCACAGCGATGCCCCCGCGTCCGATCTCGTTCACCCTCTACTTCGAAAGCGGCACGGACGAGTTCACCGACCAGTCGAAGCAGGAAGTGAAGCGAGTCATCGCCGAGATGGCGCGACGGCAGGCGCCCGAGATCACGGTCATCGGCCACACCGATCAGGTCGGCCCGGACCCGACGAACGATGCGCTGTCCTTGCAGCGCGCGGAGCGCGTCAAGTCGATCCTCGTCGGCATGGGCATCCCCCCGGGGCGCATTCTCACGGCTGGGCGAGGCAGGCGCGAACCCTTGGTACGGGCCGCCGATGGAGCTTCGGAACCGCGCAACCGGCGGGTGGAGATCAGCGTCCGCTAGCTCCGTTCCACCGCAGTACGAGGAGCGTAAGGTCGTCGGCCACCTCCGCCCTCCCGACAAAGCTGGAGACTTCAGCCTTTATGGCATTGACGATCGCGGCCGGACTCCCCGACGTCGCCTTGCTCAGGAGCGCGCGCTCCAGCCTCTGCGCCCCGTAGAGCTCCCCGGCCTCATTCATCGCTTCTGTGACCCCGTCGGACACCACGCACACCACGCTCCCGGGTTCCATCGAGTGCGACGCGGCAGCATAGGGGAATCCGTCGAGCACGCACAGCGGCGGGCCTCCGCCCTCCACTAGGCGGGCGATACCCCCGCCCGGGGATAGAAGGAACGGCGGCTCGTGCCCGGCGTTGCAGTACTCAAGGCGTCCGGTTCCCGTATCCAGAACGCCTGCAAATGCCGTGACGAACAGGGACTCGGGGTTCTCGCGAGCGATCTCCGAGTTGGCTTCCCGCAGGACGTCCTCGACACGCTGTCCCCGCCGCAGCGCGGCGCTCTTGCACAGGGCCTTGCTTACAGCCATGAATATGCTCGCGGGCAGGCCCTTGCCCGAGACATCGCCCACGAGGAAAAACATGCGCTCCTCGTCGAGCATGAAGAAGTCATAGAGGTCCCCGCCGACCTCGCGGGCCGGATCCATCGACGCGGCGATCTCGAAGCGCCGCTCCGCAGAAAACGCCAGCTCGGGCCTGGGAAGGATGCCCACCTGAATGCGCCGTGCCGCGTCGAACTCGCCCGCGAGCCGTGCCGCAGCCTCGCGTTCCTGCTGCAACCGATCCTGCAGGGATTTCTTCTGTGCATTGGCTTCCGCGAGAGTCTCGGCGAGCATTGCGGCGAAGAGGAATGCCGTGGCAGCACCCGGCACCGATGCGTCGAGCAGCAGGCCTGCCCAGCGATACGCACCAAAGCCGGCGAGACCCAGCACCACCAGCAGAAAAGCGACCAGCGTGGTCGAGCGCCCTGGCGAGAGGCGGGGAACGCTGTACACCACGATGAAGCCCGCCACTAGGAGCGCCAGGGTCTCGATCCACGGCGCCCATCTCGGACGCACCAGCAGGTCGCCGTCGAAGACGTTCTCGAGCACCTGCGCGTGTATCTCGATGCCCGGCATGCGGTCGCCCAAGGGCGTGCTCTGATAGTCGATGAGGCCGAGCCCGGTCACGCCGACCAGAACGAGCTTGCGCTCGAGCCGGTCGGCCTCCATCCGACCGTCGAGCACTTCAGCGGCCGACACAAATCGATCGGCGTCGTGCGGTGTGTAGTGCACCCACACGCGTCCGTCAGGCTGCGTCGGGACGCTGAGGTCCCCGACCCCCACGGCCTCCACGCCGGCCGCGCCGCCGCGCACCGAAAAGAGAGGCTCGCCGCTCGCGACGCGCAGCGTCTCCAGGCTCAGAGGAAGGATCGGATTCTCCCCCACTACGGCCACCATGGGCACGCGACGCACGACCCCGGCTTCCGTGTCCGCGCTCAGCAGCCCGTGACCTCTTGCAGCGGCGTCTATCTCGGGCAGGCTACGAAGCGCCGAGGCATAGCGCCGCAGCGACCTCAGACTCTCAGCGTTGTATTGGAGCGAAGGCGTCATCGGCGCGCCCTCGGAGGGGGTGCCCGCCTCGAGGCCCGCGATCCCGAGGGCCACCGGAGCCGAGCGAATCGACGCTGCGAGCGTGGCGTCGTGGCGCGGCAATCTCGCCAAACGCTCGGCCAGCCTCGGATCCGCGCCCGAGATCGAGCTCGCGAGCCATTCGGGGGAGAGCCGATCCGGTTCCGGAAAGAGCAGGTCCACGCCGATCGCCGCGGGTCGCGCCGCCGCGATTCCGTCGAAGAGTCTGGCGACCAGGTTTCGCGGCCAGGGCCATTGACCGAAGCGAGCCAAGCTCGCCTCGTCGATAGCCACGACGACCGCGGGGGCGGAGCGCCTGACCCGGGGCGACAGTTCCTGGTATCGGTCGAGCCACGTCAAGCGCGTGGCGCCGATCACCGGCATGTCCTCCCACAGAACGGGGATCAGCAGGATCGCCAGAAGAATCAGGCCGTGTCGATCGCCACGCCGATTCAACACGCTCAGAGCTCGATCTCCATGCCGTCATACGCAGCCGAGACGCGCAGCGGCTGACCGGTTCTGGAGATTTCCTCGTAGCGGAGCGTTTCACGCCAGATCTCGGCGATGCGCTCGTCGTTGTTGGCAGGCTCATGATGGAAGAGCACCAGATGCTTGGCGTTTGCGAGCTGGCACAGCTCGACCGCGACGACGTTGCTCGAGTGACCCCAGTCCTCTTTCACCGACACGGCTTCAGCGAGCGAGTACATCGCGTCGAAGATCACTACGTCCGCGCCCGCGAAGAAGGTGGCCGCTCCTTCCACTTCATCGGGGACGTCCAGCCGGTGCTCCGAGTCGGTCGAATAGACGATGATCCGTCCGTCGCGGACAAAGCGGTAACCGTATGAGTCGCCCGAGTGGTTCTGCAGCCTGGCGGTGACGCTCCAGCCCGCTACGTCGTAGCTCTGGCCGGGCTGAAGGGTGACGAATTCTATCGAGGCCGCGAGGCTGCCGAAGGGAACGGGAAAGCTGGGTGGATCCTGCTGGCGCCGTAATGCCGCCTCGATGTTCGCGTGGCATCCGTAGATTCGTATCCTGTTCCCTCGGGCGTATGCCGGCCCGAAAAACGGGAAGCCCATGATGTGATCCCAGTGAACATGGGACATGAAAACGTGAAAGGTGTTCTTCTTGGAAGGACCGTCGCGGTTGAACACGTGATTGCCGAACGCGCGCACGCCGCTCCCCAGGTCACAGAGCAAGTACTCGCCGTCGCCCGCGTCGAGCTGAACGCAGGCCGAGTTCCCGCCGAACGTATGCGAGACGGCGAAATCCAGCTCGCTATCGACCCAGGCCCGCGCCTTTTCCTGAGTGTCCAGATTCTTCCCCGAAGCCGACACGATCGCAGCTGCGAGCTTATCCCGAACCGAAGCGCAGTCCAGGGAAACGGGGATCGAGCCTCGTGTTCCCCAGAACCTGATCCAAAGCGCCATCGGTCAGGCGCCGCCGGCCGAGTCGTACGCCGCGAGGGCGGTTGTGGAGACTTTTCCCAGCGCTTCGCGCACCGATCCAAAGCATTGGAACACGAGATTGAAGCGGCTGATCTCGAAGATCTCGCGGACGACCGGCTGGAGCGCCGCCACTACGATCGTGCCGTCCTGCTCCCGGGCCTTCTTGGCGGCCAGCATCAGCACGCGCAGGCCGACGCTGCTGATGTAGTCGACCTTCGAGAAGTCCAGAACCAGGCGATCGCCTCCCCTGCGGCAGTTGGCGAGGCGGGAATCGAGCGCTGATTTCAATCCGTCGTTCGTGCTGTTGTCGATACGACCGACGGGAGTGAGCACCAACGCGTCTCCGTAACGCTCCTCGGATACTTGCATACGTCAGGCTCCGGACCGGTTGGTGCCCTGTTTTCAGCACAGAGCGCGATTGTTCAACAAATTGTCGGCGTCCGGAAGCTATTCTGATTCATCGCCGAGCCGGCTTCAAGTGCGCGGCGGCGGCCGAAACAGCGCCCAAAGAATGCTAGAATCGCCGCCTCTCTCACCGCCGCTTTCCCATGAGCGTAGAGCAAGCGCGCTTCAACATGATCGAGCAGCAGATCCGCACCTGGGAGGTGCTCGATCAGGATGTGCTCGACCTGCTCTACGCGGTGCGCCGCGAGGAATTCGTTCCGGCCGCCTACAGGAAACTCGCCTTCTCCGACCTCGAGATCCCCTTGTACGAGGGCGCCAGTTCGGGCGAGCGCATGATGCAGCCCAAGATGGAGGCGCGCATCCTCCAGGAGCTCGCGGTGAGGAAGTACGAGCGTGTCCTGGAAGTCGGCACCGGGAGCGGCTATCTCGCCGCGCTTCTCGCGGCGCGTGCGCAGCACGTGCACTCGGTCGAGATCAATCCCGGGCTGAAGGCGTTTGCCGAGGACAACCTCCGGCGCGCGGCGGTCGAGAACGTGACCGTCGAGCAGGGAGACGCGGCGCAGGGCTGGCCGTCGCAGGGGCCCTACGACATCATCGTGCTTACGGGCTCAACGCCGATTCTTCCGCCGGCCTTCCTCGCTCAGCTCAAGACCGGAGGAAGATTGTTCGCCGTGGTCGGCGATCCTCCGGTTATGGAGGCGCGGCTGATCACCTGCATCGGCCAGGGCGCCCACCATAGCGTCGATCTTTTCGAGACCTCACTCGCGCCGCTGAAGAACGCGATGCAGCCCGGGCGCTTCCAGTTCTGATGCCGGATCAAGTGAGCCCCGAGCGGCCCCGCCGCGGTCTCTTCCCGTTCTTGATCTTCGGCCTGGCAGTTGCTCCCGCGAGCGCCGCTGACCTTCTGCAGATCTATCGCGATGCTCTCGCCAACGATGCGACCTACGCATCCGCACGCGCGAGCCGCGATGCCGGGCTGGAAAACCTCCCGCAGGGCCTCGCTCAGATCCTGCCGACGATCAACGCCACCGCGTTCGGGCAGGCCAACAACACGGACCTCAAGTTCAACAACGTGGCCGGCAGCACGACCGGGGGTGACTCGGTGCGCGTCGGCCCTTCCGGCGGCTTCAACGTAACGCTCACGCAACCGCTGTTCAATTGGCAGAACTTCCAGGTTTACCAGGAAGCGGGGTTCAAGGCGGCGCAAGCCGAGGCCCTTTTCGGCCAGGCGACCCAGGACCTGATCGTGCGGGTCGCACAGGCCTACTTCGACGTTCTCGCTTCGCAGGACAGCCTCACGTTCATCCAGGGGCAAAAGGTGGCGATCGCCGAGCAGCTCGCACAGGCGAAGCGCAATTTCGAGGTCGGCACGGCGACCATCACCGACACTCACGAGGCGCAGGCGAGATTCGATCTCGCGACTTCCCAGGAAATCGCGGCTCAGAGCGACCTCGAGATCAAGAAGCGCACGCTCCAGCAGATCGTGGGCAGGTTTCCCGAGCAGCTCGCTCCGCTGAAGGCGAATATCGACCTCAATCCGCCCAAGCCCAACTCGATGGAGGACTGGGCGACTGCGGCATCGACGCAGAGCTATCCTGTCAGGGGTCAGGAGGCGGCGGTCGAGGTGGCCATTCGCGAAGTCGAGCGAGTGCGTGCAGGCCACTTGCCAACGCTGAATATCGTCGGCAACGCCGGCGTGACCTCCCAAAGCAACAGCACTACCGCGACTGTTAACGCCGCTTCCGACATCAGAAACCTGAACATCGGGTTGCAGCTTGCGATCCCTCTGTACGCCGGGGGAAACGTCAGCTCTCAGGTCCGGCAGGCGGTCGCCAATCGAGAGAAGGCGCAGCAGGACCTCGAGAGTACGCGGCGCACCGCCGCCTTGACCGCCCGCCAGTCGTTCCTCGGCGTGACCAACGGGATGGCGCAGGTGAAAGCGCTCGAGGCTGCGCTGATCTCCAGCCGCAGCGCGCTCGACTCGAACAAGCTCGGCTACGAGGTCGGCGTGCGCATCAACATCGACGTGCTGAACGCGCAGCAGCAGGTGTTCAGCACGCTGCGCGACCTCTCCCGGGCGCGCTACGACACCATTCTGAACGGGCTGCGCCTGAAGTCGGCCTCGGGAACGCTGACCGACGCCGACGTCGAGGAAATCAACCGCCTGCTAGTGTCGAACTGAGCAGCTGTTCGCACAGAGCAAGTGTCCGCTGCGTCGCACCGCGGTGGACCGTGCAGAAGGCGATGCCCGCTTCGCCCATGCGCTCGCGGGCGGCGTGGTCGTCCAGCAGTGAGCGCGCCCGATGCAGCGCATCCTCGGCGCGCTCGACCCTGAGTGCAGCGCCCGCGGCAATCGCCGCGACGGCGGCATGGGCGAAGTTGTAGGTGTACGGGCCGATGAGCACCGGTATTCCGGCAGCGCAGGCCTCGATGAGATTCTGTCCCCCGTAGGCGAGCAGGCTGCCGCCGACGAACGCGACGTCGCAGGCGCGGTAGTAGGCTGCCAGTTCCCCCATGCTGTCCCCGAGCACGATCTTGCAGTTAGAGCCAATGCTTCCTCCCGCGCTGCGCCGCGCGAATGCGAATCCTCGCGCCTGGATCAGCTGCGCGACGGAGTCGAAGCGCTGCGGATGCCTCGGAACGATCACCATCAGCGCATTTCCCAGGGGCTCGCGCTCCAGGGCGTCCAGGAGCATCTCCTCCTCTCCCTCCCGTGTGCTCGCGGCGAGAAACACCTTCCGGTCTCCGAATCGCTGCCGGAATTGCCGGGCGAGGGATTCGCTGCCGGACGCCGGCTCCACGTCGAACTTGAGATTCCCGGTCACTTCGATGCGGCGCGCGCCCAGGGACCGGAGACGCTCCCCGTCCTCGGCGGTCTGCGCCGCCACCACCGGCAGGCTGCCCAGGGCCTGGCGAACCAACGGCCCGACCACGCCGTAGCCGCGCGCCGATCTGGCCGACATGCGCGCGTTGGCGAGAACGAGCGGCACGCCCGCGCGCTCGCACTCGGCTAGCAGATTGAACCAGATCTCGGTTTCCATCAGGATGCCGAGCCGGGGCCGGAAGTGCTGCAGGAAGCGCCTCACCGCGAACGGGTAGTCGTACGCGAGCCAGGCCACTTTCACCGTCCCGCCGACGAGCTGCTCGGCCGCCTCGCGGCCGGTTGCCGTCATCTGGGTGATCAACAGGTCGCACTCGGGATGGCGTTCCTTGAGCGCGCGCAGCAGCGGTTCCGCGGCACGCGTTTCGCCCAGGGATACCGCGTGCAGCCAAATCACCGGCCGCTCCACTGCGGTCCGATAGAAGCCGAAGCGCTCTCCCGGGCTCTCGCGGTACCGCGGCTCCTGCCGTCCGCGCCGCCATAAGCGGGCGAGGACGAAAGGGAGGGCAAGCCAGAGCAGCAGCTGGTAGCCCACGCGCCACATCAATGCACCGCCGGTGAGTCTCGGAAAGCGGTTAGAATGCCGTGCATAAGCCGCTGATTATACGGGTTGGCTGCCTTCTTCCTCGCGACCATGCCCTTGTCGGTAACGATCATCACGCGCAACGCGGCCTCGCAGCTCGGAGGCTGCCTCGCAAGCGTCGCTTTCGCAGAAGAGGTCGTGGTGGTGGACTCGGGGTCGACGGACGGAACCCGGGAGCTCGCCGGGCGCCACGGCGCGCGCGTAATCGCGAAGGAGTGGCTGGGCTTCGGGCCGCAGAAGCAATTTGCGGTCGAATCGGCGAGCCACGACTGGGTGCTGTGCATAGACGCGGACGAAAGCGTGACCGATGAGCTTCGCCGTTCGATCGTCGCCGAGCTCAACGAGCCCCGCGGCTTCGTCTACGCCATGCCCCGCTGCAACCGCTTTCTCGGGCGTTGGCTCAGGCACGGCGAAGGATACCCCGACTGGAGCGTGCGCCTGTTCCACCGCGGGCACGCGAAGTGGAGCAGCGATCAGGTGCACGAGAAAGTGGTGACGACGGCCCCCGTGCTGCGGCTGCGCGGAGATCTGCTCCACGACTCGGCCGAGACCCTGGAAAAATACCTGGACAAGCAGAACCGCTACACCAGCCTGCAGGCCGAATCGCTACGCGCCTCCGGCCGCAGGGCGAGCTTGCTGCAACTGGTGGTTTCCCCCTCGCTGCGCTTCGTCAAGTTCTATCTGCTGCGTCTCGGATTTCTCGACGGCGTGGCGGGCCTGGTGCACATCACGATAGGCTGCATGAACACCTTCAACAAGTATGCAAAGCTGAAAGCGCTGGAGCGGGCTCCGAAATGACGGTCCTGGTTACGGGCGGCGCCGGATTCATCGGATCGAATTTCGTCCTCGACTGGTTCGCACAGGGAACGGAGGCCGTTGTCAACCTGGACAAGCTGACCTATGCTGGCAATTCGGAGAATCTGAGGCCACTACGCGATAGCCCGTCGCACGTCTTCGTCCACGGCGACATCGGCGACAGGAGCGTGGTGAGGCGCCTTCTCGAAATGCACTCCCCGCGCGCCATCGTGCATTTCGCAGCCGAGAGCCACGTCGACCGCTCGATCCACGGACCGGACGAGTTCATACACACGAACGTCGTCGGGACATTCACTCTCCTGGAGGAAGCGCGGGCGTGGTGGGAAAAGCGTCCGCCTTCACAGCGGGACGATTTCAGGTTCTTGCACGTGTCGACCGACGAGGTATTCGGCTCGCTCGCGCCGCACGAACCCGCGTTCACGGAAACCACGCCGTTCGCGCCCAACAGCCCCTACGCCGCTTCCAAGGCCGCCGCCGACCACCTTGTGCGTGCCTATCACCACACCTACGGTTTCCCGACGCTGATCGTCAACTGCTCTAACAACTATGGTCCCTACCAGTTCCCGGAAAAACTCATCCCGCTGATGATCCTGAATGCCATCGCTCACAAGCCTTTGCCGGTGTACGGCGAGGGCACTAATGTGCGCGACTGGCTGTACGTGCGGGACCATTGTTCCGCGATCCGGCAGGTTCTGGCGGGCGGCCGCGTCGGCGAGACCTATAACGTCGGCGGCCACAACCAGAAGACCAACCTCGAGGTCGTCAACGCGATCTGTGATCTGCTCGACGAGGCGCGCCCCCACAGCAAGACCCGGCATTCCTCGCTGATCTCCTTCGTCAAGGACCGCCCGGGGCACGATCGCCGCTACGCGATGGACTTTTCGAAGATTGCGATCCAGCTCGGCTGGGCGCCTTCGGAAACCTTCGAATCCGGGCTTCGCAAGACCGTCGCCTGGTATCTCGACAACCCCGAATGGGTGGCGCACGTGACGAGCGGAACCTACCGGCACTGGATCGAGAAGAACTACGGCAACCGGGGCGACGCGTGAAAGGCATCATCCTGGCGGGCGGCGTGGGGACACGGCTTTATCCGGCCACGCAGGTCGTGTCCAAGCAGTTGCTCCCCGTATACGACAAGCCGATGATCTACTACCCCTTGAGCACACTGATGCTCGCGGGGATCAGGCAGATCTTGGTGATATCCACGCCTCAGGACACTCCGCGGTTCCGGGAACTGCTGGGCGACGGGGCGCGCTGGGGGATGAGTTTCAGTTACGAAAGACAGCCCGAACCCAAGGGCATCGCGCAGGCATTCCTGATCGGCGAAAGATTCCTGAATGGAAGTCCCTGTGCGCTAGTGCTCGGCGACAATATTTTCTACGGTCACGATCTTCACGCCGAGTTCCGCAAGGCAGCGAGGCTGTCCTCCGGGGCAACGGTATTCGCGTGCCACGTCAAGAATCCGCAGCGCTACGGGGTGGTGGAGTTCGACGCCAGGCAGAGAGCAATAAGCATCGAAGAAAAGCCTGCGCGGCCCAGGTCCAACTATGCTGTGACGGGCCTCTACTTCTACGACAGCCGGGCGGTGGGCTTCGCGAAGTCGCTCAGACCTTCCGCGCGCGGAGAGCTGGAGATCACGGACCTCAACCGCTGCTATCTCAAGGCGCGCAAGCTCAAGGTCGTAACCCTCGGTCGCGGCCACTCATGGCTCGACACCGGCACCCACGAGTCGCTTCTCGAGGCCAGCCAGTTCATCGAGACGATCGAGCGCCGCCAGGGATTGAAGATCGGCTGTCCCGAAGAAGTCGCGTTTCGCAATAAATGGATAGAGGCCGCCCAGCTCCGGGAGCTGGCCGTCCCATTGCAGAAAAGCGGCTACGGCAGCTACCTGCTTTCCCTGCTCGGAGAGGGTGGGGGGCGGCGCAAGGCATGACCTTTACTCCCACGAGACTCCCCGAGGTCCTCCTCATCGAGCCGAAGGTCTTCGCTGACGCGCGCGGCTTTGTTTTCGAGAGCTGGAACGCCAAGGAATTTGAGCGTGCCGGAATCCGCGCCAACTTCGTCCAGGACAACCACTCGCGTTCGCAGACAGGGGTGCTGCGTGGCCTGCACTATCAGGTTCGACGGCCGCAAGGGAAGCTGATTCGCGTCATCCAGGGTGAGATCTTCGACGTCGCGGTCGACATCCGCCGGAGTTCTCCGACTTTCGGCAAGTGGGGAGGCGTGCGCTTGAGCGCGGATTCGAAGGACTTGCTTTGGATCCCGGTCGGATTCGCGCACGGATTCTACGTGCTGAGCGACGCCGCTGAAGTGCTCTACAAGACCACGGACTTCTACGCCCCGGAGCACGAGCGCACGATCGCGTGGAACGACCCGGAGATCGGGGTCGAATGGCCTCTCTCCGGCGCGCCTGTGCTTTCGCCAAAGGACGCTGCGGGCACGCGGCTGCGGGACGCTGAAGTATTTCCGTGAGGATCCTCCTCACCGGCAAGAACGGCCAGCTCGGCTGGGAACTGTCGCGCGCGCTCGCGCCCCTCGGCGAGCTCCTCGCCCTGGACAGGGCGAAGCTGGACCTTGCGGTTCCGGAGCAGATCGCGTCGGCCGTTCGCTCCGTGCGGCCCGACATCATCGTCAACGCGGCGGCATACACCGCGGTCGACCGGGCCGAAAGCGAGCCCGACGTGGCGTTTGCGGTCAATGCGCGGGCCGTCGGCGTCTTGGCGGGCGAAGCCAGGCGGGCCGGCGCCATGCTCGTTCACTATTCGACCGACTACGTCTTCGACGGAAGCAAGGGGGCTCCCTACGTCGAGGACGATCCCCCAAATCCGCTGAATGTCTACGGACGCAGCAAGCTCGCCGGCGAGGAAGCTGTCCGCGCGACCGGGGGACCTCACCTGATACTGCGCACGAGCTGGGTGTACGCCGCGCGCGGGAAGAATTTCCTCCTCACGATGCGCCGGCTCCTCCGGGAAGAGGGCACGGTGCGGGTCGTGTCGGACCAGATAGGAGCCCCGACCTCGGCGGGTGCGCTCGCCGATGCGACAGCGGCTCTCTTGCGCCGATGTTCCCGGGCCTCATTGTCCGCCACATATCACGTCACCGCGGGAGGAAGCACGTCCTGGCACGGATTCGCTTCCGAGATTGCGCGTCTCGAGCAGGCGAGCGCTCCGCATCCGCTCCGCGTCGTTCCGATCACGTCGAGCGAATACCCGGCCCCGGCACAGCGTCCGAAGAACTCCCGTCTGTCCAATGAAAAACTGCTTCGGGCCTTTGGCGTCAAGCTGCCCCCGTGGCAGGCCTGCCTTGAAGCCTGCTACGCGCAGCTAAGTCCTTCGGGCCAGGGCCCAGACTGAAACCGGAAACTCCGGCTCATTCGCCAGGGACTTGAACCACCCTCGCCGCGCCCATCGCCGGAAGTTGGCTTTCACACAGGCGCGGCTGCCCCACGCACCCGTGCGGATCCCTTCGATGGGGAAGCCGCACTCCGCCAACAGATGCTTGATGCCGAGCTCCGTCCATCTGGAACAGTCGACCGGAACCTCGTGCACCTTGATGAGAAAAGGCGTGGTAACCAGAAAATGCCCTCCCGGTCGCAGCATGCTGAGGACGTTCCTTCCGGCGCGATACGGCCACAGCAGGTGCTCGAACACCTGGTCGGCAATGACCAGGTCGAAGCGCTCCGGCAGCGTCATGCTGCAAACATCGAATTCGGGGAAATTGGCTTCGGTATACGACTTGAAACCGAGCGGCTTCCATACCTTCCCGGCGGAGATCTCCAGCGCATCGAGCCTCGTGGGATCCAGCTCGCGGACCAGGCGGAAACACTCCTGGTACATGACGGTCCTCGCCCAATGGCCGTAGTCGTAGTGGACCGCGTCAAGGATCTTCTTGATCGCCTGCTTGTTCTTCTCGGAAAGCATTCGGACGTTCCCCGCGGTCAGCCTATCGCGGCAGTGCCGATACGATGCAACGTCTCGCGTACTTGAGCAAGGACCAGAGGCTCAGCAGCGCGACGGAGAGCAGACCGAGCTTCCCCGTGCTGCGGAGACCCCAGTAGTTGTCCAGCTCGCCTTTTTCCATGTCCCACAGCCTCGCGCTGAGCCCGCCCTCGCCGAAGTCCTCCTTGAACGTGAATGCCAGGGTCGGACTGAGCTTGACGATCTCCTGCCCGGAAAAGACTATCTGAAGCAGCCACCAGTGGTCCTCCATGTAGCGCCTGCTCGGGTCGAACCGGACGGCCAATTCCCTGCGGAACATGATCGATCTCGATGAAAAGCAGTTGGAAAGCAGCAGCGGCAGCCGCTCGACCCGCTCGGCCTTCACATCCAACGGACCTTCTCCGGATCGTAGCCGCGCGCTGGGGTGCCCTGTCAGGATCGCCCGCGGGTTGGCTTTCATCCACCCGTACTGGATCTCGATCTTCCTCTCGTGCCAGCCGTCGTCCGCGTCGAGGAAGGCGACGTAAGGCTGAGCGGCGGCATCCCAACCCCGGTTGCGGGCAAGCCCCGGACCCCCGTTCGCGGGAAGCGAGATCACCTTGACCCAGCCGTCCGGATATTCCTCGGCGATCTGTGCCAGCAGGTTCGCCGTCCCGTCCGCGCTGCAGTCGTCCACCAGAATCACCTCGCTGGGCAAGACGGTCTGCGCGGCGACGGATTCCAGCGCGCGGCGAACGGTCGCGCCGCAGCGGTAGCACGGGATCACGGCGCTGACGGGGGCGTGCTCCCTCGATACCGCTGCGCCGCTCATCTGCGTAGTTACGCCTTCACTTTCGTCCAGAACGGCGGTTTCCCCAGCAGCTGCCTTCCCCAATCCAGTATTCTGCGGGCCGCGCGCTCTCCCGCGACCCGCCACAGAACCAGCCGCAGGCGCACGCCAAGCAGCGCCGCGACATAGCGCACGTTGAGCGCCGGCAGGCCGTGCTTGAGGCGAGCGGCCCGCATTTCGCGCAGGGAAACCAGGGTGCTCTCCGGCCGGCTGCTTATTCCCCCGTATTGCATGTTGGTCACGACGATGTCCGCGACGTAACGCGCCTCCCCGTACTTCAACTCCCTCAGCAGGAACTCGTAGTCTCCGGCGATCGAAAACGCCTCGTCGAAGAGCCCGTGCCTTCCAAACAGTTCACGGTGAAACATCACTCCCGGCGTTGGCAGACACGCCGTCCCGTGAAGAAAGCTCCTGCGAGCGCTCGCCCAGGGACCCCCCAGTCGAGCCAATTCCGTCCCGCTCGCGTCGACGACGATCACGCGCCCGTACACAATGCGCGGGCAGCCGGCGGCTACGGCGAGATGTACGGACATTTTCTCCAGTGCGTAGGCGTCGTGCAGATAGTCGTCCGCTCCCAGGAAAGCCACCCACTCTCCCTTGGCGAGGGTAACGCCCTTGTTCCAGGCGTGATAGATGCCGCGATCCGGTTCCGAGCGCCAAGCGGCTATCTTGGCGTGATTGGCGCGGATGATGTCCACGCTCCCGTCGGTCGATCCCCCATCGATGACAACGAGCTCTCTGGGCCCGTAGGTCTGCCCCGCGACGCTGTCGATACAGCGCTGCAACGTCTTGCCACGGTTGAAGGTGGCCACGATGATACTGATCGTGGGGCGAGCCTCGCCTTGATCGGTCATGGCCTGCGGGTCAGGTACCTGAGCACGCTGCTCAGGTGGTGAAACGCCAGGCGCGCGTTCCCGCGGCTTGCGCGTTGCGCCTCATGGATGATCTCCGCGCCGGGATTGAAGACCACCTCGAACCCTCTCGCGCGAAGCCGCCGGCAGATGTCCACGTCCTCATAGTAGAGGAAGTAGGCCTCGTCGAAACCGCCCACTGTCTCGTAGGCCTCGCGGCGGAACAACATGAACATGCCGGCAATCCAGTCGACCGCGACCGGGCCCCGGTCCATAGCGTAGGCAGGGCCCTTGGGTTCGTGTAAGGCGCGCAACAGCAGGCTGCCGAGCGTTGGGAACTGCCGGGCACTATCCTCGGGGATGCCCCGCGAATTGCGGACCAGGGGTCCGACGACACCGACGCGCCGGTCTTCCAGCGTCCTCGACAATGCGGGCAGAGGATCCGCTCCAAAGCGCACGTCGGGGTTGAGGACACAGAACAGGGGCGTATGGCAACAAGCGAATGCGGCGTTGTGGTTTGCCCCGAAGCCCTTCGGGCTGGTGTTGGCAATCCTCACGATCGGGAAAGAGAGGTTCCCGGCGGACACGGCCACGGAATCGGCGACGTTCTCGGTCAGGATGACCGTCGTTCCCGTGCCGCAATGGCGTTCAATGTCCTCGAGGAGACGGCCGACCATCGCGTTGTGTCGATGACTCACGATCGACAGCGTGATCCCAGCGTCATAGGGCATCGGCGGTCCTAGATGAATTCGAGCCTGGGCAAGGGTACAAACAGCTTCGCCGAGGAGAATTTTCTGCTCCCCTCGAAGAATTTCCGGAAGTGCCAAGGCAGGACCAGCAGGTAGTCGGGCTTGCGCCGAAGCAGCTCGTCCTCGGGAATGATCGGGATTCGGGTCCCCGGCGTATAGCAGCCGAACTTGTCCGAGTTGACCTCGCCTATCGCGGCGATGTCTTTCTCCGTGAGGCCGCAATACTGGAGAATCACGTTTCCCTTGGTCGAGGCGCCGAGTCCGGCGACGGCTTTTCCCTGCGCGCGAGCCTGGTACAGGAAGCCGAGCAGCTCGGACCGGGAGTCCGCCGCCCGCCGTGCGAACGCCTCATAGGGCTCAAGCGCGTCGAGGCCTTTTCGCTCCTCCTCCTCCAGCATTCGCCGCACGGCTGCGCCCGGAACCCGTCCTGGCCCCGACTTGCGGACCACGACCGAGAAGCTGCCGCCGTTTATGTCGTTCAACTCGACATCCATGATCGTGAAGCCGACGCGATCCGCCATCCACTTGATCTGCGTGAGGCCGTAGTACTCGAGGTGCTCGTGGCACACCGTATCGTAGGAGTTCGTCTCGAGCATCGTAGGCATGTAGCTCTGCTCGAAGACCCATACGCCCTCGTCGGCCAGGACCTCGTGCACCTCCCGCATGAACGCGACCGGGTCCTCGAGGTCGTAGAACATGGAAAACGAGGAGACGACCTTGGCCTTCTTGCCCGGAAAACGCTCCTGGAGCGCTCGCGCGGAGAAGAAATCTGGGATCAGGTGAATGTGGGGCGGATAGTGTTTTGCGAACTTGCTTCCGGTCGGATCGATCCCGACCAGAACCGTGCCCTGCGCCGGATAGGCCTGAAGGGTCGTGCTGTCGTTGCTGCCGATGTCCACAATCAAGTCCCCGTCTCGCAGCGACACCCCTTCGAGGATGCGCCGGACCTTGGCGTGCAAGTGTGTGACCATGCTCACGTTGAGCGCCGAGCGGTAGCCGTAATTCTCGCCGTACATCTCGTGGAGGTCATACGAGTGCTCGAGTTGCAGCAGCCCGCAGACCCCGCCGCCTCCGGTGCACTTCACCAGCCTGAGAGGACCACGGGTGAGAGACGCGTCCCTCGTTCGCGGGAAAGTGCCGGTAAGGGCCTGCACGCCCAGGTCCAGCACGTTCACGAGCCGCGTGTTGCCGCAGATTCTGCATTTCTCGGTTTTCGTATACATGCGCCCGGATGCCTAGCCGCGGACGGTCCGCAGGTCGGCGTCCACCATCATCTTCACCAGTCCCTGAAACCCGGTTTCGGGCTTCCACCCCAGAAGTCGATCAGCCTTGGCGCTGTTTCCCACCAGTTGAACCGGCTCGTCGGGCCGGTAGGCAACCGAGTCCTCCTTCACGTAATCGCGGTAGTCCAGGCCTGCGTGCGTGAAGGCGGACTCGCAGAACTCCCGCACCGAATGGGTCTTCCCCGTAGCGACGACGAAATCCTCGGCCTGCGGCTGCTGCAGAATGAGCCACATGGCCCGCACGTGATCCCCGGCGAAGCCCCAGTCCCGCCGCGCAGAGAGGTTGCCCAGCCTGAGCTCGTCCGCGAGGCCGCGCTTGATGCGCGCCAATTCGTGCGTGATCTTCCGCGTCACGAACGCGGTGCTGCGGCGCGGACTCTCGTGATTGAACAGGATCGCCGAGCACGCAAACAATCCGTGCCTCTCCCGGTAGATCCGTATCATGAAATCCGCGTAGGCCTTCGCGGCCCCGTAGGGACTGCGCGGACAGACCGGCGTGGTCTCGGACTGGGGACTCTCGGACGCGCTGGCGAATATCTCGCTGCTCGACGCCTGGCAGAAGCGGATCCCGGCGTCCACCCGGCGTATAGCCTCCAGGATCCGGGTCACCCCAACGCCGTTGATCTCCCCGATTTCGATCGGCTCGTCGTACATGCCCGACCCCGACGCATGCGCCGCGCAATTGTAGAACTCGAGCGGCCGACGCTCCTCAAGGAGCCGCACCAGCCGTGGAAGGTCGCGCATGTCCCACTCGACCAGATCGACGCTTCCTGGAAGTCCCGGAGGAAGCGAGCTCTGCGCATCGCGCGGCTCCCTGCGCACGATTCCCACGACCCGGTATCCCCGCTCGAGAAGCAGCTCGGCGAGATAGCTGCCGTCCTGTCCCGTGATTCCCGTGACGAATGCGGTCCGCTGGGCCATCAGCGCAGATCAACGCAGAGAGAGCGGGCTGCGAGGCGGCTCATCGCCCCGGCATGCCGGCTGCGCAGCACCTCATAGAGCTCGACGCGGGCGCTCCTCTTGAACAGCCCGAAATAGGTCACCACCGCGAGGTTCGCAAGAGCCGCCGGGCAGCGCGCCATCAGCCAGGCAACGAGGCGCGCACGACCCCGTGCGATGCCTGCGAGGTGCTTCCGGAATTCGGCGATCGAATACGATCCCAGGGCGCGGTGGAACAGGAGAAAGTTGAATCCGCGCCACGGCTCCCGCGGGCAGACCGAGCGCCGGGCCGCCTCGGAGAAATCGCGGAACGACCACAGCAGCGCCGGCCACCTGAAGCTCCAGATCTCGAAGGCCCGGGGAGTCCACATGGCGTTCCCGTTGCGAATCATGATCAGCGGCTGCGCCACTACCTTGGCGGCCCCGATCGGCGGGCTCTGGAACAGCACCCCCAAATGGATGAACTGGGTCCCGTAGTAGGGCTTGCGGTCGCGGGCGAGCCAGAGCTCCCGCCGGATGACCACCCCGCCGATGAAGGACAGATAGGTGGCCGCCCTCGCGAAGAAGTCCTCGGCACGGTTCGCGTCGTACTCGATGTCCTCGTAGACGTCGAGGCGCGGGCTCTTGAGCGTCACCGTCAGATCAACGTTGCGCACTTCGGCGTTGACCACGACGAGCGGCGGCCGCGTGGCGAGGGCGGACAGCACTCTTTGCACGGCCCCGGGGACGAGCACGTCGTCGTCGGTCATCAGCCAGCAGTATTCCCCCTGGGCGTACCCCACCGCCTTGTCGTAGTCCCCGTCCACGCCGGAGTTCACTTGTTCCCGATAGTAGCGCAACGCAGGGTGGCGAGCCGCCAGGCCGGCGACGACGTCCGGCGTGTTGTCCGGCGAGGCGCCGTCGACGACGACTAGCTCCACCTCGCGCGTCATCTGCCCGAGAATGGAATTCAGCGTCTCCGCGATGAACGCGGCTCGGTTGTAGGTCGCGATGCAGATGGACAGCCTCAAGGTGCGCCCGTCGTCAGATCGAAACGAACCTCTGCGACGCGATCAGGGAGAACTGCTGAGCGCTCGGAACGCGGAATTTCCGCAGCTGATAGTGGTTCTCCGCGAAGCCGAGCCCCCGCAGCCCCTGGAGAAACCCGGAGTCGAAATGCACCGGGTCGACGAAGAATGCGTTCACGCCGTTTCGCTCGACCGTGACGAAGCGATAGCCCTGCTTCTCCAAGTAGGTTCTCCAGCCCGCGATCGATACGCCGTAATAGAGCTGCGTCGGGTGCGCGGAGACGAAATCGAAGCGCTCCTGATACTCGATCGTCGCGCTCCGCTCCGGCCCGTAGACGGAGTTGTACTCGACGACCAGGATTCTCGGCCGCATTCCGGCGTCGAGGACTGCGCGGAGAACATAGTAGTCGCACCCGTCGATGTCGAGAGAGAGAACGTCGGGATCGCGGTGCAGAGCGAGGGACGCGATCCGGGGCACGATTTCGGGCACCACGAACAGATGGTGGCACTCCACGCCGAGATTGACGCTCGCCAGGATGCGCGCCGCGCGCGCGGCCCGGCGCGCATCGCCCTCAACCATGATCCCGCTGTATTTCTCCGCGAACGCGAGCCAGGCGGTGTTGTTCTCGATGCCGTCCCCGGCCCCGATCTCGACAAAATAGCGATTGCTCGATCCGAGGTGGCTGCGCAGCACGTCCACAACTCCGTCCTCTCCGTTCTGGCTGAACCCGGAGAATTCCCAGGTGGAGGGCGCCGTCGGGTCGATCTTGCGGGCGTTCATCATTGCCCCCCCGCGTCCGAGAGCTGCCGCGATACGCTGGCGGTCGCGAAGATCGAGGAGGTAGTTCCGGAAGGCGCGCAGCATCTCTCCCTCAGGGTATCCGGTACGTCATACCGCGAAGTCTGTCGAGCGCCGCGCCGCGCAGACCCGGCGACGCCACGAACGCGAGCGCGAAGGCGGCGAGGGCCCAGCCGGCGCCGCACGCCACCCTCGCATACAGGCTCAGGGCTCCGTCGGTGCTCACAATATGGGCCAGCACTCCCACCAGCGCCGACACGGCGAAGGGAACGCCCACCTCCCGAGTCATCCATTCCGGCCCCAATCCCTTCAGCAGGCGGCGGTGGGTCAGCCAGGTTCCCAGGACGAGGTAGAGCGAGTGCAGCGATAACCAGGCGAGCGCTCCCCCGACGGCGCCGAATCGGAGAACCAGCACTATCGTCGCGGGCGTGGCGAATGCGAGCAGCAAGGCGCTGATCGTGAGCTGAAGGCGCGTCGTCCCGTAGGCGAGCTGGAGCGCGTAAGGCACGTACATGACGGCATGCAGCGCAGTGCCGACCGCAAGGATCGGCAGGAGCAAAGCGGCATTCGCTGCGAGCTCGCCGTCTCCCGTCCATGCCTGAATCAGCTCGGCGGGGAATACCGCCAGGAGCATGGCGAGAGGAAAGACGATCGTCGCCAGCAGACGCGTTGCGAGGCGGTAGGTCCGCTCGAGGCTGTCCACGTCTCCGGACTGGACCAGACCCGAGAAGCGGGGGTATACGGCGTTGAACAACGGGAGGGTAAACAGATACAGGGTGCCCGCGAGGGCAAACGCGACCATGTATTGTCCGTATTCCGCCAGACTCAGCATCTTGCTCAGGACGATCTTGTCGAGCTGGCTGAGCACGATGCCCGTGACCGTGATCGCCGTGACGCCCGCGGAGAATCGCCATATCCGCGCAAGGTGGGCGCGATCCGTCCTCGCCCGCCCCCTGCCGACGACCCGCCAGCTCGCCGCACGCGCGGCGAGCGTGTACACGAGACCCGCGCCCGCCTGCCAGAGCATGAAGGCCGAAACGCTCGGGGAGACCAGCGCGATCACGACGGCGGCGCCGAGGCTGCCCAGCGTCACCAATCCGGCGCTCAAGGCGCTGGAGACCACGATGCGCTGGGCGCCCATCAGCGCGCCCTGGTAAAGCTGCCCGGGCCAGCGGCACGCGATGACGAGGCCTATCAGCGCCACGGCGTATTCAACGTCTTCGATCGGGAGGCCCTGCACGCTGAGCCAGTGCGCAGCCATGAAGTGCGAGAAGACGAGCATCGAAAGAGCGATGACCAACGCCATGGTCCAGTAGATTGCCGCGACGGTACGCAGCAGACCCGGCGCGTCGGAGAGATCGCCCGATTCGGTCTCGCGGGCGATCTCGCGGTTGATGCTCGTCGATAGCCCGAGATCGAGCGCCTGAAACACGGCTTGCGCCGTCGTGAGCAACGCGACCAGCCCGTAACCCTCGTGCCCCAGGTGCCTGACGTAGACGGGAATGACCGCGAGTCCGACGAGCGCGGTCCAGACCGAGCTTGCAATTCCGGCAGCGAGGTTGCGGCCAACCCTCATTCCCGCTTGTAGCGATCCTCGAAGCGGACGATATCGTCCTCCCCCAGGTAGCCGCCCGATTGGACCTCGATCAGGAACAGCGGTGTCTTCCCCGGGTTCTCCAGCCTGTGCCTCGTGCCGATCGGGATGTAGGTGGACTCGTTTTCCGCGAGCAGCTTGGTCTCCTCGTCTCGCGTCACCCTGGCGGTGCCCGACACCACCACCCAGTGCTCCGCCCTGTGGTGATGCATCTGCAGTGACAGCGCTTCGCCGGGCTTGACCATGATGCGCTTGACCTGGAAGCGGTCGCCCGCATCGATGCTTTCGTAGTAGCCCCAGGGACGGTACACGCGGCTGTGCGAAACGTGCTCGGTGCGAGCCTTCCGGTCGAGCGTCTCGACGACCTCCTTCACTTCCTGCGTGCGCGACTTGTCAGCAACCAGCACCGCGTCGTCGGTCTCGACCACGACGAGGTCCGTTGCGCCGAGCACGGACACCAAGCGGCTCTCGGCGCGCACGTAGCATCCCCTGGCGTCGCGCAGGTCGACGTCGCCGTGGACGGCGTTCCCGCTCTCGTCCTTCTTCGCGGTTTCCCACAGCGACGCCCACGAGCCCACGTCGCTCCAGCCCATGTCGGCCTGCACCATCACGCTGGCGGATGTGCGCTCCATGACGGCGTAGTCCACCGAGTCCGACGGGCAGGCCTCGAAGGCCGCCGCGTCCAGGCGCAGAAAATCGAGGTCGCTCTTGCCGGCCTGCCATGCCGCCCTGGCGGCCGAGGCGATGTCCGGCCGGAAGCGGTCGAGCTCCTCGAGATAGCGCTTCGCCAGGAAAACGAACATCCCGCTGTTCCAGAAGAAGCGCCCGCTGGCGACATAGCGACGCGCGGTATCAAGGTCCGGCTTCTCGACGAAGCGCGCCACCCGATGGCTGCCCCCGCTTCCCGAGATCGGCTCGCCCCGCTCGATGTAGCCGTATCCGGTGACGGGTCCTCGGGGCGCGATCCCGAAGGTGACGAGCGAACCGCCCGCTGCCAGCGGCAGCGCAGTGGCGATCGCGGCGTGGAACGCGGGCACATCCTGGATCAGCTGGTCCGAAGGCAGGACGAGCAGGCAGCCGTCCGGATTCCGGCTCTGGACGTGCAGCGCGGCGACGGCGACCGCCGGCGCCGTATTGCGCCCGACTGGCTCCAGAATCTGGACATCGGGCCTTACCCCGATTTCCCTGAGCTGCTCGGCGACGAGAAAGCGGTGCTCGCTATTCGAGACGATGATGGGCGCGCAGGCCCCCTCCACGCCCCGCAGGCGCGCCAGCGTGTCCTGAAGCAAGCTGTGCTCCGAGGTGAGCGGGAGGAATTGCTTGGGCAGGAGCCGTCGCGACATCGGCCAGAGACGGCTGCCGGAGCCGCCGGAGAGTACCAGGGGGTAGAAAGTAGCCGCCACCGCGCACCTTGTGCGTGGGCAAAGCGCGTATTGTAGTGGTCCGCGATAGCCTCAGATAGGGGCTTGCTAGAATCCTGCGTCGTACTAGCGAAGGCGGCGGCGCGGCGAGCGGCTAGACATGCGCGTTCTTGTCACAGGTGCATCGGGCTTCGTCGGTGCCGCGCTTTGCCGTGCGCTGCTCGCGCGCGGGCACGCCGTGCGGGCTGCGGTACGGCGCCGGAGCGCGCCGGCTGCGGAGCTTCCTCCCGGACTCGCGGAAATTCTTGTCCCCGACCTCGCCGCCGGGGATCTCGACTGGCGCGCGCTCGTCGAGGGTGTTGACGCCGTCGCGCATCTGGCAGCCATCGCGCATCGCACCGCGCCGGAGGCGGAATTGAGGCGCGTGAACGTCGACGCGACGGTGCGTCTGGCGGACGCGGCCCGCGGATTCGCCCGTCGCTTCGTCTTCATGAGCTCGGTCAAGGTGCACGGCGAGGACTCGGGCGAAGGCGCCTACTCCGAAACCGACCCGGCTCGACCGCACGACGCCTACGGCCGCTCGAAGCTCGAGGCCGAGCGCCTGCTGGGCGAGCTCGGTGCGCGCGGCGGCATGGAGATCGCGCTGCTCAGGCCGCCTCTCGTGTACGGCCCCGGGGTCAAGGGCAATTTCCTGCGCCTCCTTCAATGGATCGACTCCGGCCTGCCGATGCCTTTCGCGGCGGTACGCAATCGGCGCAACCTGATCTATGTCGGCAATCTGGCCGACGCCGTAGTGCGCTGCATCGAGCACCCGCGATCACTCGGCCCGTTTCTCCTCAGCGACGCGGAGATCGTGTCGACCGCGGAACTTGTGTTGCGCGCCGCACGGGCGCTCGGACGTCCGGCCAGGCTAGTCAGCGTGCCTCCGGGCCTGCTGCGCTTCGCCGGTTGGGTAACGGGTCGCAGCGAGGAAGTGCGCCGCCTGACCGGAAATCTCGTGACCGACACGGGCAAGGCGCGGCATTTGCTCGATTGGCAAGCTCCCTACACCCTCGACCAGGGTCTTGCGGAGACCGCCCACTGGTTCAGATCGACGCGAGCCTGAGTGGGGAGAAGGGAACGCGCTAGAATGCGCCCCGTGTTCCATCGAGCGGACTAGGCTGGTGGCGATGCCGGATGTCGCCCTTGTTTCGCCGATCGCCTCGGCGCTCATCACTCTGCCGCTTGTCGTCTGGCTGCTGAGGGTGCAGGATCGATTGCCCCTGGACGTGCCGAATCGGCGCTCGCTGCACGCACGCGCCGTGCCGCGCTCCGGCGGCGTCGCCATGATGGCGGGGATTTTCGCCGGCTTTGCCGTGATGCAGACTCCTCTCATCGTCGTGCTACCGGCTGGCGCCCTCGTCGTGTTGTCGTATTTCGACGATGCGAGCGGCCTGCCGGTCTCGCTCCGGCTCGGAGTCCAGCTGGTTGCCGCGGCCGCATTTGCGTACGGCGCGCTGCCGACGTTCGGAGTCACGGCGCTTGGGCTCATCGTGCTCGGCACCCTGTGGGTGACCAATCTGTACAACTTCATGGACGGCTCAGACGGGCTTGCGGGCGGAATGACGCTGTTCGGGTTCGCGTTCCTTGGAGCCGGCGCGTGGCTAAGCGGCGATATTGCCTTGCTCGCCGACTGCACCGTCGTGGCGGCCGCCGCTGCCGCGTTCCTGATGTTCAATTTTCCGCCCGCACGCCTCTTTATGGGTGATGCCGGCTCAGTTCCGATCGGTTTTCTCGCGGCGGCCCTGTCTGTTTCGGGGTGGCGCGACGGCGACTGGCCGTTCTGGTTTCCGGCACTGGTGTTCGCACCCTTCATAGTCGATGCGAGCCTCACGCTCGTGAAGCGCCTGATATCGCGGGAGCGAATCTGGGACGCGCACAACAGCCACTACTATCAGCGGCTGGTCAGAATGGGCTGGGGTCACCGCCGGACAGCTCTTGCCGAATACGCCCTCATGCTTGGCTGCGGCCTCATCGCGCTCGGGGCGCTCCGCGCACCGCAGTACCTGCAGGTGTGCGCCGTGGGAGCCCTTGTCGCATTGCACGCCATCCTGGCCCTGTGGGTCGACTCCGCCTGGCGGCGCCACCAAGACAAATCCATTGGAACCGCTTAAGCTCAATACCCGCGGGGCGCTCGCCTTCGCGCACGACCTGTTCGCATCTGCGCTCTGCTGGCCGATCGCCTTCTGGCTGCGCTTCAACCTCAATATTCCGCCGGAGTTCCTCCCGGCGCTCGCTGCCGCGGTCACGGCAAGTGTTCCCTCGCACGCGCTGATATTCTGGCGTCTCGGCCTGTATCGCGGCAGCTGGCGCTACGCGAGCGTGCCCGATTTGAAGCGGATCGCGATCGCCTGCCTGATCGGATCCCTCGCGGTTCCTGCGCTCCTGGCCCTGTTTCGCAGCGACACCAATGTGCCCCGCTCGACCTTCATTCTTGCTCCCTTGCTCCTTGCGGCGATCATGTCGGGCAGCCGGATAGCCTATCGCGCATGGAAGGAGCGGTCCCTATATGGACAGATCCACTTTGCCGGCGAGCCGGTCCTGGTGATCGGCGCTGGTGACGTCACCGTCAACCTGCTCCGAGAGCTGGAACGCTCCAGGCAATGGCGCGTGGTCGGCCTACTCGACGACGACCCGACTTGGCACGGACAAGTCGTGCTCGGCGTGCAGGTGCTGGGCGAGATCAAGGACGTCGGTCGCTGGGCCCAGAAGCTGGATTGCCTGCACGCGATCGTCTCGCTTCCCGCGGCGTCGGCCGGCGTTCGCAGGCGTGCCGCGGAAATCGCGGGCGACGCGGGGCTCACTGTCCTCACCGTGCCCTCTTACCATGATCTGCTGTCCGGCAAGGTCAGCGCCTCGCAGATCCGCCCCATCGAGCTCGAGGACCTGCTCGGCCGTGAACAGATCGTGCTCGACGACGCGGGGCTGCATCGGCTCCTTGAGGGAAAGGTCGTGATGGTGACCGGCGCCGGCGGCTCCGTCGGATCGGAGCTCAGCAGGCAAGTAGCGCGGTTCGACCCGGCGCGGCTGATCCTGTTCGAGCTGAACGAGTATGCGCTGTACAGCGTCGAGCAGGAATTCGCGGCAGCAGGGATGGCGATAACCCCCGTAATCGGCGATGTGCGCAACCCCGACCGACTAAGAGCGGTGTTCGCACGTTTCAAGCCGACGGTCGTATTCCACGCCGCCGCCTACAAGCACGTGCCGCTCATGGAAGTCGACAACGCCTGGGAGGCTGCCCAGAACAACGTACTGGGAACCTTGCACCTGGCGCGTGCCGCCCGCGACCACGGAGTAGAGAAATTCGTGCTGGTTTCGACGGATAAAGCTGTGAACCCGACCAACGTCATGGGTGCGACCAAACGCCTGGCCGAGCGCGTTTGCCAGGCGTTCCAGCGTCCCACGGGCACGCAATTCGTGGTGGTCCGGTTCGGGAACGTCCTCGGAAGCACTGGCAGCGTCATCCCCAAGTTTCGCGAGCAGATCGCCCGAGGCGGTCCGGTCACGGTGACTCATGCGCAAGTCACGCGCTATTTCATGTCCATCCCCGAAGCGGCGCAGCTCGTCCTGCAGGCAGGACTGATGGGGTCTGGTGGCGAGATCTTCGTCCTGGACATGGGCATGCCCGTCAGGATCTTCGATCTCGCCCGCGACATGATTCGACTCTCCGGCATGAGCGAGGACGACATCAGAATCGAGGTTACGGGACTGCGCCCGGGAGAGAAACTGTTCGAAGAACCGTTGTCAGACCGCGAAAAAGCCTTGCCCACCCCGCATCCGAAACTGCGCATTGCGCAGTCGGGGGAGCCCCCCGACGAGGCCTGGCTCGCCGAAGTCGAAGCCTGGCTTTCCCACGCACGCTCCCCCGAAGACGACGAGGTCAGGCAGGAACTCGGCAAGCTGGTGCCCGAGTACGGCTACGCTCTTTCCGAACGCGACTCTCTCGCGCGCGCGAGTCGTTCGTAGCCCTCCAAGGCCTGCTCCACGCTCAGGTCCTCGAGGTCGCGGCTCTCGGGGCGCAGCAGCTCGTGCGGAACCTTCCAGGGGCGCCAGCGCTCGGGAGGCGAATCGCCGAAGAAGCACAGGATGGGCTTGCCAAGGGCCGCCGCGAGATGCATCGCGCCTCCATCGACGCATATCACGCGGTCACACAGGGATAGGGCGGCGATCAGACGCGGAAGCGAGAGGGTCGGCACGAGAAGCAGGGCCGTTCCGTCGCAAGCCTGGACGACCGCGCGCGCCTTGGGGTCATCCCCGGGGTGTTTCGGGTTGTCCGGGTCGCCCGGCGCCCACATGAGCAGGAATCGCGCGGCGTGCCGCCGCGCGATCGCGCGGATTAACGAGGCGAAGCGGTCCGCCGGCCATTGCTGGCGCTGCCTGCGAGCGCTGATGTGAACTCCGATGAGCTCGCCACCGCCTCCAAGGCTGGAGAGCGCCTGCTCGATATCGCGGCGCTCGCCGGCGTCGGGGAAAACCCGCGCAGGCGGCGGTGGCCCCTCGATGCCGAGCGCCTTCAACAGACCGAACACCCGCTCGACCTCGTGCATCTTCGAGTCTGGATCGAACGGCAGCGCGATGTCCAGGCGGAAATGCGCCTCGCCGGGCTCCGTATACCCGAGGACATGCCGCGCGCCGATCAGGCGCGCAAGGCGCAACGAGCGCGGTTCGAATGCTGCGGTAGCGAGTATCGCGTAGTCGAAGTCCTTTCTGCGCAGTGTCGCAATCAACCGAAGGCGATCGGCATATACCGAGAAAATGGAGCGCTTCTCGCCGCGATGCTTCCCCTTCTCATAGGCGTGGACAGCATCCACTGCGGGATTGCCGGCGAGCACCGCCTCGTTGTAGGTATTCACGAGCGCTGCAATGTGCGCGCCCGGATAGCGCTCGCGCAGCGCGAAGATGAGCGGCGTGGTGCAGACCAGATCGCCGATGTTGTCGCGGCGAATCACCAGGAAACGTGGACGGCCCGTGTTCACCCTCTGTGCGCCCCTCGTCTAGGACCTTAGTCCGGGAGCGGCGTGGCCGGCAGGCTGGTATCCACAGCGCGCTGGCCATCTTTCGCCGGCACCTGCTAGAGTTGGCTTGACCGCACTCACCTCAAGGCCTCTGAATGCGCAAGTATTTCAACGACGCTCATCTCGCCAAGAAAGCGGGAAGAACCCGCTCGGAGCGCCTCGCGATCTTTTTCGACTTGGTGGCTCTGAGAATAATGCGCCGCTTCTCGAGAGCGGATAGGGAGGAATGCAGGGTTCAACTCCTAGGATACGAAGTTTGGGGATTTAGTTACGCCGCGCTCGATTTCCTATTTCGGGAGGTTTTCCTGGCGGGGGAATACTATATTGAAACCCCAAACACCAGACCGGTAATCGTAGACTGCGGCGCGAACGTCGGCATGTCGGTCTTGTATTTCAAGCACCTTTTCCCAAACGCGCGAATCCTCGCGTTCGAACCCAACCCGAACGCCTTCAGGATGCTGCAAAAGAACGTGGCGGCAAATGGGATCCGCGATGTCGAACTGCACAACATAGCTCTAAGTGATCGCGAAGGCGAGATCTCGTTCTTCATCTCATCGGACCCGGGAACACTGCTCGGCTCAACGCGCCGTGACCGTGGCGGCAATATCGAACTCAAGGCCAAGGCCGGTCGGCTTTCACAATATCTTCGAGACGAGCGGCAAGTAGACCTCGTCAAGATCGATGTCGAAGGTTCCGAGCTGAGCATCATAGATGAACTGATTGAAGCTTCCAGCCTTGGCAAGGTCGATCAATACATCGTCGAGTATCACCACCGGATCAACAATGATCCCTCGAACTTGGGGGATTTTCTGAAGCGATTCGAAACGGCAGGGTACGACTATAACCTGAAGGCAGCTTACCGAAGGGCAGGGAGTTTCCAGGACGTGCTCCTTCATTTTTACAGGGATGGCCGTCCGCGAAAATAGCGCCATAGGGGCGTTGGAGACTTTCTCCGGTCGCGCGACCAGCGTTGGGAAGGCCCTAGGAGAAGGCGATTCTGAGGAACATCGCCATCCCAAGGAGATGGGCAAGGACGTGGTAGCGGAATACACGCCAGTACTGCGACAGGCCGCACGCATTAGACCACAAGAGGCGAAAGAAGCGTTCCCGAAGAATCCGCTTCAGATAGTGCTCTCTCTGCACCGGATCGGGCAGGCGGCGGATCTGCCGGACGACGAGGCAGCCGCCGTTGACGAATTCCCTGCGTATCAGCTTCCGGGTGAGAGGTTGCAGGGTCTCCCTCGTGGCGATTTCAGACAGGGCGCGCGCGTTATGTAGCGTCGCCTCGACGGTCTTGTGGCGGCGCAGCTTTCCATCGGATGCGAAAGCCGGCGGGGGTACCACGTAAGTTTGCTTCTTGCGATACCAGTAAAGTGGCCGCGGGATGTAATGGAAGCGCTTGGCGGCTAGTAGCGTCTCCGTCACCCAGACAACGTCCTCGTGAGGGTCAGCGCGGGGAAAAGTGAAGCCGTGACGATCGATGAACGAGCGGCGGTACACGTGCATCCAGCAATAGTGCGGCAGGTACCTCGCGAGCCAGCGCTGCTGGAACCATGCTTCGCCGGAGATCACACCCGTGTCGGCGACGTCGATGTATACCAGCTTGTCGGGCTTGCGTCCTTCGTAAAAATTCCAAGCGTTCCCCATGGCGATATCGAGCTGCTCGTCCTCGGCGAGGCCGACCAGGGTCGAGTACATGGCTGGGTCGAGCCAATCGTCCACGTCCAGAAACGCGAGGTAGCGTCCGGTTGCATTGCGCATGCCGACGTTGCGGGCGACTGCTTGTCCCTGATTCTCCTGGCGTACCACCCGCAGCCCCGCGAGCGCGGTCCCGAGCCGCGCGATCATTTCCGATGATCCGTCGGTGGACCCGTCATCGACGATGATCACCTCGTCGGGAACCCGCCGCTGCTTCATCAGAGTCTCGATGAGCTGGGGAAGATACTCGGTACCGTTGAAGACCGGGATGACAACCGACAGCAGCGGGCACAAAGCATCGTCTGCCATGCGTGCATTATCCCCCAGGCTGCTCGAGCAACGGCCGCACCACTCGGGCCAGCCGCTCGCCGCGCGCGGCCCAAGTGTAGCTGCGCGCCTTCTCCCTGAGGCGCGCGCCCATGCCCAGGGCGCGCTCGGGATCCTCGGCCAGGCTCCGGATCGCGTTCGCCAGTCCCGCCGGATCGCCGGGTGGGCACCACGCGGCTTCGTCCGGTTCGAGCACCTCGCGCAGGGAAGGAAGATCGCTCGCGACCACGGCGCAGCCCGCCGCCATGTACTCGAAGAGCTTGATCGGCGAGGTGAACGCGCTGTCGGGGTCGGCGCGATTCGGGAGCACAGCGATGCAGGCCCGGGCGAGCTCCGAAGCCACGCTTCCGTGCGGGATATGGCCGGCGAAATCGAGCGTCGCGCCCCCGCTGCCCGCCCGTGCACGAAGCTCTGCAATGCGCTCTTCGCTGCCGCCGATCAATCGGACGCGAAAACCGGGGAGCAAGCGCGCCGCGTCGACAAGATCGTTCACGCCCTTCCAGCCGAAGAAGCTTCCCGCATAGACTATGCGCTCCGCGGCGTGCGCCCAGTCCTTCGCCCGGATCGATTCTGGGTATTCGACCCCGTTCGGAATGATCTCGATCGGCGCGGCAATCCCGTAAAGCGTGCGGAGACGCGCTGCCGTAGCGTTCGAATTCGCGACGAGCGCCGCCGCCCTTATGACGACGGCGCGCTCTCGCCGCTCGGTTTCCGCGCGTCGACGCGGTGGAGCTGTATCGGCAAACACTTCGTGGGCCTCGTACACCAGCCTCAAGTCCGGGAGGCGCCCGAGCAACAGCTCCGAGGCCTTTAAGTGTCGCGCCATCACCGCGCCGATCTCCCTCGTGTCGATGCACTTTGCCAGCCGCGCGGCAAAGAACTGGTTGGAGTGCATGCGAGCGAACGGCCAGGGCAGGCTGCGAGACACCGGCAGGAGCCGCACGTTGCCCGGCCTGGCGACGGAATACGCGGCGAAGGGATCACCGGAAGAAGGCACATGCGCCAGCGTCACGTCGATGCCCTGCGCCGCCAGCGCCGCCACGGTGTGAACGGTCTGGATGCCCCGCGCCCGCTCGAGCGGCAGCGGCTCCGGGAACACGTAGAGCAGCTTCACGTCAGTGCCGTGGGGCCGCCCGCTTGCGCGCCGTCACGTAGTACTGGACTGCGGTGAAATCGCGGATACGCTTTGCGAGCGGCCCGAAAAGCCTGGACCACCAACGCTCCCGTCCCTCGCGCTCGATGCGTAGGATTTCAAAACGGGCATTGCGGAACAGGTCCTCGATGCTGCCGCGGGTGAAAAAACGCAGGTGAGTGTGGTCAAGAATGCCGCCAGGCTCGTAACGCCAGTCGGCGAAGAGCAGCTTCTTGATGATCTTGTAGTGCGCGATATTGGGGATGCTCGCCACCACCGTCCCGCTGTCCTTGAGACAATCACACAGCCGAAACAGCGCCGCCCACGGGTCGCGGAGGTGCTCGAGCACGTCGGCCACGATGAGAGTGTCGAACTGGCCGATCCAGGCGTCGAGCGGCATCGACTCGACGTCTCCGATCTGCACCGCGTCCAGCCGCAGTGGGTTCTCTGCGAAGGGTCCGAAAGCCCGCGAATCTGCTTGATTACGTGCATCCACCGTTGACGAAATCTCGCGCATGGCGCACCCCCACGTTGCGTGCGACTGCCTGCCCCCGATTCTTCTGTCCAATCACGCGCAGTCCGTCGAGCCCGGCGCCGAGCCACGCGATCATCGCCGCCGAGCTGTTCGTGGACCCGTCATCGACGAAGGTCACCTCGTCGGAAACCCGCTGCTGCGCCAGCAGGCTGGCGATGAGATCCGAAAGATAGAGTGCTCCGTTGTAGACAGGGATGACTACCGAAAGCACGGGGTCGGGAGCACCTTCTGCCTCGCCCTTGGGCTCACTAGGGGATTGCTGCGCCATGCGCCTATTATCTCCCAAGGGCATCACCCGCAGCAGGAGAAGTCCCGCCGGGAATCTAGAACCTTCTAGACTCTTACCACTCCCAAGCCGATAGATCTTTCATAATCGTCGAATCGGTTGACAGTAATCGCGAGATTCGGATTTGACTCGCACGCAATTCCGTGCAAGTCATGCGACTCGAGAAAGCTTACGAAAGCCTTGTTCCAGAGCACGTCATCGGAGACGATGATGCCACCCTCGGGAAGGAGGGCACGAGCGACATTCAGCTCGTAGAGCATATGGGTGCGGGTATGCAACGAGTCGTGGATGAATATATCGGCTCGATTCTCAATCAGCACATTCGGCAAGAATTCTTTGGCGTCGCCACAAACATATTCCCATCGGTCCTTGTAACTATCAGGGATCAAGCAGCCGATCTCAGCCGGTCTCAGAGTGGCGTCCATCGTCCGCTCACCCCTCACGGCCGGGAGATTTATCGAGATGAGCTTTCCGCTTCTGTTCCGGTTCAGCGCTGCCAGGATGAGGGACGTCGACTCACCATGGGCCGTGCCGGTCTCGACGACGACCGAAGGTTTCAATTCACGAATCAATCCATAGTACGTCGCGAGATTGCCAACCTTTCGCGCTGCGACATGCTCGTCGAATGCCCCCCCGATAAAATGAGCTTCCACGGCCGTCCGGAAGCTTTCCCTCAGCAGCCGGTCCCCAAGAATCTCGTTTCGATACTCATCGATCGATTGGAGAGGGCTGCGTCGGGCGACCAGCTCCATTGCCGCCTCAAGATAGTTACGCCGCGGCAGCATGACAAAATTGGGATAGTAGTACCTCTGCAACTTGGAAAGGATCCCGAGAGTTCGATTTTTTCGCCTCAATAGGGAAATGAGACGAACGTAACCGGTCTTGAAATCCGAGCTTTGATTCTCCAAGATGCCCTCCCCTCAGTTCAAGTGGAGCGACCAGTCCACCACCGCCAGGAGGCCTGAGCCCCGGCGTGAAACGTAAAGCGTCTCGTACCGAAGCCGCTGCAGCAGTTCCTTTCAACGTCCGAATGGGTCGCCGCCCATGGCAGCGCGTAGACGCCGATGTTTGCGCCGACGTCGATCACCCGCGTGCCGGGAATGATGAGATCCGGTGGGGCGAAGTAATCCGAGGCAGGGCTGCGGCTCAGCGCCCCTTGGCTCTTGCGCGGCGCAACCGGTAATCACCCCAGGAAGGCGGCTAGGCCGGAAACCAACGGCGCGATCAAGGCGAGTACCGGATTTCTGTCGCCCTTCGCCCTCATGTCCCCCAGGGACCTCGACGCTTCCAAGAGCACGGCATCGGGATATCGCAGCAGGCGATAGGCGGAGAGATAGTCTTCGGGCCCCGGCTTGACGCGGTGCGGAGTTGCGGCGAGCACGTCGACGATCTTCTGCGCGCGATGACGGCAGCACTCCGACAGCCAGATGGTCGGCGCCCGAGTGCACCCAATCCGACATGACGCGCAGCTCGCAGCCCGCTTCCCGCAGCGATTCGATCAGATCGAGAGCAGTGGCGGGAGGGCGGGTTGAGCTAACCACCAGGATGAGCTTGACGTCCACGACGGCCCTTTCGGAAGGAATGCTACAAGATGGACCGGAAATACGCGATCGTCCGCTTCAATCCCTCCTCCAGCGCCACCGTCGGCGCCCACCCGAGCGAGGAACGTGCCAGCGAGATGTCCGGCTGGCGCTGCCGCGGATCGTCCGAAGGCAAGGGCCGGAACACCAGCTTCGAGCGGCTTCCCGTCAACTTGAGGGTGAGCTCCGCGAGCTCGCGAATGGTGAACTCGACCGGGTTGCCCAGGTTGATGGGACCGGTCAGATCGGACGGCGAGTCCATGAGCTTCAGTAGCCCGTCGACCAGGTCGTCGATATAGCAGAACGAGCGCGTCTGCGTCCCGTCGCCGTAGAGAGTCACGTCCTGCCCGCGCAACGCCTGGACGATGAAGTTGCTCACCACGCGCCCATCGTCGGGAAGCATCCGGGGCCCATAGGTGTTGAAAATCCGCGCAACCTTGACCTCCAGCTTGTGCTGGCGGTAGTAGTCGAAGAACAGCGTCTCGGCGCAGCGCTTGCCCTCGTCGTAACACGCGCGCGGGCCGATGGGATTGACGCGCCCCCAATACGCCTCCGTCTGAGGATGCACCTCGGGGTCGCCGTAGACTTCGCTGGTCGAGGCGTGCAATATTCGCGCCTTGACCCGCTTCGCCAGGCCGAGCATGTTGATCGCTCCGTGCACGCTAGTCTTGGTGGTCTGCACCGGGTCGAACTGATAGTGAATCGGCGATGCCGGGCAGGCGAGATTGAAGATGCGGTCGACCTCGACGTAGAGCGGGAACGTGACGTCGTGGCGCATCACTTCGAACAGGGGATTACGCAGCAGGTGAGCGATATTCCCCTTGCTGCCGGTAAAGTAGTTGTCGACGCACAGGACGTCGTGGCCGCCGTCCAGGAGTTTCTCGCAGAGATGCGAGCCGATGAATCCCGCGCCGCCTGTGACCAGAATCTTCATCCAGCCCGCCCTGAACTCCTTGTCTGAACCGCTGCAATCTTATATGGAAATGCGGCTATACTGAACACGCGCAGAAAAAGATGCTGTTCAATTCGTACGAGTTCCTCTTCGGATTCCTGCCGGTCGTCCTGATCGTATTTTTCCTGCTTGGCCGCCTCGCGTCGGGCCTCGCTGCAATCGGATTTCTCAGCGCAGCCTCGCTCTTCTTCTATGCGTGGTGGAACCCGGTCTATGTCGTCCTGCTCGCCGGCTCAGTTGTGTTCAACTACGCCGTCGGTCGCGGCCTCCTCGCGCGACGATCGAAGGCGCTCCTCTCCATCGGCGTCGCGGGCGACCTCCTGGTGCTCGGCACGTTCAAGTATGCGGGCTTTTTTGCCACGAGCCTGAACGCCGTCGCAACGCTGACGCTGCCGGTGCCTCAGATCGTGCTGCCCCTCGGGATCTCCTTTTTCACCTTCACGCAGATCGCCTATCTCGTCGACGTCTATCGCGGCGAGGCACGCGAATACCGCCTCCTCAACTACGCGCTGTTCGTTAGTTTCTTCCCCCATCTCCTCGCCGGCCCGGTGCTGCACCACGCCGAGGTGATGCCGCAATTCGCAAGGCGCGAGACCTTTCGCTTCAGCACCGAGAACTTTACCGTGGGTCTCACGATTTTCGCGATCGGATTGTTCAAGAAGGTGATCCTCGCGGACGGGGTCGCGGCGTTTTCCACCCCGGTCTTCGACGCGGCCAGGAACGGCGCCACCTTGACCTTTCTCGCGGCTTGGGGCGGCGTTCTCTCCTACACCTTTCAGCTCTACTTCGACTTTTCCGGATACTCGGACATGGCGATCGGGCTCGCGCGCCTGTTCGGCATCGTCTTCCCAGCGAATTTCAATTCGCCGTACAAGGCCACCTCGATCATCGACTTCTGGCGGCGCTGGCACATGACGCTGTCGCGCTTTCTCCGCGACTATCTCTACATCCCCCTGGGCGGCAGCCGTCGCGGCCCGCTGCGTCGTCACCTGAACCTGATGGCGACGATGCTGCTCGGCGGCCTGTGGCACGGCGCCGGCTGGACGTTCGTGATCTGGGGCGGACTGCACGGTCTGTACCTCGTCGCAAACCACGGCTGGCGCGCCGCGCGCGCGCACTGGCTCGCCAGGCTTGCGCTGCCCGAGGGCCTCGCGCTTTGGCTCGCGCGGCTGCTCACCTTTTTCGCCGTCGTGGTGGCCTGGGTGTTCTTCCGCTCCGAAACGCTTCCCGCCGCCAAGGCAATCCTGGAGGGGATGGCCGGCTTGAACGGGATCACCAAGGCCGACCCCTACTGGTTCGGCGCGCCGCAGCTCAGATGGCTCTCGGCGATGTTCCTGATCGCGTGGGGCCTGCCGAACGTGCAGCAGCTCCTGCACCGCTACAAGCCTGCGCTCGAAACCTACCCAGGTGAGGTATCGCCGCCCTATTGGAGGCTTCTCTCGTGGCGGCCCGTCAAGGCGTGGTCCCTCTTGACAGCGGCGCTGCTCGTTGTCTCGGTCATCAATCTCACGCGCGTGAGCGAATTCCTCTACTACCAGTTCTGACATGGACCGGGCTGGCTACCATATTCGCCTGGTCGCATTCTCCGCGGTTGGAATGCTCGCCCTCCTTGCAATGTTCAATTTCGTTGTCGATCCCTATGGCAATTTCGATGTGCCCAGGATCTCGGGAGTGAACGAGCGGCCGCTGGGATTCAACCGCCAACCGCTGCTCGCGAAGTCTCTCGCTGTGACCCGCATACGGCCGGAGAGCATCATCCTCGGAAATTCGCGCCCCGAGAGCGCGTACGCCCCCCGGTACTCCGGATTTTTCGAATCCCCCGGTTACAACCTCGCCGTCGGAGGCGCCCATCTCGGGCAAGTGCGCCGGTATTTCCTCGAAGCGCTCGCGACGGGACGCTTGAGGCAGGTGCTGCTGACGACAGATATATCGATGTTCGACCCGTCACAGGAGACTTCGCAGCACATTCCCGACGTCTTCATGCTCACCGACGAGTCCGGCCGGCCCACGGACGCACGCCGGAAATGGCTTCGCCTCGCGTTTGTTCTGCTCTCCGGACCCGCCAGCGCCGATAGCTGGTGGTCGCTGAGACACCAGCGCGACCCAGTCGTTGACTACTCGTCCGCGGGAGTGCGGGAGGAATCGGCGAACGATCGGCAGGTCGAACGAGAAGGTGGCCACCGCAGCGCGTCCTGGCGGACTGAGTCCGCCTTCCTCGCGCAGAGTTTGCGCGACGTCGGGACCCCGGGCTTTCCCCGGGCATACGACGCGATGCTCGCGCAACTCGGCGATATCGTCGCCCTTTCGGCAAGGCACGGCGTGCGGCTCGACATTGTGATCGACCCGATCCACGCGCGCTACAGCTACGTCTACGCCGCAGCTGGATTGTGGCCCCTCTATAGGAAGTGGAAAAGAGATCTCGTAGAGTTGGTCGCTCGGTCGCACTATCCGGTCGGGTTATGGGACTTCAGCGGCGTGAGCCAATGCAGTTCGGAGCCCTTGCCGCCCGAAGGCAACACGACGACCAGGATGCGCTGGTACTGGGAGTCGGGACACTTCAGGCCGCGGCTGGGTAAGCTCGTCCTCGACATGGTATACGGGGGGCGGAGCGCGAACCAGTGTCCCGGCCTGGGTGGCCGGCTCGAGCCTGGCACCCTCGATGCCGCGCTTGCCGCGCAGGATTCGGCGCTCGATCGTTGGATCGAGAGCCACCCAGTGGACGTCGCCGAAATCGACGCGCTCGCAAAACGTTACGGTAGAGATCTGGCCCCAGCCAACAGTTTCACAAAATCTGAAGCGATGCGATCTGGAAAAAAGTGAGCGGCCATTCTGCGTGACCGCTCTGGCCATAGGGTGCGGAGCTCCGGTGCCACCAGCGCGCGCGCTACAGCGTCGCGCAGCGCGGGCACGTTTCCTGCCGGAACGACCAGACCTGCGTCGAACGATTGCACCCAGTCTGCGATTCCCGCGCCGTCGCTTGTCACCGAAGGCGTGCCTACCGCGGCAGCCTCGACGGTCGCCATGTTGAGCCCCTCGCACAGGGTTGGATTGACGTGCAGGTCCGCCGCCGCGAGGTATTCGCAAACCTCGCGCCCCTTTAGCTGGCCGGTGAAATGCACGCGGTCGCAAAAGCCCGAAGCGAGCAGTACCGGACGCACGCCCCGAGCGAGCCAGGGATCCTCCGGCCCGCACAGCAGCCAGTGGCACCCGGGTACGGCGGAGCAGATGTCGGCCCACGCTCTCGCGAGATCCTGTATCCCTTTGCTCTGGTGATTCCCGCTCAGGGTGACGATGAGCGGGGCACCCGACGGGATGCCGTGCAGCGACCGGATCGCCTCGCCGCACTGCGAGCGCTTCGCGTAGACCTCGTTCACCAGGCTGATCGGCGAGGCCAGTTGGATCGGGAGCACGGTGATTCGGGATGCCTCGGCACCCTCCCGAAGCAGGGCGCGCTCCAGCGAAGCGCACAGCGCCCGCATGACGTCGATACCTCGCAGCGAACTGCGGATCAGCCAGCTCACCATCGCGGTACGTCTCATTCCGTAGCCGTAGGTCGAGCAATCCAGAATGTCGCCGCCGATGTAGTTGACGATCAGGCGCGCACGCAGCAGGCCTAGCCGCTTGAGAAATGCCGCGGGGACGGCGTAGCTGAACCCGTCGCTGCAAACCATGGCGTTCGGGCGGAATCGACGAACGGCGGCCTGAATGACCCACATGCGGTGCACTAGGTTGCGGTCGTTGAAAGCTCTCCTGAAGATCCGGTCGGGAATCCAGGTCAACAGTCTTTCCCATCCACGTCGCGGGTCATACCACAGAGTGCGTATGCCGTCGTTCGGATCGCGATAGAACGGCGCCAGGTGGCGAGCGCCCTGCTCCAGGTCGCGCTTTTCCTCCAGCGCGCATACGTCGAAGGAACGCGCGCGCAATTCCTGGAGCATGGCGTATTCGCCGATCCACGCCCTGGGATGCAGGTAGAGGACTCGCATCCTCGCCTCGAAGAGCCCGTGGAGCTCTCGCATCGCGTGTTCCAGCGGCGTCGCTGAAAACTCCCAGTCTGTCACGCCCGGCATGCGCATCCCAGCGAGCCGGATCTCGACTGCTTCTCTTCCCTTGCTCACTCGAGCCCAGAACAGCGGAGTCGGCAGGATGAGGATCTTCGACCCCACGACCTTGCGCAGAGTGCGGATGTAATCCAGCTCGGAGCATTCGAGCCCGACGATGTTGAACGATTTGCGCGCCTCTGAAGAAAGAGTCGCGTCGACGATCGCGGCAGCGCAGTCCTTGACGTAGACGTAGTGAACCAGCTGGCGCCCGGAGCCGAGCACGCGCCACAGGGCCTTCCTCTTCAGCTTGGCGAACGTTCCACGCAGGTGATCGGTCGCGCCGTAGATGTGGCCGGGCCGGAGGATGAGCCACTCGAGCCCGCTTCGCCTGACCAGATCTTCCGCCGCAAGCTTGCTCTTCCCGTAGGCGGAAGGAAACTTGACTCCCATCGAAGAGACGTAGACGAACCGCCGGACGCTAGATTGCTCGCACGATTCGAGTAGGCGACGCGTCCCCTGCGTGTTCACCTCGGAGAAATCTTCGTCGCAAGAGCCGCGCCCCGGGACTAGTCCTGCGCAGTGGATGACCGTGTCCATCCCCGCCACGTCCGCCGGTTTCACCTGCTCAAGCCGACCCTTCAGGGGTTGCCAAGCGAGGCGACGCGACTCGAGCTCTGCCGCAATCTCTCTGCCGAGAAAGCCTGTCGAACCGGTCAGCAGGACCGTCATGCTCGACGGAATTTACGCATCGACCCGGAACCGCTCCACCCACATCGCCAGCACGAACAGCGGCCACAGCCGCGTGCTGTGCGAGACCCGCCCCGAGACGTGCTCGTCGACGTAGCGCTCGATCACGTTCTGGCGGAACCAGCGCGCGAGGGTCCTTTTCGACACCAGCGTGTCGCGCATCATGTCCGCCAGGTCTTCCCTCAACCACCGCGATAGCGGCACCGAGAACCCTTTCTTCGGACGGTCCATGAAGCCGGGCGGCAGCCAGCCGGCGAACGCCTCCTTGAGGATGTGCTTATGGCGTCCGGTGGCGGAAAGCTTGTAGCTTCCGGGAAGCGTCGCGGCGAATTCGATCAGCTCGTAATCGAGGAAAGGCGAGCGGCACTCGAGCGAGCTCGCCATGCTGGTGACGTCCACCTTGAACAGGATGTCCTCGGGAAGGTAGGTGGTGAGGTCAAGGTAGAGGTAGCGGTTGAGCATGTCCTTGCCCGGACGCTCGAAATGCCCGGCGAAATAGGCTTCTACGGTCGGGCCTCCCGCGCGCTCGCGGAAGTAGGGCGTGACCATGTCCTCCTTCTCCTCGTCGGAGAAGAACGCAAGCAGATGCTGATAGCGCGCCACGCCCTCTAGCGTGAGCATCTGGTCCGCGCGCGTGGCGGGGAAGGCGCGGGGCGAGCGCCCCGGGTGCGTCGCGTTCTCGACCGCGACCGCGATCCGGCGCACCCCTTTCCACAGGGGGATGAGGCCGCGGCGCGCGAGCCATTCCAGGCGCCGTATCTGGTAGAAACGCCGGTAGCCGGCGAACACCTCGTCGCCGCCGTCCCCGGTCAGTGCCACCGTCACCCCAGTGCGCGCGAATTTCGACACGTAGTACGTCGGCATCACCGAGTTGTCGGCGAGGGGCTCGCCCAGGTGGTCGATCATCTTCGGCATGACATCGACCGCGTCGGCCTTCACCATCATCTCGTGGTGCTCGGTACCCAGATGCGTCGCGATCTCCTTCGCGTGCGGCAGCTCGTTGAAGCGTTCGTCCTCGAATCCGATCGAGAAGGTGCGCAGCGGCGAGGCACCCAGCCTCGCCATCGCCGCGACCGTGATCGAGGAATCGATGCCCCCGGAAAGAAAGGCTCCCAGCGGAACGTCGCTCACCAGCCGCAGCCGCGTAGCCTCGAGCATCTGCTCGCGTACCGCCTCGCAGGCCTCGCCGAAGCCGAGCTTGCCCGTCTTCTCCAGGTCCAGGTCCCAATAGCGGAACACGCGCTCGACGCGGCCCGCGCGCACCGTCATGGCATGCGCAGGCGGGAGCTTGCGTACCGCCGCGAAGCCGGAGCGGGGCGCCGGAACGTACTGCAGCGTCAGGTATTGGTCGAGTCCCTGGAAATCCGGCTCGCGCGACAACGTAGGATCGAGCGCGAACAGGGCCTGAATTTCGGAGCCGAACAGGAACCCCTTCGGCGTCTCCGCGTAGACGAGCGGCTTCACGCCCAGGCGATCGCGAGCGAGCGAAAGACGCTTTTCTTCGCGGTCCCACGCCGCGAAAGCGAACATGCCGCGCAGGTGCGTAAGGCAGCGCTCCAGCCCCTCGCGCGCGAACAGGCGTAGCAGCACCTCGGTGTCGGAATGACCGCGGAAGCGCTCTCCCTTCGCTTCGAGCGCGTCGCGCAGCTCCTGGAAGTTGTACACCTCGCCGTTGAAGACGATGACGTAGCGCCCGTCGGGCGACAGCATCGGCTGGTGGCCCGCCTCGGACAGATCGATGATCGCGAGCCGCCTGAACCCCAAGTGCGCTCCGCCCTCGCTCCACGTTCCTTTGTCGTCTGGCCCGCGATGCTCGAGGCAGTCGACCGCTCGGGCGAGGTCTACCTCGGCGCCCGCCGGCAGTACCGCACCCGTTATCCCGCACATCAGACGCCTCCGTGAAACAGCGACTCGAGCTTGGCGGCGTTGGCCGCCCAAGTGAACTCCGCGCAGGCTCGCGCGCGCGCCTTGTCGCCCAGCGCGCGCAGCGGCTCCGCCGCCGCGGCCTCGATCGCAGCGCACCAAGCCGGTACCGCTCCAGGAGGAAGCAGGTGCCCGGTCTCGCCTTCGACGACGATCTCCGGCAGGCCACCATTGTCGGAAGCGAGGACCGGCAGCCCGCACGCCATTGCCTCGACGACGCTGATGCCGAACGCTTCCTCGCCAATCGAGGGCTGTACGTAGAGGTCGCACTGCGACAGGATCCGCGGTAGGTCGGCGTGCGGGACGCGTCCGAGAAACCGCACCCGCTGCGCCACGCCGGCCCGCTCGGCCTGCGCGCGCAGGTTCTGCTCTTCGGGTCCTTCGCCGATGACGGCGTAGCGCACGCGCTGCGGCAGGCCGGCAAGCGCCTCCACCACGACGCGCGTTCCCTTCCATCCGATCAGCCGAGATACGCTGACCACGAGCAGGTCGTCCGGACCCGCGCCGAGGGATCGGCGCAGTTCCGGATCGCGGCCGCGCGGGGCAAACACCTCGGTGTCCACGCCGTTGTGAATCACCTTGACGGCGCGGCCGTAGCGCTCCTCGATCTGCCGCGCGTTGTACCTGCTCGCCGATACCCAATGCCGGACCGCGCCGCTGAACATACGGTCGCCCAAGTAGAAATCTGTGCCGCCGGAGCGAAACAGGGTCTGCGCGGCCAGTCCGCGGCGACGCGCCCGCCACAGTATCGGGAAGTCGAACGGCTTGTTCACGATCACAGCATCGTATCCGGCGCTGACGAGATGCCCAAGGGAATGTCGGGCAAACGACAGTCTTTCCATGAGGCGCCGGAAGCGCGTGCCGAGATCGGGCCAGTCCTGCTCGACTCGGAAGGGGAATTGCATCAGCTTCACTTCATCGTGGCGGGCTTTCCCCCTGTTCCCCGCAACGATAGTGACCTCGTGGCCGCGCCGAGCCAGCGCCCGGCCCGCTTCCCAGCAATAGGTCTCCAGCCCCCCCGGGATGAAGCTCGCCGTAACGTTGTAGAAGCAGATCTTCACGGTGCGGGGGTCGCCCGGCTTCGGCTCTGAAGAAGCACATCGTATAAGTCTTCGAACTCCCGGCACACCCGGTCCCACGCGAAATCGCGCTCGACGCGAGCGCGCAGCCAGCGGCCAGCGCTCGCGCGAGCGAGCGGGGACTCGACATAGCGCCGGATCTCCGCCGCGATTGCATCCGGATCACCCGGGTCCGCGACGAAGGAAAAATCCGGACAGCCCGAAAGGAATTCGGTGATCCCGCCGCGCGCCGCCGCGACGATGGGTAGCCCCGCCGCGGCAGCCTCGAGCATCACCGTGGGAAAAGGATCGTTCCAGAGCGAGGGCATGACAAACACGTCCCCGGCGACCAGGAAGTCATGCATATGGTCGGGACGCAGGCTGCCGACCCATTTCACCCCATCCATGGATGCGATCCGCTTGGTCGCGGCCTTTCCGTATACCGCCTTCTCGTTGCCGGGGTCGTCGCTCTCGCGCACATTCCCGGCGATCAGCAGCATCATCGGGCCGGATGCTCGCTGCCGCAAGCGTTCGTAGGCGTCCAAAAGTTCATTGACGCCTTTCTCCCTAACCAGGCGCCCGGCGAAAAGCAGCACCGTCGCGCGCGGATCGGTTACGCCGAAGCGCGCGCGCAGACCGGCGCGCGCGGCGTCGGGGATCTCCCAGCGCGGAGGATGCCCCGAGGCATCCACGCCCGTGTAGATCACCCGGATGCGCGCGGCCGGAATGGCGTTGTGGCGCTCGAGCCAGCCCTGGATGTAGCGGCTGCAGGCGATCCAGCGAGACACGCGATGCATCGCGGCTCTCGGCAAGGGTTTCTCGTTCGCCACGTGCACGACCACCGGCAGGGATGCCTGTCCCAGTCGCGCGTCGAGCCCCGCGAGCAGCTTGGGCTCGTTGTGAATGTGCACGATCGCCGCCCGCTCTTCCCGCAGGATCCGCCACATCCGCTCGGCGTACGGAAGGGGATCGAGGCGGGTGATCTTCTGGAACAGCCGCCGGTACACGCGCCCGACTCGGATCCGCCGGATCCGCACGGGCGGCTGATCCTCCGTCTCCGGCTGTCCTTCGAACCAGCCGCACACGACCACCGGGCGATAGCGGACTTGACGGCGCGACACCATCTCGACCCGCAGCTCGGTTCCGGCCGCATAAATCGGCGGGAACGGATTGTAGTCAGGCAGCAAGTGCGCGACGGTCGGCTTCATCGGGCAAGCGCCGATTCGAGCGCCTCGCACACTTCGTCGACGCCGATCCGGTCCATGCAATTGCGCGGGACGTAGGGGCATTGCTTGACACGCGAAGGCTCACAGGCACACGCCTTCTGGATGACAACCGGCGCCCTTCCGCGGGAACGCGGGCCGACCAGCGAGGCGGAAGTCGGCGCGTACAGGCCGACCACCGCAACGCCGAGCGCGGCGGCGAGATGCAGCACGCCCGTGTCCGGAGCGACCACGCAGCTCGCGCCGGCGAGGCAGGCGGCGGTGTGCGCGATGTCGAGCTCGCCCGCGACGACTTGGACGCCGGCCAGTCCTGCCGCGAGCGGTCGCAGCGCGTCACGGTCGGCCTCGCTTCCCGTCAGCAGCACGGCCAGCTCCGGATGGTCGCGTCGCGCGTGCTCGAGCAGGGCCCGCATCTTTTCTGCGGGCCAGTTCTTGTAGAGATCGGCAGCGCGGGCGTGCAACACCCAGTACTTCCCGCCTTCGACGCGACCACGCATCCGCTCGGCGAAGCCGTCGCGCACCGCAGAAGGGAGATATATCCTCGGATGACGCTCGGCGGGCGCGACGCCGAGGGTGTCGAGGATGCGCAGACGGTTCTCGATGTAGTGCCAACCCGGCACGATGGCGCGGTCGGCGGGCCGATGCCGGTTCGAGAGCAGGAAACCGTACCGCGTACCTTCGGTCGGAATGCGCACGATGAAACGGCTGCCCGCGAGGAACACCAGGGGAAGAATATCCGGATCGTTTCCATGCAGGACGACGGCGAGGTCCGGACGGAATCGCCTGAGCTCCCCGAGCAGCGAGAAAAAACGCCGATACTTGCCCGGGTAAGGGATCACGCCGTTCAGGTCCGGGTCGGCCGAGAAAAGCGGTGCCCACCCGGTCCTGCACAGCAGGCGGATATCTGCACCCGCGAGGGCCTTGCGCAGAGCGGGGAATACGGGCGTCGACAGCACCGCATCCCCCAAGCCGGTGGTTAGAACGAGCAGCACTCTTTGCGTCTCCCGGAGCCGCCACTCCGTCACCGGCGGCATCGGGCGAGAGCGTACCTGCTGCGCAACGTAGCAATGGAGCAGGTCGTCGGCAAACGGAATATTCACGCCGATCCCGCGGCCGCGAGGAAGATCCGCTCCATCTGATCGAGCATGGTCGAGACGCCGAATCGCGACCGGGCCTGCTCGTAACCGGCTTGTGCCAACTGTTCCCGCAGCGTCGGTTCGGCCCGGAGTCGGGCGAGTGCGGAGCGCAGCGAGTCCGCGCTCTGCGGTTGCACGAACAGCCCCGTATGTCCGTCACGCACGATCTCATCGATGGATCCGATCGCAGTGGTGACGACGGGAATACGGCAGGCCATCGCCTGCATGATCGCCTGCGGCACGCCCTCGTTGGCGTACGAGGGGAGCGCGAATACGTCGAAGGCCTGCAGCCAGGGGACGACGTCATCCTGGTTACCCGGCATGCGCACCCGTGACTCGATGCCCAGTGCCTTGACCTGCGCGCGCAGGTTGTCCGCGCCGGGGCCGTCTCCGACCATCACCAGCGTCACCTCCGGCATGCCTGCGACAGCATCCACCAGATAGCGGTGACCCTTCCAGCTGCGCAGCGTGGCGACGATACCGACCACGAATGCGTCCGCCGGCAGGTCCAGGCGCGCACGGGCTGCGAGCCGCTCCCCGGGCACGAAGCGCTCTAGGTCGACGCCGGTGGGAACGGAGCTGACTCGCGCCGCGTCCAGTCCTGTTTCACGCATGACCTGCTCGCGCAAGCGCTCGCCGGTCGTGACGACGTGCGCCGCCGCGCTGCAGTACAGCCAGCGGTTCAGGGCGTGACCGGGAATCGGCGTCGAAACGTGCCGCGTGCGCACCAGTCGCGGAGCGCGAGGGAGAGTGCCCAGGGCCAGGGCGGCCAGCCAGCTGTCGGTGGAGCTGTGGCTGTTGACGACGTCGGCGCCGCTCACGCTCAGGGCGCGGCGCATGGCCCACAGGCCCGCCAGCCCCTTGCGGGCGATCGGGGCGCCGCTCGCGGGTATTCCCCGGCGGCGCGTTTCCGCGAAGATGCGCGACTCGGGAGGAGCGACCACGCAGATCTCGTGCCCTCGCGCGAGCATGCCCTCCGCTTCTACGATGATCCGCAGTTCCTGCCCTCCCCAGCCGCACGACGATTCGGTGTGGACGATTCTCAGGCGCGTCATGCGTCAGGCCGGGGTCTCATCCTGCTCGAGCGCGAATTGGATCCGATAGAGTCTCGCGTAGACGCCGTTTCTGGCCAGCAACTCGGCGTGGTTTCCGGTCTCGACTATCCGTCCGCGTTGCAGTACCACGATGCGGTGGGCGTGCTCGATGGTCGAGAGCCGGTGCGCGATGACGATCGTCGTGCGCCCGCGCATCAGCTCGACGAGCGCTGCCTGCACATGGCGCTCCGATTCGCTGTCGAGCGCGGAAGTCGCCTCGTCGAGCAGCAGGATGGGCGCGTCCTTGAGCAAGGCACGCGCGATCGCGAGGCGCTGGCGCTGGCCTCCGGAAAGGCGCACGCCGTCCTCGCCGATCAGGGTGTCGAGGCCCTCCGGCATTTCACCTATGAAGTCGAGCGCGTGCGCGGCGCGCGCGGCGGCCTCGAGCTCGGCGCGCGAAGCGCCACCCGCCCTACCGTACGCGATGTTTGCCGCCACCGTGTCGTTGAACAGCGTGACGTCCTGTGACACCAGAGCGACGTTCGCGCGCAGGCTCGTCAACGTGATCTCCCTCGTGTCGATTCCGTCGATGAGGATGCGGCCGCCCGTCACGTTGTAGAACCGCGGCAGCAGGTTGACGAACGTCGTCTTGCCGCCGCCGGACGGGCCGACGAGCGCGATCGTTTCGCCGGGCTCGATGCTCACGCTCACCTCGTCCAGGGCCTCTCGTCCCGCCCCGGGGTAGGCGAACGATACGCCCTCGTATCGTATCCGCCCCCGTGCGCGCGGCAGAATGCGGCTGCCCGTATCCTGCTCCGGGCGCTCGTCAAGCAGCTCGAACACGCTCTCGGCGGAAGCGAGCCCGCGCTGCAGCGGCGCGCTCACCTCGGTGAGATGCTTGATCGGCGCCAGCAGCAGGAGCAGAGCGGTGAGGAACGAGACGAAGTCGCCCACCGTCAATTCGTTCGCGGCGGACTGCTGCAGCGCGAGGCTGATGATCACCGCGACGGCGACGGACATGAAGATCTGCACGATCGGCGTTGTCCCGGAAGCGGCCACCATCTGCCGCATGTTGTAGCCGCGCTGCTTCTGGTTCGAGCGCTCGAAGCGGCGCACCTCGTAATCCTGCCCGCCGAAGATCTTCACCTCCCTGTGGCAATTGATCGTTTCCTGGGCGACGTGCATGAACTCGGCCTGCGCCCGCAAGCCTTCGCGACTCATGCGCCGCATGCGCTTGGAGAACACCTTCACCACGAATGCGACGCCGGGAGCGATGATGAAGGTGATGAGCGTGAGTCGCCAGTTGAGATACACCAGCCACCCCAGCAGCCCCACGACGGTCAGACTGTCCTTCACGAGGGTGGTGAGCACGCCCGTCGCCGCGCTCGTCACGCCGGCGACCTCGTGCGTGACTTTGGAAACGAGCACCGAGGAGTTGTTGTCGTCGTAATAGCGCGTCGGCAGCGTGAGCATCCGCGCGAACAAGGCGTTGCGAAGGTCCAGGACGACCTTGTTCGAAACCCATGCCAACGTGTACGAGCTGAGGAATCCGAGCACTCCGCGAACGGCGAAGATGCCGATGATGGCGAGCGGGACGAGGTACGCGTTCGTGTGGTTGCGCGCTACGAGGGTGACGTCCAGAAGCGGCTTCATCAGCGCCGGCAAGACCGGCTCGGTCGCCGCGGCGAGCGCCATCGTGGCTACGGACACGGCGAATACACGCCAATACGGGCGGACGTATCCCATGAGGCGCAGGTACAGCGCCCGGGACGATGGCGGCGAAGAAGAATTCATCGCGAACGGGCTTTCCTTCTCGGCTTACGCGCGAAAAACATGTTCAAATTATAGCCTCTGGCCCTGCGGCGGCGGCTCCAGGTCGACATAGAGCGCCATCAGCTTTTGCGCCATGGCATCGAGCCCGAAGCGTTCCGCGGTCTCCCGCGCACGCTTCCCCATGTCGCGCGCCCGCACGGAATCGAGCCTCTGCAGCGCATTCGCAAGGGAAGCTTCGTCCAGCGCATCGCAGACCATGCCGTTCTGGCCTTCGGCGACCAGCTCTGCCGCGCCGCACTGAATGGTGACGATGACGGGCAAGCCGCACGCCATGGCTTCCAGGGCTGCGTTCGGAAAAGGGTCATAGAGTGTCGGTAGAACGAATGCGTCCGCTGCACCATACCAAGGCCGCACGTCGTCCCGCCCGCCAAGAAAATGCACCCGGTCGCCGATGCCAAGATCGCGCGCGAGCGTCTTCGCTCGCTCCTCCGCCCGGTCCTCTCCGACAACGACCAGATGCGCCCGAGCGCTCGCACCGCGCTGAAATGCGGGTAATAGACGGAACACGCCCTTGCGCTCGAAGCCGCTGCCCACGAATAGGTAGGTCAGCGCGCCCCCGGGAATGCCGAGTTCGCCGCGGGCCCGCGCCCGATGCATTTCGCGCAGGCGCGGATGGAAACTCTCGAGATCCACACCGTTGTAGACCACATGAAGCTTACTATCCGGAAGCCCGAATCTCGCCTGGATTTCCCTCTTTACCATGTGCGAATTGCAGATCACCGCTCGGAGCCGGGTGCTGCCGAACAGTCGCCGCTCTGCGGCGAGGACATAGCGGTGATAGGGATTGAGCGCCAAGCCGACCCGGGCGAGTGCTCCGAGTGCCGCGCGACGGTTGTCCAGCCACTGGGCGTGCACGCCGTCGCCGGCGCGATAGACGTCGCAACAGGCGATGCGCTCGTGCGATTGAACCAGATCGAAGGACCGGCGGCCGAGTTCCTTGCACACCGCCCTGGCGAAGCTCCAGTCCCGCCAGAGACGTCCGATGTAGAACGGATCGCAGCGAATGACTCTTCGAGGGTCACCCGTCCATTCGCGGGCCAGCACGGTCACGTCAACGCCCTCGGCGGACAGCGCGACGACTGCTCGCTCGATGAAGCGCTCCGCGCCACCGTAGGCGTTGTAGCGCTGACGGACCAGCGCGAGATGCATGCCTCCTCAGCTCCGGGCCCGGTCGAGTCCCTCGCACAGGGCGCGAACACCCGCGAGCACGTGGGGACCCTGCGCGTGCAGCGCGTCCGGGTCGATTGCGAAGACTCTGCGATCGCGAACGGCCGGAACGGACTGAAAGCCTTTCCAAGTAGAGAATGTGTCAGCTCCGAAGCCGGCCGTAACGATCGCTTCGGGCCGCGCTTCGAGGATCTGCTCCCGGGAAACCAGCGGGGTAAGTGTCTTTGCGGCGGCGAAGACATTCCGCCCGCCGCACAGGCCGAGAGCGTCGCTGATGAGATGCGAGCCGCTCACCGTAAGCATCGGCCGGTGCCAGATCTCGAGAAAGACCGCCACGGGACGCCTGCTCGCGTAGCGCTCGCGGAGACGTTCGACTTCCATCTCGAACCCCCTGGCGCGCGCCTCCGCCAGTTTCACGCTGTCCGCCAGCGCGCCGATCGCTCGGACGATACGGGGAATATCCGCGAACGATCGCACCTCGGTGACGAAGACCGGGATGCCGATGTGCTCCAGCTGATTCAGCTGCAGCGGTGAATTGCCGCTTTTCCAGCCGAGCACGAGATCCGGCCTCAATGCGACTAGACGTTCGATGTCGATGCGGCCCGCCGTGGCCACGATGGGCAGGCGCTCCGCTTCGGCCGGATGGCGGCTGAAGCTCGAGACTCCAACGAGCTTGGCACCCCCCCCTGCGGCAAACGTCATCTCGGCCAAATGGGGCGCGAGAGCGACTATGCGCTCCGCTGGCCTTCCGAGCGAGATCGTCACGCCGCGGTCATCGCGCAGGTCGAGGGCGAGGGCTTCGGCTGCCACGGCAACCAGCATCAGACCGACGAAGCGGATCATCGCGCGAAAAGCGAATCCACGGCACTCAAGGCAGCCTCCATCGGAAGCTGCGTGAGACACTCGCTCACCTTGCCGCCGCCGCACCCATCGTTCCCGCAGGGACGGCACGGGTGCTCGCCCGAGGCGACGATGCGATGCGGAACCCGCCACGGTGCCCATTCCAGCTCGCCGCTCGGACCGAAAAGCGCCACGGTCGGCGTCCGCACGGCCGCGGCGATGTGCATGGGCGCCGAGTCCACGCCGATGAACAGCTTCGCGCGAGCAGCGAGCGCCGCGAGCTGTTTGAGGGTGAGCTTGCCGGAAAAATCCGCGACCCGCTCACCGGTGCGCTCGCGGATCTCGGCGATCATCTCGAGCTCCTGCTGGTCGGGCGCTGCGGTGAGCGCGACCCGATCACCTCGCCGCAGCAGAGCATCGACCAGCGCGACCGCGCGCTCGGCCGGCCAGCACTTGAACTTCCATCGCGAACCGGGGTGGAAATGAATGAAGCCTCGCGTCGCAAGACCCTGTTCTGCCAGCATGGCTTCTACGCTGCGTTCCGCCTCCTCCCCCGGCACCAGCACCAGCCTGCGCTCGTCCTCACCCGGCTGGATACCGATCCGCCGGAGCGCATCGAGGTTGATCTCCACCCGGTGGCGCCTCGCGTGAGGAGGAAGCGGAAACAGATGTGAAAAGCTCCTTTTCCAGAGACGGGACTTCCTGGCGAAATTGGGGGCCACGGCGTAGCGAGCGCCCAGGATGCGCGCGAGCCAGGCTCCACGCGGATGCTCGGACAAGTGCACGAGCAGGTCGTAGCCCCGCGCGCGCAGCACCGAGTGGAGCCGCCACTCGTGAGCGACCCGCACACCCGCCCTGCGCTCTTTCCAGCCGCGGTCCACCACGTGGACCTGGGAGATGGCGGGGTGCAGGTCGAGCATGTCCCGGGTCTCGGCGTAGATGAGCGCGTCGACCTCGAGCGCAGGGGCATGGTTCTTCAGGACCGTGAACACGGGCGACGTGAGCAGTACGTCGCCATGGTGGCGCAGCTGGATCACCAGGGCGCGCTTGATCTCAGTCAGGTCGATCGCGTCGGCGGGGCCATATGGCATGTCGCGAACATTAGCAGAGAAGCCCCCGGGCGACAGCTAGAAGCGATATTCGGCGCTCGCCAGGAAAGTCGTGTCCGCTTGGGGGTAGGCGTTGAATGCGGGTGAGTTTCGGCTCGCGATGGCGTAGCTGTAGTACAGCTTGTTCGTCAGATTGTTTATCGCAAGGCCGAGCGTGAGCCTGTCCACGGTGTGCGTGAATTTCACGTCGACGACGGCATACGCGGGCATGCGCGTCGGGAAAGTGTTGTCCGGATCGTTGTCGTAGTACTGCGTGCCGACGTAGCGTGCGACCGCGCTCACGCGCGTCTGGGGAGCGATCTGAAGAGTGGCGCCCGCGTTCACCTTGACCCTGGGGACGAGAGGAACCACCTTGCCGGCGATGTTGACGCCACCGATGACCCCCTCGCGGAATCGGGCGTCGGTCACGGAGATATTGCCGAAGAGGGAGACTGCGGAGGAGAGAACGGCGGAGGCGTCCAGCTCAACGCCTCTGCGGAGAGTAGGCGGCAAGTTGATGTTCGAGAAGGTCGGTACGTAGAAATAGATCTCGTTGTTGAGGTAGATCGCAAACGCGCTGGCACGCACTCGCGTCCCGCCGCTGCGGTATTCCGCGCCCAGCTCGTAGTCGTGCGAGGTTTGTGGATCGAGCAGTGTGACGATGGCGTCGAAGTTGGGGCCGCCAAACTGGGAATAGACCTCGTCGACGGTTGGAAGTCGAAAGCTCTGACCGGCCCGGCCATACACCGATGTCGCAGCAGCGAGGTCCTGGCGCAGCCCGATTTCCCAGGCGACCGGGTTGCTCGTCTTGCTCCCGCTCGCGTACGCCGCAGGGTTCACGGTGTCCTGCGCGGTCATCGTAGTGCGCTGCCAGCGCGCACCCAGGGTGAGCTTCGTTCCCCCTGCAAACGCCGAATTGTGCTGGGCGAAAATGGATCCCTCCCGCTGCGTGGCCGTGATGTGAGCGGAGGGATTCGTATCCAGCAGATCGCGGCTCGCGGCGCGGAGAGAGAGGTAGTCCCAGTAGTCGAGGTCGAGGCCCACCACGAGGCTGTGCTCGGTCCCGGATCCTCCGTAGGGGATCTTCAGTCGCGGAGTGAAGGACCAGGCGCTGGAATGCGTCTCCGTGAACGTATCGAATCCCCCGCCGCTGTAGTCCTTGAGGAACGAGGTTCGGGTGATATCGCGGTACCCCAGATCGGCCGCGATGCGCCCGGCGTCGAGCTCGTAGCCGCCCCCAAGGCTCGCGCGCACCCCGTCCCGCGTGGCGAAATCGTCCGGGGTGGAGGTGCCGCGTCGGTCGGCCAAGAGTTGGGTATCCGTGCGCGCGCCGGGCAGGCGCAGGCTCTGGCTGTCCCAGTCGACCAGCAGCCCGATGTCTCCCTTCGGCCCGAACAGGCGCACATTGCCGTCGGCGTTCTTCTGCTCGAGGCGGTTGTTCGCGCGATAGTTGTCCGAGGTGGTGTCGCTGGCAAACACGTTTAATCCCGTGCTCTCGCCGGCAACCGTCGCGCCGGCCCGGACTTCATTGGTGTTGTAGGTTCCCGTCGACCCGGCGACAGTCGCCGCCTTTGCGCCCCCCGGCGGGGTCTTGGTGATGATGTTGATGGTTCCCCCGGTTGCCCCGCCGCCGTAGAGCACCGAGCCGGAGCCACGAAGGATTTCTATGCGCTCGATGCTGTCCAGGGGAATCGCCGACCAGCCTATGGTGGTGAGCTCGATCTCGTTGAGCCGCTGCCCGTTCAGCAGCACGAGGGTGTTTTGGTCCCCGGTGATCCCGAAGCCGCGCAGATCGATCTGTGAATCCGGTCCGCCGGTGTTGTCCCGCGTCACGATCCCCGCTTCCTGGGACAGCAGCTGCGGCAGGGTCTTGACCGCGCTCTCCGCGATCTGATTGGCGGTGATGACGGTCATCCCGATGGGAGCATCGAGGCGCAACTCGGGGAAACGGGTAGCCGTGACTACCACCGCATCTCCGCCAGGGCTCTGCGCAAGCGCATGTGAGACGAGCGCCCACGCGAGGGTGGCGATGGTGTGGCGTTTCAAGATTTCCTCCCCGGACGGCGTCCCCGCGGGCTGAAATTCGCTTCACGAGAAGGGAATGCAGGCGGCGTCCGGCTGATACCGCGCCCCGCGGCATTTCCCACCTTCGTCGGGGCCGGTCTCCGGGCTCGTGGGATCGGACGCATCGCCTTCCCGCGGGGCGTAGCGCCGCAGTGGCTGGTTGATGCGCCCGCGCGCACTTACCGTTGCGGGGGCAGCAGAGGCATTGGCAGCCTCTTGCGCTGCCGCACCTCTTTCCCGTTTCACCCCGGCGCTCGAACGCGCCGGGACACCTCGAACGAGCGCGTTGATTGTACAACACAAGTCTTTGAAATCGACCCGGTAACCGAGATGGGAATCTACATTGAAAACGGAGCCTTACACCTTGACTTAACAGGATTTTCCAAACTATAGTGTGGCGATGGACGCGGAACTGGCAACCCTTGAGGAAAAGATCCGGCAAGCGGCGCGGCTTTGCCAGCGGCTGCGCGACGAGAACCGGGGATTGCGCCAGCAGCTGGCAGCATTGCAAGGCGACAAGCGCCAGCTATCGGAGAAGATCGACGGAGCACGCAACAAGCTTGAGACCCTTCTCAAGCAGATTCCCGAATAGACGCGTCGGATGAACCAGAAATCCAAGACCCTTGATGTCACCATCATGGGCCGAACCTACAAGGTTGCCTGTTCCGACGAGGAGAGGAATGCCTTGCTTGCGGCGGTGGCCTATCTTGACCGCAAGATGACGGAGATAAAGAACGCAGGCCGCGTGGCGAGCGCCGAGCGCATCGCCGTCATGGCCGCGCTCAACATCGCGCACGAGCTGCTCAGCTCGCGGAGCAACGCGAGCGGTTTTGACATGGAAGGCCTCAGGCGTAGAATGGCCGCGATGGAGGCGACGCTCGACCAAGCTCTCGCTCCTTGAGATGCGGTGGACGGGCCGGGTGGCGCCAGACGAATTGTCCCCTGTGGTGTACGCCAAGACCCGGAAAATTCTTGAACCAACAGATTGGTATAGGTTGCGGACCCAGCGTCACTGTTGTGCGCGTCCCTAGTCGGATGTACCTGATGTGACCGGAAAGCGACCATCTTGGACCGAAAAGGTTCAGGAATCGGCTCTAGCGGCGCCGACGGGGGACTCCGACATTCGATAAGCAGGAGCGGCAGATGAGAACGCAGGCATAGGCCTGCGTTTTCGTTTTGGACTTCCAGCGGAATTCCGCCATGTCATTCTGGTTGATGAAATCCGAGCCGGACGAGTTCAGCATAGACGATCTGGCCGCCGCTCCGCACAGGACCACGGCCTGGTTCGGCGTTCGCAACTATCAGGCTCGCAACTTCATGCTGAAGGAAATGCGGGTCGGCGAGAAGGCTTTCTTCTACCATTCAAGCTGTCCCGAGCCTGGCATCGCCGGCATCGTCGAGATTGCATCCGCCGCGTATCCCGACGCGAGCCAGTTCGACCGGAAGAGCCCCTACTACGACTCCGAGTCGAAGCGCGAGTCCCCACGCTGGTTCAACGTCGACGTCCAGTTCGTGAGGAAAACTCGCCTGGTCGCTCTTGCCGAGCTGCGCGGCCACCGCGAGCTGTCCGGGATGCGAACACTCGCGCGCGGCAACAGGCTGTCGATCACGCCCGTGAGTGCGGGCGAGTGGAAATTCATCACCTGGGAGCTCATGAAGCTCTGACGCCATGCCCGCGTTGCTGAACGACACCCTTATCCGCGCGCTTCTCCGCCAGCCCACTCCCTACACGCCGGTGTGGCTGATGCGCCAAGCAGGGCGCTACCTGCCGGAATACAACGAGACGCGGCGGCGCGCAGGAAGCTTCCTCGCCCTGTGCAAGACGCCCTCGCTCGCAGCCGAGGTGACGCTTCAACCGCTCGAGCGCTTCCCCCTGGACGCTGCGATCCTGTTCTCGGACATTCTGACGATCCCCGACGCCATGGGACTCGGGCTCTACTTCGCCGAGGGTGAGGGCCCCAGGTTCGAGCGGCCCCTGCGCGACGAGGCATCGATCGCAAGGCTCGCAGCGCCGGATCCGGGCGAGAGCCTGCGTTACGTTGCCGACGCGATCAGGGAAGTGCGCCGCGCGCTGGCCGGGAAAGTGCCGCTGATCGGCTTCTCAGGCAGCCCCTATACGCTCGCCTGCTACATGGTGGAAGGCCAAGCAAGCGACGATTGGCGCACCGTCAAGTCGATGCTGCACCAGCAGCCAGCACTGCTTCACCGGCTCCTCGCGACTAATGCTCAGGCCGTCTCGGCCCTGCTTAACGCTCAGATCGAAGCGGGAGCAGACGCTCTGATGATCTTCGACACCTGGGGCGGTAGCCTGTCGGCGGCGGCGTATCGCGAGTTCTCGCTCGACTATATCCAGAGGGTCCTATCGCAGGTCGGGCGAGGCGCCGGCGGGGCGCGTGTGCCGGTGATCGTGTTCACCAAGGGCGGCGCGCCCTGGCTGGAGCGGATTGCGGCAAGCGGGTGCGACTGCGTCGGCCTCGACTGGAGTGTCGATCTCGGCGACGCACGCAAGCGGATCGGCACGCGTGTAGCCCTTCAAGGCAATATCGATCCCGCGGTACTGCTCGCGACGCCGGGAGTCGTGCGCAGTGAGGTTCGCAAGGCGCTAGAATCGTTCGGGTCCGGAGCAGGCCATGTCTTTAACCTCGGCCACGGCGTTCCGCAGCAGACACCGCCGGAAAATGTCGCAGCGCTTGTCGCCGCGGTGCATGAACTCAGCCCAAAGTTCCACTGATCAGCGCGGCAAGACGGATGCGATCTTGGCCTTTGTCCACTGCCACAACTCAGTAAACCTCTCGCGCATCATCTGACCCCCTGGTGTCGCCTGGAAGCGACGTTCGAAACGGCGGATGAGATACCCCGAAGCCCGACAGAATCAGGCCAGAAAACGATCCATTTCGTCTACTAGCACTCAAGGCATACTTGCCGACTTATACACAGTACCGCCCGAAAAGCCCCGTCTGGCGCGGAGTTTCGAGGGCTAGCCCGGAGAGCCAAGTAATTTACTGATTCATCGAATTATTTCTAGGCGCCCGCATTTTGAGCATCCAGAAAATTTCCTTGCAGAAGTGTGAGTTACAGTGGCGTGAAACGCTTATTCACACAGTTACTCACAAATTCTGTGAAAAACCCGAAAAACCTCAGTCAACCAAGTACTTTACCGGCCTAGCTTGAGATTTCTCCTGAATAGCGCGCTGCGCGCGGGATCTCGCTCGGAATGATTCTCCGCGTTGCACTCGACGTGCCCCTGCCGAAGCTGTTCGACTACCGGTGCGAGGAGGCGACGTCGTCCGATATCGGACGCCGCGTGGTCGTGCCGTTCGGCAGAAAAACGATGGTCGGGCTCATCGTCGAGCTCGCTGCCGAGTCCGAAGTGCCCGCGTCCAAGCTCCGCTCAGCGGAAGGCATTCTGCGCGACACGCCGCCGCTGGGTAGCGGCTGGCTCGAACTGGTGAGATTCTGCAGCACGTACTACCAGTGCCCACTGGGCGAGGTCGTCGCTGCGGCCATGCCGCCCAGGCTGCGCAGCGGCCGAGCGGTCCCCGATGTCCCGCGCGTTCTCCAGATCACGCCAGCGGGGCGGGATGCGCTAGCCGAAGTGCCGGGCAAGCAGCGGCGCCTCCGGGTGCTGCTCGCGCGCCTTGCCCAGGGCCCCGCTTCGGAGGCGGAGCTGGCGGCCGGGGTCCGCGGCGTACGAAGCCTGATCGAACGGAGCTTTCAGGCGGGATGGGTCGAGGCTTTCGCACCCCAGCGCTCCTCTCCCGGCTTCGTCCACGCCCACGCTCTCACGCCGGAGCAGGAACACGCTCTCGCGGCGCTGCGCCGCGGGCCCGGAGGCTTCGGAGTAAGCCTGCTCTTTGGTGTAACCGGAAGCGGGAAGACCGAGATCTATCTCCGGCTCATCGCAGAGGCCTTGGCGCAGCGGAAGCAGGCGCTCGTGCTCGTTCCAGAGATAGCGCTCACTCCCGCGCTCGAGGCTGCGTTCCGAGACCGCTTCCCTGGAGCCTGCATAGTCACGCAAACGAGCGCCAGCCCCGAGCTCGAGCGCGCGCGCGGCTGGGTGCTGGCGCATCGACGCCTAGCCGACATCGTCCTCGGCACGAGGCTCGCCGTGTTCGCCCCTCTTGCCGAGCTGGGTCTCATCGTAGTGGACGAGGAACAGGACGCCTCCTTCAAGCAACGCGACGGCGTGAGGTATTCGGCGCGCGATCTCGCGATCGCCCGCGCCCGGATCGCGGGCGTTCCGGTCGTGCTGTGCTCGGCGACGCCCTCGCTCGAGACCTTCTACCGCGCAAGTTCGCACAAGTACGCGCTGGTATCCCTGACGCGGCGCGCCATTCGGGAGGCGGCGCTGCCTGCGATCCGGCTCGTCGACACTCGTGCGCACCCGCCCCAGGAGGGCTTCGCCGCTCCAGTGCTCGAAGCGCTCGCCACGCGCCTTGCGCGCGGCGAGCAATCGCTGGTTTTCCTGAACCGGCGCGGGTACGCACCCGTTCTCGCCTGCCCGGCGTGCGGATGGGTCAGAGGCTGCGCGCGCTGCTCGGCTCACATGGTGCTGCACCTCGCCGACCGAAGCCTGCGCTGCCACCATTGCGGCCTCGCCGAGCGGGTTCCACGCTCCTGCCCCGAGTGCGGCAATCTCGACCTTCAGGGTTTTGGACGGGGAACGCAACGGATCGAGGAGTCGCTACTGGAGAGGTTTCCGCAGGCGCAGATCCTGCGTCTGGACAGCGACACCGCGCGAGCCAGGAGCAGCCTCGGGCAGCTTCTCGAACGCGCCGAGCGCGCCGACATCCTGGTAGGCACGCAGATCCTCGCCAAAGGCCATCACTTCGAGAGGCTTACGCTGGTGGCTGTGCTGAACGCGGACGCCGGCATATTCGCCAGCGACTATCGGGCAAGCGAGCGCAGCTTTGCGCTGCTGCAGCAGGTGTCCGGGCGCGCCGGCCGCGCTAATCTACCGGGCGAAGTGCTTATCCAGACGCGCTACCCGGCGCATCCTCTGTACCAGGCGCTGATGAAGCATGACTATCAGGGATTCGCGCAAAACCTCCTCGCGGAGCGCCGCGAGGCGGGGTTCCCGCCCTTCGTGTTCGAGGCAGTCTTGCGCGCCGAAAGCCCGGATGCGCAGCGGGCCATGCGTTTCCTGCGCGCGGCGATCGCAGCGGCTCCGCCGCGTGAGCCTGCGATCAGCGTGTACGACCCGGTCCCGATGTCGCTTGCCCGGCTCGCCGGCGTCGAGCGCGCGCAGGCGCTCGTTCAATCCCGCTCACGACCGCGTCTTCAAGCGTTCCTATCGGAATGGAGCGAAATCCTGTATCGCCTGCCGGCGCGCGGCCTGCGCTGGCACGTGGACGTCGACCCGATCGAGTTCTGATTCCCGCTCTCAGGCGGGCCGCCTGGCCTTCTTCTTCGGCTTGCGCGGACGGGTCTTGCCGTGCGATCCCTTGAAGACCTTGCCGCGAAAAGTGCGTTTGTCTCCCTTGCCCACGAGGTTTCCCCTTGATGGTTGCGCCGGCGCTATTCTGAGTGCAACGAGTGCCGACATCAAGCCGAAAGCTATAATACGCCGCCCCTTGGGCTCCTCATGTCCGCCGAGATTAAGTCCCATATCACCGAACTGCTCACGCGGGCGCTCGCGAAGGTCGCCCCGCAGCAGCCCGGCTCGCTGGTATCGCTTGAGCGCCCCAAGCAGGCGCAGCACGGCGATTTCTCCTCACCGCTGGCGATGCAGCTCGCCCGCCAAATGAAGCAGCCCCCGCGCCAGGCAGCCGCTGCGCTGCTCGACGCGATGCCGCCATCCCAATGGGTAGTTCCCGAGATCGCTGGCTCGGGGTTCATCAATTTCCGCGTACACCCCTCCGCGAAACAGCAGACCGTGAAGACGATCCTCTCGCGGGAGGGGCTCTACGGGCGACAGGAACGCGCCGGCGGCCGGCCGGTGATCCTCGAGTTCGTGTCCGCCAATCCTACGGGTCCGCTGCACGTCGGACACGGGCGGCAGGCCGCGCTCGGCGACGCAATCGGTGCCCTGCTCGAGTCCCAGGGCTGGCGGGTGACGCGGGAGTTCTATTACAACGACGCCGGCGCACAGATTCGCAACCTCGGCCTGTCGGTTCAAGCGCGCATCCGGGAGAAGCTCGGCGTCCCCGCGGAATTTCCGGCGGACGGCTATCACGGCGACTACATCCGCGAGCTCGCCGACAAGTATCTGACCGGTGGCAACCGCGACGGGGAGAACCTCGAGTCGGTGACGCGCTTTGCGGTGGCCGAGCTGCGCCGCGAGCAGGACCTTGACCTGCAGGCTTTCGGCGTGCGCTTCGACAACTACTATCTGGAATCCTCGCTCTACCGCGACGGACGCGTAGACAAGACGGTGCAATCCCTGATCGATGCGGGAAAGGCCTTCGAGCGGGACGGCGCGCTCTGGCTCAGGACCACGGACTACGGCGACGACAAGGACCGGGTCATGCGCAAGTCCGACGGCGAGTACACCTATTTCGTTCCGGACGTCGCCTATCACCTCACCAAATGGGAACGCGGTTTCACCCGCGCCATCAATATCCAGGGGTCCGACCATCACAGCACGGTGACGCGGGTACGCGCCGGGTTGCAGGCCGCGTCCGCGAAATGGGATCGGGCCATTCCCGGGGACTATCCCGACTACGTCCTCCACAAGATGGTGACGGTGATGAAGGGCGGCGAAGAGATGAAGATCTCCAAGCGCGCAGGGTCCTACATCACGCTGCGCGAGCTGATCGACGAGGTCGGCCGCGACGCGGTGCGTTTCTTCCTGCTGTCGCGGAAGGCCGACACCGAGTTCGTCTTCGACGTCGATCTGGCCAAGTCGCAATCCGAGGAGAATCCGGTCTATTACGTTCAGTACGCGCATGCGAGAATCTGCTCGGTGCTCGGCCAGTGGACGGCCCAGTTCGGTGACGACGGCGGAAGCCGCGCGCTCGAGGGCGCCGACCTTGCCCCCTTGACAGGGGCCCGGGAGCTCGCCCTGCTGCAGCGCCTGGGCGAGTTTCCCGAGATCGTGGAGAACGCCGCCGCGGAGCTTGCTCCGCATCAACTCGTATTTTTCTTGCGAGAGCTGGCGGGGGAATTTCACAGTTACTATAATGCCGAACGCATACTCATCCCCGAAGCCGCTCCACGATTGGCCAGGCTGGCGTTGTGCCAGGCCGTACGCCAGGTGTTGCGCAACGGGCTTTCCCTGCTGGGCGTAAGCCAGCCCGAGAAAATGTGATCGTTCGCCGCAATGAGCTTTGACTACAAGCAGGTCCAGGGACCCAGGCCGGACTCCTCGGGCAGCTTCCTGATCGGGCTGTTCTTCGGGTTTCTGCTGGGCTTGGGCATCGCCGCGGGCATTGCGATCTACTTCTTCAAGACGCCGATTCCTTTCGCCGACCGCCCCCGCACCCAGGACAAGCCCCTCGCCACCGACCAGAAGGCCATCGAGCCGGCCGCGAAATCGGCCAAGGCCGAAGACAAGCCGCGATTCGATTTCTACCGAATTCTCCCGGGCAAGGAGGAGCCGGTCACCGAGCGCCAGATCCGCGAGGCGGCCAAGCAGGCTCCGAAGCCGGGCGCCCCGAAAGAGAGCTACTTCCTGCAGGCCGGTTCCTTTCCGAATCCCGCCGACGCCGACAGCCTCAAAGCGAAGCTGGCGCTGATGGGAATGGAAGCGAACGTCGAGCCGGCCAACATCGCCGGTAAGGGAACATGGTACCGGGTGCGGCTCGGACCCTACACCCGCGTCGACGAGATCAACCGTATCCGGCAGCAACTGACGCAGAACGGCATCGAAGTGTCGCTGGTCAAAGTCACCGACACCGCGACGAATTGATCGGTTTCAAGGAGACTTCTTCATGCGCCTACGCCTGCTGAGCGCCCTGTCCGGTCTGCTCATCGCCTTCGCCGCGCTTGCCCAGGGAGCCCCCGTCGAAGGCACCGACTACGTCGAGCTTAGGCCACCTCAGGCGGTCGACACGCAAGGCAAGGTCGAAGTCATCGAGTTCTTCTGGTACCGATGCCCGCACTGTTACGCGCTGGAGCCCGAGCTCGAAGCCTGGATAAAGCGCCTGCCGCGCGACGTGCAGTTCAAGCGGGTCCCGGGAATCCTCAACGACGACTGGGCAGTCGACGCGCGGATTTTCTACGCGCTCGAGGCGATCGGCGAAGTGGAGCGGGTGCACCGGGGGCTGTTCAACGCCATTCATCAGCAGGGGGGCGTGCGGCTGCGCGGCGACGCCTTCGCCAAATGGGTCGCCGATTGGCTCGCCAAGCAGAAGGTCGATATGCGTAAGTACGACGCCGCCCTCCACTCCTTCTCGGTGGAGAGCAAGTTGCGACGCGCTGCTCAGATGGCGAGCGCGTACCGCCTCGACGGCGTGCCGGCCCTCATCGTGCAGGGCCGCTACGTGGTGCTGGCGGCCACCTCACAGAAGGCGATGCTCGCGACGACCGACTTTCTGATCGGCGAAGCACGCAAGCAGCTCTCCAAGGCCAAGCCCTAGTCTGCCCGTGCGCCGTATGCAGCGATGCAGCCGCCTGAAGCGATGGCTGTTCGCGCCGGTATTGGCCGCGCTCGCCCTCAACGCCTTCGCCCAGTTCCGGGCCGGACAAGAATATCAGCGGCTCGACCCGCCGCACGCCGCGACGCCGGGCGCGCAGATCGAGGTGATCGAATTCTTCTACTACGGCTGCCCGGTGTGCTACGAAACCGAGCCATTCCTGTCCCGCTGGCTCGCGAGCGCGCCTGAGGCCGTATTCCTGCGCCGCGTGCCAGCGTTGTCGAGCCAGGCCTGGGAGCCGTTTGCGAAGCTCTACTACACACTCGAGATCCTGGGCCAGGCCCAGCGGCTGCACTGGCCGGTCTACGACAGCGTCCACTTCGAGGACGTCAAACTCAAGGACGAGAAGATCATGATCGACTGGGTGGCGCGCAACGGCGTCGAGCGCGACAGGTTCGCGCAGACCTATGCCTCGCAAGCCGTCGCCGAAAAGGTCAAGCAGGCCCGCCAGCTCCTGAAAGCGTACGGCGTGCGCGCCGTGCCCACCTTCATCGTCGACGGCAAGTTCCTCACCTCCGCGCGTCTCGCGGGCGGCACCTCGCAGGTCGTGCCGGTTCTCGAGCACCTGGTGAGACTCGCTCGCGAAGAGCGGCAGCGCTAGCGCCGCGCGCCGTGTCCGGCCCCAAGGTCTTCATCACCGGAGCCTCCAGCGGCATAGGCTCCGCGCTCGCGGCGCACTACGCGCGTACCGGCGGGGTTCTGGGGCTGTGCGCGAGGCGCCTCGAGCCGACGCAGGCGCTCCTCGAGAGCCTGCGCGCTGCCGGCGCCTGCTACCGCGTGGACGTCACCGACGCTCCCAGCCTGCAGGCCGCGGCGGCGGATTTCATCCGGCGCTTCGGCGCGCCGGATATCGTCATCGCAAACGCCGGTGTCGGAGCCGGAACGCTCACTGAAAACCCGGAGGACCTCACGGTATTCCGGAAGATCATGGAAACCAACGTGCTCGGCATGGTGGCGACGTTCCAGCCCTTCCTCGAGGCCATGCGCGCCCGGTCGAGCGGCGCGCTGGTCGGGATCGCCAGCGTTGCGGGCTTCCGCGGTCTGCCCGGCGGAGGGGCCTACAGCGCTTCCAAGTCGGCGGCGATCACCTACCTGGAGAGCCTGCGCGTGGAGCTTCACGGTTCCGGCATCTCCGTGGTGACGATCTGTCCCGGCTACATCCGCACGCCGATGACCGCGGCGAACCGTTACCGCATGCCCTTCCTCATAGACGCCGACGACGCCGCCGGGAGGATGGCGCGCGTCATCGCCGCGAAGCGCCGCTTCGCCGTGATCCCGTGGCGGATGGCGCTCGTCGCCATCGTCCTCCGCAAACTGCCGCGCTGGCTCTTCGACCGGCTGTTTGCAAACGCGCCGAGGAAGGCGCGCGGCCTGCCCGGGTGAGCGCACAGGTGGTCGACGCGGCCGGCGTGCGGCACGTCCCTGCGCCCGGCACTCCGCGGATCGTCAGCCTCGTTCCGAGCATCACCGAGCTCCTGTGCGATCTCGGGCTTGCGCCTGCGCTCGTCGGCCGAACGGGCTTCTGCATACATCCCCGGGAGAAGGTGCGCGCGGTCCCCAAGGTCGGGGGCACCAAGGACGTCGACATCGCGAAAGTGCGCGCGCTCGCGCCCAGCCACGTCATCCTCAATGTCGACGAGAACAGGCGGGAGGATGCGCGCGCGCTCCGCGACTTCGTCCCGGCGCTGATCGTTACGCACCCGCTCGCTCCCCTCGACAATCTCGCGCTATACCGGCTGATGGGCAGAATCTTCCGCCGCGAGCGGGAGGCCGAGGGTCTTTGCCGGAGATTCGAGTCGGCGTACTCGGCGCTGGAAGCGGCGGCGGAGGGGTTCTCCTTCGAGCGCGTGCTCTACTTGGTGTGGAAGGACCCCTGGATGACGGTGTCGCGCAACACCTACGTCTCGCGCATGCTGGCGCTAGTGAAGTGGGAGACCGTTCCGGAAGACGCCGCGGACCGATATCCCAAAGTGGCGTTCGAAGACGACGCGCTCGCCGGAGCAGGCACCGTTCTGCTGTCGAGCGAGCCATATCGCTTCCGCGAGGCCCACATCGCGCAGGTACGTGGCCTCCTGCCACGGGCGGGGAGAGTAGCCTTGATCGACGGGGAGATGACCGCCTGGTACGGGAGCCGCGCGATCGCCGCGCTCGACTATCTTCCGCGCTTCAGGAAGGCCCTGGCTACCTGACGCTCACGTAGGATCCCGGGGCGTCCTCGATCGCGGGAAGCGCGCCCTCGCCGGGCACGCGGGCGGGAACCCGCTCGGGGCCGTTCAGCGCGGCGATCCATTCCTTCCAGTCGCCCCACCAGGATCCTTCGTGCCGCGCGGCCCTTGCCTGCCACGCTTCCCCGGAGTCCGGCAGCTCTGAGTTCGTCCAGTAGCCGTACTTGCCCGACGAGGGCGGATTGATGATGCCGGCGATGTGACCGGATCCGCCGAGCACGAAGCGCGTCGGCCCGGCCAGCAGGCGCGCGCCCAGGTAGGTGGACTTCCACGGAGCGATATGGTCCTCGACCGGCGAGACGAAGTACGCCGGCAGATCGATCCGGCGCAGGTCGATGGCCACGCCGCCCAGCGTGATGCCTCCGGGCTCCTTCAGCCTGTTGGCGAGGTACATGTTACGCAGGTAGAAGCTGTGCATCCTGGCCGGCATGCGCGTCGAGTCCGAGTTCCAGTAGAGCAGGTCGAAGGGGAAGGGGTCCCGCCCCAGCAGATAGTTGTGAACCACGAACGACCACACGAGATCGTTTGAGCGCAGTATGTTGAAGGTCGCCGCCATCTCCGAGCCCTCGAGATAGCCGCGCTCCGACATGCGGCGCTCGAGGTTCTCCACCTGAGCCTCGTCGATGAAGACTCCCAGCTCGCCTGGAAGCGAGAAATCCAGGAGCGACGCGAAGAAGGTCGCCGACGCCGCCCGCTCGTCCTTCTTGGCGGCCATCCAGGCGAGCGTCGCGCCTAGCAGCGTGCCGCCCAGGCAGTAGCCGACGAGGTTCACCTTGTCCGAGCCCGTCGCGCGTCCGATCGCGTCGAGCGCCGCCAGCGGTCCCTCGAACATGTAGTCTTCGAAGCTCTTTCCGGAAAGGCGCTCGCCGGGATTGACCCAGGACACCACGAAAACCGTGTGGCCTTCGCCCAGCGCCCAGCGCACGAAGGAGTTCTTCTCGCGCAGATCGAGAACGTAATACTTGTTGATCCAGGGCGGAATCACCAGCATCGGGTGCTTGAAGACCCGCTCGGTGCTCGGCGCGTACTGGATGAGCTGCATCAGATCGGTCTGGAACACCACTTTTCCAGGCGTAGTGGCGACGTTCACGCCGACCTTGAACGCCTTCTGGTCGGTCATGCTGATGCCGCCTCGCTCGATGTCGGACAGAAGGTTATTCAGCCCCTTCAGCAGGTTCTGGCCGCCGGACTGGAGCGTCTCGCGCAGGACCTGCGGATTGGTCAGCGCGAAATTCGACGGCGAAAGCGCATCGATGTACTGGCGCGTATAGAAGGCCACTTTCTTGCGGGTTTCCTCGGGCAGGCTCTGCACAGACGCTACCGTGTCCTGGACGTGCCGCGCGGCAATGAGGTAGGACTGCTTGAAGTAGTCGAACAGGAAGAGGTCCTGCCAGTCGGGCTCGCGGAAGCGATTGTCGCCCTTGGCGGGCTCGGCGACCGGGGCTGGGCTCGCGCCCAGCATTCGCAGCGCGGTCGACTGCCACAGTGCGACATGGTCCAGGAACATCTTCGTCTGCATCTCGGCGAGTTTCCAGGGCTCGGCGAGCATGCGCGCGGTAAGGTCCATGAACGCGCGCCCGATCCCGAACTCGTCGACCGGGTCGCGTCCCTTGCTGGCTGCCTGCCGCTGAAGGAACTCGCCCATCAGGCGGCCGGAGCGCTCGGCCACCTCGGCGAACAGCTTGGCGCTCTGGGCGGTATCGTCCGAGGGTTGCGGATCCGGCACGGCCTATGAGCCTCGCGTATAGCGCACCACGCCGTCGGTTCCGACCGAGCGCACGATGCGGCCTTCGCGCTCGAGCAGATGCAGATGGGCCATCGCCTCGCCCATCGCGAAGAACAGCTGGTGCGTGTCGAGCTTGCGGCGGAACAGCGTGTCGAGCAGGTCCGCGGCCGATTTCGGCGCGTCGCAGGCCTCGTACAGCTCGTCGAGGCGCAACCGGTGATGCTCCCTGAGCTGCGCGATGCGCTCGCGCAGGCCGCGAAAGGGGAGTCCGTGCGAAGGCAGGGTGAAAGTCGTCGCCGGCAGCTCGGCATAGTGCGAAAGCGAGGCGAGGAAAAGGGCGAGCGGGTTGCCCTCGGGCTCGTTCGCCCAGACGCTTACGTTGGTCGAGATCTTGGGGAGCACCATGTCGCCCGAGATCAGTACGCCTTCCTCCTCGCAGTAGAGCGCCGCATGCTCGGGCGCGTGCCCGTAGCCCATGATCACCTTCCAGGTGCGTCCGCCGACGCGCAGCGCGTCGCCGTTCATGAGGCGCCGGTAATCCGAGGGAAAGGCGGGAACGCGGCTACGGTAGTTGCTGCGGCGCTGCTGCATCAGCGCGAGCCGCTCGCCCGCGAGCCCATTGCGCTCGAACATGGCCACCACGTGGTCGAACGCGAAGCCCGCGCTGCCCTCGCGCATCGCGTGCGCGGCGAAGTACTCGGCTTGCGGCATCCACAGCTGCGCGCCGGTGCGCTCGATCAGCCACGATGCCAGGCCCGCGTGGTCGGGATGATGATGCGTGACGATGAGGCGCGTCACCGGAAGGCCCGCAATGCGTGCGGAGAAAATGCGTTCCCACAGCCCGCGGGTGACCTCGTCGCCGATGCCGCAGTCGACGAGCGTCCAGGCCGGCTCTCCCGCCGCCTCGTCTTCGAGCAGCCACAGGTTGATGTGGTCGAGGGCGAACGGCAGTGGCATCCGGGCCCAGTGCACGCCGGGCGCGATCTCCAGCGCTTCTCCGCCCGCGGGCGGCGCCGATCGGGGGTATTGAAGGATGGATTCGGGAGTCACTCTAGTGGGTGCTCCGGCGGCCTTCGCCGGCGGTAGAATTGCGTTTCTTCGAGCGAATTTTCTCAAATTATGGCGGCGCACGCCACCGAGGCGGTCACAGAGCCCTGCACCATCGGCGATCTCGCGCGCGAGTTCGACGTGACACCGCGCGCCATCCGTTTCTACGAGGACGAGGGGCTGCTCTCGCCCCGACGCGACGGCAGCCGGCGCGTCTATGGCAAGCGCGACTACGTGCGCCTGAAGCTCATCCTGCGCGGCAAGCGGCTGGGGTTCTCCCTGGCCGAGGTGCGCGAAATGCTCGAGCTCTACGACTCGGCGCCCGACGAGAGGCCGCAGCTCGAAAAGTTCGTTGCGGCGCTCGCCGCGCGACGCGAGCAGCTCGAGCGTCAGCGCGAGGAAATCGACGAGGTTCTCGGCGAGATCCGCGGCTTCGAGCGCCAGTCCAAGAAGCTCCTTGTCGCCCGGGGCGCGAGGCGCCGCTAAGGCTATTGAGCTTACACTGAATTGACGTTAACGTAAACGTCAGCACCTTGGAAAGCGCGTCCATGGACCGCACCCCGAACTTTCCCGCGACAGCCGAGCTGCCGGGGCTGCGTTTTGCCCTCGGTGACGAAGTCGACATGCTGCGGAATTCGGTGCGCGCATTTGCCGCCGCGGAAATCGCGCCGCGCGCCGCCGAAATCGACCGCTCGAACGAGTTTCCTCCGGGCCTGTGGAAGAAGCTCGGCGCCCTTGGCGTCCTAGGCATCACGGTGGAGGAGGAGTTCGGAGGAGCAGGGATGGGCTACCTCGCGCACATCGTCGCGATGGAGGAAGTCTCGCGGGCGTCCGCCTCGATCGGCCTGTCCTACGGCGCGCACTCCAACCTCTGCGTCAACCAGATCCGTAGGAACGGCACCCCGGCCCAGAAGAGGAGTTACCTGCCGAAGCTCGCCTCGGGCGAGTGGGTCGGCGCGCTCGCCATGTCCGAGCCGGGCGCAGGGTCCGATGTCGTCGGCATGCGCCTGCGCGCGGACCGCCGAGGTGACCGCTACGTCCTCAACGGCAACAAGATGTGGATCACCAACGGACCGGATGCGGACGTGCTGGTCGTCTACGGCAAGACGTCGGAATCGATCACCGCTTTCGTTGTCGAAAAGGGGATGAGGGGATTCACCACGGCGCAGAAGCTCGACAAGCTCGGCATGCGCGGGTCTAACACCTGCGAGCTGGTTTTCCGAGACTGCGAGGTGCCCGCGGAGAACGTGCTGGGCGAGGAATCGAAGGGCGTCAAGGTTTTGATGTCCGGGCTCGACTACGAGCGCGCGGTGCTCGCCGGCGGGCCCTTGGGTATCATGGCTGCGTGCCTGGATACGGTCGTGCCCTACGTCCACGAGCGCAAGCAGTTCGGACAGTCGATCGGCGAATTCCAGCTCATGCAGGGCAAGCTCGCCGACATGTACACCACCTTCTCGGCCTGCCGCGCCTACGTCTACGCGGTGGGCCAGGCGCTCGACCGCGGCGAGACCACCCGCAAGGACGCGGCCGGCGCGATCCTCTACGCCGCCGAGAAGGCGACCTGGATGGCGGGCGAAGCCATCCAGTGCCTGGGCGGCATGGGCTACATCAACGAGACCCCGACCGGGCGCCTGTGGCGCGACGCCAAGCTCTACGAGATCGGGGCAGGGACATCCGAAATCCGCCGCTGGCTCATCGGGCGCGAGCTCTTTTCCGAAACGGCTTGAATATCGTCAACCAAGGTTCTACTGGAGGCTGTCATGATGAATGATCCGATCGTTATCGTTTCTGCCGCAAGGACGCCCATGGGCGCGTTCCAGGGCGAACTCAAGGATTTCTCCGCGCCGCAGCTCGGCGCCGCCGCCATCCGCGCCGCGGTCGAGCGCGCCGGCATCAAGCCCGAGCAGGTGCAGGAGGTGGTGATGGGCTGCGTCCTGCCCGCGGGGCAGGGCCAGGCGCCCGCGCGCCAGGCGAGCATCGGCGGCGGTCTGCCGCTCGCCACTGGCGCGACCACGGTCAACAAGATGTGCGGGTCTGGAATGAAGGCGGCGATGTTCGCCCACGACATGCTCGCCGCCGGCGTAAACCAGATCATGGTGGCCGGCGGCATGGAGTCGATGACCAACGCGCCTTATCTGCTTCCGAAGGCGCGCTCGGGCTATCGCATGGGCCACCAGCAGGTGATCGACCACATGTTCTTCGACGGCCTGGAGGACGCCTACGACAAGGGCAAGCTCATGGGCAACTTCGCCGAGGACTGCGCCGCGAAATACACGTTCAGCCGCGAAGAGCAGGACAAGTTCGCGGTGAAGTCGCTCGAGCGCGCGCAGGCCGCCAACAAGAACGGCGCCTTCGCCTGGGAGACCACCCCGATCGCGATCAAGACCGGCAAGGCCGAGCGTTTCATGGAGCAGGATGAGCAGCCGTTCAAGGCCAACTTCGAGAAGATCCCGACGCTGAAGCCCGCTTTCAGGAAGGATGGAACGGTGACTGCGGCGAACTCGAGCTCGATCTCTGACGGCGCCGCGGCGATGGTGATGATGCGCAGGTCCACGGCCGAAAAGCTGGGGCTCAAGCCGCTCGCCGTGATCGTCGCGCATAGCACGCACTCGCACGAGCCGCAATGGTTCACCACGGCGCCGGTGGGCGCGATCAAGAAGCTCTACGACGCGACCGGCTGGACCCCCTCGAAGGTGGATCTGTACGAGATCAACGAGGCGTTTGCCGTCGTCACCATGGCGGCGATGAAGGAGCACGGCCTGCCGCATGACAAGGTCAATATCCACGGCGGGGCGTGCGCGCTGGGCCACCCGATCGGCGCCTCCGGCGCGCGCATCCTCGTGACCCTCATCGGCGCGTTGAGGAAGACCGGCGGCAAGCGCGGCATCGCGAGCCTGTGCATCGGCGGGGGCGAGGCGACGGCGATGGCGATCGAGATCGCGTGATGGCGGCGGCGATCGACTTCTACTTCGACTTCTCATCGCCTTACGGCTACTTCGCCAGCCACAAGATCGACGCGCTCGCCGCCAAGCACCGCAGGGAGGTGAACTGGCGGCCGTTCCTGCTCGGCGTCGCCTTCAAGACGACGGGCGGCGCACCCCTGCCTTCGATACCGGTGAAGGGGCCGTACCACCTGCGCGACATGCTGCGCACTGCAAAGCACCTCGGCGTGGGCTACCGCCACCCGTCGGTCTTCCCGATCGCCTCGGTCGCGCCCTGCCGCGCCTTCTACTGGCTGGATGCGAAGGACTCCAGGCGGGCCAAGGAGCTGGCGAAGGCGCTCTACGCCGCCTATTTCCTCGACGACGTCGACATCTCGAGCGCGGACAACGTGGTGTCGGTCGCGGCCAGGTCCGGACTGAATGCCGACGACGTGCGCGCAGGCATCGGCGACCAGGCGACCAAGGACCGCACTAGGGCGGAGGTCGACAGGGCGATCGCGATCGGCGCGTTCGGCTCGCCCTACATCGTCATCGACGGCGAGCCCTTCTGGGGCTCGGACCGCCTTGAGCAGATCGACAGGTGGCTGGCGACGGGCGGCTGGTGACATGCCGGCCATCCGGAGCAAGCTGAACCCGGGCTCGTCGGACTTCCGGCGCAATGCGGCCGCGATGTCGGCGCTGGTCGCCGACCTTCGCGCCAAGGTCGAGCGCGCGGCGCTGGGCGGCGGGGAAGCGGCGCGCGCCAAGCACGCGGCGCGCGGGAAGCTCCTGCCGCGCGAGCGGCTGAGACTGCTCATCGATCCGGGCTCGCCGTTTCTCGAGCTCTCGCAGCTCGCCGCCTTCGGCATGTACGGCAACGAGGCGCCCGGGGCAGGGATCATCACCGGAGTCGGACGGGTTTCGGGCCGGGAATGCGTACTCGTGGTGAACGACGCCACCGTGAAGGGCGGAACCTACTTCCCGATCACGGTCAAGAAACACCTGCGCGCCCAGGAGATCGCCCTGCAGAATCGCCTGCCGTGCGTGTATCTGGTCGACTCGGGCGGGGCCTTCCTCCCCGAGCAGGACGACGTCTTTCCCGACCGCGAGCACTTCGGCCGCATCTTCTACAACCAGGCCACGATGTCGGCCGCAGGCATCCCGCAGATCGCCGCGGTCATGGGCTCCTGCACGGCAGGCGGCGCCTACGTCCCGGCAATGTCCGACGAATGCATCATCGTCAAGGGACACGGCACGATCTTTCTGGGCGGCCCGCCGCTCGTCAAGGCAGCGACAGGCGAGGTCGTGACGCCCGAGGAGCTCGGCGGAGCCGAGGTGCACGCCCGGCAATCCGGCGTCGCCGACCATCTCGCCCAGAACGATACCCACGCGCTCGCGATTGTGCGGGCCATCGTCGGCCACCTGGGACGCGCGAGGCAGCCCGATCTGGACGCGCGCGAGCCGGCGGATCCCCTGTACCCCGCGGAGGAGCTGCACGGTGTCATCCCCGAGGACAAGCGCAAGCCCTACGACGTGCGCGAGGCGATTGCGCGCATCGTCGACGCGAGCGAACTGGACGAGTTCAAGCAGGAGTACGGCATGACGCTCGTAACCGGCTTCGCGCGCATCTGGGGCTACCCGGTCGGCATCGTCGCGAACAATGGAATCCTGTTCTCGGAGTCCGCCCTGAAGGGGGCGCACTTCATCGAGCTCTGCGGCCAGCGGAAGATTCCCCTCGTTTTCCTGCAGAACATCACCGGCTTCATGGTCGGAAGGAAATACGAATCGGGCGGCATTGCGAAGGACGGGGCCAAGATGGTAACGGCGGTCGCCTGCAGCCGCGTTCCGAAGTTTACGGTGGTGATCGGCGGCTCCTTCGGCGCGGGCAACTACGGGATGTGCGGGCGCGCCTTCGGCCCCCGCTTCCTGTGGATGTGGCCCAATGCGCGCATCTCGGTCATGGGCGGAGAACAGGCCGCCGCCGTACTCGCCACGGTCAAGCGCGACGGGATCGAAGCGAATGGAGAGAAATGGAGCGGAGAGGAGGAGCGCGAGTTCAAGCGACCCATCCTCGAGCAGTACGAGAGCCAGGGGCACCCGTACTACGCCAGCGCGCGTCTCTGGGACGACGGCGTCATCGCGCCCGAGGACACCCGGCGCGCCCTGGCTCTGGCGATCTCAGCCTCGCTCAACGCGCCGGTCGAGGAGACCCGCTTCGGCGTCTTCAGGATGTAGGCCAGAGAAAAGGAACGGCATGGCATACGGAACCATCGAAGTCCACGCGGAGCACGGCGTCGCCGTGCTGTGGCTCAACCGGCCCGAGGTCCGCAACGCGTTCAACGAGACCATGATCGGCGAGCTGACGGCGGCGTTCACAGCGCTCGACGACGACCCGGCGGTGCGCGCGGTGGTGCTCGCCGGCCGCGGCAAGGTGTTCTGCGCCGGAGCGGACCTCAACTGGATGAAGCGCATGGGCGAGATGGACTTCGAGGAGAACCGCAAGGACGCGATGGCTTTCGGCGCGATGCTCTACCGCCTGCACACGATGAAAAAGCCGACGATCGCGCGCGTGCACGGCGCAGCGTTCGCCGGCGGCATGGGCCTCATCGCAGCGTGCGACATGGCGGCGGCCTCGACGGATACCGAATTCGCCGTCTCCGAGGTCCGGCTGGGGCTCACCCCCGCGACCATCAGTCCGTATGTGATCGCCGCGATGGGCAGGCGCGCCGCAAGCCGGTATTTCCTGACCGCCGAGCGCTTCTCCGCGGCCGAGGCATACCGCATCGGCTTCATCCAGGAGATCGCCCAGCCCGAGAAGCTCGACGCGACCGTGAACGCGATCCTGGGGGAGATCATCCAGGGCGCGCCGGGCGCGCACACCGTGACCAAGGACCTGATACGCGCGGTCGCAGGGCGCCCGCTCGGCTCCGAATTGTTGGCCGACATGGCCGTGCGCATCGCCACGGCGCGCGCTTCCGCGGAGGGGAAGGAAGGCGTGCGCTCCTTCCTCGAGAAGCGCCAGCCCGCCTGGCTCAAGGCGGCGAAGCAGGCGGCGCGGCCGAAAAAGAAGAAGTAGGGCGCGCCTTGTTCGACAAGATCTTGATCGCCAACCGCGGCGAGATCGCCTGCCGCATAGCGCGCACCGCCAAGCGCATGGGGATCGCGACGGTCGCGGTGTACTCGGATGCCGACGTCCATTCGCGCCACGTGGCGCTCGCCGACGAAGCGTTCCGCATCGGCCCGCCTTCAGCGTCGGACAGCTATCTGCGCGCCGACCGCATCGTCGAGGCGGCGAAGCACTCGGCGGCCCAGGCGATCCATCCCGGCTACGGATTCCTCGCGGAGAACGCCGCTTTCGCCGAGCGCTGCGCGGATTCCGGGGTAACGTTTATCGGCCCGCCGGCGGCGGCCATACGCGCGATGGGCGACAAGTCCGCGGCGAAGTCGGCGATGGAGAAGGCCGGCGTCCCCACCGTGCCCGGCTACCACGGCGACGATCAGGCGGAGGGCATCCTGCGCTCGGAAGCCGGGCGCATCGGCTATCCCGTGATGATCAAGGCGTCGGCTGGCGGCGGCGGCAAGGGCATGCGCGCGGTCGCCGTCCCCGGCGAATTCGCCGCCGCTCTTGCCGCCTGCCGGCGGGAGGCGAAAGCTGCGTTCGGCGACGACCGCGTCCTGCTCGAGAAATACCTCGAGCGGCCCCGGCACATCGAAGTACAGATATTCGCGGATCGCCACGGGGAGTGCATCCATCTGTTCGAACGCGACTGCTCGGTGCAGCGCCGCCACCAGAAGGTGATCGAGGAGGCACCCGCTCCCGGTGTGTCCGCGGAGCGCCGCCGGGAGATGGGCGGTGCGGCGGTCGCCGCGGCGCAGGCCGTCGACTATGTCGGGGCCGGGACGGTCGAGTTCATTGTCGACCGGGCCGGAAGGTTCTACTTCATGGAAATGAACACGCGGCTCCAGGTCGAGCACCCCGTGACGGAGATGATCACGGGGCTCGACCTGGTGGAATGGCAGCTTCGCGTTGCCTCGGGCGAGCCTTTGCCCGCGAAACAGGGCGACCTGCGCATCGACGGCCACGCGCTCGAGGCGCGCGTCTACGCCGAGGACCCGAGCCGGGATTTCCTGCCCGGCACGGGCAGGATCCGCCATCTATCCGCGCCGGCCGAGTCGCGCCAAGTGCGCGTCGATTCCGGCGTTCGCGCGGGCGACACGGTCACACCCTACTACGATTCGATGATCGCGAAGCTCATCGTCCACGATCGCGACCGCGCTCGGGCGGTCGAGCGGCTCGCCGCGGCCCTGGGCGAGTTCGAGGTGGCGGGTCTGGTCACCAACCTGGAGCTTCTGGGGCGCCTCGCCCGCTGCGGCGCGTTCGTCCGCGCCGAGCTCGACACCGGGCTCATGGAGCGCCATCGCGACGAGCTGCTCGCCCCGCCGGAGCCGCCGAGCAAGGCGGCGCTCGTGCTCGCGGCTCTGGCCGCGCAGCTCGCGCACGCGGGTGAGCGCCCCTCTCCCTGGAGCGTCGCCGACGGCTGGCGCCTGGGCGCATCCTGCCCGAGCGTGTTCGTGTTCAGCGACCGTGTCGCCGAGCATCGGGTGGAGATCGACGCCGCCGTCGAAGGGAAGCCGGAAGCGGGCGGTCGGCTGAGCGCGAAGATCGACGGCGCGCGCCTCGAAGGCCGGGTCATCCGGGCCGGCAAGAGTTTCGACGTCTTCCTTCCGGGGGAGCACCGCACCCTCGAGCTGCACGACCCGCTCGAGCGGGATTTCGAAGCCGGCTCGCACGGCGGGAGCCTCGCCGCGCCGCTGCCTGGGAAGATCGCGGCGGTGCTCGTCGAGCCTGGGGCGAAAGTCGAAAAGGGAGCTCCCCTTCTCGTGCTCGAAGCGATGAAAATGGAGCACACCATCGCGGCGCCATCCCGCGGCACCGTTGCGGCGGTGCGCTGCAAGGCCGGCGACCAGGTCATCGAGGGTGCCGAGCTGGTCGATTTCGAAACGGAGGCGTCATGAGTCTGCCGCGCAAGGTTCGCATCGTCGACGTCGCCCCACGCGACGGGCTGCAAAACGAGCCGAAGAGCGTTCCGGCGTCGGTCAAGATCGAGCTGATCGAAAGGCTCCAGGAGGCGGGGCTTCCCGCGGTCGAGGCCACGGCCTTCGTGTCCCCGAAATGGGTGCCTCAAATGGCCGACCACGCCGAGGTCATGGCCGGGATAAGGAGGCGGCCGGGCGTCGCGTACCCCGTCCTCGTCCCCAACATGAAGGGCTTCGAGGCGGCGCGCGACGCCGGCGCAGAGGAGATCGCGGTGTTCGGCGCGGCGACCGAGACGTTCAGCCGGAAGAACATCAACTGCAGCATCGCGGAGAGCCTCGAGCGCTTCGCGCCCGTCGTGGAAGCGGCGAAGGCCCAAGGCATGCGCGTGCGCGGCTATATCTCCGTGGTGGCGGGATGTCCCTACGAAGGCGAGGTGGCTCCCCGCGCGGTCGCCGATCTGGCGGGCAAGCTCTACCGCATGGGCTGCTACGAGGTCTCTCTCGGCGACACCATCGGCGTGGGCACGCCGAAGAAGATCCGCGCGGTCATCGAGGCGGTCGCGAAGAAGGTCCCGATGGCGAAGATCGGCGGGCACTATCACGATACCTACGGCCAGGCGCTCGCGAACATCTACGCTTCGCTCGAGCTGGGAGTGAAGACCTTCGACAGCTCGGTCGCGGGCCTGGGCGGCTGTCCCTACGCCAAGGGGGCGACCGGGAATGTCGCGACCGAGGACGTGATCTACATGCTCGACGGCCTCGGGATAGACACCGGCGTGAACCTCGAGAAAGTCTTCCGCGCGGGGGAGTTCATCTGCCGCGCGCTCGGGCGCGAGCCGGCGTCACGCGTGGCGCGTGCCCTCGCCGCTAAGCTGAATTCGTGACGACAGGGCAATCCGACGAGGCCGCCTCGCCCTGCATCAACGTGTGCAGGATGAACCCGGGGACGGGGCTGTGCGAAGGGTGCCTGCGCACGCTCGACGAGATCGCGTCCTGGTCGGCGATGAGCGCGCAGGAGAAGCGCGCGGTGCTGGCCCGGCTTCCCGGAAGGCGCCCGCAACCTTGAACCTCCCCCGGGGCATGCAGGTGCTCGAGCGCGGCTGGCTCTCGGCCAACAACGTCCTTCTGTTCTCGAAGGGAGCGACGGTGGTCGACTCCGGCTACGGCGCGCATGCGGCCCAGACGGTGGCCCTGATCGAGCATGCGCTCCAGGAAAGGCCTCTCGAGCACCTCGTCAACACGCATTGCCATTCCGACCATATGGGCGGCAACGCAGCCTTGCAAAGGCGCTTCCGCTGCAGGACGAGCATCCCGGAGGGCGAGGCCCCGCTCATCGACCGCTGGGACGAGCGTGAGCTGATCCTCTCGGCCGCCGACCAGCGGGCGGAGCGCTTCGGCTATGAGAGCACCTTCCGGGGCGGCGACACCCTCCGGATGGGCGACTACGACTGGCGCGTCCTGCCCGCCCCGGGCCACGACCTTCACGCGGTCATGTTCTATTCTCCCGAGACGCGCGTCCTCATTTCCGGCGACGCGCTGTGGGAGAACGGCTTCGGCGCGGTGTTCGCCCAGCTCTTCGGCCGCGACACGGCGCTCGCCGAGACACGCGAGACTCTGGAGCGGATCGCCGGGCTCGACTGCGACATCGTCATCCCGGGCCACGGCCGGCCGTTCGGCGACGCCGCCGGGGCCCTCGAGCGCGCGTTCTCGCGCCTCAAAGGATACGAGAAGGACACCGGGCGGCTCGCCCGGCACGTCGTCAAGGTACTGTTCACCTTCGCCATGCTCGAGAAACGCTCGATGCCGCTCGCCGAAGTCCCCGCTTACCTCGGGCGCATCGCCATCCTCGCGGAGATCAACCGCACACATCTGAAGATGACGCCCGCCGCGATCGCCGAGTGGCTGGTCGCCGACCTGGAGCGCGCGGGAGCGCTGGAAAGGCGTGGCGGTCAGCTGAGGGCGAAAGGCCCTTGAATCGGTCTCCTGCGCCAGAGCATCGCGAGCACCGCGAGGCAGCTCAGCGCGGCAAGCAGGTGTTTGAGGGTGTGGCCGCTCAGCACATGACGGGTCAGCTCGAAGATGCCGCTGTCGTAGAGCTCCGAGATCTTTGCGAGGCCGTAGACTCCGACCGCCACGAGGAGCTCCCGCTGCCGCGTATAGGGCGCGCGATAAAGGATCATCACGGCGGGATCGGCAACCTGTCCCAGACCAGGCTCCGGTTGTCGGGGTTCACATGGTAGTAGCCGGAGCCGACGCTGATGACCGACACGCCCATCCAGAACGTGAGCCAGGCGGCTCGATGGCTAGGCGGCCGCCGCGCCACGAACGCGACGCCCGCGATACCGACGAGCAGGAACGCGATGTTCGAAGTCACGTTGAGGAAGTTCGGAATTCCGAGGAAGCCTCTTTGATCGGCGAACCGATGGTAGTCGGGGTCTTGGCCGGGCGGGCTCAGAAAAACCATGAGAACCAGCGATACGACAGCCACGAGGAGCAGCGCTACGTGACGCCAATGGTGGGAGCGCGTCGCAGGAGCCTCTATCTCCATGCCGTCAGCGCGAGGCGTCTCGGCTTCGCGCAACGCATTCGATATAGCCGCGCACAAAATCGTCACGCATCGCGACGAACTCGCCGTAAGTCTGGAACGCGCGGTTTTCCGGCTCCTGGTTCATGAAGAATATGGTCACGATGACCGCGTCCTCATCGGAGAGGATCTGGGTGATCCCGAGCGTGCTGCCGCCCAATTCCTTCTTCGTGAGCATTTGCCCCGCGAAGCCGCGATGGGAGAACTCGCCGAGCACCGCGTTGGCGTCGGCGCTTGCCAGCGCGCTGAAATATCCGGTCACGACCCGCTTGTCCTGCTCGTATCGTGCAGGATCGGACCGCTCCGCCTTCAGGTTCGCGAACAAGTAGGTCCTCGGTAGCCGTCCAGCACGGAAACCCTCTCGGTCTTGGCGTCGAGCCCGACCTCGCGCCAGGGCGCGGCGCCCGCCGGTCGCCGGTCGAGTGCCACCCCGCGAACCCCGCCGGCGAACCCGTCGCAATGTACGTAGGGCTGCAGCGTACCGTCCTCCGTGGATTCCATCGACGACCCGCGGAGGGCACGCCACGTTCCGTCTTCTCCGCGTGTGCGCTTCACCACTCCGGCCGACCTGTCCCGCTCGACGCGACCCTCCAGCTTGACCGGTTCCGGACCGCCGACACCGGCCGGAAGCGTCAACCGCAGGTCCTCGCCCAGGATCTTTCCGTCGGTCAGCGGGACGGGCTGGCCGTCCTCCCCGGACAGGGATCCCGACAAGAACTGGTAGCGCTGCCTGAGCGAAAGCCGGAGCCGGTGCGTCTGCCCGTCGATCGTCAGCTCCAGCCTCCACTTTCCCGCGACCTTCGCGGGAACAGTCCACATGAATACCTGGCTCTCCTTGCGCGCTCCGACCTTCTTGTCCGGAGCCGGGATCGTCGCCTCGGCGTCCGGGCGCCAGTCGCCCATGCCGTAGTCGTGGGACACCACGCGTGACCCTGGCCTGAGCTCGGCGAGGATCTTCGGCCGCAGCGCGAGGTTCACGTCCGGCAAGAGGTACAAGGTGAGGACGTTCGCCTTGCGAAAATCCGTCTTGAACAGGTCCTGCTGCAGGAACTTGACCCGGTCGGCGACGCCGGCCTCGACCGCTCTTTCATTCGAGAGCTTCACCAGCCGCGGATCGATCTCGACGCCGAAGCCCCGGGCGCCGTACTTGCTGGCCGCCTCTATCATGATGCGCCCGTCGCCCGAGCCGAGATCGATCACCGTTTCACCGGGCTTCAGCTTGGCCATGTCGAGCATGCGATCGACGACGACCTGGGGCGTCGGAACGTACGGCGTGTCGAGGTCTTTCAGCGCGTCCTGTGCCGCGGCTCCGCCGGAAGCGAGCGCGACAGTGAGCCACAGCGATGCATGCTTTCTCAAATCACCCCCTCCTTGCGCATCGCCGCAATGTCCTTCTCGCCGTACCCGGCTTCGCGCAGGATCTCGTCGGTATGCTGGCCCGCGGCGGGCGCCCCGCGCTCGATCGCAAAGGCGAACTCGCTGAACTTGAGCGGAAGCGCGAGCTGGATGAAATCGCCTTCTTCGACGATCATCCCACGCGCGCGCAACTGCTCGTTGCCGAGCGCCTCGTCGATCGCGAGGACCGGGGTAACGCAGCAATCCGCGGCGGCTAAGAAGCCGGTCCACTCCTTCTGCGTGCGCGAGGCGAAGATCTCCGCGAGCCGCGCTTTCACCGGTGCGGCGTCGGTGCCGTAGACGATATGCCTGTCCTTCAGCTCCGGGCAGCCGAGACTGTCGCAAAGGGCCGCCCAGAACTTGCGCTCGAGCGCGCCCACGGCCATGAAGCGCCCGTCCTTCGTGCGGTAGAGGTTGTAGCACGGGAGGCCTCCGTCTAGCATGCCCGTGCCTCGCGCGGGCATCTTTCCCTGCTCGAGGTATCCCAGCAGCGGGAAGACCGCGTGCGCGAGCGCGGCGTCGGTCATCGAGACGTCGACGTAGCGGCCGCGGCCCGAGGTCCTCGCGTCGAGTAGCGCCGCGAGAATTCCCATGGCGGGAACCAGCGCTCCGCCGAGGAGATCCGCGATCTGGAAATTGGGCACCACGGGCGCTTCCGCGGTTCCGATCTGGTCGCCGACGCCGGCGTAGCCGACGTAGTTGATGTCGTGCCCGGCGCGCCCGGCGTACGGCCCCCCCTGCCCGTAGCCCGTGATCGAGCAGTAGACGATGCGCGCGTTGACCGCCGACACCGCGTCGTAGGCGACGCCGAGCTTCGCCGTCACCCCGGGCCGGAATCCCTCGACCACGACGTCGGCGCGCTGCGCGAGCCGCAGGAAGGCGTCGCGCCCGCGGGGCTGCTTCAGGTCGAGCCGCATGGCGCGCTTGTTGCGATTGAGGAGGCGGAAGGAATCCGACACGCCGCCGCGCATTCGGCCCATCGCGCGGGAGTAGTCGCCCGCCTCCGTATCCTCGATCTTGACGACGTCGGCGCCCATGTCGGCGAGGTGCAGCGTCGCCATCGCGCCGGGGAGCAGGCGGGTCAGGTCGAGAACGCGGACGCCGTCAAGGGGCTTGGCGCGCACGCTAGTCGATCGCCTTGGGGAAGGGCCGGCCGAGCATCCAGTTCTTCATCGCCTGCACGGTTTCCCGCTCCCGGCCGAAATAGCCGTGCGCGGCGAAAGGCTCGCACGGGTCCGACTCCGCGGGCTTGCCGCCGCTCACGCTGACGAGAGGGAAGGTCCGGCCGAGGCTCGCCGCGTCCCGGTAAGGGCACGACCGGCAGGCGTCGTACACGTGATGGACGAAGAGGAGCGGCGCCTTGATGTCGCCGAAGCCGAAGCCCGACAAGCCTATGCCCCCGCGGCCGCCGTAGAACACCGTGGAGGTGAGGATCACCCCGTCGACGTCCGCCCCCAGCGAGCGCCCGACGTAGGCCGCGGACAGGGTGCCGCGGCTCGTGCCGATGAGGAAGACCTTCGCCCGCGGGAATCGACTTCGCAGATCCTTGACGACCGCGGCGACGTCCTCTACGTGGGCGCGTCCCATGCGGAAGCCGTCGTCCATGCCCGCGCGCTGCTGATCCGAGGGCGAGTCTACGATGGCCACCGCGACCTCGTTGTCGCGGAGCATCCCCCTGGTGCGGACGAGAAAGTTGCTTCTCTGGGACAGCATCACCGTCCTCCCCTCAGTTCGCAGCTTCAGCAACCCTTCACCCCCTGGAAACAGGACGGCGACCGCAGCCGGCGGGGGTGAGTTGTGCATCAGGAGATACGACTGGGTTTCTCCCTTCCTTCCCTGAACCGTGACCACCTCCTCCGCGACGGCCGAGAAGCTCGCCGCGAGGGCGATCGCAACGCAGATCCACCTAGCCATAGCTCTTCGCGTCCTCTATCACCTTGCCGTCGTTCGGGAGCTCGCCAGGCCGCACGAGCGCCACTTCGCCGCGCAGCTTGGTGACGCTGCGCAAGCTGTCCTCGATCGCCCGGGCCAGGCCTGCCGAGGGCATGCCGCGAACCTCGCAGCGCAGCGTCATGCGGTCGCTGCCGCCGGGGTTGTCCACGACCAGCCGCGCCTTGACTATCTCGGCGTGCCGCTTCGCGATCTCGGCGACCTGCGCGGGGTGCACGAACATTCCTTTCACCTTGGTCGCCTGGTCGGCGCGCCCCAGCCAGCCGCGGATACGGGTGTTGGTGCGCCCGCAGGGGCTCGCGCCCGGCAGCACCGCCGAGAGATCGCCGGTGCCAAAGCGTATGAGAGGGTAGTCCGGATTCAGGCTCGTGACGACGACCTCGCCGATCTCGCCGTCGGCGACGGGCTCGCCCGTGCCGACGCGCACGATCTCGAGGATCAGACCCTCGTCGAGAATCATGCCCTCGAGGGCCTCCGACTCGTAGGCGATCAACCCGAGGTCGGCCGATCCGTACCATTGCAGCACGCGTATGCCGCGCTCGGCCCAGCCCGCGCGCAGCGCCGGGGGAAGGTACTCGGCGCCGACCGATCCCTTCTTCAGGCCGCCGATATCCGCGCCCGATTCGTCCGCCTTCTCGACGATGAGCTTCAGGAACGACGGCGTGCCGATGTAGCAGCTGACCCGAAGGTCGGCGAGCGTGGCGACCTGCGTCTCGGTCTGCCCGACTCCGGCCGGCACGACCGTGCAGCCCAGCGCGAGCGCCCCGGCCTCGAGCATGGCGCCGGCCGGAGTGAAGTGGTATGCGAAGGTGTTGAGCGCCGTGTCGCCCCGGCGAAACCCGGCGGCAAAGAGCGCGCGCGCCGTGCGCCACCAGTCCCGGCCGCTCCCGCCCGGATCGTAGATGGGCCCCGGAGAGACGAAGATCCTGCCCAGGCTCTCCACGGGCGCGGCGTTCAGCCCGCCGAAGGGACGCTCCGCTTTCTGCAGCGCCGCCAGTTCGGACTTGCGCGTGACGGGCAGCGCGGCGAGCGCCTTGCGGTCGCGTACCGCGGCCGGGTCTACGCCCGAGAGAATGCGGGCCCAGCCGGGAGCGTTGCGCTTCGCGTGCGCGATGTGGCCCGGGAGCGCTCCCATCAGCGACGCTTCACGCTCGGCCGGGTCGCGGGTCTCGTGGCGGTCGTAGTACTCCGGCATGGAGCCGGACCTAGTCGAACTTCGCTCCGGACTCGCGGATCACCCGCGCAGTCACTTCGGTCTCTTCGCGCAGGAAAGCCGCAAAGGCTTCGGGCGAGGCCGAAGCCAGAGCCTCGGTTCCGTCGCCGGCGAGCACCTGCTTGAGCTTGGGGTCCTCAAGTGCCTGTACCGTCGCGTGGAACAGCCGCAGCGCTATATCGCGCGGCAGGCCGGCCGGCGCAAAGAATCCGTACCAGATCGAAACGTTGTAGCCGGAGAGCCCCGCTTCCTCCATCCCGGGAAGTCCCGCGATAAGTGCCGAGCGGGCGCGAGTCGTGACCGCGATCCCCCGCAGGCGGCCGCTATGGACCAGCGGCATCACCGACGGCGCCGTGGCGAAGGTCACCTGCGTGTCGCCGGCGAGTACCGACTGCACCGATTGCCCCCCGCTTTTGTAGGGCACATGGACCATCTGCACGCCCGCAAGCGCGCAAAAGAGCGTGGTCGCGAGATGCGGCAGCGAGCCGTTGCCGGAAGTGGCGTAGTTGAGCTTGCCGGGTGACGCTTTCGCCTCGGCGACCAGGTCGGCGATCGAGGCTACCTTCAACGACGGATTGACGGCCACCACCAGCGGCGAGCTGGTGACCTGGGTGAGCGCGACGAAATCGCGCGCGGTGTTGTAGGTGACGCTCCTGTTGATGAGCGGGTTGATGATCATGCCGCTCTGGCTCGCGATGATAATGGTGTAGCCGTCGGGCGCGGCCCTGGCGACGAAATCGGCCGCAACGCTGGAGCCTGCGCCCGGCTTGTTCTCCACGATCACGCTCTGACCGAGCGCCCGGGCGAGCGGGTCGCTCATGGTGCGGGCGATGATGTCGGCGGCTCCGCCCGGGGCGAAGCCGACGATCAGGTGGACCGGCTTGATGGGGAAGGCCTGCGCGAAAGCGCCTCCCCCGACCGCGAGCGCGAGCAATGCGGTGAGGGATCTCATCCCTTTCTCCTCGTCAGGCGAGCCACCGCTTCCGGCGGCGGTAGTGTTTCACTTCCTTGAAGCTCCTGCGGGCGCCGGAGGCGATTCCCAGGTAGAACTCCTTCACATCCTCGTTCGCGGCGAGCTCCGCGGCCGCGCCGTCCATGACGACGCGGCCGTTCTCCAGTATGTAGCCGTAGTCGGCGTACCGCAGAGCCACGCTGGTGTTCTGCTCGGCGAGCAGGAAGCTGACTTTCTCCCGACCGTTGAGGTTCTTCACGATGCCGAAGATCTCCTCCACGACTTGCGGAGCCAGGCCCAGGGACGGCTCGTCGAGCAGGATCATGCTCGGGCGCGCCATGAGGGCGCGCCCGAGCGCGGTCATCTGCTGCTCGCCGCCCGACGTATACCCGGCGGCGGTCCCGCGACGCTCCTTCAGCTTCGGGAAATAGCCGTAGACCCGCTCGAGGTCCCGCGACAGCTCCGGCCGACCGGCGGCGCGGGTATACGCCCCGGTCAGGAGATTCTCCTCTACGGTGAGGTGGGCGAAGCAGTGCCGGCCCTCCATCACCTGAACGACGCCCAGCTTGACCAGCGCGTCTGGGCTCAGCCGGTCCACGCGCCTGCCGCGAAACTCTATCGTCCCCTTCGTCACATCGCCGCGCTCGGCGCGAAGCAGGTTCGAGATCGCCTTGAGCGTCGTGGTCTTGCCCGCGCCGTTCGCCCCCAGCAACGCGACGATTTTTCCTTCCGGTACCGATAGGGAAACGCCTTTCAGGACCAGGATGACGTGGTCGTAGATGACCTCGATGTTATTAACGGTCAGCAGAACCTTCAGCCTTCCTTGGCGCAGTCCCTCGGCGTTATGCCTTTCTCCTTGGCGTACTTGGCCGCGGATTCCTCGATCATCGGGCGCACGATCGATTGGTCCGAAGCGATCCAGTCGGTGACGGTATTCCATTTCTTGCCGTCCCACTGCAGGAACTTCACCGCGCCGCCGCCCTCGTGGTCCATGCAAGACACCTTCAGCCCCTGCATGAAGCCCGTGGCGCCGAGCTTCTTCAGTTCCTTGTCGTCGATGTTGAGGTGCTCGAGGCCCCAGCGCATCTGGTCGCCGGTCATCGGCTTGCCCTTGCCGTACCTCTCCTGTGCCGTGCGGATCGCCTCGACGGTGACGATTCCGAAGACGACGCCGCGGTTGTAGTAGATCGAGCCGACGCGCGAGCGGTCCTCCATCTCGCCCTTTCCCTTGGTGTAGACGAACTTCTCGATCTCCTTGATCACGGGATAGTTCGATCCCGAAACGTTGAACGCCGCCGCGTAGAAGCCCTTGGCCGCGTCTCCCGCCGGAATCACGTCCTCCTCGGCGCCGCTCCACCACACGCCCACCATCTTGTTCCGCGGGAAGCCCACCTTGGCCGCCGCCTTGAGGGCCGTCGGGTTCATCACGCCCCAGCCGCGCAGGATCACCCAGTCGGGCTTGATCTGTCGGATCTGCAGCCACTGCGCCTGCTGCTCGTTGCCCGGATGGGCCACCGGAATATGCGTGACCTCGAAGCCGTACTTCTTCGCCTGGGCGTCGAGGACGGGGATGGTTTCCTTGCCGTAGGCGGAATCGTGATAGAGGTTCACGATTTTCTTGCCCTTGAGCTTGTCCAGGCCGCCTTCCTTGGAGGCGATGAACTTTATCTTCGCGGTGTTCTGGCTCCAGTAGTTGGTGATGAGCGGGAAGACCCAGGGGAACACCCGGCCGTCGGAGGCGTCGGTGCGGCCGTAGCCGATCGACACGATCGGAATATGGTCCGCGGTGCCCTTGTCGATGAGGGAATAGGTGATCCCGGTCGACAGCGGCATGATCAGCGAGGCTCCCGTCGGGCCGTCCTTCTTCAGGCGCTCATAGCACTCAACGCCGCGGGCGTTGTTGTATTCGGTCTCGCACTTCTCGTACGTGAGCTTGACCCCGTTGACCCCGCCGTCGCGGGCATTGACCATGTTGATGTAGTCGATGTATCCCCCGAAGACGCCCGAGCCTCCGGCGGCATACGGCCCGACCCAGTACCCGGCCATGGGAATGAACTGCTCGTTCTGCGCGTGCGCGGCACCTGCGGCGGCCAGCGCCGCGAGCCCGAGCCATGCGGCTTTGCCGAATCTCAGCGACATAGGAACCCTCCTTGGTTGGCCTGAACTCGCTGTTCTTTTTGTTATCCGATGAATAACCGTGACTAATATAGCCCAATCAGTGGGGGAACGGCCAGAGCCTGAGCTTCTCCTTGGCGATCTGCCACAGGCGCGCGAGGCCGAGCGGCTCGACGGAGAGGAAGAACACGATCAACGCTCCGAAGATGATCAGCGTCAGGTTCGACACCAGCCCCGAGGGGAGCGTCAGGCCGAAGGAGCGCTCGATCGCGTTCGCCGAGAGGTCGAGAAAAATCGGCAGCAACACGATGAAGGCGGCTCCGAGGAACGATCCGAGGATGCTGCCCACGCCGCCGATGATGATCATGAAGAGGATCCTGAAGGAGAGGTCGAGCTCGAACCCGGCGGGCTCGACCGTCCCCAGGTAGGCGAAGGCGTAGAGAGCGCCGGCGACGCCGCAGTAGAACGAGCTGATCGCGAAGGCGAGGAGCTTCGTCCTCATGATGGGAATTCCGACCACTTGGGCCGCGACGTCCATGTCGCGCACCGCCATCCAGGCGCGGCCGGCGGCGCCGCGCACCATGTTCTTCGCCGCCAGGGCCAGGACGCACACGATCGCGAGCACCAGCAGGTAACGCTTCACCGGCGTGTCGATTGCCCAGCCGAAGACGGCTATCTTCTGCGCGGTGATCACCCCCGAGGTGCTGTAGTTGGAGAACCAGCCGAACTTGGTGAGCGCCCACACGACGAAGAACTGCGCGGCTAGCGTCGCCACCGCGAGGTAGAAGCCCCGGATGCGCAGGCTGGGCAGCCCGAACACGATGCCGACGACGGCCGCCACGCCGCCCGCGAGAATGAAGGACATCAGCATCGGCATCCCCGGGACGCGCAGCTCGAAGTTGTAGGCCGCGAACGCCCCGACCGCCATGAAGGCGGCGGTGCCCAGAGACAGCAGGCCCGCGTAGCCGGTCAGGATGTTCAGTCCCAGCGCCGCCAGGGAGAAGATCAGGAAGGGGATCAGCACGCCGCTGAACCAGTAGTTGAAATCGATCGCCACGGCGAGGCCCGGCGTCGCGGCGGCCAGTGGGACGCCCGCGAACGCGAAGACGAGCAGGGCGACGATCGCGACGCGGTCCTGGCGGATCGGGAAGAGCTGCTGGTCCGCGGCATAATCGGTCTTGAACTGTCCGGTTTCGCGGTAGAGCATCTTCAGACCCGATCGATGCGGCGCTCGCCGAAAAGTCCCTCGGGGCGAGCGAGAAGGAACAGGAGCGCGAGGGCATAGGGGAACCAGGATTCGATTCCGCCGCCGACGTGCGGCCCGATGTAGACCTCCGCAAGCTTCTCGGATGCGCCGACGATGAGCCCGCCCACGATTGCGCCGACCACCGAATCGAGGCCCCCGAGAATCAGCACGGGGAGAGCCTTCAGCGCGAGGAAAGTGAGGGCGAACTGCACGCCGTTGCGCGCCCCCCAGAGGAGTCCGGTGACGAGCGCGACGAACCCCGCGGTGATCCAGACGATCACCCAGATCCTTTGCAGCGAGATGCCCACGGCCAGCGCGGCCTGATGGTCGTCGGCGACGGCGCGCAGCGCCCGTCCGGTGCGAGTCTTGTTGAAAAACACCCCGAGCACCGAGACCAGCGCCGCGGCGATCCCCGAAGCAGCCAGGTCGAACTTGCTCACGTTCATGCCGGTGCGGTCCATCAGCCACTCGATCGGCTCGTCGGCGATGCCCAGGTCGAGCGCGCGGACGTTCGCGCCCCAAGCAAGCTGGGCGATGCCCTCCACGAAGAAGGACAGCCCGATGGTGGCCATGAACAGCGTAATCTGCGGCTGGTTGACCAGCGGGCGCAGCACCACGCGCTCGGTCGCGAACGCAAGCGCCACCATCACTGCGAGAGCGAGCGCCACGGCAAGCCAGAACGGAGCGCCCATGGAGATGAAGCCCACCGTCGTGAGCGCGGCGAAGAACACCATCGCCCCTTGGGCGAAGTTGAATACCCCCGACGCTTTGTAGATCAGCACGAAGCCGAGCGCGACCAGCGAGTACATCACCCCCGCAAGCAGCCCGCCGATCAGCACCTCGAAGAAGAATTGCATGCTAGTGGGCGACTCCCAGGTACGCGTCGATGACGCGCGGGTTCCTGCGCACTTCCTCGGGCGTTCCGTCGGCGATCTTGCGCCCGTAGTCGAGCACCACGACGCGGTCGGAGAGGTCCATCACCACGCCCATGTCGTGCTCGATCAGTACGATGGTTGCGCCCATCTGGTCGTTGACGTCGAGGATGAAGCGGCTCATGTCCTGCTTCTCCTCGATGTTCATGCCGGCCATCGGCTCGTCGAGCAGCAGCAGCTCGGGCTCGGCGGCGAGCGCGCGCCCGAGCTCGACGCGCTTCTGCAAGCCGTAGGGAAGCCGCCCGACCGGCGTCCTGCGCACGTGCTGGATCTCCAGGAAATCGATCACCGCCTCGACCTTCCTGCGGTGCTCGAGCTCCTCGCTGCGCGCGGGTCCCAGGTACAGCGCCTGCTCGAGCACGTTGCGCCGCATCTTGAGGCAGCGGCCGGTCATGAGGTTGTCGAGCACGCTCATGCCGCGGAAGAGCGCGATGTTCTGGAAAGTCCGGGCGATCCCCGCTTTCGCGGCCTCGTAGGGATCGACCTTGCGGCGCCGGCGCCCCTTGAAGGCCACGCTGCCGCCCTGCGGATGGTAGACGCCATTGATCACGTTCAGCATCGAGGATTTGCCGGCGCCGTTCGGACCGATGATCGCCCGTATCTCGTGCTGGCGCACGTCGAAGGACACGCCCTGCAACGCGACCACCCCGCCGAAGGCGAGCGATACGTCCTCGACCTCCAAGATCGGCGCCCCGATTTCCCTGCGCCCGGTCACGCCGCCTTCCGCTCCCGCGCAACGTCGTAGGTTCTCGCCTCGAGGATGCGGAGGTCGGCGGACACCGCGCCGGTCCTCCCGTCCTCGAAGCGCATCTGCGTCTCGACGAAGCAGCTTTCTCTCCCCGAGTAGAGGGCATCGACGAGCGTCGCGTACTTCTCGGCGATGTGGCGGCGGCGGACCTTGCGCGTGCGCGTGAGCTCGCCGTCGTCGGCGTCGAGCTCCTTGTGGAGAATGAGGAAGCGGCGGATCTGCGAGCCGCCGAGCGCCGCGTCGGCCGCGAGATCGCGGTTCACCTTCTCGACGCACTCACGCACCAGTTCGTATACCGCGGGCTGTGACGCGAGGTCGGCATAGCCCGAGTAGGCCAGGTTGCGCCGCTCGGCCCAGTTCCCCACGGCCGGCATGTCGATGTTGATGAACGCGCAGACCTCGTCTCGGCCGTCGCCGAAGCACACGGCTTCCTTGACATAGGGAAAGAACTTGAGCTTGTTCTCGAGATACTTCGGAGCGAAAAGCGAACCGTCGGCCAGGCGCCCCACGTCCTTCGCGCGGTCGATGATCTTGAGATGGCCTTCGGCGTCGAAGAAGCCCGCGTCCCCGGTGTGGAAGAAGCCCTCGGGGTCGATCGCCTCGCGGGTGGCGTCGGGCCGCTTGTGGTATTCCCTCATGACGCCGGGCGAGCGCACCAGCACCTCGCCCGAGTCGGCGATTCGCACCTCGACGCCGGGCATGGGCCGGCCGACGGTCTCGAGCTTCACCTCGCCCGAAGCGTGCATGCTCACCGTGACGCAGGTTTCCGTCATGCCGTAGAGCTGCTTCAGGTTCACGCCGATCGAGCGGTAGAAATCGAAGAGATCCGGGCCGATCGCCTCGCCGCCGGTATAGGCCACGCGGATACGCGACAGGCCGAGCACGTTCTTCAGTGGGCCGTAGACGAGAAGGTTCCCGAGCGCGTACAGGACGCGATCCCTCAGCGAGACCCCTGCCTTGCCGTCGAGGATGGTCATGCCGACGCGCTTCGCAAGGCCCATGAAGGCGTGGAACATGCGGCGCTTCAGCCAGCCGGCGTCCTCGATGCGGATCATCACCTGCGTGAGGATGCTCTCGTAGACGCGCGGCGGTCCGAAGTAGTACGTCGGCCCGATCTCGCGCAGGTCCGTCATCACCGTCTCGGGCGATTCCGGGCAGTTGAGGCAGAATCCTGCGACCAGGGACTGGGCGTAGGAGTAGAGGAAGTCTCCCACCCAGGCCATGGGGAGGTAGCAAAGCACTTCGTCCTGGTCGGAGAACCCGTCGAAAGCTACGAGCACGCGCGCGGTCGCGATCAGCGCAGCGTGCGTCTGCGCCACGCCTTTGGGATTGCCGGTCGTGCCCGAGGTGTAGAGGATCACGGCGTCGTCGTCGGGCCCGCCCTTGCCGATTTCGGCGGCGAAGAACTCGGGATTGCGCGACGCGAAATCGCGGCCGAGCGCCTGGAGCGCGTCCAGGCTCGTCAGCTGCTCCTGCGCGTAATGGCGCAGCCCGCGCGCATCTTCGAAGTAGATGTGCTTGAGCTTCGGGCACCGCGGAACGTTCTCCAGCAGCTTGTCGACTTGCTCCTGGTCCTCCGCGACCGCAAAGCCGATGTCGGCGTCCTGGAGGACGAACGCGAGCTCGGCAGCGACTGCGTCCTGGTAGAGGGGCACCGGCACGCCGCCGAGCACCTGCGCGGCCATCATCGACCAGTACAGGCGCGGGCGGTTGTCGCCGATGACCGCCAAGCGGTCGCCGCGCCTGAATCCCTGCGCGGCGAGCCCGCAGGCGAGCGCGCGAACCTCCTCGAGCGCCTGCGCCCAGGTCCACGTCTGCCAGATTCCTAGGTCCTTCTCCCGCATGGCAGGGCGGTCGGGGCGAATTTCCGCCTGCCTCAGCAGCAGGCGCGGGAAGGTATCGGTCGATTCCGCCAAGAAGAGCCCTCCAATCCTCTCGCGAAATATTACAGCACCTGACTCGAGAGACGGCGGCGAGGCCGCCGCACTGGCGCGCACCTTGCTTCGAACGGAGTTAGAATGGCCGGCATCTCGGGAATCTGGGAGGAAACCCGTGACTCGTAGACGCTTTCGCATCGTCCTCGCCTTGTGCTGCGCGGGTCTTGCCGGCCAGGCGGTTTCGCAGCAGCCCGGAATCCAGTTCCTGAGGTCCTGGCAGCCCGTCGAAGGCGGCCCCGTCTCGGAATTGAGCGGGATGGCCGTCGCCGTCGACGGCACGGTACTGTTCGTCGAGCGTGACCGGGGCGCCCTGTGGCGCGTGGAGGGCGCGTCGTCCAAGCCGACCGAGCTCGCCGGCAGCGGCCGGCCATTCAGCTCGAAAAAGCTGGGTGGCATCGCCCTGCTGGGCGAGGGCCGGGTCGCGGTGGCGAACACGAGCAACGACACCATCGTGATCCTCGATGATCAGGGGCGCGCCGTGCGAGTCTTCGCCGGCGGCGGCCACGGCTACGGGGAGCTGAAAGATCCCGAAGGGCTCGCATTCTCGTCGCGCAAGCGCCTATACGTCGCGGACCGGAGCAACAGCCGGATAGCCGTGTATTCCGAGGATGGGGTCTTTCTCGACGCGATCGGCGGCGACCCAGCAACCGCGCCGCAGAAGCCTGTACAGGTCGCGGTGGACGGCGCGGAGCGCGTCTACGTTCTCGAGGACGTGGGGCCGGGGCGCCTCTCGGTCTACAGCTACTCCGGGAAATTGCTCAAGCGCCTGAGCGCCGAGTCGTTCGCGGGAAGCCGCGCCGCCCGTTGGCGGGCGCTCGCCGCGGACCAGACCGGCAGGGTCTTCCTCGCCGACCGCGCGAACGGCAATATCGTCGAGCTCGACTGGGAGCAGGCGAAGGCGACCCGCCGCTTCGGCAGCCCGGGAAGCGGGCGCGGGCAGTTCTCCGAGGTCGGCGCGCTCGCCCTCAACGGGCGCGAGCTCGCGATCGCGGACCTCGGCAACAAGAAGATCGAGTACTTCAGCGTTCCCGAGGGGAAGGGAGTGGTCCCGCAGGTCGCGCGGCTGGCGAGCGTGCGCCGGGCCAGCACGCTGACGCTCGACTGCGAGCGCGCCTATGCGCTCGAGGGCGGCGACATCCTGTGCCTACAGCGCGGCAAGGTCTCGCGGCTGGATTCAGGCGGCAAGCCGAAGCTCGAATTCGCGGGGAGAATCGACAAGCCGCGCACCGCGGCCGCGGACGCCCGCGAAGTCGCGATCGCCGACGGCGACAGCGTGAAGGTGTTCGGGCACGACGGCAAACTCCACTTCACGGTAGGGCGCAGCGGCTCGCGCGACGGCGAGTTCGACGAGATCGGGGGCGTGCACCTCGCCGACTATCTGTACGTCGCCGATACGGACAATCACCGGGTGCAGATGTTCACGCGCGACGGGATCTTCGTGAACAAGCTCGTCGACGCGCAGCGGCTCTCGAAACCGGTCGCCGTCGTGACGGACTCGGTCGGCAACATCTACGTCGCCGACGCGGCGAGCAAGACGGTCCAAGTGTACTCGTCCAAGCTCGAATGGCGATTTTCGGTCGCGGGGGAGCCGATCCCCTACCGCGCGATCTACGGGCTGGCGGTCGACAGCGAGGACAGGCTGTACGTGTCCTCCGCAACGGAGCAGGGAAAGCAGCGTGTCGAGGTCTCCTACGGCGGATACGGCGAATTCTCGTTCGCCGCGTACCGCAGCCCGCAGATTGAGCCCACGGCGTCGGTCACCTTCTCCGCGCCGCCGGCGGCCTACTCCTTCGCGCTGTTCGATGCCGACCGAAAAGAGCTCGCGATATACCACTATCTCCAGCCGCTCCCGCGAGTCGGCGGCGTCGCGGTGCTCGGCGAGCCGGGCAAGGTCCGCCTCACCTGGCTCAAGTCGACTGCCCGCTACGTCTCCGGGTACCGCGTCTACGCCGCCGCAGCAAAAGACGGGCCCTACGAGCTCGCTCTTGAAACGCAGGCCGCAGAAGCCTCGCTTGGCGCCGAAGCCGCCGGCCGCTTCCTCGACTACCGCGTGGGCGCGCGCAGCAATTTTGGCATCGACGGCGAGCTCTCGGCCCCGGTCGAAGACGTCTTCCGCCTCGGGTATCGCGAGTTCGAGGCCGGCCGCAACGAGCCTGCCCTCGCGGCGTTCACGCGCGCGGCACAGGCCTCGCCCGATCACGCCGCGGCAGTGGAGTATCGGGGCCGGACCCTGCTCGCAATGGGCCGCTACGACGCGGCCGTCGCCCAGTTCCAGGACCTCTCGCGCCGTCCCGGCAGGGAGATCGCGGGGCGCCTGCTCGAAGCCAAGGCGCTGGCTGCCTCCGGCGACATCCTGGGGGCCCGCTCGGCCGTCGAGCGCGCGATCGCAGCCGATCAGGCGAACGCGGAGACTTACGCGCTTTGCGGGGATCTCGGGCTGCAGCTGGGCGACGCGTCCGGCGCCGCGAGCTGCGTCGAAAAGGCTCTGGCGCGCGATCCCAAGAACGCCACGGCGCGCGCCATTCTGGGCGAGTCGTACGTGCGGCTCGGGGCGGTGGACAAGGGCATCGCCGAGCTCGACCGCGCCTGCGCCGCGAGCCCGGCGGAGACGGCGAACTGGCTTCGCGCCGGCGCGGTGCTGTTGTCGCTCGGGCGGCCGCGCGAGGCGCTGGAACGCTACAACAAGGCGCTTGCCACCGCGCCCCGGAGCACCGAGGCCCTGATTGCGGCGGCGAACACGCACCTGGCTCTGGGCGAGTTCGACCAGGCGCGGACCATTGCGCTGTCGATGGCGGGCAGTCCGACCGAAGAAAGCGTCGGGCAGTACGTGCTCGGACGGATCGCCATCGCGCAGGGCAAGCACGAGGAAGCTGTGATCGCGCTCTCGCGCGCGACGCGGCTGAACGCCAGGAACGGAGCGGCCTGGGCCGCGCTCGCCGACGCCTATCTGGCGTTGAAGGACGAGCGCAAGGCGCGCGAGGCCCTGGCCAAGGCGGCGGCGCTGCCCGACGCTGGCGGCGACGTCTTCAAGCGGCTCGCCGAGCTCGAGACGCGCGAGGGAAGGCACGCGCAGGCGCTCGCCGCCCTGGAGCGGGCCGTGGCGCTCGCGCCGGCCGACGCCGGGCTGCGCGTGGCGCAGGCGCAGTCCTACGCGGCGCTGGGGCGCTGGCAGGAATCGGGCAAGGCCGCGCGCGAAGCGCAGAAGCTCGCCCCCAAGAGCGTCGAGCCGCTGCTGCTCGCCGCGAACGCGGCGTACCGGCAGGGCAAGAGCGGCGAGGCGATCCAGACGCTCAAGCGCGCGCTGGAGCTGCAGCCGGACTCCTACGAGGTGAACTACCGCCTGGGGCTGAGCCTTGCGGACAATCGCAGCTACGACGAGGCGCTCGGCTTCCTGGAGAAGGCCTCGCGCATCGACGACAAGGCCGACGCGCCGCACCTCGCCATCGCCGAGGTCCAGCTCGAGCGGCGCGCCTTCGACCCCGCCATCGCGGAGCTGACTCTCGCCGCCAAGCTCAACCCGAGCGAGCCGAACCAGCGGCTTCTCGCCGGGGCGTACGACCAGAAGAAGAAGGCGCTCTCCGGGACCACCGCGCGCCCGCGCATCGAGGACCTGCGCCTGGAGCGCATGTTCGTCGCGGCCCACAAGCAATACGCCAACGAGAAGATCGGGTCGGTGAAGGTGCGCAACGACACCGCCGACGACTACAAGAATCTGCGCGTGTCGTTCTTCATCAAGGAGTACATGGATTTCCCGGTCAACCGCGACATCGCCGAGCTCAAGGCGAAGTCCGTCGTCGAGGTGCCGCTGAACGCGACGTTCAACGGCAAGATTCTCGGCATCGACGAGGACACCCGCGTCCTCGCGATCGTGTCGCTCGGCACCGCCGACAGCCGAGAGGGCACGCAGGACATCACCCAGGCCGTGACCCTCTACGGAAAGAACGCGATTCTCTGGGCGAACGGGGACATGGTGGGCTCGTTCGTCACGCCGCGCGACGACACGCTGAGGAATTTCGTGCGCGAGGCCACGAACCGCTACGCGCCGCCCCCGCAGGACGCGCTCAACCGACCGCTCGCGCTCGCGGCGACCGTGTACAACATCCTGAGCGCGCAGGGCCTGCGCTACCAGGCCGACCCGAACACGCCCTTCTCCAGAGTGGCCGCCGACCAGGTCGACTACGTGCAGTTCCCGCGGGAGACGCTGCGCCTGAAGAGCGGCGACTGCGATGATCTTTCGGTGCTGCTCGCCGCCGCTTACGAGAACCTCGGGATCGAAACCGCGTTGATCGACGTCCCCGGTCATCTGTTCCTCATGTTCCGGACGGGGGTCAAGGACGCCGACCGCGGGCAGATCAGCCTGCAGGACGACCTGCTCGTGGTGCGCGACGGAGAGATCTGGATACCGGTGGAAGCCACGCTGATCGCGACCTCCTTCTCCGAGGCGTGGGCTGAAGGCGGCCGCAAATACCACGAGGCCGAGGCGAAGAAGCAGCTCAAGGTGCTCTCGCTGCGCCAGGCCTGGGAGAAGTACCCGCCGGTCACCCTCGCGCCGGCGACGTTCGGCATCGAAGTGCCCACGGGCGAGCGCGCAAGCCGTCTCAACGAGCGCGAGCTGCGGCTGCTCATCGCGAGGCGCCTCGAGCGCGAGGTCCAGCCCTACCGTCAGCTCCTCGCGGCCAACCCCAAGGACGAGGACGCGCGGCTGCAGATCGGCAACATCTACGGGCGCAACGGCGCGACCGACGTGGCGCTGAAGGAGTTCGAGGCGATTCTCGCCGGCAACCCCCGCAACGCCGCGGCGCTCAACAACCGCGGCAACCTGTACTACGATCGCGGCGACTATGAGCGCGCGCTCGAGTCGTACCGCTTTGCGGAGGAAGTCGACGCCGCAGACGCCGGCATTCGAGTCAATACCGCGCTCGCCTACTACCGGCTCGGCAAGCTCGCCGAGGCGCAGGCGAAGTACCGCGAGGCAACGAAGCTGCAGAAGGAAATGGGGAATCAGTACCGGGCTCTTGCGAAGGTTCTGGGCAACTAGCCGGACGAGGAGACGACAGCCATGCGCGCAAAACCGACCTTCCTGGCGCTCGCCGCGACGGCGCTTGTGCTGGGCACCCTCGCGGCCACGGCGGCTGACCCGGCGCCGTCACAAGCCTCTACCGTGCTCCAGGATGTGCTGCGCGAGGTCTGGGTGCGGCTGCAGGCGATCACTCCGCGCCAGCCCAGACGCGTCGTCACCGCGACCGCGACCGCGGGAATTCGCGGGGCCGAGGCGACCGAGTCGGAGCTGAAGCCCTACTGGAAGGGAGACCGGGAGCAGGATCCCGCCTACCGGGCCGAGCGCGAGGCGCTGCTGTCGGCGCAGGGCCTCGCCGACGCCGGCAAGTACGGCGAAGCGGCAAAGGCCTTCGATGCCTTCGTCGAGGCGCATCCCAAGAGCCCGCTCGCCCCGCAGGCGCGTTTCGGCTCCGCGCTCGCCAAGGCGGCGGCCGGAGACAAGGCCCGCGCCATCTCGGGGTTCGAGGCCTTCCTCAAGCAGAATCCCGAGCATCCGCTGGCGCGCGACGCCGAGCGCGTACTCGCCGCGTTGCGCGCCTAGCGCGGCTCCGCTTTCAGCCGCGGGTTCATCACCGCAAACCACAGGGGCGGCACGAACGCGAGGGGCAGCATCCCGGAGTAGCCCGTGGGAAGCTGCGGGGCATCCTCGTAGTGCATCAGCGCCTGGTAGGGGCGCGAGGGGATCTCGTGGTGGTCGGAATGCCGTTGCAGGTGGATGAGGAAGGAATTGGTCAAGACCTCCGAGGCGTTCCACGAGTGGGCACGATTGAAGCGCTCGTAGGCTCCGCTCTCCAGTCGCCGCCGGGAGAGCCCGTAGTGCTGCACGTAGTTCACGGCTTCGAGCAGGGTAAAGGCCATCCAGCTCTGCGCCACGAAAAGCAGCGCCGCCAAGGGCCCCCACGTTAGCCCGAATGCCGCGGCGATTAGGAGCGGAAGTATCGTGAACCACAGCATCTGGTTGCGCCAGCCGAGGAATCGCAGGCCGTGGCGGCGAAGCCGCTCAGCCTCCAGCTTCCAGGCGCTCACCCAGCTGCCGGCGAGCGTACGGGGGTAAAAAGCGTAGAAGCTCTCGCCGAGCCGAGCGGACGCGGGATCCTCGGGGGTCGCGACGCGCACGTGATGGCCGCGGTTGTGCTCGATGAAGAAGTGGCCGTAGCACACCGCGGTCAGCAGCGCCTTTGCAAGCAGCTGATCGAATTTCGAGCGCGCGTGGCCTAGCTCGTGCGCAAAGGTGATGCCCTGAGCCCCGGTGACGAAGCCCACCGAAAGCATGAGGCCCAGAGCCTGCACGGGCGTCAGGTCCCCGCGGCCCACGATCCAGGCGCCCCAGACGATGAGCGAGAGGTCGAGCGTGGCACAAACGTAAAGGATCGCCCTGTAGAAGCCCTGCCGCTCGAGCGCAGGCAGCGCGTCGGGCGCGGGGTTGACGCGGTCCCTGCCGACGACAAGGTCGAGCAGGCCGATCGCGACGATGCCGTAGATCAGGGTGGCGAAATTGCTTCCGGCCAAGTAGCCGAGGACCGGCGACGCAGGAAGCGTCAGCGCGATCAGGAAGCGGTATTGGCGGAATGCAGTCGGCATGGAAGGCGCTCCATGCGCTACATGTTACGCCGGTACTGCCCGCCGACCTCGAACAGCGCCCCGGTGATCTGCCCGAGCGAGCAGGCGCGCACTGCGTCCATGAGCACGGCGAACACGTTCTCGTTGTGGATGACCGCCTGCCGGAGGCGCTCGAGCATGGGCCCGGATTCCTCTTTGTGGGCCGTGTGAAATTCGGCGAGGCGCCTGAGCTGCGACCGCTTCTCCTCCTCGGTCGAGCGGATGAGGTCGAGCTTGTGCGGAACCGGGTCCCCTTTTGGATTGCGGAAAGTGTTCACGCCCACTATGGGGTAGGAGCCGTCGTGCTTGCGGTGCTCGTACGTGAGCGACTCCTCCTGGATCTTGCCGCGCTGGTAACCGGTCTCCATCGCTCCGAGCACCCCACCGCGCTCGGCGATCGCATCGAACTCCCTGAGCACCGCCTCCTCGACGAGGTCGGTGAGCTCGTCGATGATGAAGCTGCCCTGGTTTGGATTCTCGTTCTTCGCCAGCCCCCACTCCTTGTTGACGATCAACTGGATCGCCATGGCGCGGCGCACCGACTCCTCGGTCGGCGTGGTGATCGCCTCGTCATAGGCGTTGGTGTGCAGGGAATTGGTGTTGTCGTAGATCGAGATCAGCGCCTGCAGCGTAGTGCGGATGTCGTTGAAGGCGATCTCCTGCGCGTGCAGCGACCGGCCGGAGGTCTGCGAGTGGAACTTGAGCTTCTGGCTGCGCTCGTTCGCCCCGTACCTGTCGCGCATCGCCACCGCCCAGATGCGCCGCGCTACGCGGCCCAGCACCGCGTACTCCGGCTCCATGCCGTAGCTGAAGAAGAACGAGAGGTTGGGCGCGAAGTCATCGATCTTCATGCCGCGCGCGAGATAGGCCTCGACGAAGGTGAAGCCGTTCGCAAGGGTGAAGGCGAGCTGCGAGATCGGATTCGCGCCGGCTTCGGCGATGTGGTAGCCGGAGATCGACGCCGAGTAGAAATTGCGCACGTCGTGGCCGACGAAATACTCCTGGATGTCGCCCATCACCTTGAGCGAGAACTCGGTCGAGAAGATGCAGGTGTTCTGGCCCTGGTCTTCCTTGAGGATGTCCGCCTGGACCGTGCCGCGGACCGTCGAGAGCGTCCGCGCCTTGACCCCTTCGCGCTCCTGCGCCGTGGGCATGCGGCCGAGGCGCTCCAGCTGCTGGTCGATCGCGGTGTTGAGGAACATCGCCAGGATCGTCGGCGCGGGCCCGTTGATGGTCATCGAGACGCTGGTCGCGGGATCGCACAGGTCGAAGCCGGCGTAGAGCGCCTTCATGTCGTCGAGCGTCGCGATGGAGACGCCGGAGTTTCCGACCTTGCCGTAGATGTCCGGACGGGAGTCGGGGTCGAACCCGTACAGCGTCACCGAGTCGAAGGCGGTCGAGAGCCGCTTCGCCGGCATGTCCTTCGAAAGCAGGTGAAAGCGGCGATTGGTGCGGAAGGCGTCGCCTTCGCCCGCGAACATGCGCGTCGGATCCTCGTTCTCCCGCTTGAAGGCAAACACGCCGGAAGTGAACGGAAAGAACCCCGGCAGGTTCTCCCGCAGGCGCCAGCGGAGGATCTCGCCGTGGTCCTCGAAGCGCGGCAGCGCCACCTTGGGCACCCGGGTCCCGGAAAGGGAGACCGACCCGAGGCGCGTGCGGATCTCCCGGTCGCGCACCCTGACGACCTGCTCGTCGCCCGCGTAGCTGCTTCGCGTTTCCGGCCAATCCTCGAGGAGCCGCTTGGAATTCGCGTCGAGCTCGCGGCTCTTCCGCTCGATCAACGGCTCCAGCCCGGAGGTGTCGCTCCCGGCCTCGGCAAGCATGGCCCTTGCGCCGACGAGCTGCTGGCGCTCGCGCGCCAGCCGCGACTGCTCCGCCGCCCTTGTGTGGTAGCGGCGGACCGTCTCTGCGACCTCCGCGAGATAGCGGCTGCGCGCGGGCGGCACGATCGCGCTTTTCCCCGACGAGGCCCGCGACCTCGCCGGGGGAAGCGTGGCCGGACCCGCCTTCAGTCCGTGCTCGACAAGCGCCGGCAGGATGCCCTGATAGAGCGCCGTGACGCCGTCGTCGTTGAAGCGCGACGCGATCGTTCCGTAGACGGGCATCTCTTCGGGAGAGCGGTCGAAGAGCTTGCGGTTGCGCTGGTATTGCTTGCGCACGTCGCGCAGCGCGTCTTCGGCCCCCCTGCGATCGAACTTGTTGATGGCGACGAAGTCGGCGAAGTCGAGCATGTCGATCTTCTCGAGCTGGCTCGCTGCGCCGTACTCGGGAGTCATGACGTAGAGCGAGGCATCGACCAGCGGAACAATGGCCGAGTCGCCCTGGCCGATCCCCGAGGTCTCGACCAGCACCAGCCCGAATCCGGCGATCTTGCAGGCGGCGATCACCTCGGGAAGGTTCTTCGCCACCTCGCCTTGACCGCCGCGCGTCGCAAGCGAGCGCATGAAGACCCGCCCCCCTCCGATCGCGTTCATTCGTATGCGGTCGCCGAGCAGGGCGCCGCCGGACTTGCGGCGTGAAGGATCGACTGCGAGCACCGCGACGTCTACGCGGTCGTTCTGGTCCAGCCTGAAGCGCCGCACCAGCTCGTCGGTGAGCGAGGACTTGCCCGAGCCGCCCGTGCCGGTCACGCCCAGTGCAGGCACGGAAGCCGTATCCGCATCGTGGAGGATCTGCGTGCGCAGCGGCGGGTCCGCAGTACCCGCCTCGAGCGCGGTCAGGAGTCGCGCCAGCGCGCGCCGGTCTCCGCGCCTCACTGCGGCAAGGTCCCGCGGGGCATGCCGCGACAGGTCCTCGTCGCAGCGCGCGAGCATGTCGTTGATCATGCCCTGCAGCCCCATCTTCTGGCCGTCTTCCGGAGAGTAGATCCGCTCGACCCCGTAGCCCTGCAGCTCGCGGATCTCGTCGGCGACGATCACCCCGCCTCCGCCGCCGAACACCTTGATGTTCTCCCCGCCGCGGGCGTGCAGCATGTCGAGCAGGTACTTGAAGTATTCGACGTGGCCGCCCTGGTAGGAGGACACCGCGATGCCCTGCACGTCCTCCTCGAGCGCGGCGGTCACGACCTCCTCGACCGAGCGGTTATGGCCGAGGTGGATGACCTCGCAGCCGCTCGCCTGGAGCATGCGCCGGACGATGTTGATCGATGCGTCGTGGCCGTCGAACAGCGACGCGGCGGTCACAAAGCGGATCTTGTTTCTCGCCTTGTATTCGTTCTGCCGGGAAACGGCGCTCAGATCGGTCATGGTCCCACTCCAAGCGGGAGGCTAGCGTAATTGACGTTTACGTAAACGTCAAACTAGTGCGGCGCCGTATTATAAGATTCGGCTGCGCCGCAGCCGCGCGCGCGCACGCCAAGGGACCATAGTGAAGATACTCATCGCAGCAGACGGGTCGGAGCATACCCGGCGCACCGTCGCCTACGTCGTCAAGCATCTTGACCTCCTCGGGGCCAAGCCCGAAATCCACCTGATCCACGTGCGGCCCCCGCTTCCCGGACGGGCCGCGGCGGCCCTGGGGCCGAGTATAGTCCGCCGCTACCACAGCGAGCAGACCCGGAAGGCTCTGGCCGCGTCCAAACGAATCCTGGGCCGCGCCAAGGTGCCCTACAAGGAGGTGCAGATGGTGGGGGACGCCGGGGAGCGTATCGCGACCTACGCGAAAAAAGGCAAGTTCTCGCTGATTGTGCTCGGATCGCGCGGCCACAGCGCGCTCGGCAATCTGCTGCTCGGATCGGTCGCGTCCAAGGTGCTGGCCGGCTGCAAGGTGCCGGCCCTCATCATCCGCTAGGGGTGCCGGTGCTCGAACCGCAGCTCGGTCGTGCTCGTGGTGTCCGGCAGCCGGATCTGCACCGTGATGCGGAAGGTGCCCGAGCCCGCCATGCGGAAGAAATTGCCGTAAGTCACCGCGTTCGCCACCTGCATCGGCTGGAGCGCCTTCTCCTCGCTGGTCAGGCCGACCTCTTCGACGCGCGCCCTTACCTGGGCGTTGGTGACCCGCTGCCCAGTTCTTGTGTCGAAGATCGCCACCATCACGTGGTACATCGACTTGCCAGACGGCAGGCCGCCGTGCATCTGGCGCACGGCGTCTTCCTCGGGGCGGCCGCGGAGGGTCTCCGCGGGCACGATGCCGAGGTCCACTCTCAGTCCCGCGGCCGTCTGGGTCTCGTCGCTGACGTGAGCAGGGACGAGAGAGGGCAGTCCTGCGAAGGCGATGCAGGCGAACAACTTGAGAGTGCGGATGTTCATGGCTCCTCCTTAACGACGTCGGTTCAAAGTTTCACCCGGCGCAGGCGCAGCGCGTTGGTCACGACCGACACGGAGCTCGAGGCCATCGCGGCACCGGCGAAGATCGGCGACAGCAGCAACCCGAAAACGGGGTAAAGAACGCCCGCGGCCAGCGGCACGCCGAGCGCGTTGTAGACCAAGGCGAAAAACAGGTTCTGCTTGACGTTGCGCATGGTGGCGCGCGACAGGCGGACCGCCTTGACGATGCCGCGCAGGTCGCCCTTCACCAGGGTCACGCCGCCGCTCTCGATCGCAACGTCGGTCCCCGTGCCCATCGCAATGCCGACATTCGCTTGCGCGAGCGCGGGCGCGTCGTTGATGCCATCGCCGGCCATGGCCACCGCGCGCCGCTGCCCCTGTAGCCGCTTGATCGCCTCGACTTTCTGCGCGGGCAGCACCTCGGCGATCACCTCGTCGATGCCGAGTTGCCGGCCGACCGATTCTGCGGTCTTGCGCGAGTCGCCCGAAAGCATGACGACGCGGACGCCTTCGAATTGCAGTGCCCTGATCGCCTCGGGCGTGGTTTCCTTGATGGGATCGGCGACGGCGACCACAGCGACCGTGCGGCCGTCGGCTGCGGCGTAGAGCACGGTCTTGCCTTGCGACCGGAGCGCATCGGCCTTGCCGGAAAGCGATCCCGGTACAGCGCCCTGCGACTCCATGAAACGGCGGCTTCCGACCACGATCCTTCGTCCGCCGATCTCCCCGCGTACGCCCTGGCCCGTAACGGACTCGAATTTCTCGACGGGCGACAGGCGCAGGCCGCGCTCTTCCGCGCCCCTGACAATCGCCTGGGCGAGCGGATGCTCGCTCGCGCGCTCGAGGCTCGCGATGAGCTGCAGCCCCTCGTTCTCGGCGACTCCGTCGACGACGAGATCAACGAGCCGCGGGCTACCGAGCGTCAGCGTGCCCGTCTTGTCGACAACCAGGGTATCGATCTCGCGCAGCTTCTCCACGGCTTCGGCGTTTCGGAACAGGATCCCGTTCTTTGCCCCCTGGCCCATCGCCACCGTGATCGAGATCGGCGTCGCCAGACCCACTGCGCAGGGACAGGCAATGATCAGCACTGCGACCGCGTTGACGACCGCGTAGGTGAGCCTGGGCTCGGGCCCGAGGAACCACCACACGGTCGCGGTCACGACCGCGACCGTGATCACAGCCTCGACGAAGTACGCGGCAACGAGATCGGCGAGACGCTGCACCGGCGCGCGCGTGCGCTGCGCCTGCGCCACCATGTGCACGATCTGCGAAAGCAGCGTCTCCGCGCCGACCCGCTCGGCACGGACAACCAGCGTTCCCCTGCCGTTGATCGTCGCGCCGGTCAGCCGGTCGCCGGATTTCTTCGGCACGGGAACGGGCTCACCGGTGATCATCGATTCGTCCACGTTGGAAGACCCTTCGAGGCATGTTCCGTCCACGGGCACCTTCTCCCCGGGGCGCACGCGCAGCCGGTCGCCGACCTGGACTTCGGCGAGAAGCACCTCGACCTCGCGCCCATCGGCCTCGATGCGCGTCGCCGTGTTGGGCGCGAGCGCGAGCAGCTCACGCAACGCGCGCCTCGTTTCGCCGAGCGCGCGCAGCTGCATGACCTCCCCGAGCAGCACCAGCGTTACGATCACCGCGGCCGCCTCGAAGTAGGCTCCCACTTGCCCGCTCTCCTCCCGGAATTCCTGCGGGAAGAGGCCCGGGGCGAACACCGCCGCGACGCTGAACAGCCAGCCGAGCGCGACGCCCAGGCCGATCAACGTGTACATGTTCGGACTGCGGTTCGCGATCGAAAGCGCGAGCTTGCGGAAGAACGGCCAGCCGCCCCAGAGCACGACGGGCGTGCCGAGCGCGAGCTCGAGATACATCCGCAAGTGCATGGGAATCCCGAAAGGCTGCTTGAGCCCGAAATAGGGCGCCATGGCGATGACCGCCAGTGGCAGCGTCAGCGCCGCGCTCACCCAGAAGCGCCGCGTCATGCTCCGCAGCTCCGAGTCGTCCTCCTTGGCGCCCGCGACCGGGACGAGCGCCATGCCGCACTTGGGGCAATTGCCCGGCGTCGCGCTGCGGACCTCCGGGTGCATCGGGCAGGTGTAGCTCTCGCCCGGCACCGCAGTCGGCGCCGGCTCCTGATCCGCGGCGGCGTAGTGCCTCGGGTCGGCGGAAAACCTGTCTAGGCAGTGCTTGCTGCAGAAATACCAGGTCGATCCGCCGAAGCTGTGGGTGTGCTTTGCGGTATTCATCTCGACTGACATGCCGCACACGGGATCGACTGCGCTGTTGCCCGTACCGCGAGATGAGTGCGTGTGTGTGTGCGTGTCCACGGCTACCGTCTCTTTTACGCGAATGCGCGAGCGCGCGTTTGACATTGGTCAAACGCCCTCGGGTCGGACGGAACAGAATCAAGGGCGGGCGCTGCCCCGCCCTCCTATTCGACGGTAACGGACTTCGCCAGGTTCCTCGGCTTGTCGACGTCGTTTCCGCGCTCGAGCGCCGTGTGGTAGGCGAGCAGCTGCAGCGGCACGGTGTGCAGGATCGGCGAGAGCATCCCCGCGTGGTCGGGCATGCGGATCACGTGGACGCCCTCGGTCGCGACCATGCGCGTGTCCTGGTCCGCGAGCACGTGCAGCTCGCCCCCGCGGGCGCGCACTTCTTGGAGATTCGACTTGAGCTTCTCGAGCAGCGCGTCTTTCGGCGCGATCGCGATCACCGGCATCCGCTTGTCGACGAGCGCGAGAGGCCCGTGCTTGAGCTCCCCGGCGGCGTAGGCCTCGGCATGGATGTAGGAGATCTCCTTGAGCTTGAGCGCTCCCTCCATCGCGATGGGATAGTGAATGCCTCTTCCGAGAAACAGGGCGTGCTCGAGCTGGGCGAACTTTTCCGACCACATCCTCAGCTGCGGCTCCAAGTGCAGCACGCTCTCCAGCGCCCGCGGCAGGTGGCGCAGCGACTGCAGCACCGCGCTCTCGCGGTCGGCCGGCAGCCTGCCGCGGATCTTGGCGAGGATCATGGTGAGCAGCACCAGCGCCGCGAGCTGGGTCGTGAACGCCTTGGTCGACGCGACGCCGATCTCCGGCCCGGCGCGCGTGAGGAAGCGAAGGTCGGAGGCGCGCACCAGCGCCGACTCGGGAACGTTGCAGATCGACAGCGAATAGCGGTGTCCCAGCGACTTGGCGTACTGCAGGGCGGCGATCGTGTCGGCGGTCTCGCCCGACTGGGACACGGTGACCACCAGCCCCCTGGGGTTCGGCACCGACTCGCGGTAGCGGTATTCGCTTGCGATCTCGACGTTGCAGGGTATCCCGGCGAGGCCCTCGATCCAGTAACGCGCGACCATTCCCGCGTGATAGCTCGTGCCGCAGGCGAGGATCAGCACCGAGTCGACGTCGCGCAGGACGCGCTCGGCGTCCGCGCCGAAGAGCTGCGGCGACACCGACTGCGCGCCTGTGACCATCTCCAGGGTGTTCGCAACTGCCATCGGCTGCTCGAAGATCTCTTTCTGCATGTAGTGGCGATACTGGCCGAGCTCGACCGCGTCGGCGGTAAGCTGGCTGAGATGGACGGGACGCTCGACCGCGTTCCCCTTCGCGTCGGCGATGCGCACGCCCGCGAGCTCGATCTCGGCGCAGTCGCCGTCCTCGAGATAGATGATCCGCTGCGTGACCTGGACGAGCGCGGACGTGTCGGAAGCGGCGAAATTCTCGCCGTTCCCGAGGCCGAGGAGTAGGGGGGCGCCGTGCCGCGCGACCACCAGCCGCGACGGGTCCGACTCGCTCACCACCGCGATCGCGTAGGCGCCAACCAGCTCAACGACGCTCTTCTTCACCGCGTCGAAGAGCTTCGCGCCCGACTGCAGGTTCGAATGCACCAGGTGCGCGATCACCTCGGTGTCGGTATCGGATACGAACTCGTAGCCCTTGGCGCGCAGGCGCTTGCGCATCTCCTCGTGGTTCTCGATGATGCCGTTATGCACCACCGATACGCCACCCGAGGTGTGGGGGTGCGCGTTCCTCTCCGAGGGCACGCCGTGGGTCGCCCAGCGCGTGTGCGCGATGCCGACCTCGCCCGAGATTCCCTGCGCTCCCGCGAGCTTCTCCAGCTCCGCGACGCGGCCGGTCGAGCGCACCCGCTGGAGCGCCGTACGGCCCGGCTTGCCGTCCATCACGGCGATCCCGGCGGAATCGTAGCCGCGGTACTCCAGCCGCTTCAGCCCCTCGATGAGGATGGGAACGACGTTACGCTTCGCAACCGCTCCGACGATTCCGCACACGTTCGCCTCTATTTCTTGATCTTGACCGGCCGCTTCCAGCCCGGGACGCTCACCTGCTTGGCTCGCGAAAGCGTGAGCTCTCCAGGCGGGGCGTCCTTCGTGAGAGTCGTGCCGGCGCCCAAGGTCGCGCCCCGGCCCACGCGGACCGGCGCAACCAGCTGGGTGTCCGACCCTATGAAGACGTCGTCTTCGATGACGGTGCGGTGCTTGTTCGCGCCGTCGTAGTTGCACACGATCGTACCCGCACCCACGTTGACGTTCCGTCCGACCTCGCTGTCGCCGATGTAGGCCAGGTGATTGGCCTTGGAACCCTCGCCTATGGTGCTCGCCTTGATCTCGACGAAGTTTCCGATGTGCACCTGCGCGGCGAGCTGCGAGCGCGTTCCGGGCCGAAGGCGAGCGTAGGGACCTATGTGGCAGTCGGCGCCGATGTCCGCGTCCTCGAGGTAGCAGAAGGGCTCGATGCGAGTCCCCGGTCCCACGCTCACGTTCCTCAGCACGCAGTTTGCGCCGACGGCGGTCCCGTCGCCGAGCCTGACCTCGCCCTCGAAAACGCAGTTGACGTCGATCGACACGTCCGCTCCGCACACGAGGCTGCCGCGCACGTCGCAGCGCGAAGGATCGGCGATCATCGTTCCCTTGTCCAGCAGCGCCGTGGCCAGCCTGCGCTGATGGAAGCGCTCGAGCTCCGCAAGCTGCGGTCTGCTGTTCACGCCCAGCGTCTCCCAGGCGTCCCCAGCCTGGATCGCGGCCACGGGCACCCGCTCCCTGGTCGCCAGCGTGACAATGTCGGTGAGGTAGTATTCTTTCTGCGCGTTGTTGTTCCGCAACCTCGCGAGCCAGCCCTTCAACTTCTTGGTGGGCGCTACGATGATCCCAGTGTTGATCTCGCGCAGCTCGCGCTGCTTCGCGCTCGCGTCCTTCTCCTCGACGATGCCCAGCACTCGGTTGCCCTTGCGCAGGATGCGCCCGTAGCCGGCGGGGTTGTCGAGCGTCGCGGTGAGAACCCCGACTCCCTTCCCCGCCGCCTCGATCAGGCGCGCGAGCGTCTCGGATCGGATGAGGGGAACATCGCCGTAGAGGACCAGTGTCGGCCAGCGTTCGTCTAGGTGCGGAACCGCTTGCATCACCGCATGGCCGGTCCCCATCTGGGGCTGCTGCAGCACCCAGACCGCCCCGTTGTCTCCCAGCGCCTCGCGCACGGCCTCGCCCCCGTGGCCATAGACGACGCAGACCGTCTTCGGCGCGAGCTGCTTTGCCGTGTCGAGGACGTGCCAGAGGAGCGGCCGGCCTGCCAGCGCGTGCAGTACCTTCGGAGTGCGCGACTGCATGCGCTTGCCCACCCCTGCGGCGAGGATGACGATATTCACGAAAACCGGAGTGAATTCAGCTGGATGCGTGATGTTAGCACGGCTTGCCCGCGGTGTACGGACCCGCGGGTGAGAAAAGGTGTAATCTCACCGAAGACGAAGGTCGTTAACGTTCGTGCGCCGGCTCATACTATCATCGGCTCTGGCTTCGGCACTCGCTTTCGCGGCGCCACCTCTGCTCGCGCAAGTGTACAAGTGGGTCGACGAGAAGGGCGTGGTCAACTACTCCAACGAGGCGCCCGCCAACGCCAAGGCGACCCAGCTAGACCCGAAGGCCTCGAGACTCTCGATAATCGGCACCGATGACGCGCTGACACAAGCGCGGGTCCCGAGCGCTAACGAGAGTGCGCTCGCCGAGAAAATCGACCGCCTGGAGCGGAAGCTGGACGCGGAGCGCTATGTGCGGGGCGCGGCGGATGCGCAGGTGCAGGCGGCCGCGGACTCCTGGTACCAGCAATGCCTGCGCGACCGCCGGGTCGACTGCGACTACGCGGGAATGGATCCCTACTACTCCGCATACGGTCCGTACTACGGCTACTGGCCCGTCGTCGCCACCAAGAGGCACTCGTTCCGGAACCAGGTAATGCACCATCGACCTATTGCGGCGCCCAGGCAGGGGGGGCGCGCAGCGTTCGCCCCGGCCCGCTCCGTCGCCGCCGCGCGACAGATGTAGCAGCCCCGCCACGTCAGCGCGGGAGTTCGGAGAATCCGGTCAGAAATTCGTCTACCGCCCTGGCGCATTGGCGGCCTTCACGGATCGCCCAGACAACCAGGGACTGACCGCGGCGCATGTCGCCCGCGGTGAACACCTTGGGAACGGAAGTCGCGTAGCAGCCCTTGCCTTCGGTGCTCGCCTTGGCGTTGCCGCGCGCATCCTTTTGCACTCCGAACGCGTCGAGCACCGATTGCACCGGCGAGACGAAGCCCATTGCGAGCAGGACGAGGTCCGCCGGCAAGACCGCCTCCGAGCCCGACACCTCGCTCACCCTGCCGTCCTTCCATTCGAGCCTGATCGTCCTCAGGGCCTTCACTCTGCCGTTTTCTCCGACGAATTCCTTCGTGGCGATGGACCAGTCGCGCGTCACGCCTTCCTCGTGGGATGATGAAGTGCGCAGGCGCGTCGGCCAGTAGGGCCAGACGGGATTGTTCTCGGGATCGGGGGGCATCGGCAGCAGCTCGAACTGCGTGACCGACCTGGCGCCGTGGCGGTTGGACGTGCCGACGCAGTCGCTGCCCGTGTCGCCGCCGCCGATCACGACGACCTGCTTGCCGCTCGCCCACAGCTCGGGGACGCCCCGGTCGCCGGCAACGCGCCTGTTCTGAAGAGGCAGGAACTCCATCGCGTAGTGCACTCCGTCGAGCGAGCGGCCGGGGATGGGCAGATCGCGCGGCTGCTCGGAACCGCCCGAGAGCACGACGGCATCGAACTCCGCCAGGACTCTCTCCGGTGGGAGCACCTCGGTCGCCCAATCGGTCACGCCCTTGCCCGGCCGTTCCTTGCCGACGAACACGCCGGAGCGGAAGCTCACGCCCTCTGCGTGCATCTGAGCCAGGCGCCGGTCGATCAGCGATTTCTCCATCTTGAAATCCGGTATCCCGTAGCGGAGCAGGCCGCCTATGCGGTCGTTCTTTTCAAAGACGGTGACCTCGTGCCCGGCGCGGGCGAGCTGCTGCGCGCAGGCGAGGCCTGCGGGCCCCGAGCCCACCACCGCGACCTTCTTGCCGCTGCGGTGGTGCGCCGGCTGCGGCTTCACCAACCCCGACTCCCACGCCTTGTCGACGATGGCGTGCTCGATCGACTTGATCCCCACCGGTTCGGCGTTGATGCGCAGCACGCACGCCTCCTCGCAGGGTGCGGGGCAAACCCGCCCGGTGAATTCCGGAAAGTTGTTGGTCGAATGCAGCGTCTCGATCGCACGCTTCCAGTCCTGCTTCCAGACGAGGTCGTTCCAGTCGGGAATGATGTTGCTGACCGGGCAGCCCGACATGCAGAAGGGCGTGCCGCAGTCCATGCAGCGCGCGCCCTGGATCCGGGCTTCCTCGTCGGTGAGGTGCAGGACGAACTCGCGGTAGTGCTTCTTCCGCAGCTCCTTGTCTTCGGTCGCTTCCGCGAGGCGCTGGTACTCGAGGAAGCCCGTGACCTTCCCCATCAGGCCGCCGCCTTCTTCTGTGCGGCCGCGAGCTCGCCCAGCGCGCGCCGGTACTCCTTCGGGAAGATCTTGACGAAGCGCGCGCGGTATTCCGCCCACTTTTCCAGGATCTCCCTCGCGCGCCTGCTGCCCGTGAGTCGCGCATGGCGGTCGATCAGATCCTTCAGGATCGCCTCGTCGGTCTGGCCGCGGTGCCACAGATGGCCGGCGACCTTGCCCTGCTGCTCGGATTCGGAGAGCACGGGCTCGAGGTCCACCATCGCCGTATTGCAGCGCCTGGCGAACTCCCGGTCGAGGTCGAGCACGTAGGCGATGCCGCCCGACATACCGGCCGCGAAGTTGCGCCCGGTGATCCCGAGCACCGCGACGGTTCCACCCGTCATGTACTCGCAGCCGTGGTCGCCGACGCCCTCGACGACGGCGGTCGCACCCGAGTTGCGCACCGCGAAGCGCTCGCCCGCGACGCCGCGGAAGTACGCTTCGCCGGCGATTGCGCCGTACAGCACGACGTTGCCGGTGATGATGTTCTCGGTCGGCTCTCCTCGGAACTTGGGCGAGGGCGCGACGATGATGCGCCCGCCCGACAATCCCTTGCCGCAGTAGTCGTTGGTGTCGCCTATCACTTCCAGCGTCACGCCCTTCGCGAGGAACGCGCCGAAGCTCTGGCCCGCGGATCCTGCGAAACGGACGTGGATGGTGCCGTCGGGCAGCCCGCCGTGACCGTAGCGGCACGCGATCTCGTTCGACAGCATCGTGCCGACGGTGCGGTTGCCGTTCCTGATCGGCATGTCGATCGCGACCTTCTCGCCGCGCTCGAGCGCCGCCTGCGAGAGCTGGATCAGCCGGTTGTCGAGCGCCTTCTCCAGGCCGTGGCTCTGCTTCTCGGAGTTGTAGCGCGCGACCTCGGCTGGCATGTCGGGCATGTGGAAGATGCGCGAGAAATCGAGGCCCTTCGCCTTCCAGTGCTCGATACCCTTCTTGGTGTCGAGCAGGTCGGTACGGCCGATCAGGTCGCTGAACCTGCGCACGCCGAGCTTCGCCATCAGCTCGCGCGCTTCCTCGGCGACCAGGAAGAAGTAGTTCACCACGTATTCCGGCTTGCCCGAGAATTTCTTCCGCAGCACCGGGTCCTGGGTCGCGACGCCGACCGGGCAGGTATTGAGGTGGCACTTGCGCATCATGATGCACCCGCTCACGACGAGCGGCGCGGTCGCGAAGCCGAATTCGTCAGCGCCGAGGATCGCGCCGATCACGACGTCCCGGCCGGTCTTGATCTGGCCGTCGACCTGCACTGCGATGCGGCCGCGCAGGCGGTTGAGCACGAGGGTCTGCTGCGTTTCGGCGAGGCCCAGCTCCCAGGGCGTGCCCGCGTGCTTGATCGACGACCAGGGCGATGCGCCGGTGCCGCCGTCGTGACCCGAGATGGTGACGTGATCCGATTTGGCCTTGGACACGCCCGCCGCCACGGTGCCGACGCCGACTTCCGACACGAGCTTCACCGATATCGACGCCCGCGGGTTCGCGTTCTTGAGGTCATGGATCAGCTGCGCCAGGTCCTCGATCGAGTAGATGTCGTGGTGCGGCGGGGGCGAGATCAGCTCCACGCCCGGGGTCGAGTAGCGAATCTCGGCGATGTACTCCGACACCTTGCGGCCCGGCAGCTGGCCGCCCTCGCCGGGCTTCGCTCCCTGCGCCATCTTGATCTGGATCTGCTCCGCGCTCGCGAGGTATTCGGCGGTCACGCCGAAGCGCCCGGAGGCGACCTGCTTGATCTTCGACTTGAGGACGTCGCCCTCTTTCAGCTCGATGTCGTGCGCGACGCGGTTCGCACCGAGCCTCGAGAGCAGCGACTCGCCCGCCTTGACCGGGGCGTAGCGCTTGCGGTCCTCGCCACCCTCGCCAGTGTTCGACTTGCCGCCGATGCGGTTCATCGCGACCGCGAGCGTGGCATGCGCCTCGGTCGAGATCGAGCCGAGCGACATCGCCCCGGTCGAGAAGCGTTTGACGATCTCGGCGGCCGGCTCGACCTCCTCGATCGGCACGGGCGCCGGCGCGAAGCGGAACTCGAACAGCCCGCGGAAGGTCATGTGGCGCCGCGACTGGTCGTTGATGATCGCCGCGTATTCCTTGTACGCCTGCGGAGAGTTCTCGCGCGAGGACTGCTGCAGCTTGGCGATCGCATCCGGCGTCCACATATGCTCCTCGCCGCGCACGCGCCAGGCGTACTCTCCGCCCGCGTCGAGCATGGTCGCCAGCACCGGGTCGTCCTCGTCGAACGCGGCCTTGTGGATGCGGATCGCTTCCTCGGCGACCTGGAACATGTCGATGCCTTCGATCGAGGACGTGGTCCCGGTGAAATACTTGCCGACCATCGAGCGAGCCAGGCCAACGGCCTCGAAGATCTGCGCGCCGGTATACGACATGTAGGTCGAGATGCCCATCTTGGACATCACTTTCTTCAGCCCCTTGCCGATCGCCTTGACGAAGTTCTTGATCGCCTTCTTGCCGTCGATCTCCGGCCCGAGCAGGCCCTTGGCCGCGAGGTCGAGCAGCGTTTCCATGGCGAGATGCGGGTGGACCGCTTCGGCGCCGTATCCGCCGAGCAGCGCAAAATGATGCACTTCGCGCGCCGAGCCTGTCTCGACTACCAGGCCCGCGCTGGTGCGCAGGCCCTTCGTGACGAGATGCTGGTGGATCGCCGAGACCGCGAGCAGCGCCGGAATGGCCACGCGCTCGCGCTCGATCAGCCGGTCCGAGATGACGATGATCGAATAGCCGCCGCGCACCGCGTCCTCGGCCTGGGCGCACAGCGACGCCAGGCGCGCCTCGACCGCTTCCTTGCCCCAGGCGATCGGATAGGTGATGTCCAGCTCGTGCGAGCGGAACTTGCCGCCGGTGTAGCGCTCGATATGCCGGATCTTCTCCATCTCGAAGAAATCCAGCACCGGCTGCGAGACCTCGAGCCGGAGCGGCGGATTCATCTCGTCGATACCAAGCAGATTCGGCTTGGGACCGATGAAGGAGACGAGCGAGGTGACCAGCTCCTCCCGGATCGGGTCGATCGGCGGGTTGGTGACCTGCGCGAACAGCTGCTTGAAGTAATGGTAGAGGGTCTTGTCCTTGTTCGACAGGACCGCGAGCGGCGAGTCGTTCCCCATGGAGCCGACCGGCTCCTCGCCGTTCTGCGCCATCGGCACCATGATGAACTTGGTGTCTTCCTGCGTGTAGGCGAACGCCTGTTGACGGTCGAGCAGCGCTACCCGGCTCTTCAGCGGCGGCGTCTTCTCCGTTTCGACCTCGTCGAGCTTGACGCGGATGCGCTCGATCCACTCCGGATACGGCTTCGCGCCCGCGAGCGATTCCTTGAGCTCCTTGTCGTCGATGATCTTTCCTTTCTCGAGGTCGACGAGGAACATCTTGCCGGGCTGAAGGCGCCACTTCTTGACGACCTTCTCTTCCGGCACGGGCAGGCAGCCGCACTCCGAACCCATGATCACCAGGTCGTCGTCGGTGACGATGTACCGTGACGGCCTCAGCCCGTTGCGGTCGAGCGTGGCGCCGATCTGGCGGCCGTCGGTGAAGGCGATCGACGCCGGACCGTCCCAGGGCTCCATCATCGCCGCGTGATACTCGTAGAAGGCGCGCCGCGCCGGGTCCATGAGGGTGTGGTTCTCCCACGCCTCGGGGATCATCATCATCATGGCGTGGGCGACCGAGTAGCCGCCCATCACGAGGAGCTCGAGCGCGTTGTCGAAGGACGCCGAGTCCGACTGGCCGTCGTAGATGAGGGGCCAGATCTTGTCGAGGTCCTTGCCGAGCACCGGGCTCGAGATCGCGCCTTGGCGCGCCCTGATCCAGTTGACGTTGCCGCGCAGCGTGTTGATCTCGCCGTTGTGGCAGATCAGCCGGAACGGGTGCGCGAGGTCCCACGACGGGAAGGTGTTGGTGGAGAACCGCTGGTGCACCAGCGCCAGGGCCGACTCGACGCGCGGGTCCTGCAGGTCCCTGTAGTATTCGCCGACCTGGTGCGCGAGCAACATGCCCTTGTAGCAGATGGTGCGCGCGGACATCGTCGGCACGTAGAACTCCTTTCCGTGCCTGAGCTTCAAGGTCTGGATGGCGTGGCCCGAGCTCTTGCGGATGATGTAGAGCTTGCGCTCGAGGGCGTCGGTCACCGTCACGCGCTTGCCGCGCCCGATGAACACCTGCCGGATCACCGGCTCGAGGCGCTTGGCGGGCTCGGCGAGGTCGCTGTTGTCCACGGGGACATCGCGCCAGCCAAGCAGCACCTGCCCCTCGTCCTTGATGGCGCGCTCGATCTCGTACTCGCAGGCGAGACGCGACGCCGGGTCGCGCGGCAGAAACACCATGCCCACGCCGTACTGGCCCGCCACCGGGAGCTTCACCCCCTGCCTGGCCAGCTCCTCGCGGAAGAAGCGATCCGGAATCTGGATCAGGCAGCCCGCCCCGTCCGACAGCTTGGGGTCCCAGCCGACGGCGCCCCGATGGGTCAGGTTGCGCAGAACCGTCAGCCCCTGCTCGACGATGGCGTGGGATTTCTTACCCTTGATATGGGCGACAAATCCGACGCCGCAGGCGTCGTGCTCGTTGGCAGGGTGGTACAGGCCCTGAGGCTCGGGGCGGCAGCTCTGACTCACGTTGGTTCTCGACGAAAAGGCCGCGGGCGCTCAAGTGCGCCCAAAGCAAACCAGGTCTTTGACTATACCTGTGTTCGCCGGATGCTGCAAAGCAGCATCCGGCCATCCACGGGTAACTCAAGCCGCAAAGCGAGCTAGCGTCCGGTCGAGGGCCGCACGCGGAACGTCGTCCCTCAGCGTCGCGGCGCCGAGGCGCTCGAGTACGACGAAGTGGATACGCCCTTCCTTCACTTTCTTGTCCACGCTCATGAGCTGCTGCATACGCTCGGGGGCAATGCCTTTCGAGGCGACGGGAAGGCCGGCGCGCTGTAGCAGCGACCGGATCCTGCCCGTGTCCGCTTCAGAGAGATAGCCGAGCTGGCGCGACAGGTCGGCTGCCATGGCCATGCCGGCCGCGACGGCTTCGCCGTGAAGCCAGGTACCGTAGCCCGAGCCAGTCTCGATCGCGTGTCCGAAGGTGTGGCCGAAATTGAGCACCTTGCGCAGCCCGCTTTCGCGCTCGTCCTGGTGGACAATGTCCGCCTTGATCTCGACCGAGCGCAGCACCGCATGCTCCAGGGCTTCGGCGTCGCGGGCGAGCAGCCGCTCGATGTTCGATTCGAGCCAAGCGAAGAACGCGGCGTCCCGCACGAGACCGTGCTTGATGACTTCGGCGACTCCAGAGCGCAATTCGCGCTCGGGAAGCGTCTTCAGCGCGTCCATGTCGGCGAGCACGAGGCGGGGCTGATGAAAGGCGCCGATCATGTTCTTGCCGAGCGGATGGTTGATCGCGGTCTTGCCTCCCACGGACGAGTCGACCTGCGACAGGAGCGTGGTGGGCAACTGGACGTAGCTCACTCCTCGCTGATAGATGGCCGCGGCGAATCCGGCCAGATCTCCGATGACTCCACCGCCCAGCGCGACGAGAGTCGTGTCGCGGCCGCACCGCTTCTCCAGCAGCACGTCGAAGACCGAGTTGAGCGTCCGCCAGTCCTTATGGTCTTCGCCGTCCGGCAGAACGATCCGCACGACTTCTACGCCTTCGCGGACGAGCGCGCCCGCGACGCGGTCCATGAAGAGTGGAGCGACGGTGACGTTGCTCACAACGGCCACGGTCTTTCGCGAAAGGACCGGGAGGACAAGATCGGCGCGGCCGAGCAGCCCGGTCCCGACGTGAATCGGGTAGGAGCGCTCGCCGAGCGCTACGCTGAGAGTTTGCATGCTTCGCCGATTCGCGCCAGCACATGCGTGATCAGGGGGCCGATGCCCTGGCGCCCGGTTTCCACCACCAGGTCGGCGACATCGCGGTACAGCGGATCGCGGACCGCGTACAGCGATTCGAGCCGCTCGCGCGGGTCCCCTCCCTGGAGCAGCGGCCGCGACTTGTCGGTGCGAGTGCGCGTCCACAGCACCGCCGGGAGGGCGTGCAGGTAGATCACGAAGCCCCGGTTCTTGAGATGCTCGCGGTTCCGGGCATCGAGTACCGCGCCGCCCCCGGTCGCCAGTACGATGTCGTCCAGCGCAGTCATCTGCTCGATGACCTCGGCTTCGCGCTTGCGGAATCCGGCCTCGCCTTCGATGTCGAAGATCACGGCGACCGACACGCCGGTCCGCGTCTCGATCTCGCGATCCGCGTCGTGGAAAGTCTTCCCCAGGCGCTTGGCGAGCTGACGCCCGACGGTCGTCTTCCCCGCCCCCATCATCCCCACCAGAAAGAGCTTTCGGCTGTTCTTCACGCGATTATTGTAGCAACCCACCATACCCGGAAAGCGAAAAGGGCCGGCACAGCCGGCCCCTTCGATTCGATGCAGCGGAGCGTCAGCGCTGGCTGATGCGCTGCTCGACAATCCGCGGTGTTATGAACACGAGCAGCTCGGTCTTGTTGTCCGAGCGCGAGTTGTTGCGGAACAGGTATCCCAGCAGCGGCAGGTCGCCGAAGAACGGGACTTTGGTGATCGTGGTCTGCAAGGTCTGGGTATAGATCCCGCCGATCACGAGGGTCCCGCCGTTCTCCACCAGCACCTGCGTCTGCACGTGCTTGGTGTCGATGGCGAAGCCCGCATTCGTGCTCTGGCCGACCGAGTCCTTGTTGATGTCCAACGTCATGATGATGTTGCCGTCCGGCGTGATCTGCGGCTTGACCTTGAGCGCGAGGTTCGCCTTGCGGAACGCCACCGAGGTCGCGCCGCTCGACGTCGCCTGCTGGTAGGGCAGCTCGGTGCCCTGCTCGATCAGCGCCTCGATATTGTTCGCGGTCATGACGCGCGGGCTGGAGATGATCTTGCCCTTGCCGTCGGCCTCCAGCGCCGAGAGCTCGAGCGCGAGCGCCCCCGTCAGGCGGTTCGTAAACAGCAGCGCGATCGAGCCCGCGGCGGCAGCGTTGCCGACCGGGGCGGCGGGCAGGTTGACGCTCAGGTTCTGCGGAGTCTTGGTCGAGATATTCCCGCCGCCCACGGGGAACAGGTTGGCGAAGTCCTCGAGCGTTCCGGTCTGCGTCACGGCTATCCCGCTCGTGCCGTTCACACCGATCGGGCTCGGGCCGGTGCTGCTCGAGCTCTGGGCGAGCGGCAGCGCGACGTTGCCGAGGCGCACGCCCAGATTCTTCGCGAAGGTATCGTTCGCCTCGACGATCCGCGCCTCGATCAGTACCTGCTGCACCGGTATATCGACCTGGGCCACAAGCCTGCGCACTTCCTCGAGTCGAGACGTGACGTCCTGTACGAAAACCTGGTTCGTCCGAAGGTCGAACGAAGCCGAACCTCGCTTGGTCAAGATGCGCTGGAGCGGATCGACAAGCATCCTGGCGAAGAGATCGGCCTTTCCGTAATTGAGCTGAAAAGTCTCGGTACGGAGCTGCTCCAGCTCCGAGATTTGGGCCGTCGATTCCAGCGCAAGCTTCTCCTTCGTCGCGAGTTCGTCGCGCGGAGCAATCCAGATCACGTTGCCGTTCTTACGCATGTCCAAACCGCGGGTTTGGAGGATGATGTCCAGCGCCTGGTCCCAGGGAACGTCCTTCAGCCGCAGCGTGAGGTTTCCGGTCACGCTGTCGCTGGTTATGATGTTCAGGTCCGTGAAATCGGCGATCACATTCAGTACGCTGCGCACTTCGACGTTCTGGAAGTTGAGCGACAACTTCTCGCCCGTATAGCCGCTGCGCGATCCCTGCACGAGCTTGTTCGGGTCGTATTGAATCGGCTTGACCTCGAGCACGAACTGGGTGTCGGTCTGGTAGGCGTTGTGCTCCCACAGACCCTTCGGCTCGACCACCATGCGCACGTTGTCGCCCTGCGGGAAGACGCTGAAGGACTGCACGGGCGTGGCGAAGTCCACCACGTCATAGCGCTTGCGCAGAACGTCGGGAATGCTGGTCTTGAGAAAATCTACGATCACGGTTTGACCCTGCTGGCGTATGTCGACGCCCGTCGAGGTATCAGACAGCTCGACTACGATGCGCCCTTCGCCGCCGCGTCCCCTGCGGAAGTTGACGTCCTGCAGCGAGTGCTGGAGGTCCGAGCGGCCCTCTGCGAAGCTCGCCGCGGCCGGGGCAGCGCCCGCCCGGGCGGGCCCGGCTGCCGCCAGCGTGATCAAGAAGCTGTTGCCGTCAATCTTAGAATCGAAGGGAACCATATTGCGCAGGTTGAGCACGAGGCGGGTACGGTCGCCCACCTGCACGAGGTTCATCGAGCGCAGAGCGGCCTCGCCGATGTCCTGGCTGTTCCGCCCCAAACCGTTGGTCGTGTCGGCGAAGTCGAACGCGATCCGGGCCGGGTTCGCGACGGTGAAGCTGCCCGGCGTGGCCGTCACGGGATTCTTCATGGTGACGCGGACGATGATCTGGCCGCCCGACTGGGTTACACCGAAGTTCTCGATGCTGTTCTGCTGCGCCTTGGCGGCCGGCGCCCCCGCGAGCAGAGCGAGCGGACAGACCACCGCCTGAATGAATCTGCGCAAAAGCACGTCCTTCATCATCTACCTCCCTCCGACTTCCTGGAGCTGCAGGGTGCTTTGGCGCTCGGACCAGTCACCGACAGCGTCCTGGATGAGCTCACGCAGCTGGATCTGACTGTCGGTGATTGCCGTGATCAGGCCAAAGTTCTGCCCCATGTAGTTGCCCACGCCGACCCGGTACAGGCCCGTATCTGCCTTGACCAGCGCGAAGCTCGCCTTCTTCTGCTGCAGGACACCGACCATCTTCAGCGACTCGAGGGGATACGCCTCGAGCGGCTCCTTCGGCCGATTCAGGTCGGGCTTGAGCCCGCCTCCGCCGCTAGTTCCGGCCGATTTCGTGACGAGCTCGATCTTGGCGGTGCTGAACGGGTCGGGCTGATCGAACGCCTTGTATGGCACGGGCTCGTACGGCTTGACGACCGGCAGGGGCTCGATTCTGCCGCGCATGTCCTTCGTCTTCTCCTTCAGCTCGGCTTTCAGGTCGCCGAATTCCTCCCCGGTGCAGGCGGCGAGGAGGAGCGCAAGCGCAACGGCGATGAGGCCTTTCATCTCTTGCCCGCCTTGACGCCCTTCGCGGCCCGGTTCTGCGCCGCGACCTCTTCCTCGTCCAGGTAACGGAAAGTCTTGGCGACCACGTCCATCACGAGGTTGCCGTCCTTGCCGCCCCCGGTGAGGCTGATGTCGTTCAGGGTAACGATGCGCGAGAGCTGGCCGATATCGCTCGCGAACTGACCCATGTCGTGATAGCTGCCGTTGAGTTTCAGCGTGACCGGCAGCTCGGCGTAGAACTCGCGCTTCGTCTCCTGGGGCGCCGGCTTGAACAGGTCGAACTGCAGGCCGCGGCCGAGACCCGCCTGGTTGATGTCCACCAGCAGCGCGTCCATCTGCGAGCGGTTGGGAAGCTGCCTAAGCAGCGCTCCGAAGGAGCTGTCGATCTCGCGCAACTGCTGGCGGTAGAGGTCGAGGTTGATCGCCTGCTGCATCTTCGCTACGTATTCGTCCTTGAGCTTCGCCTCCTGCTGACGACCTGCGTCAAGGGAGTCCATCTCCTCCTGCCAGTCCAGGAAATAGCCCAGGGCCACGATGCCGACCAGCAACCCGAGCAGCAGCATCGCCTTGGGAAGGGGCGGCCAGGCGCCCGGATCCCGGGGGTTGAGATTCCTGAACTGATCGAGGAATTTTTTCATTGCGTCAGCCCTTGGCAGCCGGCGCCTTGGGCGCAGCCTTGCCAGCCTTGCTCACTTCTTCGCCCCCCAGGCGCTTCAGGCTGACGTTCATGTTGAATTCGGAAACGCGCTTGTTGCTGACGGTCGCCGACTTGATCTCGACCAGCTCCGGGTTCTCGAGGTAGGGGGAACCCGAGAAATTGCGCATCAGCGTCGACACGCGCGCGTTGGATTGCGAATAGCCAGTGAGGTTAACCTTGAGACCTGTCTGTTTTATCGACTTGAGGTACACGCCGTCCGGAACCTGCTGCACCAGCTCCTGCAGCAGATAGACGGCCTGGGCGCGATCGGCCTGCAGCCGCTCGATAATCTGCTTGCGCGCGAGCAGGGCGGCTATCTCCGTCTTGAGCTTCTTGATCTCCTCGATTTCCTTGTCGAGGCGAACGTTTTCCCTCTTGAGGTATTCGTTCCGGCTGCTCTGCTCGGCTATATATCCGGCGATGGCCAGGTGCACCGCTCCGACGATGAGCAGTCCCAGCACGGCTACCATTCCCCCGAGCACGCCCAAATGCTGGCGCTGCGCCTTGCGGCGCGCCTCGCGCCAGGGGAGCAGGTTGATGCGCATCACGGATCGAATCTCCGCATGGCGAGGCCGCACGCCACCATAAGCGAGGGCGCGTCGGCGACCAGCTTCTTGAGAGGCACGCGCGGAGAGATGGCCATGCTCGCGAACGGGTTGGCGACCATGGTGCTGATCTGGGTCCGGCTCTGCACCATCTCGTCGAGCCCCGGGATTACCGCGGAGCCCCCGGTGAGCAGGACGTGCTCGACCGACGTGTATTGCGTCGAAGTGAAGAAGAACTGCATGGCGCGCTGCAATTCCAGCGCAGCGTTCTCCATGAAGGGCCGCAGCACCTCGGACTCGTAGTTCTCCGGCAGCCCGCCCGAGCGCTTGGCGGCCTCGGCCTCCTCCTGGCTCATGCCGTAGACGCGCATGATGTCCTGGGTGAGCTGGCTCCCGCCGAACGCTTGCTCGCGGGTGTACACGGTCTGATCGTTGCGCAGGACCGTGATATTCATGACGTTGGCGCCCAAGTCGACGAGGAAGATGTTCTGGTCCTTGCCCTGCTCGGGGAACTGCTTCTGGATCAGCTCGAACGAGGACTGGATGGCGTAGGACTCGACGTCCATGACGATAGCCTTGAGGCCCGAGGCCTCCGCAACCGCGACGCGGTCCTCGACTTTCTCCTTGCGCGAGGCGGCGAGGAGCACCTCGACCTCCTCCGGACCCGACGTCGCGGGACCGAGCACCTGGAAGTCGAGATTGACCTCCTCGAGCGCGAACGGGATGTACTGGTTGGCCTCCGTTTCGACCTGGACTTCCATTTCCTCCTCCCGCAATCCCGCGGGCACGATGATCTTCTTGGTGATTACCGCCGCGGTCGGCAGAGCCAGGGCGACGTTCTTCGTCCGGGTCCCCATGCGCTTCCAGCCGCGCTGGACCGCGTCGACCACCGCATCGAGGTTGGTGATATTCCCGTCGAGCACCGCGTCCTTGGGCAGCGCCTCGATCGCGTAGCGCTCGACCCGCGGGCTGCCCTTTCCGGCGTCGGCGAGCTCGACCAGCTTCACCGAGGACGATGAGATATCCATGCCGAAAAGCGGAGGCGCTTTCGGCTTGAAAATGTCCCAGTTAAGGTTCAGTTCCAACCTGGATTTCCCCTTCAGGTATGGCCGTTTAGGGCCGATTAGTATAATTTACGTTAAATGCTAGCAACAACCCCCCACCGTGTAAAGCAAATATTTCGCTAGATATTAACGGCTTAGGGTGAACCTCCTGCGGCTTCATCGCTCTACTGCCTATAATGAACATCCTTTTCTGGGACTTCCCTGAATGCAGCTTCGACGGTTTGCCTTCCCGGTGTTGGCGCTCGCCGGGCTGGGCGTAGCGGGCCTCGCGCTCGCCGGCTTCGTCGTCCTGGTCGCTTACCCCAACCTGCCGTCGATAGAAGCGCTCACCGAATACCAGCCCAAGATCCCGCTGCGCGTCTATACCGCGGACGGCGTGCTGATCGGCGAGTTCGGCGAGGAGCGCCGCTCGGTCGTCAGCATCGACGAGGTTCCCGACCTGATGAAGCAGGCGATTCTCGCCGCCGAAGACGAGCGCTTCTATCAGCACACGGGAGTCGACTACCACGGCGTGCTGCGTGCAGCGTACTCCAATCTGCTGACGGGCGGCAAAACGCAAGGAGCCTCGACCATCACGATGCAGGTCGCGAGGAACTTCTTCCTTTCCAGGGAAAAGACGCTCACGCGAAAGCTCTACGAGGCTCTGCTCGCCTTCAAGATCGAAAACAGCCTCACGAAGGACCAGATCCTCGAGATCTACATCAACCAGATATACCTCGGCCAGCGGGCGTACGGGTTCGGCGCGGCGGCGCAGGTCTACTTCGGCAAGACCCTGTCCCAGCTGAACCCCGCCGAGATTGCGATGCTTGCCGGATTGCCGAAGGCTCCGTCATCGTTCAACCCGGTGATCAATCCGAAGCGCGCCAAGCAGCGCCAGCTCTATGTGCTCAAGCGCATGCGCGATCTCGCCGTGCTCAACGACGCGCAGTACGAGGAAGCGCAAGCCATGCCCCTCACGGTCAAGCGCGAGGCTGCGACCGAGTACGAGATTCACGCCGAGTACGTCGCCGAGATGGTGCGCCAGGTCCTCTACGAGCGGTATCCCGACGACGTGTATTCGAGGGGATTCCGCGTGTACACGACGCTCAGGCGCGCCGACCAGGAGGTCGCCTATGCGGCGCTTCGCCAGGGTCTGCTCGAGTACGACCGCAGGCACGGGTACCGGGGCCCTGAAGGTTTCGTGGACATCAAGGACGCAGGCGAGGAGGACTACGAAGAGGCGCTGCAGGACTACCCAGACAGCGACAACCTGCTCGCGGCGCTCGTGATCGAGGCGGCGCCGAAGAAAGTCACCGCATACCGGCGCGGCGGCGAGACCGTCACGATAACCGGCGAGGGTCTCCAGTTCGCCGAGCGCATGCTGGATGCGCGCACACCGGTTGCGAAGAGAATCCGTCCGGGCGCCGTCATCCGCATCCAGAAGGACGACAAGGGAAACTGGCAGATCGTCCAGCTTCCGGACGCCGAAGGGGCGTTCATTTCGGTGAATCCGCAGGACGGCGCCGTGCGCTCGCTCGTCGGCGGGTTCGATTTCAACCGGAACCAGTTCAACCACGTCACGCAGGCCTGGCGGCAACCGGGATCCGGCTTCAAGCCGTTCATCTACTCCGCAGCCCTGGAGAAGGGGTTCACGCCGGCCACGGTGATCAACGACGCCCCCGTCGTGGTCGACGCCGCGCTCACGGGCGGCCAGGTCTGGGAGCCGAAGAACTACGACGGCCGGTATGAGGGCCCGATGAGTCTGCGCACGGCTCTCGCCAAATCGAAGAACATGGTCTCCATCAGAGTGCTCCAGGCGATCGGTCCGCAGTACGCGCAGGACTACATCACGCGCTTCGGCTTCGACGCCGACCGTCATCCACCCTATCTCACTATGGCGCTGGGGTCGGGCGCGGCCACGCCGCTGCAGATGGCGCGCGCGTACTCGGTGTTCGCAACGGGCGGGTACCGTACCGAGCCCTACCTCATCCAGAAGATCGTCGACGATCGCGGCAACGTTCTCGCGCAAGCCGAGCCTGCTCGCGCCGGCGACGAGTCGTTGCGGGTCATCGATGCCCGCAACGCCTTCATCATGGACAGCATGATGCACGACGTCATGCGATACGGCACCGGGGCGCGCGCCATGGCGCTGCAGAGGCAGGACCTCGCCGGGAAGTCTGGAACCACGAACGACTACGTCGACGCCTGGTTCAACGGCTATCAGCCGACGCTCGTGAGCATTGCGTGGGTAGGCTTCGACCAGCCGAAGAAGCTTGGGCCCGGAGAGACCGGCTCGGTCGCGGCTCTGCCCATCTGGATGAGCTACATGGGCAAGGCGCTGAAGGGCGTTCCGGAGATGTTTCCGCGCAGCCCCGACGGCGTGGTCATCGCCAAAGTCAACGAGAACGGCCTGCAATCACCCGATGGAAGGCCCGAGCTCTTCTTCCGCGAAAGCGTTCCTGCCGAGCAAGGTCCGGTCGATTCGGGAGTACGGACGGCGGAGGACGTCAGGAACCAGCTGTTCTAGATTGCTCGGCGATCAACGCCGCCAGCGCCGCGAGCAGCTCGCGCTTCTCGCGGGTATCGACCCAGTCCGAGCCGTCAAAGCGGAAATGGTAGCCGCCCGACCTCGCGGCCACCCAGATCTCCTGGGCGGCCGAGTGGCGGTTCACGATGATGCGGCTGCCGTCGGGAAACTCAATCTCGAGTACACCGGAGCCCCTGGGCTCGCAATCGCAATCCGCCCCGCTTTCCTCCACGGCTCGCGCGATCTTCTCAAGCATCGCGTCGGCCTGGCTCTCGAACTCGCTGGGGATCATCGCCGTGCTAGACTAGCATCCGCCACCGCCATGCGCCGCGTTGCTGTTTTGCTTCTAGCATTCACCGCCCTCTGGGGCTGCGGCAACAAGAGCGGCCTCTATCTTCCCACGCAGCAAAAAGAATCGCCACAGCAGCAGAATAGCAAAACCGCCCCGCGCCAGTGAAATTTTTTTCGTATCAGGACGGCGCGCTTTGCGCGGAGAACGTGCCCCTCGCCGACGTGGCGAAGCAGTACGGTACGCCCGCCTTCGTCTACTCGCGCGCAGCGATCGAGCGCGGATACCGCGATTTCGCAGAAGCCTGCTCCGGGCGGGACGCGCTCATCTGCTACTCAGTCAAGGCAAACTCGAATCTGGCGGTCCTGAACCTGCTCGCACGCCTCGGTTCTGGCTTCGATATCGTTTCGGGCGGCGAGCTTGCGCGTGTGCTCGCCGCGGGCGGCCGGGCCGACAGAACGGTTTTCTCGGGAGTCGGCAAGAGCGAGGCGGAGTTGCGCGCGGGGCTCGAGGCCGGCGTCCTGTGCTTCAACGTCGAGTCGGAGGGCGAGTTGGAGCGCCTAGCCGAGACCGCATCGGCAATGCGGAAGACAGCCAGCGTCTCGCTGCGCGTGAATCCTGACGTTGATCCCAAGACTCATCCGTACATCGCCACGGGACTGCGGGAGAGCAAGTTCGGCATCCCCTACGACGCGGCCATGCCCCTCTACCGCAAGGCGGCGAAGCTGCCCGGCATCCGGGTCACGGGTATAGACGTGCACATCGGCTCGCAGATCACCGAGACGGGTCCTTTCCTCGCGGCGCTCGACAAGGTGCTCGAGTTCGTCGACGCGCTCGACGCGGCCGGCGTGCGCCTCGGGCACCTCGATCTCGGCGGAGGCCTGGGCATACGCTACCGTGACGAGAATCCTCCTGCGCCGGGCGAATATCTCGGAAGCCTCTTCAGCCGCATCGGCGGCCGCAGGATCCGCGTTCTCATCGAGCCGGGGCGCTCGCTGGTGGGCAACACGGGATTGCTGCTCACGCGCGTCGAATACCTCAAGCACGGCGCTGAAAGGAGCTTCGTCGTCGTCGATGCGGCGATGAACGACCTGATCCGGCCGGTGCTTTATGACGCATGGCACGAGGTGCTGCCCGTCAGTCCGCGCAAGGGATCCGCGAGGCGGTACGACGTCGTGGGGCCCGTATGCGAATCGGCGGATTTTCTCGCGAAGGATCGCGAGCTCCTGGTTGCACCGGGGGATCTTCTCGCGATCATGTCAGCGGGTGCTTACGGCATGGCGATGAGCTCGAACTACAACTCGAGGCCGCGGCCTGCCGAGATCATGGTCGACGGCGCGAGAGCGTGGCTGGTGCGCGAACGGGAGCGCACCGAGAGTCTCTTTGCATCGGAGCGCCTTTTGCCGTAAATTTGGTCGTTTTCCGATTAGGCGTCGGCAAACTTCAGGGAGGAGGGTTACCGCGGCCCGCGGTAACCGTTCATGCTTAGGAGCAGCAATGGTGAACGGAATGGTCGGCAGCCGATCAAACTCCCATTCGTATACAGTTTGCTGATGGGCTACGCCGCGCGCGCCCGTCGTTAGCGAGACCATGGTTTTCACGCGATCACGCCTTTCGGCGCAGAACACACAGAAGCGCTTGATGCTGTTCGGCGGGCTCGGCATGCTCGTCGTCGCGATCGGGCTGCTCTCCTACTTCGGAGCGGAGATACGCGCGAACGAGCGCAAGGTTCCGAAGGGCCCCCCGGCGATCCCGGTGACCGTCGAAGCGGTCGACCAGCGGCTCGTCCCTTTCCGCATTCAGGCAATCGGCAACGTGGAGGCCTACTCAACGGTGGCGGTGAAGGCCCGCGTGGACGGCCAGATCGTCGAGGTGGGATTCAAGGAAGGCGAGGAGGTCAGGAAGGGCCAGCTCCTGTTCAAGATCGACCCGCGGCCGTTCGAAGCCGCGCTGCGCCAGGCCGAAGCGAACGCGATGCGCGACAGCGCCGCGAGCGAGCAGGCCCGCTCGCAGGAGCGGCGCTACCAAGACCTGCTCGAGAAGAACTTCGTTTCCAAGGAAGCCTATGCCCAGATCCGCACGAATGCGACCACGGCCGAGGCCACCGCAAGAGCGAGCCAGGCGGCGCTCGACAACGCCAGGCTCAGCGTCGAGTACTGCACGATCACGGCCCCGATCGAAGGCTATGCCGGCAAGATCCAGATCCAGCTCGGCAACCTCGTCAAGGCGAACGACGTGAATCCACTGGTCGTGGTCAACCAGGTCCACCCGATCTACGTGACCTTCGCGGTCCCCGAGCAGCGGCTCAGCGAAGTGCGCGAGCACATGGCGGGCACTCCCCTGACCGTCGACACACTCGCGCCGGGCTCCGACCGCCCCTCGGCGAGCGGAGTGCTCATATTCGTCGATAACGCGGTCGACCCCAGCACCGGCACGATCAGGCTGCGAGCGCGCTTTGCCAACAAGGAGAACTCGCTCTGGCCCGGGCAGTTCGTCGGCGTCAGCGTGCGCCTGTTCGAGCAGCCCGATGCGATCGTCATTCCCTCCACCGCGGTGCAGACCGGCCCCGAAGGTCAATACGTCTACGTCGTCGGCCAGGACATGCTGGCCGACGTCCGCAAGATCCAGGTGGAGCGCACCGACGGTGATCACACCATAGTGGCCAGCGGCCTGACCAAGGGCGAGCGTGTGGTGACGCGAGGCCAGCTGCGCCTGGGACCCAAGACCCGCGTTCAGATCAGCAAGCCCGCCGAGGCGTCGTGAATTTCTGCGAGCTGTTCGTCCGGCGGCCGGTCATGACCGTGCTCGTCATGACCGGGATTCTGATATTCGGTCTCGCTGGCTACCGACTCCTCCCGGTATCCACGCTCCCCAACGTCGATTTCCCCACCATCCAGGTCACCGGGGAGCTTCCTGGCGCAAGCCCGGAGACCATGGCCTCGGCAGTCGCCACGGTGCTCGAAAAACAGTTCTCGACGATCGCGGGGATCGACGAGATGAGCTCGCTGAGCGGCCAGGGCATCACGCGCATCACCATACAGTTCGCGCTCGACCGAGATATCGACGCGGCGGCGCAGGATGTCAACTCCGCGATTGCCTCGGCCGCCAGGCAGCTTCCGGCGACGATGCCGGCGCCGCCGTCGTTCCGGAAGGTGAACCCGGCGGATTTCCCGATCTACTACCTCGCTCTCACCTCGCAGACGATGCCGCTGTCGACGGTCAACGAGTATGCGGAAACGTATCTCGCGCAGCGGATCTCGACCATCAGCGGCGTCGCCCAGGTGCAGGTCTTCGGCCAGCAGAAGTACGCCGTGCGCGTGCAGGTCGACCCCAACGCGCTCGCGGCCCGCGGAGTCGGTATCAACGAGGTGGAGGCGGCGATATCGCAGGCGAACGTCAACCTGCCGACCGGGACACTGTACGGCAAGGACCGCATGTTCGCCGTGCAGGCGACGGGCCAGCTACAGGACGCGGCGGCCTTCCGGCCGATCATCGTCACCTACAGGAACGGCTCCCCGATCCGGCTCAGCGACCTCGGCAACATATTCGACAGTGTCCAGAACGACAAGTTGGGCGCCTGGTTCAAAGGGAAGCGCGGCATCGTGCTCGCGATCCAGCGGCAGCCCGGGACCAACACCATCGAGGTGGTCGATTCGGTCAAGAAGCTGCTCCCGACGTTCCGGGCCGAGGTGCCGCCCGCCATCGATATCGAGACCCTCTACGACCGCTCGGTGAGCATCCGCGCCTCGGTCCAGGAGGTGCAGTTCACGCTCTACCTCGCCCTGATGCTGGTCGTGATGGTCATCTTCATCTTCCTGCGCAACATCTCCGCGACGATCATCCCGACGATCGCCCTGCCGATGTCGATCATTGGAACCTTCGCGGTGATGTACCTGCTGGGCTACAGCCTGGACAACATCTCGCTCATGGCGCTGACGCTGTGCGTCGGCTTCGTGGTGGACGACGCCATCGTGATGCTCGAGAACATCACTCGGCACATCGAGCAGGGCAAGAGCGTCCTCCAGGCGACGCTCGACGGGTCGAGGGAGATCGTCTTCACCATCATCTCGATGACCATATCGCTCGCCGCGGTATTCATCCCGGTGCTGTTCATGGGGGGGATCCTCGGGCGGCTCCTCCACGAGTTCGCCGTGACGATCATGGCGGCGGTGCTCATCTCCGGGTTCGTCTCGCTGACGCTCACGCCGATGATGTGCAGCCGGATCCTCAAGCCTCACCGCGGGGAGGAAAGGCACGGCTCGGTGTATATGGCGTTCGAGCGCGCCTTCGACGCGTGGAAGCACGGCTACGAGGTAAGCCTGCGCTGGATTCTGCGCCACCGGCTCATCGTCTTGGGGGGATTCGTGCTGGTCTGCGGGGCGACCGCCGAGCTCTTCCGCGAGGCGCCGAAGGGCTTCCTGCCGAGCGAGGATTCGGGGCAGCTCTTCTGCTTCGTCGAGGGGCCGCAGGACATCTCGTTCACCGCCATGTCGGACGTGCAGCGCCAGGTCGCCAACATCATCGCACAGGATCCGAACGTGGACGCCGCGATGTCCTTCGTCGGCGCGACGGGATTTTCGCCGTCCCTCAATATCGGGCGCATCACCATCACGCTCAAGCCGTTCAAGGATCGCAAGCCCGCCGACGAGGTCGTGAAGGGACTTAGGCCCAAGCTCGCCAACGTCCTCGGCGCGAAGGTGTTCATCCAGAACGTGCCCGCGATCCGCATCGGCGGGAACCTGACCAAGAGCCCCTACCAGTACGTGATGCGCAGCGCCACCACGGACGAACTCTACCAGTGGGCGCCGCTGATCGAGCAGAAACTGCGCTCGCTCCCCGGCCTCATCGACGTGACGAGCGACCTGCAGATCACGCGGCCGCAGGTGACCGTCGAGATCGAGCGCGAGAAGTCCGCGGCGCTGGGCGTCTCGGCTCAGTCCGTGGAGCAGGCGCTCAACAACGCCTACGGCGAGCGCCAGGTGTCGACCATCTACACGGCGACCAACCAGTACTGGGTGATCCTGCAGCTCGCGGATCGCTACCAGAAAGACCCCTCGGTGATTCCGATGCTGTACGTGCGCTCCTCGACAGGCGCTTTGGTTCCGCTCAATGCCGTGGCGAAGTTCACTTTCGGTGTCGGCCCGCTCCAGGTCACGCACCTGGGGCAGCTGACCTCGGTGACCTTCTCCTTCGATCTGCGCCCCGGCGTCTCCCTGTCGCAGGCCATCACCCAAGTCGAGCGCGCGATGCGCGAGATGCAGGTGCCGGTGACCCTGACCGGCACCTTCTCGGGAACCGCGCAGGCCTTCCAGAGCTCGCTGCAGGGGATGGGCATTCTCCTCGTTCTCTCGATCTTCGTGATCTATCTCGTGCTGGGCATCCTGTACGAGAGCTTCATCCACCCGCTCACGATTCTCTCGGGGCTTCCCACTGCGGGGCTGGGAGCACTGCTCACGCTGAGGGTGTTCGACATCGAGCTCAACATGTACGCTTTCGTCGGCATTATCATGCTCGTCGGGATCGTGAAGAAGAACGCGATCATGATGATCGACTTCGCGATCGAGGCGCAGCGCAAGGACGGCAAGTCGCCGGAGGAGGCGATCTTCCAGGCGGGCCTAGTCCGCTTCCGACCGATCATGATGACGACGATGGCCGCGCTCATGGGCAGCCTGCCGATTGCCATCGGGTTCGGCGCCGGAGGGGGAGCGCGCATGCCCCTGGGACTGGCCGTGGTAGGCGGGCTGGTTCTCTCGCAGTTCCTGACGCTCTACATCACGCCGGTCGTGTTCCTGTACTTCGAGCACCTGCAGCAATGGCTGGCGCGCCGACGCTCCGCGCGCACTGCGCGACCTGGGTCCGCGCTGCCGACCTGAGGGATTGAGCTAAGGGTTGAGCTGCTTGTAGACCACTTCGGCGACCTGAAGCAGCTGGTCGCGCTTCATCTCGCCTGACAGGGCGTACCCATAGTTTCCATCGACCCAGTAGAAGACGGAGACCCGGTCCTCCTGGCTGAAGCGGAACGCCGTGTCGCGCGGCTCGCCTCGCTGCCTCGAGACGTAGAGCGTCAGGCGCTGACCGCGCGCGTCCTGATACATGAACTGGGCCACGGGCCCCTGCGGCCCGGACAGCAGCCGCCCGCCGACGAGCTCGTAGCCCAGAGGGGCGAGCTTGGGAGCCTTGAGCGTGGTCCCCAGGCGCTTCGAGAGCCAGCCCACGAGATGATCTTCTTCCTTGGCGCTCACCTCCACCGGATGGCGCACTTCCGGCGCGTAGACCGCGTGCGCAGTCGCCGCGAGCCGCGCGATCGACACCGGAACCACGACCTGCGTCACGAACTCGCCGCGTACGAGCCACCCGAGCCCGATTCCGAGGGCGAATGTCCCCGCCGCCACGGCATAGCGGCGCCACGCCCGGGGATGGATGGCGAGCAGTGCCGCCGGCACCGGTTCGTCGAGCACCGGGTTGTAGAGGGAACGCAGCAGCGCGTTCTGCTCGGTGTATGCCCGCACCCGCTCGGCGTCCTCCGGATCGGCGCGCAGCCGCGCGTCCAGCTCCGCTTTCGCGGACTCCGAGAGTCCGCCGTCGACGTAGGCGTGCACGTCGATCTCGTCGAGCGGCTTCACTTCACGACCTTCAGCGACGTAACGGGCTGGCCACCGAGGAGCTGCCGCATGCGCTCCCGGGCGCGCGACAGCCTCGACATGACCGTTCCGATGGGAATGCCCAGGGCGCGGCTGACCTGCTCGTAGGTCAACTGCTCCACCGCGACCAGCAGGACGACCTCGCGCTGCTCCGAAGGCAGCGAGCGCAGCATGCGGTCGACGTCCTGCAGCTCGAGCTGCTCACCCTGCGTGGCGCGAACCGCAACCGCGGGCGGCTCGTCCATCGCCTGCTCGATCTCATAGCGGCGCCGTCTCGCCTGATTGACGAAAACGTTGTGCATGATGGTGAACAGCCAGGCCCTCAGATCGCTGCCGGGACGCCAGAGGTAGAACTTGTTCCAGGCGCGCTCCAGAGTGTCCTGGACGAGGTCGTCCGCCACGTAGCGGTCGCCGACAAGCGCTCGGGCGTAGCGCCGCAGCCGGGGTATGTGCTCGACGATGAGGCGGCGATCCATGCAGCGCGCATTCTAGCGCGTGACCTATTTCCCCGGGGACGGCCCTGCCGCCCGGGATTCGTGCACTCCAGACCCTGGGTCATCAACCACTCCCCTTCAAGAGGACCGCTCGATACAAACGAGCCGCGCGGCGGGTTTATTCCGCAGGCGCGTCTGCAGTCAGAGGGGGATCAGGATCTCAGTGCAGTCCGAATATGTAGTCGGCCACCGCGCGAATCTCCGGGTCGCTCATTTTCGCGGCAATCGACTGCATCATTTTGTTCGCATCGTTCCTGCGCTCTCCGGCGCGGAACGCCTTCAGCTGCGCTTCGATGTACTCGGGGTACTGTCCCGCGAGCCGCGGATACTGCGCGGGCAGGCCCGCGCCGGCTGGGCCGTGGCAGCCCGCGCAGGCCGGAAGCCCCTTGCCCATGTCTCCGCCACGCCATATCTTGCGTCCGAGCGGGATCGTCTCGGGGTGCCTCGCCACGCCGGGCTTGGGCGCCTGCGCCGAGAAATAGGCCGCGACATCGCGCACGTCTTCGGCAGAAAGCCCGGCGGCCATTCCGCCCATGACCGGATTGTCCCGCTCGGGCTTCTTCCCCCCCACTGACTTGAAGTTGCCCAGCTGCTTCTGGATGTATTCGGGGATCTGGCCCGCGACCTTCGGATTGGCGGCGGTGGGGCTGTTGCCGTCGGGGCCGTGACAGGCCGAGCAAACCTTGTTGACGATGCTTTGTCCCTTGGCGGAATCGGCCTTGCCCTGGGGCTCCGCCGCCAGAGGCGCGGCGCAAACCAGAAGTCCCCCCAGAGCCCATGCGCACCTCATTCCGTTTCCCCTCGCGAATCGTCGCTCAAAAGGCTGATATTCTAGCAAATTGTCCGAGATTCCCATGTCGTTTTTCAGCGCCGCAACCTTCCTGAAGAGTGTCGCGTCGCTCGATCAGGCTCCCGCCAGCGCCGGTGAAATCGCATTCGCCGGCCGCTCGAACACGGGCAAGTCGAGCGCCATCAACACGCTCTTCGGGCGCCGGCTGGCGCAAGTCAGCAAGACTCCCGGACGGACGAGGCTGATCAACTATTACGCGCTCGGAGCCGAGCGGTTCGTCGTGGACCTTCCCGGCTACGGGTACGCCAAGGTTCCGGAGGCAGTGCGCGCTCCGTGGAAGGAGCTGCTCGGCAGCTACCTGCGCGGACGCGCCCCGCTTCGCGGCCTCGCTGTGGTCATGGATGTGCGCCGTCCGCTGACCGAGCTTGACCGTCGCCTGCTCGAGTGGTTTCGCCCGACGGGCAAGCCCGTACATGTGCTGCTGACCAAAGCGGATAAACTGTCGCGCGAGGCGGGGAGAGGGGTATTGCGCAAGGTCGAGACGGACGTCGCCGCGCTCCTCCCCGAGGTTTCTGCACAGCTGTTTTCCAGCCTCAGCAAGACCGGCCTCGAGGAAGCCGTGGCGGTCCTTCGCGGGTGGCTCGAGCCAAAATGAAAACCCCCGGCAGGACCGGGGGTCTGGAAATAAAAGCCCCCGGGCTAAAAGGGGAAATAAGCCCGGGGCAAAATGCCTTAAGGTTTAAGGCACCCCGCTCAGGGAGGAGAAGCGGGAGACGGCCGAAGCCGTCTGATACATAGGAGTGCCGCCGCAGGGAAAGGTTCCCGACGGCGCGAGGCCGGGTCATAAGCGCTTGATCCATTTTGGAAAGAAGGAGAGATCATGCAGGTGTTCGGCAGCTTTCCCGCGGTGCGCATGCGCCGGATGCGGCGCGACGACTTCTCGCGCAGGCTCATGCGCGAGCACGTCCTGACCGCAAACGATCTCATCTATCCTGTTTTCCTGATCGAGGGGAAGCAGCGGACCCAAGCTGTTCCCTCCATGCCCGGCGTGTCCCGGTACACGGCCGACAAGCTGCTCCCCGTAGCCGAGCGCTGCCTCAAGCTCGGGGTACCGGCGATGGCGCTCTTCCCTTCGATCGAGCCGGCTCTGAAGACCCCGGACGGCAAGGAGGCCACCAACCCTGATGGACTCATACCCCGGGTGATCTCCCTGCTCAAGAAGAAATTCCCGGAGCTGGGCGTCATGACCGACGTCGCCCTCGACCCCTACACCAGCCACGGCCAGGACGGCCTGATCGACGACGACGGCTATATCCTCAACGACGAGACCCTCGCCGTGCTAGAGAGGCAGGCGCTGGTCCAGGCACAGGCCGGCGTGGATATCGTCGCCCCATCGGACATGATGGACGGCCGCATCGGGCGCATTCGTGCCGCACTCGAGGAAAACCAGTTCATCCACACGCGCATCATGGCGTACTCGGCGAAATACGCTTCGGGCTTCTACGGCCCGTTCCGCGACGCGGTCGGCTCTGCAGCGAGTCTCGGCAAGGGGAACAAGTTCACTTACCAGATGGATCCCGCGAACAGCGACGAGGCGCTGTGGGAGGTCGGGCTCGATCTCCGGGAAGGCGCGGACATGGTAATGGTCAAGCCGGGCATGCCCTACCTCGACATCGTCCGGCGCGTGAAGGACGAATTCAGGGCGCCCACGTACGTCTACCAGGTGAGCGGCGAGTACGCGATGCTCAAGGCCGCGTTCAGGAACGGCTGGCTGACCGAGAAGCAGTGTGCGATGGAGGCTCTGCTCGCCTTCAAGCGCGCCGGCGCCGACGGCATACTCACGTACTTCGCGCTGGACGCCGCCGGCTGGATCAAGGCCGGCGCCTGAGCGGGGCGTCGGCTACAGACGGGCGTCGGCGACGACGTCCAGCGCCTGGATGAACTTCTCCGGAGGCTGGTATCCGATCACCCGCACGCCTTCGATCTCGCGCCCACTCGCATCGAAGAAGATGATGCCCGGAGGCCCGAACAGTCGAAAGCGCCGGAGCAGAGCCTTGTCGTCCGGCGTGCTGGAGGAGACGTCGACGCGCAGAAGGACCATCTGGCCGAGCCGCACCTTGACCTTGGGATCGCTGAACGTGAAGCGCTCCATCTCCTTGCACGACACGCACCAATCCGCGTAGAAGTCCAGAAGCGCCGCCTTGCCTGCGGTTTTCAGCCGCGCGTTCAAATCGGCCGTGGTCGTGACCGTTTCGAAAGGAGGAGCCGCCTCCGGCGATCCCGAGAGGAGGCCCGCGAGCGGCCGCAGAGGATCGCGCGCCCCGGAGAACGCACCGACTGCCTGGGCCACACCCATCAGCAGCGCGAGCAAACCGGCGGCCTTGCCCATGCGCTCCCAGCCCGAAGCGGCCCCGCCCAGCGACTCGAGCGCGCCCAAAAACACGCCCGACCCGACGAGCAGCGCGGCCCACAGCAGCATCTGCACGGACACCGGAATCACCGGGCTGATGATCCACACCGCCACGCCGAGGAGCACGACCCCGAAAAAGCGCTTCACCGAGCTCATCCATGCACCCGCCTTCGGCAGGAGCACGCCTCCCGACACGCCCACCAGCACGAGCGGCACGCCCATGCCGAGGGCCATGGAGAACAGGGCCGTGCCGCCGAGGACCGCGTCGCGCGTTTGCCCGATGTAGAGCAGAGCGCCCGCGAGCGGGGCGGCCACGCAGGGCGAAACGATGGCGGCGGAGAGCGCTCCCATGAGAATGACGGCGCCCCAGTTTCCTCCTCCGAGGCGGTTGGTCGCTTCGCTCAAGCGCGACTGCCATCCCGAGGGAAGCTGCAGCTCGTAGAGGCCGAACATCGACAGCGCGAGCAGCACGAATATCGCGGCGAAAGCCCCGAGCACCCACGCGCTCTGCAGCGCCGAGGAGAACAGGCTCCCGGAAAACGCCGCCGCTATGCCGATCGCGGTATAGGTCACAGACATGCCGAAAGCGTAGGCGAGCGAGATCAGGCCCGCCCGCCTGCGGGTCACCCGCCGGCCCTCTCCGACGATGATCCCGGAGAGGATCGGGATCATCGGCAGGACACACGGCGTGAACGTCAGCAGCAAGCCCGCGACGAAGAACACCACGATCACCGCCCACACCCTGCCGGCCTCGAGCACCCCGGCGAAACGCAAATCGTCCCCCGCGACCGCCGTGCGCGCCGGAGCGGAAGCCAGCGGATCGTCCTTGCGGAATATCGAGGAGGCGGCGCTGCCCAGCGCGGCGAGGCGGATTTCGGCGCTCTGCACCTGCGGGATGTAGCACACGCCGACGTCGGCGCAGCCCTGCGAGGTGACCGTGAGCCTGATCTTGTCCGCGACGCCGGCCTTGAGCGGAAGCAGGATGCGGACCTCCCTGCGGTAAGTGACCTGCTTGCCGAAGAACTTGTCCTCGTGGATCTCGCCCTCCGGAAATCGCGGCGAGCCCAAGGCGACCGAGGCAGGCTCGGCGGCGAAGCGGAAGCGATCGCGGTAGAGGTAGTAGCCGTCGGCGATGCGGAAGCGCACTTCAGCCGTCCCGGCATCGATGGCCTGCACGAAGAGCCGGAAAGCCTTGTCGGGCTCGAGCAGGTCGTCTCCCGCGCCGGCGTGCACGGCCGGCGCGGCTACGAGCAGCAGTGCGGAGAGCCATCGGCGCATGAGGCTTATGCGGCCTTCGTTTCCGAATCGACCCAGTCGAGGTAGGCAGGGAGGCCTGCCGCCAATGGGACCGCGATGATCTCGGGAAGTTCGTAGGGGTGAGCCTCGCGGATCGCCGCTTCCAGCGCCGCGTAGCGCTCGCGCGAGGTTTTGATCAGCATGGGAAACTCCTCGGCGTCCTCGGTCGTACCCTGCCAGCGGTAGATCGACCGGCAAGGCGAGAGGATATTGATGCACGCGGCGAGGCGGCTTTCAATGAGCGCGTGGGCGAGCCTCGCCGCGCTGTCGCGGTCGGGCAGGTTGGTGATCACGAGGCAGGCGTCGGCCGGCTTCACGCTGGATTTCCAGACGCCAGGCCCTCGGCGACGGTGGGGTATCGCAGGCGCACTCCGAGCTCGGCCTTCATGCGCTCGTTCGACAGGCGCCGCGACTCGCCCATGAACGAGAGCAGATCCGCGGGAACGACGCGCGAGGCCTCGGCGCGCGAGACGCGACGCGGCCGCGCAACCCCGTAGCGGTCGGCGACAAGGTCGAACCAGTCGCCCATCTTGATCACGCTGTCGTCGCTCGCGTTGTACGCGCCGCGCGCCCGCGGAGAGTCGAGCGCCGCGGCGACGATGCCTGCGAGATCGTCGGCGTGGATGTGGTTCGTATAGACGTCTTCCTCGCTGCGCAGCACCGGCGTGCCTCGGGCCAGACGATCGAGGGGCAGCCGATCGCGCGCGTAGATTCCGGGGACACGCAGGATCACGATCTCAACGCCTTCGCGCTCGCCCCACTCGGTCACCGCCCGCTCGGCGTCCAGGCGCCGCCGGGCGCGCTCGGTGAGCGGGCGCGGATCCCGGGTTTCGTCGACGCGCTCGCCCGCGCAGTCTCCGTAGACACCGCTGGTGGAGAGGTACACGAATCGCCGTGGTAACATGACGCCGCTTTTTGCCGGCCCCGAGAGGGCCGCGAGCAGATTGCGAGTGCGCGAATCGCGCGGCCCGTTCTGCGCGGGCGGAGCGAGGTGCACGACGAGCCGGGCCAGGCCGGCGAGCCGGGCGAGCGACTCGGGCGCGTCGAGATCGCCTTCGATCTGCTCGACTCCGGAGACGGAAAGCCCGGCGTCGGAGGAGCGCACCAGCGCGCGGAGCCGGTACCGGCTCCGCAACAGGGGCAAGGCGCGGCGGGCGATGTCGCCGCAACCGATGATAAGCAGGTCCACGAAGGAATTTTACCCCGCACCGAGATGATGCATCAGGTCACCATACGCAATACCGGCCACCAGTTCCAGGTGCAGGAGGGCGCCACCATCCTCCAGGGTGCGCTCGACGCCGGCCTCGTTCTTCCGTACGGGTGCCGCGACGGCGCCTGCGGCAGCTGCAAGGGAAAGCTGGTGGAAGGCCGGATCGACTACGGCCGCTACTCCGAGAAGGCGCTCACGGCGCAGGAGCGCGAGCGCGGACACGCGCTCTTCTGCCAGGCGAAGCCCCTCTCCGACGTCGTGATCGAGGCGCGCGAGGTGCGCAAGGCCGGGGACATCCAGGTGAGAAAGCTGCCGGCGCGCGTGCACAAGCTCGAGCGCGCCGCGGACGACGCGATGATCGTGTACCTGAAGCTGCCGGCGAACGAGCGCCTGATGTTCCTCCCCGGGCAGTACATCGACATCCTCCTCAAGGACGGCACGCGGCGGAGCTTCTCGATGGCGAACGCGCCGCATGACGACGAATTCATCCAGCTGCACGTGCGGCACGTTCCCGGCGGCGCGTTCACCGATCACGTGTTCAAGACGATGAAGGAGCGCGACATCCTGCGCTTCGAAGGTCCGTTCGGAACGTTCTTCCTGCGCGAGGAGTCCGACAAGCCGATCGTCTTCGTCGCCTCGGGAACCGGCTTCGCGCCGATCAAGTCGGTGATCGATGCGGCCCTGCGCAAGGGCGTGTCGCGTCCAATGACGCTCTACTGGGGCGCGCGGCGGCCGAGGGATCTGTATCTAGACGCGCTGCCCAGACGCTGGGCCGCGGAGCACCCGCCGTTCAAGTACGTGCCGGTCGTGTCCGATGCGCTTGCCGAGGACCGCTGGGCCGGCCGGACCGGGTTCGTGCACCGCGCGGTGATGGAGGACCGGCCGGACCTCTCCGGCTACCAGGTCTACGCCTGCGGCGTCCCCATCATGGTCGATTCGGCGCGCCGCGATTTCACGGAGAAGTGCGGACTGCCGGAAGCCGAGTTCTTCTCCGACTCGTTCACGACCGCCGCCGACAAGGCGGCCTGAGCTACGCCGCCGACTCGCCGAGGTAGGCCCTGCGCACGCGCGGGTCGGCAAGCAGCGCCCGCGCTTCCCCCGAGATCGCGATCTCACCGCTTTCCATGACGTAGGCGCGGTGCGCCAGCGCGAGCGCTCCCTGCGCGTTCTGCTCGACGAGCAGAACGGTGACGCCGGCGCGGTTGATGTCGCGGATCACTTCCAGGATCTTCCGCGCCGCGATGGGCGCGAGACCCATGCTGGGCTCGTCGAGCGCAAGGAGCTTGGGCCGGCTCATGAGCGCGCGTCCTATGGCGAGCATCTGCTGCTCGCCGCCCGACAGGGTTCCGCCGATCTGCGCGCGCCGCTCGGCGAGCCGCGGAAAGAGCGCGAACACGTGCTCGCGGTCCGAAGCGACGTCCGGGTCGGTCCGCGCGTAGGCCCCCATCGCAAGATTCTCCTCGACGGAGAGACGCGCGAAGACGCCGCGCCCCTCGGGCACCATGACGAGGCCCGAGCGGGCGCGCCAGAACGCCGGCACGCCGGCGAGCTCGTGACCGTCGAACCGGATCGATCCCGCGGTCGGGCGGGCGAGTCCCGCGATGGCGCGCAGAGTCGAGGACTTGCCGGCGCCGTTGGCCCCGATCAGGCACACCAGCTCGCCCGGCGAGATATCCAGATCGATCCCCTTCACCGCGCTGATGCCGCCATAGCGCACCTCGAGGCCGCGGATCTCGAGGACTTTCATTGCGGACGCTCCGCGGCGCTGCCGAGATAGGCCTCGACGACCGTGGGATCGCGCTGCACCTCCGCCGGAGTGCCCTCGGCGATGCGCCGGCCGTAATCGAGCACCAGCACCCGGTCGCACACGTTCATGACCACGCGCATGTCGTGCTCGATGAGAAACAGCGTCGTGCCGTCGCGCCGGATGCGCTCAAGCAGCTCGCGCAGCGCCGCGGCCTCGGACGCGTTCATCCCCGCGGCGGGCTCGTCGAGGGCGAGCAGCAGCGGATCGGTCGCGAGAGCGCGCGCGATCTCGAGCCTGCGCTGGTCGCCGTAGGGCAGGCTCCCCGCGGCCTCGTTCGCGCGCGCGCGAAGGCCGACGTAGTCGAGCAGCTCGGCCGCGCGGCGCTCGATACCCGCTTCCTCGGCCCGGGTCGCGCGATTGCGCAGCACCGCCCCGAGCACGCCCGCGCGCGTGCGCACGTGCCTCCCGATCATGACGTTCTCCAGCGCCGACAGGTTGCCGAACAGACGGATATTCTGGAACGTGCGCGCGATGCCGCGCGCGGCCACCCTGTCCGCCTTCAGCCCCGCGATGCTGCGCCCGTCGAGCGCGAACGAGCCGCCGTCCATCGAAGCGAGACCTGTCAGCAGGTTGAACAGCGTCGTCTTTCCCGCGCCGTTCGGGCCGATCAGGCCGAAGATCTCCCCGCGCGAGATGGAAAAGCTCACGCCGGAAAGCGCCTCGATGCCGCCGAAGCGCTTGCTGACGTTTCTCGCGTCGAGGAGTGCGCTCATTCAATGTCGCGCGCGCTGAGCTCGCGCTTTCTTACCGCCGAGGGCCAGAGGCCGCCGGGACGCAGCCCCATGACGAGCACCAGGGCGAAGCCGAAGATCAGCATGCGGATCACCTCGGGCTCGATGAGCGTGCGGCCGAAGAGCTGTCTTTCCAGCGGCTCGACGGTGAAGCGCAGGAACTCCGGCACGTACGAAAGCAGCAACGCGCCGACGATAACGCCCCAGACGTTGCCCATGCCGCCGAGCACGACCATCGAGACTACCATGATCGACTCGACCAGCACGAAGCTCTCGGGCGAGACGAAGCCCTGGATCGCCGAGAACATGCCGCCAGCGACGCCGCCGAAAGTCGCTCCCATCGCGAAGGCGAGCAGCTTCAGGCGCGTCGTGTCGATGCCCATGGCACGCGCAGCGATTTCGTCCTCGCGGATGGCCTGCCAGGCGCGGCCGATGCGCGAGTTCTGCAGGCGCAGGCAGACGAAGATCACCGCGACCACCAGCAGCAGAAGAAGATAGTAGTACTTGATCGGCCCGCTGAAATCCAGGCCCAGAAAGATGTCTGTCTTCGAGAAATCGATCCCGTCGATCCGGACCGGATCGATGCGCGCGATGCCCTGCGGCCCGTTGGTGATGTTAAAGGGTCGCGAAAGGTTGTTGAGGAAGATACGAACGATCTCGCCGAAGCCCAGCGTCACGATCGCCAGATAGTCGCCGCGCAGCTTCAGCGTGGGCGCGCCGATCAGGATTCCGAACAGCGCCGCCACGGCGGCGCCGATCGGCAGGATCGCCCAGAACGGCCAGTGGATGCCGAAGTGCGGCGAGGCGAGCAGCGCATAGACGTAGGCCCCCACCGCGTAGAAGGCGATGTAGCCGAGGTCGAGCAGGCCGGCGAATCCGACCACGATGTTCAGCCCCAGGGACAGCAGGGTGAACAGGATGGCCAGATTGGTGATCCGCACCCAGGTCGTGCCCGCGGCGGCAAGGGCGAACGGAAGCGCGAGCAGCGCCGCGGCGACGACGCCCAGGCCGACCCACGGGGCGGCCGGATGCCGCTTGAGGGCGCCGAGGGCTTCCGGCATCTAGGCGCGGTCTCCCACGCGCTCGCCGAGCAGGCCCGAGGGCCTGAGCACGAGCACGCCGATCAGCACGATGAAGGCGAAGACGTCCTGGTAGTTCGACCCGAACACGTTCCCGGTGAGGTCGCCGATGTAGCCGGCGCCCAGCGCCTCCACGACGCCGAGGAGCACCCCGCCGAGCATGGCGCCGGGAATGTTGCCTATGCCCCCCAGCACTGCCGCGCAGAAGGCTTTCAGCCCGAGCTGCGAGCCCATCGTATAGTGGGCGATCCCGTAGTACTCCGCGACCATTACGCCGGCGACGGCGGCGAGTGCGGCCCCGATGAGGAAGGTCAGGGCGATGATGTGGTTCACGTCGATGCCCATGAGCCCGGCCACCTGCGGATCGTGGGCGGTCGCGCGCATCGCGGTCCCGAGACGGGTGCGGTACACCAGCGCCGCGAGTCCTCCCATCATGACGACGGCGATCGCGATAATGGCGAGCTGAACGCTCGTGATCGTCGCCCCGCCGATGTCGTACGACTCCACCTTGACGATCTGCGGGAAAGCGAGCGGGTTGCGGCTCCAGATCATCATCGCCAGGTGCTGCAGGATGATCGATACCCCGATCGCCGTGATCAGGGGCGCGAGCCGCGGCGCGCCGCGCAGCGGTCGATAGGCCAGGCGCTCCATCGTGTAGCCGACCAGCATGCACGCCGCGATCGCGCAGCCGGTCGCAAGGAAGATCACGGCGAGGGGAGGCAGGCCGGTCGGCGCGAGCACGCCGATCACGGAATAGGCGACCATGGCGCCGATCATCACCACTTCGCCGTGCGCGAAGTTGATCAGCTGGATGATGCCGTAGACCATCGTGTATCCGAGCGCGACCATGGCGTAGACCGCGCCGAGCGTGACGCCGTTGATCAGCTGCTGGATGAACGTGTCCATGCCCGGAAGGCAAAAGAAAACGGCACCCTCGGGTGCCGTCGTCGATGCGGATTCAAATCCTGCTTACTTCGCGGATTGGGCGATGAAGTCCTCGTACTTGATCGTCTTGCCGCTCTTGATGATCGCGATCGGCGCGAGCACTCCCGCTCTCATCGTGAAAATAGTCATCTCGGCGTCGCTGCGGTCGCCCTTCGCGTCGAATACTATCCTGCCGGTGGCCCCCGTGTAGTCGATCTTCTGCAATTCGGGCAGGTATTTCGCCGGGTCGGCCGAGTCGGCCTTCTTCATCGCCGCGATGAGCAGGTTCGCCGCGTCGTAGGTGAACGGCGCGTACAGGATCGGATCGACGTTGAAGCGCTTCTTGTAGGCGTCGAGGAATTTTGTCGACGCCGCCTGCGGAGGGATGCCCGCCTGCGAGCACAGCAGGCCGTCGGCGGCCTCGCCCGCGAGCTGCTTCATGTTGTCGGTGCAGGAGCCGTCCCCGAAGGAGAACACCGCCTTGATGCCGAGCTCGCGGCCCTGCCTGAGCAGCGGTCCGCCCGTGGCGTCCATGCCGCCGTAGAACACCGCGTCGGGGCTCTCGCCCTTCACCTTGGTCAGCACCGCCTTCCAGTCGGTGGTCTTGTCGGTGCCTTTCTCCCGCGGAAGCACCTTGACGCCCGCGGCGGCGAGCGTTTTCTCCACTTCGTTGGCGAGGCCCTCGCCGTAGGCCGTCGCGTCGTCGATCACCGCGGCGACCCTGGGCTTCACCGTCGCGGCGAGGTAGTTCGCTATCGCGGGGCCCTGCTGGTCGTCGCGGCCCACCACGCGAAAGACGTTCCTGAAGCCCTGCTCGGTGAGCTTGGGGTTGGTCGCCGAGCCGGTGATCATAGGGATCGGAGGGTTGGCCCCGTTGTAGATCGCGGACGCCGGGATGGTGACGCCGGAATTGAGGTGCCCGACCACCCCCGCGACCTTGGTATCGACCAGCTTCTGGGCGACCGTGGTCCCGACCTTGGGGTCGGCCTGATCGTCGAGAGAGATCAGGTCGAACTGCACGTCCTTGCCGCCGATCTTCACTCCGGCCGCGTTGGCCTCCTCGATCGCGAGGCGCGCGCCGTTCTCGTTGTCCTTGCCGAGGTGCGCGATGCCGCCCGTGAGCGGGGCGACGCTGCCGATCACGACCGAGACCTTCCCCGCCGGAGGCGCCTTCCTCTCGCTGCAACCGGAAGCTGCCGCAAGGACCAGCGCGACGACGACGGAGAGGATGCGAGTCATGGCGGCCTCCGGTTTCAGGGCGAGCCTACTTGACGGTCAGGATGTACTTGGCGAGGGTTTTCGCTTCCGCGTCGTTGACGGTCCCGTTCGGCGGCATCGGGATCTGCCCCCACACGCCGGTCGAGCCGCCCTTGATCTTGCCGACGAGATACGCCTCGGCGTCCTTGCGCGACTTGTACTTGGCGGCGACGTCCTTGTAGGCGGGGCCGACCAGCTTCTTGTCGAGCTGGTGGCAGCTGAGGCAGGCCTTGTCCTTGAGAAGCTGCTGGGCGTCGGCGGCGAGCGACGCGCCGCTCGACAGGGCGAGCGCGAGCGACGCCGAAATGATCGTGTATTTCATGAAATCTCCTTGGCTAAAAAATTCGGGCCATGCTACTGGATTTTCTACGGCTTGAAAACCTGCCCGGCCAGATCCTCCAGCCGATCGACCGGGGCGAGGCACACGGTTCCCTCGCACACCCAGGCGCGCGTTCCGCCGCCGGCGGGCTTGTCGAGTACCGGAGGCAGGCCGCCCGGCTCCCCCGCGATCGCGATCACCATGCTTTGGGGCGCATAGCGCCGGGCGAGGTCGCGGCGCCACCGCTCGATCTCGCCGTGCGGCCCGCGCACGATGACGGTGCGCGTGGGCTTCTGGTGCTCCTCGAGGGCCGCGAGCAGCGTCGCGTGGCCCCCGGGATGCTCGGCGAGCTCCGCGTGGAACTGCGCGAGCGTGCGCTCCGCGGCGAGGGCGTAGCGCGACTCGCCCGTGAGGAAATGCAGGCGCTGGAGCGCGAAAGCCGCGGTGCCGTTCCCCGAGGGCGTCGCGTTCTCGTATCCCGGCTTGGGGCGGTGAATCAGCTTTTCGTGATCGTGGCTGGTGAAGAAGAACCCGCCGTTCTCCCGGTCCTCGAATTGCTCGAGCAGGACGTCGGCGAGCTCCTCGCAGAACGCGAGCGCGTCCCCGTCGAACTCCGCCTGCAGCAGCTCGAGCAGCGCGGCGAGCAGGAAGGCGTAGTCGTCGAGATACGCGTTGAGGTGGGCCTTGCCGTCCTTGTAGGTCGCGAGGAGCCGGCCCCTGCTCCACATCGCGCCGCGGATGAAGCCGAGCGCCCTCTTCGCCGAAGCGAGCCAGTCGGCGCGCCCGAACACCGCCGCGGCCCGCGCCATCCCGGCGATCATGAGCGCGTTCCAGCTCGCCAGTATCTTTTCGTCGCGCCCGGGGCGCACGCGCTTCTCGCGCGCCTCGAACAGCTTCGCGCGTCCCGAAGCGAGAAGGGACGCATGCTCCGGCCTGGGCGGGCGCGCCACGCGCAGATGCCAGTGCGTGTTCTCGAAGTTCGGCGGGCCGTCGAGCCCGTAGTGCGGCGCGAGCACGGCGTATTCGTCCGGCGACACGAGCGAGCGGACCTCGTCGGGAGTCCATACGTAGAACTTGCCTTCCTCGTGCTCCGAGTCGGCGTCCAAGGACGAGTAATAGCCTCCCTCGGGCGACTGCATGTCGCGCATGACCCAGGCCGCGGTCTCCTCGCAGACGCGGGCGAAGAGCGGGTTGCCCGCGACCGCCCAGGCGTCGGCGTACAGCCGCAGCAGGGGCCCGTTGTCGTAGAGCATTTTCTCGAAGTGGGGGATCGTCCATTCGGCGTCGACGCTGTAGCGGGCGAAGCCCCCGCCGAGCTGGTCGTAGATCCCGCCGAGCGCCATGCGCTCGAGCGTGTGGGTGGCGATGCGCTCGGCGGCGCCGTCGCCCGCGGCGGCCGAGCGCCGCAGGCAGAACTCCAGCTCGGCGGGATGGGGGAACTTGGGCGCCCCGCCGAAGCCTCCGAAGCGGGAATCGAAGCTGGTCTTGAGGCTGCGCAGCGCCGCGTCGATCGGCCCGGCGGAAAGAACGGAATGATGCGCCGGCGCGCCGGGCCGCATGCCCTCGAAGGTCGCGAGCAGCGTCTGATTCTGCCTGGCGATCTCCTCGCGGTGATCGCGGTAGGCCTGCGCGACGCGCTCGAGCAGCTGCGGAAATCCCGGGAGGTTGTAGCGCGGCTCCTTCGGGAAGTAGGTGCCGCCGAAGAAGGGCGCGCCGTCGGGCGCGAGGAACATCGTCAGCGGCCAGCCGCCCGCGCGCTGCGCGAGCATCTGGTGCGCGAGCTGGTAGATCTGGTCGAGATCGGGGCGCTCCTCGCGGTCCACCTTGATGTTGACGAAGAGCCGGTTCATGACCTCCGCGACCGCCGGGTCCTCGAAGGACTCGTGCGCCATCACGTGGCACCAGTGGCAGGCCGAGTAGCCGACCGAGAGCAGGATGGGCTTGTTCTCGTCGCGCGCGCGGGCGAGCGCCTCCTCTCCCCACGGATACCAGTCGACCGGGTTGTCCGCGTGCTGCTGGAGATAGGGCGAGGTCTGATCGGCGAGGCGGTTGGACATCGCGTTGGTACCGGAATGCACGGACATTATACTTTCCCGATCTTTCGAAGGAATCGCCATGAGACCCACGCGCCCCTCCGGATCCGACTTCCTCTCCCTGTGGCACCGCCACCCGCTCAGAGTTCACATCGCGACGGTGTTCACCGCGGTGATCTTCGCGGCGTGCGGCGTGATCGCCTGGAGCAACCACGTCCAGGGAAAAGCCATCGTGCTCGGGGCCGCGGAGGACCTCATCGACCGGGTCAGCGTCGACGCCGACAACGCCCTGAAGAACCTGTTCGAGGGAGTGGAAACCACGGTCACCTGGGCGTCGGTCGCTCCGCTCACCGCGGCGGGATCGCTGCGCGAGCGCATGCTCTCGCTGCCGACGCTGGCGGAGGTATTGAAGCGCAGGCCCCAGATCGCCGCCGTCTACCTGGGATACGACAACGGCGACTTCTTCCTGGTTCGCGCGCTGCGCGACGAAGCTTCGAGGAAGGAATTCGGCGCTCCGGGCGACGCGGCGTTCCTGGTACAGAGCATCGAGCGGCGGGGCGGATCGATCGAGCCGCGCTTCGTCCTTTTCGACGCCGCGCTCCAGCACGTCGCGGACGTTAGCCGGCCCGACTACCGCTTCGATCCGCGCGAGCGCCCGTGGTACGTCCGGGCGAGGAGCACGCGCGACGCGATCGTCACCGCCCCCTACGTGTTCTTCACCACGCGCCAGGTGGGCCTGACCATTGCGCGGCGCGCCGGCAACGGGCGCGCGGTAGTGGGCGCGGACGTGTCCTTGCAGCGGATCTCGGAGAGGCTGAACCAGGTGCGCCCCACCCCGTCCTCGCACCTCGCCATATTCGAGCCCGACGGCAACCGGGTCATCGCGTTCTCGGATCCGGCGCGGCTCGCCGCGGTGGCCGCTGGCGAGAAGGCGGTGCTCGCCCGCATCGCCGACGTCTCGCCGGTCTTGGAGGCGGTCGCCGCCGATTCTGCGGGCTTCGCGGAAACCCGCCGCTTCGAGAGCGGCGGGCGCGAGTGGCTGGCGAAGGCCGCGCGGGTGAGCCCCGGCGCGGACGAGCGTGTCTCCTTCGCGATCGCGACGCCGCTCGACGAGCTGCTGCGCGCGGAGCATGCCGCGCTCCGGCGCACCATCCTGCTGGCCGTCCTGGTGATCCTCGTCAGCGTGCCGCTCACCTGGTGGGTCTCGCAGCGCATCGCCGGAAACCTGCGCGCCCTCACCGACCAGGCGGCGGCGATCCGGCGGTTCGATTTCAGCCCGCAGCCGGCCCCGCGCACGCGGATCGCCGAGATCTTCGAGCTGGGCCGCACCATGTCGGACATGCGCGGGACGATCCGGAAGTTCCTCGATATCACCACGGCGCTCGCTTCCGAGCGCAACTACGAGCGCCTGCTGCAGCGCGTCCTCAAGGAGGCGCACGACGCGGCGGGCGGCGTCGGCGGGGTCATCTACCTCCTCGACGACGACGGGAGCGCGCTGAAGCCGGCGGCGCAGGCCTGGGGGGACGGCTCTCGAGCCGGCCCGCTGGCGGACCTGCCCATCCACGACGCGGCGAATCCGGTCGTGGCCGCCACGCGGCAAACGGCGGCCGCAATCCACGTCCTGCCGGAGAAGCGTCTGGTCACCGTCCCGCTGCTCAACCGCGCGGGCGAGCCCGTCGGCGTCCTGTGCGTATTCCTGGATGCCGGAGCGGAGGAGCCCTCGAGCGAGCGGCTCGCTCTGGTCGAGGCCTTCGCGGGGGCCGGCGCCGCGGCGATCGACAACCAGCGGCTCCTTCTCATGCAGAAAGCGCTGCTCGAATCCCTCATCGGCCTGGTCGCGAGCGCGATCGACGCGAAGTCGCCCTACACCGGCGGCCACTGCCAGCGCGTGCCCGAGCTCACCAAGATGCTGGCGCGCGCGGCGTGCGACGCAAGGACCGGGCCGTTCGCGCAGTTCGACATCGACGAGAACGGCTGGGAGGCGCTGCACATCGCGGGCTGGCTTCACGACTGCGGCAAGGTCACGACGCCGGAGTACGTCGTCGACAAGGCGACCAAGCTCGAGACCCTCTCCGACCGCATCCACGAGATCCGCATGCGTTTCGAGGTGCTGAAGCGCGACGCCGAGATCGATTGCCTCAAGGCGATCGCGGCGGGCGCCGACGAGCCG
>DATJYC010000052.1:0-31324 GCA_035499735.1 Burkholderiales bacterium
CCCCGAGCGCACCTGCACTAGCGCTTTGCGACACCGAGTTGCGTAGCCATCCAGTCGGCGGTCTGGTCGCGGTAGCGGTACCAGAGGTTGTTCACCACGTGGTTGCCGCCCTCGATGACGGAGAGCACGCACGGGCCCGACACCGCGGCGGCGAGCTTCTCGGCGTGGCCGTGCGGCGTGAGGCGGTCCTTCGTTCCGGCGACGATGTAGATCGGGCAGGTGATGTTCTTCGCGCACTCGGCGAGGGTGAACCGGAGCGCCACCTTGCCCGCCTCCTCGAGATTCGCGCTCTTCGAGCGCACGCGGAAGGCCTCGACGTTCATCTGCGGGCGCCCGGCGAAGTCGGCCGAGCGCTGGAACGGCCCCGATAGCGCGACGCAGGCACGGAAGCGCTTCTCGAACGCGGCGGCGCGCGGCGCGTAGTAGCCGCCGAGCGACACGCCCCACACGCCGATGCGCGACGTGTCGAGGTCGCTCCGCGTCTCGATGAAGTCGACGACCGCCTTGACCGGCTTCTCGTACTCCGGGCAGATGGCGAAGTCGTATTCGGCTTCGCCCTGTCCCGGCCCATCGAAGGACAAGGTGGCGACGCCGCGCGCGAGGAAGCGGTTCTCGTAGTCGTCCATCTCCTCCTTCGCGGAGTCCAGGCCCATGCACATCACCACGATGGGCGGCTTCGCCGCCCCTTTCGGTTTCCTGAGATTGCCGTACAGGTTCCTGCCCTCGTAGGGAATCGCGACGCGCTCGCCCGGCGGGTCGAGATGCGGCAGCGCCTTGTTGCGGCACTCGACCGCGAGCCGGTGCGCCTCGCGCAGCTGCGCCATGTCGTTCACGAACAGGAACTTGCCGAAGTGGTAGCACACCGCGGCGCGGGTGAAGTGCTGCGCGGCGGAGTAGTTGTAGCCGCCGGCCGCCGCCTTGTTGCCGAGCTCGCGGTGGATCGCAGCGCGCGCCGACCAGGCGTCGCACCAGTCCTCCCAGCGGGAGACCGACGCGGTCACCTCGTGGAAGTCGGCGAGCGGCACGCCGTTCGCGACGAAGCGCGGCGCCCAGTGCGAGATCGCGGCCTCGACGCGGGCGTCTTTTTGGGGATTGGGTTGGATGACGGCGGACATGCCTAGGCTCCCAGCGTGACGAAATAGCCCGGGTCGTAGCGGTCGCCCGCTCGCGCCCCCGGACGGAATGCGGCGGACAGCGTGTCGATCTCTTCCGGATCGAGCGCGACGTCGACCGCGGCGACGTTCTGCTCCAGCCATTTTTGCTGCTTGGTCCCCGGAATCGGGAAGACGTCCTCGCCGCGCGAGAGCAGCCACGCGAGCGACACCTGCGCGGGCGCGACGCCGCGCTTGCCCGCGATCGCCTCGATGGTCTTCACGAGCTCGAGGTTCTTCTCGAAGTTCCCGGGGCGGAAGCGCGGCTGCTTGCGGCGGATGTCGTGCGCCGCGATGTCGTCGATCTTCCGGATGTTGCCCGTCAGGAGGCCCCGTCCGAGCGGCGAGTAGGCGACGAAGCCGATGCCGAGCTTCCGGCACGCAGGCAGGATCTCGGCCTCGACGTCGCGCGCCCACAGCGAATACTCGGTCTGGAGCGCCGTGATGGGGTGAATTGCAGCGGCGCGCGCCAGCGACTTGGGCCCGGCTTCGGAAAGGCCGAGGTACCGCACCTTGCCCGCCTTCACGAGGCCCGCCATCGCGCCCACCGTCTCCTCGATCGGCACGTCCGGATCGATGCGGTGGAGATAGTAGAGGTCGATCGTCTCGATGCCGAGCTGCTTGAGGCTCGCGTCGCACGCGGAGCGCACGTACTCGGGCCTGCCGTTGTAGGCCTTGGTACCGTCGGGCTTGTCGATGTTGCCGAACTTCGAGCACACAACGACCTTGTCGCGCCGGCCTTTCAGCGCGCGGCCGAGCATGCGCTCGTGGCGCCCGCCCATGTAGCGGTCGGCGGTGTCGAAAAGGGTTACGCCGAGATCGATTGCGCGGTGCACCGTCGCGATCTGCACCTCGTCGTCGCGCTCGCCGAAGTTCGTGGTCGCGCTCCCGGCGCCGAGGCCGATCGCCGAGACGGTCGGGCCGTTCTTTCCGAGCCTGCGGTACTTCATCAATCGGCCTTGATGCCGGCCGCCTGGATGATGGGCGTCCAGCGCGCGAGCTCCGACTTGACCCATTCGCCCAGCTCCTCGGGCGTTCCGGGCGCGGTCTCGATCCCCTGCTTGAGGATCGCCGCCTTCGCCTGCGGGTCGCGCAGGATGTCGCCGATCTCGCGGTTGAGCTTCATCACGATCGCGCGCGGCGTCTTCGCGGTCGTGAACAGGCCGAACCAGAGCTTCGCCTGCATCCCCGGGATGCCGGCTTCCACGGCGCTGGGGATGTCGGGGACGCCGGGAAAGCGCGTTGCGCTCGACACCGCGAGCGCGCGCAGCTTGCCGCCCTGGAGCTGGCTGTGCGCGGTAAGCGGCGAGAGGAAGGACACCTGCACTTCCCCGCCGAGGACCGCGGTGAGCGCGTTGCCCGCGCTGCGGTAGGGAATGTGCAGCAGCGGAATCCCGGTGACGCTCTTCAGCAGCTCCCCGGTGAGATGGCTGATCGTGCCGTTGCCCGCCGAGGCGTAGGACAGGTTGCCCTTCTCTTTCGCGTACGCGATCAGCTGCTGCGCGCTCGTCACCGGCACCGCGAGGTTGGTGACGAGCACGGTGACCCCCTGCGCGACCATGGTGACCGGCTCGAAGTCGCGCACCGGGTCGTAGGGCAGGGTCTTCGCGTAGAGAGAGACCGCCGACACGAAGGGCCCCGCGTGGCCCATCACGAGGTTGTAGCCGTCGGGCGCGGCCTTCGCGACGGCGTTGGTGGGGATCGTGCCCCCGGCGCCCGAGGCGCTGTCGACGATCACCGGCTGGCCCCAGCGCTCGGTGAGCTTTTGCGCGATGTAGCGCGACAGATAGTCGGCCGTCGAGCCCGCGCCCTGGCCGTAGATGCGGATCGGCTTGCTCGGATAGGACGCCGCGGGATCCTGGGCGTGGGCCGCCGTCGCAGACGAAGCGGCGGCGAGCGCGAGAAGGATTCGGGAGAGCATCGGGAACTCCTCCTAGTCTACGACTTTTCCGAAAGCAGCTCGTGGCGCGCACGCGCCAGAGCGCGCTTCTTCCCGGGCGGCACCTCGGGGAAGGCGAGGTCGAGCTCCTCCAGCGCCTCGACGACGGCGCCGGCGACCACGAGGCGCGTATACCACTTGTGGTCGGCGGGCACGACGAGCCAGGGCGCCGATTCGCTCGAGGTCTCGCGCACCATGTCCTCGTAGGCGCTCATGTAGTCGTCCCATCGGCCGCGCTGGCGCACGTCGTTCTCCGAGAACTTCCAGTGCTTCTCCGGATCGTCGAGGCGCTCGAGCAGCCGCCGCTTCTGCTCCTTCCTCGAGACGTGCAGGAAGAACTTGCGGATGACCGTGCCCGAGCGCGACAGGTGCCGCTCGAACGCGCGGATGTCCTGGTAGCGCTGCTCCCAGACCTTGCCGCCGAGCAGGGGCGCGGGCAGGCCCTGCGCCTCGAGCAGGTCCGCGTGCACGCGCACCGCGAGCACCTCCTCGTAGTAGGAGCGGTTGAAGATGCCGATGCGGCCGCGCTCGGGCAGCGCGCGCACGCAGCGCCACAGCCAGTCGTGCGCGAGCTCCTCGCGCGAGGGCGCCTTGAAGGAGGTCACCTGGCAGCCCTGCGGGTTGACGCCCGACATCACGTGCTTGATCACGCCGTCCTTGCCGGCCGCGTCCATCGCCTGGAAGATGAGCAGCAGCGACCACTGGGCCTGGGCCGCGAGCTTCTCCTGCAGGCGCGAGAGGCGCTCGACGCCGTTCGCGAGCAGCGCCTTGGCCCGCTCTTTCGCCTCGTCCTCGAGCCCGTTCGTGTCCGCGGGATCGACATGCTTCAGCCGGAACTTGCCGCCGTCGCGCACGCAGTAGGGCGCGACCAGCCTGGCGAGGGATTTGCGCGCTGCCTTTGCCGGACGCTTCGCCACGATCCGGTCCGGCTCCGCGCTACTTCTGCCGCCTGAGCTTCTTGATGGCGGCGAGCTGCGCGGCGAGCGACGCGAGCTCGGCTTCGACCGTGGCGACCTCGGCCTTGTCCTTCGCCCTCTCGCGGGCCTCCTCGGCCGCCTTCAGCGCTTCGAGCGCCTTGGCTTCGTCGAGGTCCTTGCCGCGGATCGCCGTGTCGGCGAGCACGGTCACGATCTTCGGCTGCACTTCCAGGACGCCGCCCTGGACGAACACCAGCTCCTCGTCGCCGCCTCCCGCGGGCTTGATGCGCACCGACCCGGGCTTGATGCGTGTGATGAGCGGCGTGTGGTGCGGGTAGATGCCCAGCTCGCCCACCTCGCCGGGGAGCACGACGAACTCGGCCTCGCCCGAGTAGATCGATTCTTCGGCGCTGACGACGTCGACGTGGAACGTGTTCGGCATTACTTCTTGCCTTCGGTCTCTTTCTTCATCGCCTCGGCCTTCGCCTGTGCTTCCTCGATGGTGCCGACCATGTAGAAGGCCTGCTCGGGCAGCGCGTCGCATTCGCCGTTCACGATCATCTTGAAGCCCTTGATCGTGTCCTTCAGCGTCACGTACTTGCCCGGCGTGCCGGTGAAGTTCTGTGCCACGGTGAAGGGCTGCGACAGGAACCTCTGGATCTTGCGCGCGCGCGCCACGGCGAGCTTGTCCTCGGGCGAGAGCTCGTCCATGCCCAGGATGGCGATGATGTCGCGCAGCTCCTTGTAGCGCTGCAGCACCGCCTGCACCGAGCGCGTGGTGGTGTAGTGCTCCTCGCCGATGGTGTTCGGGTCGACCTGGCGCGAGGTCGAGTCGAGCGGGTCGACCGCGGGATAGATCCCCAGGGCCGCGATGTCGCGCGAGAGCACGACCGTGGCGTCGAGGTGGGCGAAGGTGGTCGCGGGCGACGGGTCGGTGAGGTCGTCGGCGGGCACGTACACCGCCTGGATCGAGGTGATCGAGCCGACCTTGGTCGAGGTGATGCGCTCCTGCAGCTTGCCCATCTCCTCGGCGAGCGTCGGCTGGTAGCCCACCGCGGAGGGCATGCGGCCGAGCAGCGCCGACACCTCGGTGCCCGCGAGCGTGAACCGGTAGATGTTGTCGATGAAGAGCAGGATGTCGCGCCCCTCGTCGCGGAAGGCCTCGGCCATCGCGAGGCCCGTGAGGCCGACGCGCAGCCGGTTGCCCGGCGGCTCGTTCATCTGGCCGAACACCATCGAGACCTTGGAGTCCTCGAGCTTGTCCTTCTTGATGACCTCCGCCTCGATCATCTCGTGGTAGAAATCGTTGCCCTCGCGCGTCCTCTCGCCGACGCCGGCGAACACCGACTGGCCGCCGTGCTTGGTGGCGATGTTGTTGATCAGCTCGAGCATGGTCACGGTCTTGCCGACGCCCGCGCCCCCGAACAGGCCGATCTTGCCACCCTTCGCGAACGGGCAGATGAGGTCGATGACCTTGATGCCGGTCTCGAGCAGCTCGACCGAGGGCGAGAGCTCGTCGAACTTCGGCGCCGCCTGGTGGATCGCCCGGCGCGTCTCCGTCTTGATCGGCCCGGCCTCGTCGATGGGGCGGCCGAGCACGTCCATGATGCGGCCGAGCGTCCCCTTGCCGACCGGCACCGAGATCGGCGCTCCGGTGCTCTTCACCGTCATGCCGCGGCGCAGGCCGTCGGAGGAGCCGAGCGCGATGCAGCGCACGACGCCGTCGCCGAGCTGCTGCTCGACCTCGAACGTGAGCCCCTTCTCGGCGAAGGTCTTGCCGGGCGCGTCCTCGAGGACCAGCGCCTCGTAGACGTGGGGGAGCGCGTCGCGCGGAAACTCGATGTCGATCACCGCGCCGACGCATTGGACGATGGTTCCTGATTGAGCTTGTGCTTGTGCCATTGCTTTTCCTGGATTGAATTCCTATACGGCGGCCGCGCCGCCCACGATCTCGGAGATTTCCTTCGTGATGCCGGCCTGGCGGTTCTTGTTGTAGATGAGCGTCAGCTCGTCGATCAGCGACTCGGCGTTGTCCGATGCGGCCTTCATGGCGACCATGCGCGCGCTCTGCTCGGAGGCCATGTTCTCCGCGACCACCTGCAGCACCAGGCCCTCGACGTAGCGCGTCATCACGGTGTCGAGCACCACGCGCGCGTCGGGCTCGTAGATGTAGTCCCAGCCGCCTTCCTTGGTGGCCTCGTCCCGCACCGTCTGGCCGCGCTCGTCGATGAACTCCTGGGGCACGGGGATGAGCGTGCTGTGGCGCGGGTCCTGGCGCATGGTGTTGAAGAAGCGCGTGAAGAAGGCGTGGACCTCGTCGATCTCGCCGGCGACGTACTTGTCGAGCAGCACTTTCACCGGGCCGATCAGCTGCGCGAGCCTGGCGCGGTCGCCGAGCTGCACCGCCTGCGACACGATGTTCCCGCCCATGCGCTGGATGAAGCCCAGGCCCTTGCTGCCGAGCACGCAGAACTCGACCCCGACGCCGGCCGCCTGCCATTCCTTGTACTGCTGCAGCACGAGGCGCAGCACGTTCGTGTTCAGCCCGCCGCACAGCCCCTTGTCGGTGGTCACGACGATGACGCCGACGCGCACCGGCTTCTCGCGCTTCTCGAGGAAGGGGTGCCGGTACTCGGCGCTCGCCTTGGAGACGTGCATCGCGATCTGCAGCATCTTCGCGACGTAGGGACGGGTGGCGCGCATGCGGTCCTGCGACTTCTTCATCTTCGAAGCCGCGACCATCTCCATCGCCTTGGTGATCTTCCGGGTGTTCTGCACACTCCGGATCTTCATCCTGATTTCTTTGGTTCCCGGCACGGCGGTTCCTAGAAGCTTCCGGTCTTCTTCCAGTCCTCGATCGCGGCCTTGAGCGCCTTCTCCTCGTCGGCCGAGAGGTCCTTCTTTTCCTCGATCGCCTTCACCTGCGCGGCGTACTTGCCTTTCAGGTGGTCGCGCAGCGACTTGTCGGCCGACAGCGCCTTGGCGATCTCCAGGCCGTCGAAGTAGCCGTTGTTCACCGCGAACAGCGTCACCGCCATCTCCCACACGGCGAGCGGCTGGTACTGCGGCTGCTTCATCAGCTCGGTCACGAGGCGCCCGCGGTCGAGCTGGCGGCGCGTCGCGTCGTCGAGGTCGGAGGCGAACTGCGCGAACGCCGCGAGCTCGCGGTATTGCGCGAGCGCGAGGCGCACGCCCCCGCCGGTGTCCTTCCTCTTCATGATCTTGGTCTGGGCCGCGCCGCCCACCCGCGACACCGAGATGCCGGCGTTGATCGCCGGGCGGATGCCGGCGTTGAACAGGTCGGTCTCGAGGAAGATCTGGCCGTCGGTGATCGAGATCACGTTCGTCGGCACGAACGCGGTGACGTCGCCCGCCTGCGTCTCGATGATCGGGAGCGCGGTGAGCGAGCCGGTCTTGCCCTTGACCTGTCCCTTCGTGAATTTCTCGACGTACTCCTCGTTGACGCGCGCGCCGCGCTCGAGCAGCCGCGAGTGCAGGTAGAACACGTCGCCGGGATAGGCCTCGCGCCCCGGCGGGCGGCGGAGCAAGAGCGAGATCTGCCGGTACGCCCACGCCTGCTTGGTGAGGTCGTCGTAGATGATGAGCGCGTCCTGGCCGCGGTCGCGGAAGTACTCGCCCATGGTGCAGCCGGAGTAGGGCGCGATGTACTGCATCGCCGCGGACTCCGAGGCCGACGCGGCGACGATGATGGTGTACGCCATCGCGCCATGTTCTTCCAGCTTGCGCACCACGTTCGAGATCGTCGAGGCCTTCTGCCCGATCGCGACGTAGACGCAGATCAGGTCCTTGCCCTTCTGGTTGATGATGGTGTCGACCGCGACCGCGGTCTTGCCGGTCTGGCGGTCGCCGATGATCAGCTCGCGCTGGCCGCGGCCGATCGGCACCATGGAGTCGATCGCCTTCAGGCCGGTCTGCACAGGCTGCGACACCGACTTCCTCGCGATCACGCCGGGCGCGACCTTCTCGATGACGTCGCTCGCCTTGGCGTTGACCGGGCCCTTGCCGTCGATCGGCGCGCCGAGCGAGTTCACCACGCGCCCGAGCAGCTCGGGGCCGACCGGCACCTCGAGAATCCGCCCGGTGCACTTGACGGTGTCGCCCTCGGTGATGTGCTGGTACTCGCCCAGGATCACCGCGCCGACCGAGTCGCGCTCGAGGTTGAGCGCGAGGCCGAAGGTGTTCTTCGGGAACTCGAGCATCTCGCCCTGCATCACGTCGGACAGGCCGTGGATGCGGCAGATGCCGTCGGTGACGGTGACCACCGTCCCCTGGGTGCGAACGTCCGCGGCGAGCGTGAGGTTCTCGATCTTGCTGCGGATCAGGTCGCTGATTTCGGATGGCTTGAGCTGTTGCATTCTTGCTCCTTCGTTAACCTTTCAGTGCCGTCGCCATGGACTCGAGCTTGCCGCGCACCGAGCCGTCGATGACCTCGTCGCCGACGGTGATGTGCACGCCGCCGATCAGCTCCTTGTCCACGACGACGCGCGGCTGCACGCGGCGCTTGAATCGGCGCGACACGTCCGCGACCAGCGCGTTGGTCTGCGCGTTGTCGAGCGGGAAGGCGGTGCGGATCACGGCCTCGAGCACGCCCTCGCGCGCGTTCTTCAGCTCGCCGAACTGGGCGCGGATCTCGGGCAGCAGCCCGAGCCGGTCGTTCGCGATCAGCACGCGCACGAAATTGCGCGCCTCGGCGGGAAAGTCCTGCCGGCACAGCGCGATGAACAGGTCGTAGAGCGCCTTCGGGCCGACGTTCGGGTTGCCGATGCAGGCCTGCATCTCGGGATTCGAGGCCACCTGCGCCATGGTTCCGAGGATCGAAAGCCAGTTGGCCGCGGAGCCCGCCTTGTCGGCGAGCGCGAAGACGGCCTCGGCGTAGGGCCTGGCGACGGTGGCGGTTTCGGCCATCAGATCTCGCGCTTCAGCTGGTTGAGCATCTCGGCGTGCGCTTTCGCGTCGACCTCTCGGCGCAGGATCTTCTCGGCGCCCGCGACGGCGAGCGCCGCGACCTGCTCGCGCAGCGCCTCCTTCGCGCGCGCGACCTGCTGGTCGATCTCGGCCTTGGCGCCGGCGATGATGCGGTCGGCCTCGGCCTTCGCCTCGGCCTTGGCTTCGTCGAGCATCTGCGAGTCGCGCTTCTCGGCCGAGGCTATGATCTCGCCGACGCGGTCGCGCGCCTTCGCCAGCTCCTCGGTCGCGCGCCTGCCGGCCGCCTCCAGCTCCTGCTTGCCGCGCTCGCCCGCGGCGAGCCCGTCGGCGATCGTCTTCTGGCGCTCCTCGATGGCGCGCGTCAGCGGCGGCCAGATGAACTTGACGCAGAACCAGATGAACAGGGCGAAGGCGAGGCCCTGCGCGATCAGCGTGAGGGTGATGTTCATCCGCCCAGCGCGCCGAGCAGCGGGTTGGCGAACGCGAAGAACATGCCGATGCCCAGGCCGATGATGAACGAGGCGTCGATCAGGCCGAGCAGCAGGAACACCTTCGCCTGCAGCGCCGGGATCATCTCGGGCTGGCGCGCCGCGCCTTCGAGGAAGCGGCTGCACATGATGCCCACGCCGACGCAGGCACCGAGCGCGCCCAGGCCGACCATGAGGCCGATGCCGATGCCCGTGTAGGCCTGGATCATGGCGACGAGCTGGAGCTTTTCCATTATGCGTTTCCCTTTCTAGAGCTTCGTTGGTTAGTGACTTTCATGCGCCATCGAGATGTAGACGATGGTGAGCATCATGAAGATGTACGCCTGCAGCACGACGATGAGGATGTGGAAGATCGCCCAGGCGAGGGCGAGCGGCACCGCGAACACGGTCCCGGCGAGGCCGGCGCCCGCCATCATCCACAGCAGCAGGAAGATGATCTCGCCCGCGTACATGTTGCCGAACAGCCGCAGCGCGTGCGACAGCGGCTTGGAGATGTACTCGACGAGGTTGAACAGCAGGTTCGCGGGCCACAGCAGCGGGTTCGACCCGAAGGGCGCGCAGAACAGCTCGTGGATCCAGCCGCCCGCCCCCTTCACCGCGATCGAGAAGTAGATCATCAGCAGCCACACCGAAAGCGCGAGCGCGAACGTGGTGTTGACGTCGGCGGTGGGCACGATGCGGAAGCCGTGCGGCGCGAACGGGTGCGTGATCCATCCCATCATGTCGACGGGCAGGAAGTCCATCGCGTTCATCAGCAGCACCCACACGAACACGGTGAGCGCGGCGGGCGCGATGAAGCTGCGGTCGCCGTGGAAGATGTCCTTCGCCTGCTTGTCGACGAACTCGCAGGCGAGCTCGACGAAGGCCTGGCGCTTGTTCGGCACGCCGGAGGTCGCGCCGCGCACCACCCACCAGATGAAGCCGATGCCGACGACGCCGAGCAGAACGGACACCAGCAGCGAATCCAGGTTGAGCGTCCAGAAGCCGCCCTGGCCCACGGGCTTCTCGAAAAACGCGAGGTGATGGCCGATGTAGGAACCCGGGGTCAGTGCTTCTTGCTCGGCGGCCATTGCTCGAAACTCTCGGTCAACCCTACTTTGCGCGAACCCATGCTGCAAAAGTGAAAACCAGGGCGGAGGCGATGAATGTGCCCACCAGCCCGATCGCAACGACGTTCCTGTACGTCGCCAACACGGCCCACAGGAGGACGACCATGAGGATCACCTTGACGGCCTCGGCCCTCAAGGCGGCGTAAAGCGCCTCCCCTGCAGACTGCGGTTTGCTGCGCGCCGCCAGAGCGACGAAAGCCAGGCCGGCGATGACGCCTATCGAGCCTCCCAATGCCGCGGAGATCGCGCCGTGTATCCCGGCGAGCCAGGCCGACAGCAGACTTGCAGCGGCGGTGCACGCAATCTGCAACCCGATCACCGGGCGGAAGACCTGCCACACGCCCCACCCCGCTGCAAAAAACCGCAGAATTTTAAGGGAAACCCGCCCTGCGCGTCAATTTGACGCAGTGCAATATCTCACGGCCGGGCTCATATCGGATAGACGAGCGCGGTGGGCGCGATATCGGAGTCGAGCACGCAGATCTTCTCCCGGAAATGCAGACGCCCGGCCGACACCGCGATGCGGTCGTTGTAGCTGCCCGAGACGAAGAACTCGGTGTTGCGGTCGGGAAAGCTGCGCAGTATCTGGAAGTTCGCCTGGGCGCGCAGCTCCTGCGCGGAGGCCGCCTGGATGCGGAAGTTGGAGATCGTGTGGCGCTGCATGTGCGGCTCGTAGTCCTCGGACTGTCCGATCGCGACGATGCGGTCGAACATCGCGGCGCGCGTGGTCACGCACGCAAGGTCCTCCTCGGGCCCGAGCCGCAGGTTGCGCCGCGTGGTGACGCGGTAGACGCAGGCCTCGAGGAAGAACTCCGGCCACTGCTGCAGCCGGCCGCCGTCGAGGCACTCGGCGTAGCGCGCGTAGAACTCCTGCACGTCGAGGCGCAGCTCGGGCGTCAGCACTGATTTCTCCGCGGGCATGCCCCCTCCGATCGCCGCGAAGCGCTCAGGCATAGGCGGGCGCGATGCGCACGTCGCCTTCGCCGACGCCCTCGACGCAGGCGTGCAGGATGTCGCCCGGCTTGACCGGCGCGACGCCGGCGGGCGTCCCGGTCATGATGATGTCGCCGGGATGGAGCGTATACATCGAAGAGCCGAACTCGATCAGGCGCTCGACGTCGTAGACGAGGTATCGCGTGTTCGACTTCTGCCGGATCTCGCCGTTGACCGTGATCGACAGATCGAGCCTGTTCGGGTCGGCGATCTCGTCGGCGGTCGTCAGCCAGGGACCGAGCACGCTGTAGGTGTCGATCGACTTGCGGAAGCACTGGAGCTCGGGCCCGCGCACCGTCATGTCGAGGCCGATCGCGTAGGCGCACACGTGCTCGAGAGCCTTTTCCCTCGGGATCTTGTTGCCGCGCTTGCCGATCACGAGCGCGAGCTCCACCTCGTGGTCGTTGCGCCGCTCGGGCCAGCGCAGGCGGATCGCCTCGCCGAAGCCGATGAGCGAGGAACCGGCCTTGAGGAAGAGGCCCCATTCGCCGATGCCTTTCTGGATGTTCGTGCGGCCGTGGGCGATGCCCGGGTCCTTGATCGACTCGGCGATGTGGTCGTTGTAGTTGATGGGCGCGCCGATGATCTTGCCGGGGTTCGCCACCGGCGAGAGCAGCTTCACTTTCGCGAGCTTCTTTCTCTTGGCCCTGGGCGCGAGCTTCTTCGCCGCGGCGAGCACCTTCCGGAAATGAAGGATGAACGGATCGCCCTGGGCCAGCGGCCAGCGCTGCTCGGGGATCGCCTCGAGCGCCTTCGTGACGTCGAGCACCTCGTCTCCCTCGACGATGCCGAGGCGGTCCTTGTCGAAGCGACAGATTCTCATCGGCGCTAGAGAGTGGGGTTCACGACCTCGCCGCCGAGGGCCGCGAGGCCCCAGGCCGAGGCCTGCGCGTCGAAGCTGAAGCTGATGTGCCCGGCGAGCGAGTGCGCGTCGCGGAACAGGCGCTCGAGCGGATACGTCTCGTAGATGCCGTTCGCGCCCGCCATCGCGTGCAGCAGGTCGACCGCCTCGGTCGACAGGTTCACGGCGTAGGCGAGGTTGCGCTTCCACGAGAGCTTCTTCGGCGCGTCCGCGATCTCGCCGCGCGCGGCCATTCCCTGCGCCTCGATGCAGTCGTTGCGCAGGATGAGGCGCGCGGCGTCGACCCGGGCGCCGGCCGCGCCGACGCGCAGCTGCACCGCCTGGAAGTCGCGCATCTTCGCGCCGGTGTAGTTGGTGCTCCGCTGCTTCACCGCCTCGACCGAGAGCTCGAGCGCGGCCTGCGCGTTGCCCACGGCGCAGGCGCCGATGCCGTGGCCGAGGAGCGGGTTGGTCGGGACCTGGTACGCCGGGTTGCGGTTGACCTTCGCGCCCGGGAATTCCGCGCCGCCGCGCGTGGTGGTCATGGAGAGCGCCCTGTGCTCCGGGACGAACACGTCCTTCGCCGTCACCGTCATGCTGCCGGTCGAGCGCATGCCGAGCACCTTCCAGTCGTCGATCACCTGGTACTGGGACCTGTGCAGCAGGCACATGCGGTAATCGACCGCCTTGTCGCCGTCCTTCACCGTGACGGCGAGCATGTTCCAGTCGGCGATGTTCGAGCAGCTCGAGAAGTTCCACCTGCCCGAGACCACGAAGCCGCCCTCGACACGCCGTCCCTGGCCCTGCGGGAAGGCGATGCCCGAGGCGATGAACGCGTCGGGGTTCCCGTCCCAGACCTCCTTCTGCGCGCGCTCGTCGTACAGCGCGAGCATCCAGTGGTGGATCTGCAGGTTCGCGAGATTCCAGCCGACGGAGGCGTCGCCGCGCGCGAGCTCCATCGGGAAATCCACGTAGGCGACGTAATCGAGCTCCATTCCGCCCCAGCGCTTCGGCTGCATCGTGCGTACGACCCCGCTCGCGTTCAGGTCGGCGATCGTCTCCGGCGGCATCGTGCGCGCCGACTCGGAGGCCGCCGCGCGCGCGCGCAGCGCCGGAACGAGCGCGCGCGCCCGCGCCATGGCCTCCTCGTGGGAGACGCCGGCGAACCCCGCGCCGCCTTTTCGCAGGGACTGCGGAGCGTTCACGCGAGGGCCTTGGCTTTCGCTTTCGTCTTCTTCTTCGCCGCCGCCCTCGGCATCTTCGAGTAGTCCTCGCCGCCCCAGTCGGGCGCCTTGGTCACGCCGAAGAAATTGAGCTCGATGGTGAGGCCGTCGGGATCCTTGATGAACAGCTGGTAGAGCTGCGACTCGGGGAAATTGCGCGGCCGCACGGCGACGCCGAGGTCGCTCAGGTGCTTCACGAACCGGTCCGGATCGGTCGCGAGAAAGGCGACGTGGTCGATCACGCCGGAGTTGCTCGTCGCGGCATTCTTCGGGCTGCCGAGGTAGTAGAGCTGCGAGTTCGGCACGCCGGCCTGCGCCATGTGAACCTGGATCTTGCCGTTGATGCCGAGCCAGTAGCCCGGGAACGGAAAGTCGGGCCGCGGCATCACCTCGAAGCCGAGCACCTTGCAGTAGAAGTCCTTGCTGCGCTCCAGATCGTTGCAGCGGATGAGAAAGTGGTTGAGCTCGGTGACGGGCATGGCGCGCTCCCAGCGTGGTGATCGGCGACATTATGCCAAAGAACGAAGTACACTTTGCGCTCCCGGAAATCCGACAGGAGAGCGAAAGTGGGCAAGATGATCGAACTGACGGCCGGCGACGGCCACAAGCTCGGCGCCTGGCGCGCGGAGCCCAAGGGCAAGCCGCGCGGCGGCCTGATCGTGGTGCAGGAGATCTTCGGGGTCAACGGCCACATCCGGAGCGTCGCCGACGGCTACGCCGCCGACGGCTACCTGGTCATCGCGCCCGCCTTCTTCGACCGCGTCGAGCGCGGGTTCGACACCGGCTACACCCAGGCCGACATCGAGCGCGGGCGGACCTTCCCTCCCAAGCTGCAGTGGGACAAGACGATCCTCGACGCGGGCGCCGCGCTCGCGAGCGTCAAATCCGCGGGCAAGGCCGGCATCGTCGGCTACTGCTGGGGCGGCACAGTGTCGTGGATGTGCGCCTCGCGCCTTCCGGGCCTCTCCGCCGCGGTCACCTACTACGGCGGCGGCATCGTCGCGAACTCGGCCGAAAAACCGAAGTGCCCGGTGATGAGTCACTGGGGCGAGCAGGACCAGGGGATCCCGATCGACGGCGTCAAGAAATTCCTAGGCGAGCATCCCGAGGTGACATCCTTCACCTACGCCGCCGGGCATGCGTTCAACCGCGACGTGGGCGCTTCGTATCACGCCGAGAGCGCCAGGACCGCGCGCTCGCGCACGCTGGAGTTCCTGAGGAAGAACGTCGGCTAGCCGAGCGCGCCCGCGGGCAGGTCATTGCCCTGCGCGAACTCCATGATCGTATCGACGTTCTCCGACACGTAGCGCGAAAGCAGCCGCACGATCACGAAGCCGAACTCGGGGTTCTGGTAGTAGAGCTGCAGGACTTCGTCGCGATGGATGCTGTACACGACCGACGCCTGCGCGCAGATCGCGCTCGCCGAGCGTCTCAGGTGGGGCGTGAATATCCCGACCTCCCCGAAGACCGAGCCCTTGGCGAGCACCCTTCTCACCTCCGGAACCTCGACCGCGCCCGACTCGATGAAGTAGATCTTGTCCGCGGCGTCGCCCTTCCTGAAAAGAGCGTTCCCCTGGGCGAAGGCCTCCCGCTTCATGTAGGGGACGAGGCGCTCGATCAGCACCTGGTTCGTAGCTGCGCTGGAGAACTTCCTCGTCACGTGCTTCATCTGCCACAGGCGGAAGACGTTGAGCGGCAGCAGCAGCACGTGGAGCACGAGGATCGGAAGCAGCTTGTCGAAGATCCCGTACTGCAGGCCGAGCAGCGCGTAGCCGATGAACGCGACGTTGCTCACGATCGCGACGACCCGCAGCGGGATCATCGTCTTCATGAAAAACGTCAGGAAGACGAGCGCCGACGCCACCCATGCCGCGATTTCGATCATGACTTCCCCGCCTTTCCGCGCTACAGGGCGCCCGCTTCTTCTATCTCCCGCATCGACTTGGAGGTGAACTCCGAGCTCGGCGCGTTGCCGCCGATGACGAACATCAGGGTCGAGTACCTGTTCTTCGGCCCGCGGGTGACGTTCATGAAGCGCCGGATCGCCCCCGGCGGAAACGAGATCAGGTCGAGAGGCTTGAGATCGACGTGCTCGAGGCCGCCTTTCGGATTCTCCCAGAGCGCGCGCCAGGTGCCGGTCATGCAGATGAAGGTTTCGTTCGTGTCGTGGTTGTGCAGCATCGGCCCCTTGCCCGGCTTGGCGCGGCAATAGCCGAGGTTGAAGCCCTCGGAGATCTTGATCGCGGCCATGCGCGCAGCCTTCCGACCCACGGGCGACTGTTTGCCGCCGCGCTCGACCTTGGGCGGCTGGAAGCCGATGACGTTGTAGAGGATGCGCTCGCAGCCCGGCATCTTCGAGTCGGGCAGCCCGCCGTCGGAGCCTTTCAGCTTCTTGAAGCGCGCGACGCGCTTCAGCATCTCCTTCTTCGAGTAGCCGCGGCGCCGCAGGGTTTCGTGGAATTCCATGGAGACCTCCTCGAAAGCTATGCTGCATAATACGGTACCGGGGAGAGGAGATGAAAGCACCGCGCTTTGCGTACGCGAGGCCGGCGAGCGTCGCCGAGACGCTCGCCCTGCTCGACAGGCACAAGGACGACGCGCGCGTGCTCGCGGGCGGGCAGAGCCTCGTGCCGATGCTGAACTTCCGCGTCGCCGCGCCCAGGGTGCTGGTCGACATCAACCGCATCGCCGCGCTCTCGGGCATCAGGGTGACGAAGACCCACGTGCGCATCGGCGCGCTCACCCGCCACGTCGAGCTCGAGCGCTCGCCCGACGTCGCGAAGCATCTGCCCCTCGTCGCCGCCGCCATGCCGCACATCGCGCATCCAGCGATCCGCAACCGCGGCACCTTCGGCGGGAGCTGCGCGCTCGCCGACCCCGCGGCCGAGCTGCCCGCGTGCGCGCTTGCGCTCGAAGCGACGTTCGTGATCGCCGGAAAGAAAGGCGAGCGCCGGGTCGCCGCGGAGGATTTCTTCAAGGGCCTGTACGCGACCGCGCTGAAACCCGGCGAGCTCCTGGTCGCTGCAGAATTCCCTCTGCCCAAGCCCGGATCGAAATCCGCGTTCGGCGAGCTGGCCCGCAGGCAGGGCGATTATGCAATGGTCGGAATCGCGGCGCACCGCTCGACGAAGTTGCGCGCCGCTTTTTTCGGAGTCGGCGATCGACCGGAAGTCATCGAGGCGGACACGGTCGAGGGCGTTCTCTCGAAGGTCGAGACCTTGGCGCCTCGAGCCGATCTCCACGCGTCCGCCGCGATGAAGCTGCATCTCGCCAAAGTGCTCGCCGGCCGGGTGCTCAAGGAGCTGGCGTGAACGCTCCCGTCGAAACCGTCGAGATCGAGCTGACGGTCAACGGCGAGCGCGTGAAACGCTCGGTTCCGGCGCGCATGAGTCTCGCCGACTTCCTGCGCACCGAGCTCGAGCTGACCGGCACCCACCTCGGCTGCGAGCACGGCGTGTGCGGCGCGTGCACCGTGAGGGTCGACGGCGAGATCGTGCGCGGCTGCCTCATGTTCGCCGTGCAGGCGGACGGCTGCAAGGTCGACACGGTCGAGGGGCTCTCCGAGTCGCGCGAGATCGAGGAGCTGCAGAGCGCCTTCGTCCTGACGAACGCATTGCAGTGCGGCTTCTGCACGCCCGGGATCCTCATCGCCGCGCAGTCCCTGCTGCGAGATATCCCGAATCCTTCGCGCGAGCAGATACGCGAATATCTTTCGGGCAACTACTGCCGCTGCACCGGCTACCAGGCGATCGTCGACGCGATCGAGGCGGTGGCGAAGGCGCGCGCGGGGAGAGCGCGATGAGCGGCTTCGACGAGACCACGAAAACGCTCAACTTCGATGCCCCCAACAGCTACGTCGGCCGCTCGGTGACGCGCCCGAACGCGCGCCGCCTCGCCCAGGGGAGAGGCCAGTTCGTCGATGACATCGTGCTGCCGCGCATGGTGCACGTCGCCTACCTGCGCTCGCCCCACGCTCACGCGAGGATCGTCGCCGTCAAGTCGAAGAAGGCCGCGGCGATGCCGGGCGTGGTGCGCATCGTCACCGGCGCCGAGATCGCGATGGTCGTAAAACCCTACGTGGGCGTGCTCACGCATCTTCAAGGCATGCGCTCGCCGCCGCAGTACCCGCTCGCCGTCGACGTCGCCCGCTGGCAGGGCGAGCCGGTCGTCGCGGTGGTGGCCGAGTCGCGCGCCCAGGCCGAGGACGCCGCGGAGGCGGTCGAGGTCGACTACGAGGAGCTGCCCGCGGCGCTGGACGCCGAGCGCGCGCTCGACCCCTCCGAGCCGAAAATCCACAAGGAGTTCGACAGCAACCTGTGCTTCACGCGCACCGTGGACACCGGCAACGTCGATGCGGTCATGAGGGCCGCGCACCTCGTAGTCGAAGACACGATCCACTTCGGCCGCCACACCGGCGTCACCATGGAGCCGCGCGCCATCCTCGCCGACTACAACCGCGCCGACGAGTCGATGACCGTGTATCACTGCGGCCAGTCGCCGCACATGGTGCAGGGCATCGTCGCGAGCCGCCTGTCGCTCGACGAGCACCGCGTGCGCATCGTCGCGCGCGATGTCGGCGGCTCCTTCGGCATCAAGATCCACACCTACGGCGACGAGATCGCGGCGTGCGCGCTCTCGCTCATGCTCAACCGCCCGGTGAAGTTCACCGCCGACCGCTACGAATCGTTCCTCTCCGACATCCACGCGCGCGACCACCGCGTGCGCGCGAAGCTGGCGGTCGACCGCGAGGGCAACATGCTGGCGCTGGAGATCGACGACCTCACGGGGGTCGGGCCGTATTCGATGTTCCCGCGCTCATCGGGGGTCGAGTGCAACCAGATCCTCAACCTCACGGGCGGTCCCTACAAGCACAAGGAATACCGCGCGAAGGGCACCGTCGTCTTCCAGAACAAGAACATGATGTGCCAGTACCGCGCGGTGGGGCACCCGATCGCGATCGCGGTCGCCGAGCACATGGTCGAGCAGGCGGCGGCGAAGCTGGGGATCGACGCGGCGGAGATGAGGAAGAAGAACCTCATCCCCGACGACGCCTATCCCTGCAAGTCGCCCTCGGGCATGCGCTTCGAGGCGCTGTCGCACCACGCGTGCATCGACAAGCTGCTCGGGCTGATGGACTACGATCAGCTCCGACGCGAGCAGGCGGAGCTCAGGAACAAAGGCGTCTACCGCGGCATCGGGCTTTCCTCCTTCATCGAGGTGACCAACCCCAGCCCCATGTTCTACGGCGTCGGGGGCGCGCGCATCGCCGCGCAGGACGGCTGCACGATCAAATTGGACGCGAACGGCTCCATCATCGCCGCGACCGGCGTCACCGAGCAGGGCCAGGGCACCGAGACCATCATGGCGCAGATCGCCGCGACCGCCCTCGGCGTCGAGATGAGCTGCGTCAAGGTGCTGACCGGCGACACCGACAAGGTGCCCTACGGCGGCGGCACCTGGGCGTCGCGCGCCGCGGGGATCGGCGGCGAGGCGGTGCTGCAGGCGAGCCTCGCATTGAAGCGGAACATCCTCGAGGTCGGCGCGGTGATCCTGAAGACGAGCGCCGCCGAGCTCGACATCGCCGACGGCAAGGTGGTGAAGAAGGGCACCGAGCAGGGGCTCACGCTCGCCGAGCTGGCGCGCATCTGCTACTACCGCGGCAACGAGCTGCCGGTCGACTTCCAGCCGGAGCTCGTGGTCACGCGCCATTACCGGGTCAAGGACTACGCCTTCGTATTCAGCAACGGCGCCCAAGGCTGCCACCTCGAAGTGGACACCGAGACGGGCTTCGTCAGGCTTCTCAAAATGTGGTGCGTCGACGACTGCGGGCGGGTCATCAACCCGAAGCTGGTGGATGAGCAAGCGCGCGGCGGAATCGTGCAGGGCATCGGCGGCGCGCTCTACGAGCACTGCCTCTACGACGACCGCGGCCAGCTCCTGAACGCGACCATGGCCGACTACCTCGTGCCGATGGCGGCGGAGATGCCCGACATCGTGTGCGCCCACGTGCAGACGCCGACGAAGACCTCGGTGCTCGGCGCCAAGGGCGCGGGCGAAGCCGGCACCGGCGGCGCGCCGGGAGCGATCATGAACGCGGTGAACGACGCGCTGCGTCCTTTGGGCGCGAAGGTGACGCAGCAGCCGATCACGCCCGAGGTGGTGCTGCGCGCCCTGGGGAAAGTGAAATAGGGGAGATCATATGAAGAAGCTCGTCTTCGCTGCTGCGCTTGTCCTTCTCGGTTGTGCCCAGGTCCCCACGCGCGCGCCCTCGGGCGGCTTCCAGGTCGATACGTCCTGGCCGAAGCCGCTGCCCCACAACTGGATCCTCGGCCAGGTCGCCGGGGTCGCCGTCGACGCGCGCGACCACGTGTGGATCATCCAGCGCCCGAAGACGCTGGTCGACGAGGAGAAGGGCGCCGCCTTCAATCCGCCGCGCGCGAAGTGCTGCGTGCCCGCGCCATCGGTGATCGAGTTCGACCCCGACGGCAACGTGGTGCGCGCCTGGGGCGGTCCGGGGCAGGGCTACCAGTGGCCGGAGAACGAGCACGGCATCTATATCGACCCGCAGGGCAACGTCTGGATCGGCGGCAACGATCCCAAGGACAACCAGATCCTCAAGTTCACCCCCGACGGCAAGTTCCTGATGCAGATCGGGCACGCCGGCGCGAGCGAGGGCAGCAACTCGAAGACCCAGCTCGGGCGGCCGGCGCACATGCAGCTCGACGCGCAGGCGAACGAGCTCTACGTCGCCGACGGCTACGGCAACAAGCGCGTCATCGTGCTCGACGCGGCGAGCGGCGCGTACAAGCGCCACTGGGGCGCCTACGGCAAGGTCCCGAGCGACGAGAAGCTGCCGATGTACAACCCGGAGTCGCCGCAGTTCGCAAACCCCGTTCACTGCGTGCGCCTCGCAAGAGACGGCCTGGTCTACGTGTGCGACCGGGCCAATAACCGCGTCCAGGTGTTCAGGAAGGACGGGGCGTTCGTGAAGCAGTTCGTGTTCGAGGAGAAGACGCTCGGGTCGGGATCATCCTGGGATCTGGTGCTCTCGACCGACCCGGAGCAGAAATACTTCTACCTCGCGGACGGCACGAACGACGAGGTGCGCACGGTCGAGCGCCAATCCGGAAAGGTCGTGGCGAGCTTCGGCAGGCCCGGACGCTTCGCGGGCGAGTTCCTCTACGTGCACAACATCGCGGTCGACTCCAGGGGCAACCTCTTTCTCACGGAGGTTGCCAGCGGGAAGCGCGTGCAGAAGTTCAGGCCGGTCGCCGCGCCCTAGCGCCCCGCGAAAATCTGCCGCAAGCCCTCGGTCAGGCGCGCGCTGCGGCCGCCGTCGCTCGCGCCGACGCCCCTGCCGACGCCGAGATAGCGTTCGGTGACGTCGCGGCGGCCGAGCAGCTCGCGCCCCGCGCCTTCGATCGCGACCCGGCCGGTCTCGATCACCAGGGCGCGGTCGGCGATGGCGAGGCTCATGCGCGCGTTCTGCTCGGAAAGGAGAATCGCGATTCCGCGCGAGCGCAGCGCCTCGATCATGCGGAAGATCTCGACCACCAGGATCGGAGAGAGGCCGAGCGAGGGCTCGTCGAGCACGAGGTAGCGCGGATCGGCCATCAGGCCGCGCGCGATCGCGAGCATCTGCTGCTGGCCGCCCGAGAGCGTGCCCGCGGGCTGCTGCAGCCGCTCGAGAAGCGCCGGGAACGCCTCGCAGGCGCGCTCGATGCGTCTTTCCGTCTCGGATTCGCTCAGGGCACCGCGGTGCACCCACGCGCCGAGCCGCAGGTTCTCCGCGACCGACAGCCCGGAGAACACCTGCCGTCCCTCGGGAATGTGCGCGATCCCCAGGCGCACGCGCTCGGCAGGCGAGGTCCTCTCGATCGGCGCTCCGTCGAGGAGGATTCGTCCCGAGAGCGCGGGCAGCAGCCCCGAGATCGCCTTGGCGAGCGTCGACTTCCCCGCGCCGTTGGCGCCGACCAGCGCGACGATCTCGCCTTCCTTCAGCGCGAGGTCGACCGCGTGCACGACCGCGCGTCCCGCGTAGCCGGTGGAAAGCGACCTCGTTTCGAGCGTCACGCCCCCTCCCGGCCGACGTAGGCCTCGATCACGCGCGGGTTGCCCTGGATCTCGGCGGGCGTTCCGGAGGCGACCACCGCGCCCAGGTCGACGACGATCACCCGGTCGGCGACGCCCATCACGAGCGACATGTTGTGCTCGACGACGACCACGGTGACGCCGCTCGAGCGCACCGCGCGCAGGAGCGCGGCGAGCTCCGCCGTCTCGGCGTCGTTCAGGCCCGCGGCCGGCTCATCGAGCAGCACCACGCGCGGCCGCGCCATCAGGGCGCGGATCACCTCGAGCAGCTTCTGCGCGCCCATCGGCAGGTCGGTCGCGGCGGCGTCGCGGAAAGGCAGGAGCCCGGCGAGATCGAGCAGGGCGTCGGCGCTCCGCACCAGCTCGCGCTGCTCGCGCCGCGCGGCGGGCAGCCACAGCATCTGGCGCCAGGCCGGAGAGCGCACGTGCAGGTGCGCGCCGGCGAGGACGTTCTCGAGGGCGGTCATCCCCGGAAAGATCCGCGCCGCCTGGAAGGTGCGCACCAGGCCGAGCGAGGCGATCCCCGCCGGCGAAAGGCCCGCGAGCGGCCGGCCGCAGAAGCGCACTTCGCCTGCGTCGGGCTCGTAGAGCCGCGTGACGAGATTGAAGAGCGTCGTCTTGCCGGCCCCGTTCGGGCCGATCAGCGCCGTGAGGCTGCCCTCGGGAACCGAGAATGAAACGTCGTTGACCGCGCGCACGCCGCCGAAGGATTTCTCGAGGCCGACCGCCTCCAGCGCCGGCGCGCTCACCGGACGCTCCCCGCCGCGCGCGCCGTCGGGGCGAGGAACCGCTGCGCGAGCGTGCCGAAGATCCCGCCGGGAAGGTAACGCACCGCTAGCACGAGCAGCAGCCCTTCGGCCAGCGTCTTGTAGAGAGCGAGCGGCTGGAAGATCGTCGGCAGCAGCGTCAGGAGCGCGACGCCGAAGAGCGACCCGACCAGCGTGCCCTCGCCGCCGACGACGAGCATCGCGATCATCTCGAGCGAGCGCGCCGTGCCGACCATCTCCGGCGAGAGGAAGTGAAAGTAGAAGGCGTACAGGCTGCCCGAAAGCGACGCGAGCGCAGCGCTGATCGCGAACGCCGCCATCTTGTAGCGCGGCACGTCGATGCCGAGCGCCGCGGCGGCCGTCTGGTCGGTGCGCACCGCCTGAAGCGCGCGGCCGAAGCCCGAGCGGATCCCCCCGAGGAGCGCGAGGACGAGGACCACGGTCAGGGCGGCGACGAGATAGTACATCGCGAGCGGCGAGCCGAAGTCGAGCGGGCCGACGGAGAAGGAGGGCACGCCGACGAGGCCGGAAGGACCGCCGGTGGTCTCGGTCATGCCGACGGTGAGCGAGTCGACGAGCAGTCCGAAGGCGAGCGTCGCGAGCGCGAGGTAGTGCCCGCGCAGGCGCATGGTGACGAGCGAGAGCGCGACCGCGCAGGCCAGCGACAGCGCGATGCCCGCGGCGATCCCGGCGAGCGGCGGCCAGCCGTAGTGGGTCGCGAGGATGGCGGCGGTGTAGCCGCCGACTGCCATGAAGCCCGCCTGGCCGAGGCTCACCTGCCCGCAGTAGCCCATGAGGACGTCGAGGCCCAGCACGCCGATGAAAAGGATGCCGGTGATGACGATCGAGCTCATCAGGCCCGCCGGCACGATCCACGGCAGCAGCGCGAGCGCCGCGACCGCGCCCAGGCCGAAGACGACCGCGCGCCGGCCTCTCAGCCGCACAACCGGGTGGTAGATGCGGTGCTCGTCGCGCACGTCCTCGCGGCGCGTTCGCCTCGCCGTGAAGAGGCCGCTCGGGCGCACCAGGAGCGTGAGGATGAGGAGCGCGAGCGCGATGCCGCTCGCGAACAGCGACGAGATGTAGCCCGCGGCGAGCTGCTGGGCGACCCCGAGCAGCTCGCCCCCCGCGACCGAGCCCGCGAGCGACCCGAGGCCGCCGATCGCGACGGCGCTGAATCCCGAGATGGTGAACAGCCGCCCGGTGTCGAACTGGAACGACAGGATCGGCGCGACCACGAGGCCGCCGACGCCGGCGATGAGAGCGGCGAGCGTGAAGCTGAAGAGCGTCATACGCGGGACTTCGATGCCCATGAGGCGGGCGGCGGTCGGGTTCTCCGCGCAGGCGCGCAGCCCCCGCCCGAGCGCGGTGCGCATCAGCAGGAACCACACGCCCGCGATGATCGCCCCGGCCGCGCCGACGATCCAGAACCCCTGGGTCGGCAGGCGAACGCCGAGCACCGACACCGGCGCCTCGCCCGAGAAGGGCGGAAGCGCGTAGGGCTGACTGCCCCAGACGACGAGCGACAGGCCTTCGAGCGTCGTCAGCAGTCCCGCGGTGAGAATCAGCATGCTGCTCACGGGCAGCCGCGAGAGCGCCGGCACGAAAGTCGCCGCTCCGATCGCGGCGCCCGCGGCGGCGGTGACCGCCACCGCCGCCGCTGCGGCGAGCCACGCCGGCCAGCCGAGCGAGACCTCGAACGAGTACATGGCGAGCGCGCCGACGATGCAGAACGCGCCCTGAGAGAGGTTGATCGCGCCGGTGACGCGGAAGACGAGCGAGAACCCGAGCGCCACCACGCCGAAGACGCTTCCCTGCAGCAGCCCGCCGATGACGGTCTGGATCGCCTGTTCCATCGATCGCCCGTTCCCGTCCTCGCCAAGGAGGGTCTCCCTCCCCGGCGGGAGGGAGGCTAGGCGCGGCGAGTCAGCGCAGCGGCTCGCCGCCGGGCTTGCTCAACGGGATCCAGGTGCCCTTCGCCGCGTCCCAGCGCGTCACCACCACGTCCGAGAGGCCGAGGCCCCGCTGCGGGGACGCGTGGAAGTCGTGCACGCCGTCGATCCCCGCGAAGCCTTTCAGGTTCGCGATGTGATCGCGAAGCTGCGCCGCGGTGACGTTCGTTCCGAGCCTGCGCAGCGAGTCGACGACGATGAGGCCGGTGTTCCAGGCGATGCTCGCGGGAAGGTCGGGCTTCTGGCCCGTCGCGGCGTACTCCCCGTAGAACGCCTTTTGCGCCTTCGTCACCTCGGGATCGATGCCCGGCGTTCCGTACGCCGCCCACAGCGCGCTCGCGATGTAGAGCTGCTTGGGCAGGAAGTCGGCGTAGTTCTTCATCTGGGCGTAGGTCATGTTGCCGTCGGTCGTGGCGGTCGGAACGTCGAGCCCGGCCTGCACGATGCCCTTGAACACGGTCGCGATCGGCGCTCCGGTGCTCCAGGCGATGAACGCCTGGGGATTGGCCGCCTTGACGTTCTCGATCTGCGCGGCGACGCTCACGTCGGTGATGTTGAAGTGGGCGCGCGCGACGATCTGGATGCTCTTGTTCTCGGCCATCGCCGCCGCCTCGTTGAGGCCCTTCTCCGCGTCCTGCCCGCTCGCGTCGGAGCTGGTCATGACGGCGATCCTGGTCCAGCCCTTCGCGCGGAAGTAGCGCATCAGCGCCTTCGCGAGGTCGTAGGTCGACGTGCTCGAGGTGAAGACATAGCTGCCTTTCTCGGGATGGATGCCGGGAGACAGGCAGTACATCACCGGGCCGTTTTTCATGAGCGCGCCCGCCGCGTTGCACATCGCGACGATCGACGGCCCGAGGATCACCGGGGGCTTTCCGGCCATGATCTGGGTGGCGAGTTGCACCGCCGTCTGCGGGCTCGACTGGTCGTCGTGGTACGCGAACTCGAGGTCGCGGCCGCCGATGCCGCCGGCCTTGTTCACCGACTTCTTCAGGAACTCGAGGCTCTGCTGCTCGCCCTTCCCGAGGAAGGAAGCGCCGCCGGTGAGCGAGGTGATCACGTCGATCCTGTAGGGGTCGGCCGCCCTGGCACCCGGGGCAAGGGCAAGCAGGGCGGCGCCGAGCAGCGCAGCGGCGCGGCGGATGTTCGCGGACAATGGTTTCATCGTTGCAGTCTCCTCTTTGTTGCGCGGGCGCTTATTGGTGTTCCGGCGGCGGCCCGCGGCGCGCTCCCAGAACGGATTCTATTCGACTTGGCGCCCGATTGACTCAGGTCCACAGGCGCGAGCTCGCGATCCTCGCGCCCTCGGCGAGGGCCCGCAGCTTCTCCCACACGATCTCCTCGGCGACCGCGCCGAAGCCCGTCGACGTGTCGAAGCCGCAATCGGTGCCGGCGAGCACCCGGCGCGGATCGCCGACCGCTTTCGCCGCGGTTTCGATCCGGTCGGCCACCACTTCCGGGTGCTCGACGTAGTTGGTGGTGGTGTCGATCACGCCCGCCACGAGGTTCCAGTCCTGCGGCAGGGGCAGCCGCGCCAGGGTCCTGTGCTCGTGCGCGTGGCGGGGGTTGGCCATCGACAGCACCAGCGCGCCGGCTTTCGCCTCGTACAGCCTCGACGCGATCTCCTCGAGCGGCACGTCGAAGGTGTGCGGCCCCTCGTAGTTGCCCCAGCAGACGTGGAGCCGGACCCTGTCGCCAGGCACGTTCGCGAGCGCGCGGTTGAGCGAGGAAACGACGAGCTCGACGAAATCGAGGAATTCGGCGAGCGGCCGCCCGGCGAACAGGCGGTGCCGCTCCATCGCGAGGTCGGGGGCGTCGATCTGCAGCACGAAGCCAGCGGCGACGATCGCCTCGTATTCGGTCCTGAGCGCGTCGGCGACCGCGCTCACGTAGTCGGGAAGCGAACCGTAGTGGCCGTTCTGCATGGCGCTCGCGACGATGCCGGGCGAGGGCGCGGTCCAGAACGATTCGGCAAACCGCCGCGTTTGCCCGTCCAGCGCCTTGCGGTACCCGGCGATCTCGCGCTCGAGCGGCCCGCGGTCCGCGTAGCGCACCTCGCCGGTCGCGCGCGGCGGCGAGGTCAGGAGGCTTACCCGGCCCTGCACGAGCGCGCGAAAGCTCGGATACGCCGCGATGTCCTGCACCGGGGGCCGCCGGCTCTCGCCGGAGAAGCCCGAAAGGCGGTAGCGCACGTAGGTGACGAAGCTCTCGCGCGGCTGCTCGCCGTCGTTGCCGACGTCGATCCCGCAAGCGAGTTGACGCTCTACAGCCCGCCTTGTCGCTTGTTCGGTCGCTTCGGAAAGCGCGCCGGGGTCGACCGCCTCGCCGCGGCTCGCCGCGAGCTGCAGCGCGACGAGGGGCCCGGGACGCGGGAGGCTGCCGGCGTGGGTGGTGAGGATGCGGGTGTCGCTGCGCTTCAGGCCGGCGCGTGCTGCTTCTTGGCCGCCTGCCACTTGTCGAGCTTCTCGCGCGCTCCGTTCCTCGCCGGATCCATCTCCCGGGCGTGGCTCGGCATCCTCGCGGTCAGCTCGATCACGTAGCCGTTCGGATCGCGGAAGTAGATCGAGTTGATGAAGTGGTGGTCGGCGACGCCGCGCGACTCGACGCCGCGCGCCTTGCCCTCGGCGAGCTTCTTCTCGAGCGCCGGGCGCTCGACCTCGAGCGCGATGTGCAGGTCGTAGTCGTGCTGCGGCTTGAACTGGAACGGCGTGTCGGGCACCTCGAAGAACGCGAGGTAGGAGCCGTCGCCCAGCTCGTAGAAGGTGTGCAGCGCATGCGTCTGGCGGCCGCTCTTGGTCTCGGTGATCTCCAGCGTCCCCGCGAGGCGCAGGCCCAGGAATTCCTCGTAGAACTTGCGCGTTTCCTCCGAATCGCGGCAGCGGTAGGCGTTGTGGTGCAGCTTCTTGATCATGGCTGGCCTCCTGGACGATTCATGCTAAAGCGTTCCCGTGACCCGTGCAACGATCGCGTCCGCGTCCGCGGGAATCTCGTCGCCGCGCCAGGCGACGTGGCCGTCGGGCCGCACGAGCACGAGCTTGTGCTCGTAGCGGGCGCAGGCTTCCGGCTCGTCGAGCGGGACGGTCTCGAACGGCACCTTGCGCCGCTTCGCCGCCCGCTCGAGCGGAGCCGCCCCCGGGGCGTCGCGTCCCAGCCGCAGCAGCACGAACGATTCTCCGAACAGATCGAGCGTCGAGCGCCCGCCGGCGAGCCAGGCGTGCGGCGCGCGGCCTCCGGGGAAAGTCGTCTGCTCGTACTCGGTCACGCGCAGCGGCGGCGGCTCGCCTGCGTCCGCGCACACGACCGGCGAGTGGTAGCGGTAGCCCATGACGATACCGTCGGACACCAGCTCGCGGCTGGTGTTCCTCACGATCTCGTCGCCCAGGCGGCCGCGAGCGAACTCGCCCCTGGGCGAATCCTCGAGCAGCCCGGGAATCGCGGGAAAGCTGCGCAGCTGGAAGTTGCGCGTCGCCTCCTCGACGTTGCGCAGCGCCACCGGCCGGCGCTCCGCGTCGTAGCTGTCGAGCAGCGCGGCACCGCCCCACCCCTCGAGCGTCGCCGCGAGCTTCCACGCGAGGTCCACCGCGTCGCCCATGCCGGTGTTCATGCCGTAGCCGCCGGTCGGCGTGTTCTGGTGCGCACAGTCTCCGGCGAGGAAAACGCGGCCGTGGCGGTACGCCGCGGTAACGAGCTTTCTGCGCACCCAGGGGCTGATCGAGATCAGCTCGTAGGGGAACTCGCAGCCGACGATGCGCGTGAGGATAGCCTTGTGGTCGAGAACGTCCGGGGCGCCGTGCGCCTTCGCGCCGCCGTGCAGCGTCACCCGCCACAGGTCGCCGCCGTTCAGCGAATTCAGCGTCGCCCACACACCGGTCGCCTCGACGATGAAATGCAGCACGCCCTTGCCCTTGTCGTGCCAGTCCCACAGGTTCTTCGCGCGGAAGTAGACGGAGAGCGGCGCGCCCAGCACCTCGCCCTCGTTCGCGTCGACGCCGAGCTGCCGCCTGATCGGGCTGCGGCCGCCGCAGCAGGCCGCGACATAGGAAGAACGGATGATGTGCGTCTCGCCCTTCGCCACATCGGTCACCGTCGAGGTCACGCCTTTGCCGTCCTGGACGAAGGAGTCGAAGCGCCAACGGTAGCGGAGCTTCACCGAAGGGAAGCCTTCGGCGCGCTCGCGCAGCACCGGGTCGAACCAGATCTGGTTGCAACGCTGCGGCGCCTCGGGCGTGAACGGGATCTTCTTGTCGCCGCCGTGCTCGGGCCGCTCGATGCGCGCGATGAGGTGGCCGCGCATCGAGGTCAGGTACATCGCCGTGTGCGGATAGTCGGGCGGCGTCCCGACCTCCTTCACGCGCGAGGCGATGCCCCAGCGCCGGGAGAATTCCATGGTGCGCGAGTTGATGAGGTTCGCGCGCGGGTGGGTGCGGTAGCCGTCGCGCTCCAGCTCGTCGACGAGCAGGCACTCGACCCCGCGCCAGCCGAGGTCGAGCGCGAGCCCCAGGCCCACGGGCCCGCCGCCGACGATGAGGACGGGGGTTTCGATATTCACGACCGGGCGTTTAAGATACACCCATGAAGCACGCCCTACTCGCCGCGGCGCTCGCGCTCGCGCTTCCCGCCGCATTTCCGACGGCGGCGCAGTTTCCCTCGCGACCGGTGACGCTGGTGCTGCCCTCGGCGCCCGGCGATCCCACCGACCTCATCGCGCGCGTTCTGCAGCCGAAGATGTCCGAGCGCCTGGGCCAGTCGTTCGTGATCGAGAACCGTCCCGGCGGGTCGGGCGTCATCGCCTCCGCCGCGGTCGCCAAGGCAGCGCCCGACGGCCACACGCTGCTCCTTCCCCTGAGCGCGCACTCGATCAATCCCATCGCGCTCAAGAACCTGCCCTACGACACGTTCCGCGACTTCGCGCCGGTGACGCAGCTCGCGCGCTTCCCGCTCTTCGTCGGCGCGAACCCCTCGGTGTCGGGATCGACCCTGCGCGAATTCATCGAGGCGGCAAGGCAGAGGCCGGGGCATCTGAACTTCGCTTCGCCCGGACCCGGGACGCTCTCCTTCCTCGTGGGCGAGGAGATCAGCCGGCGCTCGGGCCTCAACGCCGTGCACCTCGCGTTCAAGGGCGGCGCGCCCGCGATCCAGGCGCTGCTCGCCGACCAGGTGCAGTACTGCGCGATCACGCTCAACCTGCTCGGGCCGCACTTCGCCTCGGGGAGGCTGAAACCCCTGGCCGTCACTTCGGGCGCGCGCTCGGCTCGGCTGCCGAACGTGCCTACGGTGGCGGAGTCCGGCTTTCCCGGCTTCGAGGCCTACAACTGGATCGGCGTGTTCGCGCCCGCGGGGACGCCGCCGGCGGTGATCGCGCGCCTGCACGACGAGTTCGTCGCGGCGGTGCGCGAGCCCGACGTGCGCGCGAAGCTGGGGGCCGTCGGAATGGAAGTCGTCGGCTCGACCCCCGAGGAGCTCGACCGCTTCGTGCGCGGCGAGTTCGAGCACTGGGACAGGTTCGTGCGCGAGTTCAACATCAAGTTCGACTAGGGCTTGGCGGGCGCCGCCGGTCGGATGAGGAGCCCGGTCGCCGACACGCGCAGGTCGAGCTCGGCGGGCTCGGCCGCCGGCACGAACGCCGCCGAGCCGTAGGTCGCGTCGACGAAGTGTTCGAGGAAGGGAAAGCGCTTGCGCAGCGCGAACAGATCGACCGGCTTATCCTTGCCCAGCGAATACAGCGTGCGCGCCTCCGACTTCTCCTGCTCGACGTCGCGGTAGCGACCGCCGATGCGGTCGAGCTCGTAGGCGGTGCTCAGCCCGAGCATGTTGACGAGCGGGTGCCATTTGAGGACGCGCGCGTCCACGTAGATCTCGTCCCCCGAGAGCGAATAGCTCGCGATGCGGCCGTCGGGAAAGACGATCCTCGCTGTGAAGCGCTGCGGCGCGTAGGGCTTTATCGAGATGCGCGCGGCGAGCTCCTCCTGCGCGAGCGCGCGGTAGCCCTGGATGCCGATGGTGATCGTGCCTTCCAGCAGCCCCAGCGCGATGAGCAGCAGCCCCAGCAGCATGCGCGTCATGAAGCGCAGGGGATGCAGCGCGAAGAGCGCGGTGAGCCCAGCGAGGACCAGGATCAGGCCGAGCGCGATCAGGATCGCCGCGCCGAGGATCCAGGGCAGAGTGGAGGTCTGGGTGAGGAAGCTCAGGTCGGGCATCGCGCCCCGATTCTAGAGCCCCATGTACAGCTTGTGGATCAGCTCGTTGTTGGCGAGGTCCTCGCGCGAGCCGCCCTGGTACTCGATGCGCCCGTGCACGATCACGTAGCCGCGGTCGGCGATGCGGATCGCCTGGTTGAAGTTCTGCTCGGCCATGAGCACCGTGAGCCGGTAGCTCTCCTTCAGCTCGCGGATCTTGTCGATGGTGTGGATCACCAGTATGGGCGCGAGGCCCACCGACGGTTCGTCGACGAGCAGGATCTTGGGCGCGGTCATGAGCGCGCGGGCGAGCGTGAGCATCTGCTGCTCGCCGCCGCTCATGCTGCCGGCGAGCTGGCGGCGGCGCTCGGCGAGGCGCGGGAAGCACTCGAAGCAGAACGCGAGGTTCTTCGCCATCGCCGCGCGCGCGGTTCTGCGCGAGGCGCCGAGCAGCAGGTTCTCCTCGACGGTGAGCTTCGGGAAGAGCCGCCGCCCTTCCGGAACGAGCGAGACCCCCAGCTCGACGATCTCCTCGGGCGAGCGGCCCACGAGGTCGTGCTCGGCGCCGTCGATCACCGCGCGCACGCTGCCACTCGTCGGCCGCACGATGCCCATGATGCACTTCATGAGCGTGCTCTTGCCGTTGCCGTTGGTGCCGAGCAGCGTCACCGTCTCGCCGTCGTTCACCGCGAGCGAGATGCCGTTCAGCACCTGCACCGAGCCGTAGCCGGCG